>DHHB01000043.1:21414-52631 GCA_002403075.1 bacterium UBP1_UBA4783 | reverse complement strand
ATCTCGCGAACGGCTACTGCTGCGGTGGAACGCTCGGCTCGCTGATCCAGGTCGGCGGCCAGAAGCGGATCCTCAGCAACTACCACGTCTTCGAGGCCGATATCGTCGCGGGCGGCAACAATCTGGTGGCCACGACCGGCGATTACATCATTCAGCCCGGCCTGATCGATGTGTCGTGCAATGCGGCGAACGCCCAGAACGTGGCGACGCTCGTCAAGACGAGCAGCCTGCCGAACAACAACGTGGACTGCTCGAGCGCCACGATCATCAGCGGCATGGTCGCCGATAACGGCGCGATCCTCGAGATCGGAACGCTTTCCTCGACGACGATCGCCGCGACGGTCAATCAGGCCGTAAAAAAGAGCGGCCGCACGACCGGTCTCACGCGGAGCACGGTGAGCGGATTGAACGGCACCGTGAGCATCGCGTACGAGAACGAGTGCGCGGGCGGCGCCGCCTTCACGAAGACCTTCACGGGCCAGATCCTCGTCAAGAATCTCGCGAGCAAGTTCCTCGCCGGCGGCGACTCCGGATCGCTCATGGTTCAGGATGTCACGACGAATCCGAAGGCCGTCGGTCTTCTGTTCGCCGGCAGCAGCTCGATCGCCGTCGCGAACCCGATCAACGAGGTCCTCTCGTTCTTCGGCGCCACGATGGTGGGATACTAGAGCCCGATCGAGCCCGCTGTTCTCTTGATTCGAGATGCCCGCTCCCGGAAACGATTCCGGGGGCGGGCTTTTTGATGGGCGTGTCCGGGAGTTACCAGCCGATTTCGCGCGATCCGAAGTATTCGTGCAGCGCTTTCCTCGTGGCGAGGTTGATGCGGTCCGCCCAGAGGTCGACTAGGTTGCGGTCGTCGGTGATGATCCGTATGCCGGAGGGATCGACCTCGAAGCGGTTGTCCCATGCGTGCGCTCTGTGGTAATCGCCCGTAAAACGATCCATGGGCACGGGCGGTTCCTCGGCGAGCTCGAGCGGCCCGTTCGAGGCGAGGATGATGAGATTGCCGAGCCGGTCGGGGGGCTCCGCCATCGGCAGCACGAGCACCCGGGCGAATTCGAGGCGCAGGGTGGCCGCGAGAGCGCGCACGAGCGGGTCGTCCCATCCGACCGCGATGACGTTCATGGCGAGGACCCCTTCGGAAGCGAGCCGGGCGCGCAGCTCGCCGAACGCCTCAACGGTGACGAGGTGGAACGGGATCGAGCTGCTCCCGAAGGCGTCGAGGATCACGAGATCGTACACCTTCTCGCACCTTTTGAGATACTCCCGGCCGTCCATGTGAAAGACCCGCGCCTCAGCGGGCTCGAGCCCGAAATGGCTCCTCGCGATCCGCGTGACCTCGGGATCGATCTCTACGGCGTCGACGCTCCAGCCCCGTCCCGCGAACCGCTTCGCGAGGGAGCCGCCGCCGAGCCCCACGAGAAGCATGCTCCCCGGCTCCCTGCGGAATCCTCCCGCGAGCTCGAGCACCTCGACGTACGGCGAGCGCGAATCGAGCGTGGCCGCGTCTACCTCGGTGTGCACGCTTCCGTCGATGAGCATGAGGCGCAGGTCGTCCATCTCGACGACGCGGATTTCGGCGTACGGGCTGTTCGCGATCGCGAGAAGCCCGGACTCGGGATCCGGCCGGTCGACGGGGGCCGCGGCGAATGACGCGATGAGAACGGCCGCGAGCGCCGCGACGGCGGGGATCCTCGACCGCCTATCGATCGTGGCGCCGATCGCCGCCGCGCCGGCGAGCGTCATGCCGATGAGAAACACGAGCCGACGGGGACCCGCCGCGGGAATCAAGAAGAATCCGACGGCGAGAGCGGCCGCGACGCTCGCGAGCGTCGAGATCGCGTAGAGCCCGCCGGCCGTTCTTCCCACGACGCCGAGACTCGCCGTCTGCAGCCGGACCGCGTAGGGGCTCATCATGCCGAGCAGCGCGAGCGGGGGGAAGAAGAGAACGAGGGAGGAGACGAGAACCGCTCCGCGAAGCCCGAGCCCCTCGGTTGCGGCGAGAACGGGCCGGGCGATCCACGGCATCGCGGCGATCCAGAGCCCCGCGGCGCCGATAAGACCGCAAAACCGGTCGAGCCGAGGCCCCCGGTCGGCCCAGCGGCCGCCGAGGGTGTACCCGAGGCTGAGCGCGAGGAGCGTGACGCCGATGAGCGCCGACCAAAGATAGAGCCCCGCTCCGTAGAACGGACCGAAGAGCCGCGTTCCGGCTATCTCGACGGCGAGAACGCCGCCGCCGCTCGCGATGACGGCGAGAATGACGTACCAGCGGGGCGCCGTTTGGGGCGGCTTCATGCGAGCGACCATACAACGGCGCGGGCGGGCCGCGCAACCCGGATTTATATCCGCGGGGACGGTCTCGATCTGGGTCGTTCGCCGCCGCCGCGTATTCTCCCGAAATTCGGAGTTCAAAAAGTCCGGTCGCCCGGCGGCGGATGTGGTAATATAATACGCATAAATTCACTATTCCCCCCCACCAGCCCGGGAGGTTCTCATGAAACCTTCCTTGCGTATCATCGCGGTTCTCGCCGTCGCCGCGCTGGTCTTCGCGGGTCTCGTCGGTTGCTCCAACAAGGATGAGACACCGGCCTCGCCCTCGATGGATCGGCAGGGGATCACGCTCGCCCCGGCGAGTCCGCAGGCGCAAGCGGTCATGGCGGTGCAGAACCTGCACACGCCCCGCCTGATGCAGGATCCCGAGGTCGTCGGCACGGGAACCGGACTCACCGCCGACGGAAAGCCCGCCGTCGTCGTGCTCCTCAAGTCGGAGGCCGGAGCGGCGAGGGTTCCGAGGACCCTCGACGGCGTGCCGGTCGCAACGGTCGTCACCGGCGAAATCAGGGCCTTCAAGCCGGTCAAGCCGACGCCGCACACCGCTCGTCTGCCCCGCCCGATCGAGCTCGGCGTCTCGGGAGGCAACGCCAACGACCTCGCGAACGGATACTGCTGCAGCGGCACGCTCGGCGCCCTTGTCCAAAAGGGCGGACTCCAGTACATCCTCAGCAACTCGCACGTTTTCTGCGGCGATCTCGCCGCGAGCGCGACCGATCCGGACGTGTCGGCGATCGGCGACCCGATCAACCAGCCGGGCCTCATCGACGTCCAGTGCCAGAAGCTACCGGACGATTTCGTCGCCAATCTCTCGAGTCTCTCGAGCTATTACCCGGCGAACAACAACGTCGACTGCGCCATCGCGCAGGTCATCCCCGGCATGGTTCGGACGGACGGCTCGATCTACGAGATCGGCGTTCTCTCGTCGCAGATCCTCGAGGCGTACGTCGGTCTCGACGTCAAGAAGAGCGGCCGTACGACGGGTCTCAGCCGGAGCTACGTGAACGCGATTAACGTGACGGTCAACGTCGGCTACGAGGACGAGTGCAACGGTGTCGCCTTTACCCGAACCTACACCGGTCAGATCATGGTATACCAGAAACGCAGCGCCTTCCTCGCCGGGGGCGATTCGGGTTCGCTGCTCGTCGAGGACGCCGCCGCCTATCCGCGCGCGGTGGGGCTCCTCTTCGCGGGCAGCACGTCGTCCGCCATCGCCAATCCCATAGGCGCCGTGCTCTCCTATCACGGCGCGACGATGGTCGGCATCTGAGCGGGCGCCCGGAATCTCACGGATCCCGCCGCTCGACGCGAGCGCAGGACGCCCGCCCCGGCGGCCCCGGGGCGGGCGTCGTCCCGAAGGAGGAATGTCGATGAGAGACGTCATCGCCGTCATGAACGATCACGTCGCGGCGCTCATGGCCGTTCCCGGCGTCGTGGGCGTCGCCGTGGGGGCTCTCGACGACGGCTCGCCGTGCATTCTCGTTCTCGTGGTAGAGAAGACCCCTCAGCACGACGCGCTCATTCCCGGCGTTATAGAGGGTTACGGTGTCGTTGTGCAGGAATCGGGCGAGATCCGCGCTCTGCGCCCCTGAGAAAATCCTATCCGCTCACATTTGACCAGGGACCGCCGCCCGCGCCGGGAGGTTCGGACGGAGGAAGCGGCGCGCCGCCTCTCGCGAGGCCCGGAATGGCCGTCGCGATGAGGAGAGCGCCGACGGCGATCGTGAGCCCCCGGACGCCCACGTTTGGAATGAGAAAGAAACCCGTCGCGAGAGCGGCAGCGACGCTCGCGAGCGTGGATACGGCGTAGAGATCGCCCGCCGCGCGGCCGACTTCCCCGACGGACACCGCTCTCAGCTTCACGGCGTAAGGGGTCGCCATGCCGAGCAACATGAGCGGCGGGAAGAAAAGGACGAACGCCGAGAGGAGCATCGCGGCGCGCATCCCCGCCGGCTCCGCGAGCCGCAGGCCCGGCGCTCCGAGCCACGGGACGGCGACGATCCACGCGCCGCCCGCCGCGAGAAGGAGGCACAACCGTCGCATCGTCGCGCCGCGATCCGCCCATAGGCCGCCGAGAGCGTAGCCCAAGGCGAGAGCGGCGAGCGTGACGGTGATGAGCGCCGACCAGAGATAGAGGCTCACGCCGAAGTGGGGGCCGAGGATCCTCGTCCCCAGTATTTCGACCGCGAGCACCGATGCGCCGCTCACCGAGATCGCGAAGTAGAGGTATGGGCGGCTCATGCGGCATACCATACAACAGGTTGCGCGGCGGCCGCAACCGGTAAACACGCCGAGGTCCTTGCGCGAGGCGGATGCATGGGGTCTCTGCGCCGGCCCGGTTCGCCGATAAATAATAAACCCGGCCCCCATCAGGGGGCCGGGCCAGGGTGGTGCTTTCGCAGTACCATCCATCGCCCGTGAGGGCGAATCTTCGCTACATCTCGCGCCAGGACAGCACGAGGCACGGCATGAAACTGCTGAGGTACGTCGTCAGCGCGTCCTTGCTGTAGAGGACGCCCGCGTTTCCGGCGCTGAAATTGAAATCCGAAGTTCCCTTCACGATGACGCTCCCGAGGATCCACGGCGTGCCGGTGAGCTTGACGTCCCCTTCGACGTAAATCAATCCCTTGTACGTGAACGATCCGGCCCCCTTGAGGTCTCCCGTGACGTAGAGAAGCCCCTGGCCGACGAAGTTGGAGTTGACGTTCGCGTCCCCGTTGATGTAGGTGACGCCGTTCAGCGGGTTTTTGATCGTCGTGTTGTCGGCTTGCGCGAGCAGTCTGGTTACCTCGCTCTGGTCGAGGCCGAGAACCTCGGCGAGGGTGTACCACGGGTTCGTCACCTGGTTGTCGATAGGGGAGGGGCTGCCGCTGGTGTGCGCGCTTCCCTGCACCTGCACGTTGTCCCCCGTCGTCACGACGCCGGGCAGATGACCGCTCGAGAGATGATGGGCGTAGCAGGCGTTCGGGACGGTGCCCACCGGGGTGTTGATGCTGTGGTTGTAGCCGCAGAAATCGCAGTTACCGGTGAGCCGCACCGCTTTGTCGCAATAGAGCGCTCCCAGCGTGCGGACGAGGATCGTGCGCTTCGTGACCTCAGCCTCGATCGTCCGCACGGCGTCCCCCTGATTCCCCTGCACCGTGATGATCTCTACGGGGAACCCCGACGTCATGTTCTCGGGCGGCATCTGGAGCGGATCCCACCGCACGATCTCGTTCGCGTCCCGCACGTTGTCGCCGTCGAGATCCCGCCATTTGTGCCGGATCGTGAGGACCCCGTCCGTGCCGTTCGCGGCGGAGTACTCGAGATACGGCTGGCTCGTGCTCTGGAGGGTGCCTGTATGGAAGACGGTCGCGCTGCCCGAGGCAGGAGCCGAACCGGGAGGGGCGAGATAGATCCGCGCGATCCAATTCGGATTGTACGGCTCGCTGTCGCTGATGGCGATGTTGCCCGTCCACCCCGCTATGGTCGCGTTCGTCGGGTTCGGGAGCGACAGCCGGTGGATCGCCTCGCTGAGCCCCGCCTCGGCGACGGGGAGCGCGCGCGCCGTCGCCCGCTGGTTTCCCGCGATCTTGAGATCGAGCGAGCTGACCATGGCGAGCGTCGCCCCGATCACCGAGATCGAAAAGAGGATGATGAGCGTGATGACGAGGGCGTTGCCGTTCTCGTTTCCCGCTCTCTTGAGTTCGACCGTTTTCATTTTGTACCGTCCCTTTCGAAATCCGCCGCTGCCGGTTTCTAGAGATCCCGCCCGAAGTACGCGACGAGCTTTCCTTGCGTGGCCGAGGTTCGCGTCCCGACGACAAGGTCGGGGCGGTTGTCCTTGTTGAAATCGGCGACATCCATCGTGATGATCTCGCCCGAGTACGCCTGGTTGATCTTCTGTCCGCCGTCGGGCAGCGTGCCGTAAGAGGCCAGCACATATATGTTTCCCTCGTAGAGGACGGAGTTCCTCGTGCCGTAGGCGATGTCGGGGAAGATGTCTCGATTGAGATGGAGGATCGAGAGGCACAGCGCCGCCCCCTGCGCGTCGACCCAATCGTCGGGCCACCGCGGCGTTTCCTCGGCGCCGAAGGCGAATCCCGTCGTATCGGGCTGCCCGAAGACGCCGGCCTCATTGAGCCACAGCAGGACGGCGCCCGTGGTCGGTCCGGAGGCGACGGCCGCGACGATATCGGGATCTCCCGCGTCGTCCTCCATCATGTCTACGATCTTGAGGTCGTTCACCGCGTACGGTGCGCGATAGCGCGCGTGCCAGGAGACCGTTCCCGAACCGTCGTTGAGATAGACGTCAACGTGGCCGGCAAACGCGTTGCCGTGCGAACCGATGACGATGTCCTCGGATCCGTCGCCGTTCACGTCCCCCGTCTCGACCGCCCAGATTTCGCCGAGGTTGATGCTTCCGGTCGAACCGGCCGTCGTGACGTACTGGTGCGAGGAGAACGAGCCGCCGCCGTCCCCCCGGAAAATCTGGAATCCGCCGCTGTAGATGCCGAGCGGCGATCTGAGGCCGACGACGAGATCCATGTCGCCGTCGCCGTCGAGGTCGGCGAGCTTGCTGTCCATGACGACGTTGGCGCCGCCGGTGATGAAGGTCGCGTCCGGGCTCGTGCTCAGCACGCCCGCGCCGCCCGTGAACCATATCTGGATGTTCGGGCTCGCGTTACAGTCGAGACCGGTGAGGATGTCCGGCACAGTATCGCCCGACAGATCCCCGCGGCTCATCGCGTTGATGTTCTGCCCCGCGTCGCGCCGGTACGTCGGGTTGGACTTGAAGAGCTCGGTGATCGGCGTCGTGGAGGTCTCCCATTCGTTGTGAAAGACGAGCATGTTTCCGAGGCCCGTCACGAGCGCCGTGCCGAGGACGATATCCTGATCTCTCTTCGTATCTTCCTTGAGATCCCCCGTGGCCACCGATAACACGCGGTCGGTGTTCGAGATGTGGATCTCGACGAAGTCGGTTTTCGTTTGAAGAATATCTCCGAAGTAGCGAACGACGAAGGTGTCGGGGGCGATAAGAATGTTCGTGTACGTGTTGACCGTCGTCGAAGTGTACCCCGCGGGATCCGTTTCCATGAGGGAGTAGGTGCCCGGGGCAAGGGTGAATTTGAAGTACCCCTTGGCGTTCGTCATGGTGCTGTCCCCGGTGGAGACCCGGACGACGACGTTCGGCAGCCCTTCCTCGCCGCTTCCGCGGGAGCCGTCCTCGTTAGTGTCGAGATAAACGTAGCCGTGGAGCGTTCCGTAGACGGGCCCGCCGTAATCTCCGAAATTGACCGTTATGCTATCGCCCTCGTTCGCAATGGTCGCGCTCGCCGCGTTGGGCGTGGTCGAGCTGTAGCCGATGGGATCGGTTTCGACGACCTGATAGGTGCCCTGCTGAACGACGAACGAGTAGTAGCCCGTGTTGTTCGTGTACGTCTCGGCGCCGTTGTCGAGGGAGATGAGCACGCTCGGCAGGCCGCGTTCTTCCCCGTTTCTGACGCCGTTCTGGTCGAGGTCCTCGAAGACCGTCCCGCGTATCGTTCCGACGGGCAGGTTGGAACGGTCGCCGAAGTAGACCACCTGCGTCTGGCCGGCTGCGAGCGTTATGGAGACGAGGTTCGCCGTCGTCGACGTGTAGCCGGGGGGATCGATCTCCTGAATCGAGTAGTCGCCCGGCGGCAGCGATAGGTAGAAGTTGCCGAAGTTATCGGTCCGCGTGCTGCGGCTCGTGCCGGCGACGCGAATCTCGACGTTGTAGATGCCCGTCTCCCCGACGTCGAGCACGCCGTCGCTATCCACGTCGTGGTACACGCGTCCGTAGATGTTCGAGCTCGAGCGCGTGGCGTTGCGCACGTAGACCTCGGAATTCATGGAAACGGCGAGGAACCCGCCGTTCGTTTCGTAACGCTTGTTGTAATGGTTGGACTCGGCGGTAGCGGTCGTGCGGATCTTTCGTATGCGCGGAAGGTTGACGGACGTCACCTCGGTCACGGCGCCGATTTCGCCGGTGTCGAGGACGCCGTTGTTGTTGGCGTCCCCCCAGAGCCGGTCCGGCGTCGCGGGGTCGTCGTCGTGATCGTACCAGTACTGAAAGAGGGGCTCCGGCACGGTCCACGTCGGCGAGAGGTTGGGTCCGCGCACGAGCGCGAGGTTCGAGGAGCGCATCTCGTTGCGTCCCGCTCCGTTGTATCCGTAGACGACTTTCCGGAGCATGAAGAGGTTCCTGTTGAGCCCCGTCTCCTCCGGATCGTCTCCGCGGTCTCCGCCGCTGATGACGCCGTCGTCGTTGGAGTCGAGGGTGAGGACGATCGTCTCGGCGGCCGACTGGTACAAGGCGGCGTAGTAGAGGATCGTTCCGGTCGGCGGAACCGTTTTCGGATTGAAGGACGGATGCAGCGCGGTGAGCGGCCCGAGTCCGTCGATCGTCCTGCCGTTGTCGATGTCCGCGTTGATGACGACCTGATACGGACCCGCGTGAACGATTGCGCGCTGGCCGCGGAAGTAATCCGTCTGGGATCCCGCCTGGCGCAGGAGCTCCGTGATGAAATCGACGGCGATGCGCGAGTTCTGCTGCGCCTCGGCGTAGTCGGTCGTCGTGGCGGAGCTTTTCTGAAAGAGGATAAAGATGCCGGCGAGCGCGATGAGGACGACGCCCAGCACGAGCATGCTGAACACCATCTCGACGAGCGTGAAGCCGGCCGTTCTCCTTCGCATACGTGTGCGTTTCGTGCGCGTCATAATGGATTACCGCCTCGAGGTTATGAGCGTACTCAACGTCACGGAGCTGTCGGCGCTTCCGGAGTTGAAGCTCACCGTGACGGCGACCTGCTTCATTCCGGAGAGCGGCGAGTTGTCCACGACGTTCCAGCTTCGCGTGAAGTGGCGCTCGAGCGGATTTCCGGGATCCGTGTGCGCGCCCGCCGCGAGAACGGCGGACGTAAACGGCGATCCCATGAGCCGCTCGACCTGCTCCTGAGCGAGGTTCGTGGCGATCGTGATGTTGCGCGCGCGGGACGTGGCCGTGTTGCTTTCCGGCAGCGTGCGCAGAGCCGCTACGATCCCGACCGCGAACACCAGCATCGCCACGACGATTTCGATGAGTCCAACGCCCTTTTGAGATTTCAGCGTGTTCATTTCACTCCCGTCAGTTAACGGTGACGTTGCCCGTCCCGCCGTATATCCGGATCCTTCGGGTGCTGTTGTACGAGTTGCGCAAGGTGATCGAGCCGCTGTTCGGGGTGTTCCCCTTCGCGCCGAACGTGAGCGTCGTCCCCGGCAGCGTATGCGCGGCGAACCTGATCGCAGGGTCGAGACTGTACGTCGCGCTCCGGTATTCGCCGGCGTCGCGCGATCCGTCTCGGTTGTTGTCCTCGAAGTAGAAGAACGTCCGTTCATCGAGATTGAACACGAAAACGGCGTTCGTGCTTTTCATGACGGCCGCCGCGCGGGCCGCTCGGATCGTCGCGGCGAACTGATCGGCCTCCCCGCGGAGCTTCCAGTTCTGGCGGAATCGCGTGAAGCCGGGCATCGAGAGCACGGCGAGAAGTCCGATGATCGATATCGTCACCATGAGTTCCGTGAGCGTGAAGCCGGCCTTTTTCATATTCTTCCCCTTGCTCTTCAAACGAATCACCCGCCTCCTTCATGCAAATCGCAGGCCACCGGGGCCGGGCGGATGCATCGGCCGCTCGGCGGCCGCCGAAGGGACGCCGCGGCGCGCCGGACATCAAGGAACAACTCGTTGTATTTCAAGTCGATACGGAGTATTCATCCGCGGGCGGGATGGTTCTTGAGGGGAAATTAATCTTGCCGGATAAAATGCGATTTTGTTCGCCGGGAACGGCGGGCAGCGATAGGCAATTATCAGCGACGCCGGGCGGGGCCCCGCGAAGCGCATTTTTGCATATGGCGTTGCACAATCGGATGCGCGGCGGCCGCCGGAAAACGATGCGGGGGAGCGCCTTCGTGCGGCCCTCCCCCACGATCGGCCTTGCAGCACCGCGTCAACGGTAGAGGTTCTTGATGGATCCCCAGGTCGATGGCTCCACGGCGATCGGCTCGAGTATCTTCGTGAACGCGGTGATGTTGTTCGCCTCGTCCACGACGATCGCGGCGCACGATTGATCCTGCGCCGTGCCGACCTCCGCCTTCATGCAGAGGGTGTACATGCCCTCCGGTATGCAGCAGATGACCGGCAGCCTGATCGTTCCGCCGAGAGGAACGCCGGCGCGCAGATACGCGTAGAAATCGATCGAGGCGAGGTAGTCGAATCCGCGCTGCAGCGTCAGGGTGAAATGGACCCGCGCGTCGGCCGTTCCGCAGTTCACTACCGACCATATGATCTGGAGATAATCGTACGGATCGCCCGCAATGGGCTGCGCGTTGAGCTCGACGTCGATGCAATCCTCGGCGATCGCCGGCGCGCTCGCGAGGATGAACGCCGACAGCAGCACGTATAATAGCGTTTTCTTCATGATTCCCCTCCGTGCGGCGGCGAGCCGCTTTTAAAACACTCTTCCCACAAAATAGTGTATCATACCCATTCAAGGAAGTCAACGGCGATGAATGCTCGCGTTTCGGCTCAAAGGAGGATCACGGTGTATCTATTTAAAAGCAAAAGCCTTACGATCTCGACGCTCGCCGCTCTAGCCGCGGCGGGCCTGCTGTTTTCGGCCTTGGCGCCCGGCGCCGCCGCGGCGGGAGGAGATGAGGGGGGAGGGCGCCGCATATCTCTCGGCGCGAAGACGCTCGCCTCGCCGTGCCCGGTATGGGTGATCGGTTCGTACGACGCGCAGGGAAAACCGAACGCCATGACCGCCTCGTGGGCGGGAATCTGCTGCTCGCGGCCCCCGTGTGTCGCCGTCTCGCTCAGGGCCGCCACCTACACTCATGGAAATATCATGCGGAGCCGCGCTTTCACGGTGAGCGTGCCGTCCGAGAGCCACGCTTCGGCGGCGGCCTATTTCGGAAGCGTCTCCGGTAGCGATACGGACAAGTTCGCGGCGACGGGGCTGACGGCCGTCCGCGCGGACAGTGTGGCGGCTCCGTACGTGGGGGAGTTCCCCTTGGTCGTCGAATGCCGGCTGCTGCACACCTACGAGCTCGGCCTCCATACGATGTTCATCGGCGAGATCGTATCGGTGCACGCGGACGAGTCGATCGTGAACGCCTCGGGAGCGCCCGATCTCGGGAAGCTCCGGCCGATCCTCTTCGGCCCGGGCAACGAGCAGTTCTACGGCGTCGGCGGGCCGCTCGGGTCGATGAAGGATCTCATCGACCGCATGAAATAGCGAATCGCCTTCGCCGCGCCCGCGAGCGGCGATCGGATGCCGCCCGCCGGCGAACCCGGCTGGCATGGAAATTGATATGCTTTTCATTTCAAAGGATTTTGGCGGCGAATAGGGTGAAATCCGCCGTCGGGTGAACAAGCTTGAACCATACGGAACGCTCGAGAGGGGAAAATCTCCGCCGCGTCGTCGCGGTCGTGTCCGCGATCGTGACGCTCTACTATCTCTATTGGCGCGTCACCTCGACGTTCAACCAGCAGGCGCTTTTCTTCTCGTGGTCCCTCTGGATCGCCGAATGTTTCGGCGCGATCACGACGTTCCTCTTCTTCTTCGCCGTCTGGCGGCCCCGCTACCGCGAGGCGCCTCCCGCGATTCCCGGCCGAACCGTCGACGTGCTCGTCCCGACGAAGAACGAGCCTGAGGCCGTGCTGCGCAAAACGCTGCTCGCCTGCGGGGATCTCCGGTATCCGCACCGCACCCTCGTCCTCGACGACGGGAACAGGCCCGCGGTAAAGAAGCTCTGCGAGGAGCTCGGGTGCGTGTACCTCGCGCGCGAGACGCACGAGCACGCGAAGGCGGGAAACGTCAACTTCGGACTCGCGCACTCGACGGCTGAGTTCATAGCCATTTTCGACGCCGATCACGCGCCGCTTCCGTGGTTCATCGACCGCCTCATCGGCTACTTCGCCGACGAGAAACTCGCGTTCGCGCAGGCGCCGCAGGAGTTCTACAACATCGATTCCTTCCAGCACCGCGCCGATCACGAGAAGAAGTACGTGTGGACCGAGCAGGGCCTTTTCTACAACCTCATCCAGCCGGGCCGCGACCGGTGGGAGGCCGCCTACTTCGTCGGAAGCTGCGCCATCATGAGGCGCGCGGCGCTCGACGACGTCGGCGGGTTCGCGACGGGATCGATCACCGAAGACATGCTGACCTCGGTCAAGATCCACGCGAAGGGCTGGAAGTCGGCGTACCATCTCGAACCGCTCGCCTACGGCATCGCCGCCGAGACGATCCATCCGTTCCACATCCAGCGGCGGCGGTGGAGCCTCGGCGGCTGGCAGGTGTTCTTCACGGCGAACCCGCTCTTCGTGCGCGGGCTCACCTTCCCCCAGCGCCTGTGCTACCTCGGAAGCCTCATCTACCCGATCGAGGGGTTCCAGAAGCTCGTCTTCTACGTGACGCCGCCGATCGTGCTCTTCACGGGGGTGCTTCCGATGCAGGCCCTCGACATCACGTACCTCATGCACTTCGTCCCGTACTACGCGCTCGCCCTCTTCGCCTACAACGAGATGGGGCGCGGGTACGCGGGGTATCTCCTGCTCGAGCAGTTCAGCATGGGGAAATTCGTCACCTATCTGCAGTCGTTCTTCTCGCTCCTTCTGCCGCGGCGCTTGCGCCAGTTCAAGGTGACGCCGAAGGGCGAGCAGCCGTCGGCTCCGCACGCGCTCCTCGCGCCGCAGATCGCGGTCGCCGGCGGCAGCGTGCTCGGGATCGTCTTCGCGCTCTGGATGCTGCTCGCCGGACGGCGCTCGGACGAGTTCATCATCGCCGTCAACAGCCTCTGGGCGCTTTTCAACAGCGGCCTCGCGCTCGCCATCATCGTGTACGCCCGCTCAAAATTCGAGCAGCGTCGCGGGGATTTCAGGCTCTTCGACTCGGTGCCGGTGCGCGTGGGCTGGGACGACGGCGGAAAGCCCGTCCGCCGCGGCGCCGTGGCCGAGGACGCGACGGAGACGGGGCTCTCGATCGTCGCCGCCGGCGAGATCCCGAAAAACCGGGATCTCTCCCTCGAGATCGAGCTGCCGCGCGTCACGGTCCGGGCGACGGGGCACGTCAAGCACGCGAAGACTGCGGCCGCCGGGAACGACGTCGTCGGGCGGTTCGGGGTTGCCGTGACGGGGGTCACGGGCGAGCTCGATACGCTCTCGCGCTACCTGCGCGAATCCTCCGTCGCGAAGTTCCTCGCCGAATACTCCACGCGCTACCGGACCTATCTCGACAAGCGCCTCGCGAAGGAGCCCGAGCGCCGCGAGCGCGCGCCGCGCCTCCCGGCCCCCTTGCCCGCCTCGATCGCAGCCAACGGGGGCCGTCCCGCGCTCGGGGCGATCCGGAACGTGTCGGACACGGGGATGCTGCTCGCCTCGCGCGAGCAGCTCGCCGCGGGCGACCGCGTCGCCGTCGAGATCGCGTTTCGCGAGGACGCCGAGACGCTGCGCGGGATCGTCGTCCGCGTCGTCGAGCGGGGATCCGATGAATACCCCGAATGGGTGGCGGGAGTCAGATTCGAAAACACGGGGGTCGACGCGATCAACCGGATCGTCGCCGTCGCGACCGCCCTCTCGACGCTGCGATAAGATATGAAACACGTCATGATGCGTCCACGGTCGCTGTTCCTGCTCGTGCTGCTGTACGGGCTCCTCGTCACCGTGTTCGATCTCGATTACAACTCCGTCTTCATCGACGAGGCGTACCACATCACGATGGGGCGCGAGCTCCTGCGCGGGGATCCGTGCCCGGGCTGCCCCTTCGCGACCGGGAGCCCCCGCATCCATCCGACGCTCGCCGCGATCGGCGACATAGCGGGGGGGATTCACGGCGCCCGGATCGTGAGCCTCGTCTTCGGCCTCGGGCTCACGGCGGCGGTGTACCTGGCGTCGACGCTCCTCCTCGGCGAGGCGCTCGGGGTCCTCGCTGCGGCGCTGTTCATCTTCACCGGGCAGACGCTCTACCTCTCGAAGCTCGCGACGTACGACATGACTGCGGCGTTCTTTCTCGGCGCCTCCTTCTGTATGCTCGTCCTCTCGACGCGCGTCGCGTCCGAGCGGCACCGGGTCTTCGCGATCGTCTTCGGATCGATCGCGCTGTTCATCGCGGCGGCCACGAAGTACCTGCTCCCCGTCTTCATGCCGGCGCTCGGGCTCTACGTGCTCTTCTCGCACGGCTGGCGTCGCACGATACTCTACTGCGTCCTGCCGATCGCGGCGCTCGGCGCGCTCTACGTCGCGTTCGAGCAATTCGCGCCGGGCGTGATCGTGCGTGGGCAGATCGAGACGTACCGGGTGATCACCGTTCCGCTCAAGACGATCTTCGAATGGGCGTTCCGGTGGATCGCCTTCGTGCTGCTGCTCGCCGTGTTCGGCGTCTTCCACGAGAAGCACGGCAAGAAGGCGGCGATGCTCATCGCGCTCGGTTCTCCGATCATTCTGCTCCATCTCGTCACGCGCGCCGAGCAGTCGGTGAACAAGAACATGATATTCGCCCTCATTTTCCTCGTGCCCGCCGCCGCGATCGGCGTCGATCACATGGCGAGGATTTTCTCGTCCGGGACGCGGAGCCGGGCGGTCCGGGTGTTCTTCGCGGCGGCGATCGTGACGATCTACTGGGCGTACGGCGTCTTCAACCTCAAGTGGCTCGAGCGGCAGTATCCCGACGTGACGCCGATCATCGAATTCTTCGACGAGAACGGCTTCGACGGGATGGTCGTCGCGATGAACGGCTGGGACGGCGTCATCTACGAGTACACGCTCGCGGACCGTTTCCCCCGGGCGAAATGGATCAACCTGCGCGACGTCGACGCCGCGGATTACCCCGAGCCCGCCTTCGTCGAGCACGTCGATTTCGTCGTCTGCGAGGATCTCTTCTACGGCAAGATCACGCCGTGCGAGCAGTGGCAGGAGTACATCGACCGGGATTTCGCGCTCGTGAGGAACTTCACGATCGAGCACTCATGGGGATTCACCGACGCAACGATCTATGGAAGGAGATAACGGATGAAAAGGAAATCCATACTCGCGGCGGCGGCCGCCGCGGCTCTCGTCGCGCTGCTCGCTCCGGGCGCGCAGGCGATCGTCGGATTCCGCGGGGCGACATGGGGGGACCTCCGTCAGGAGTTCCCGGAGGAGCTGCCGAACAACCTCATCCTGCAGGGCTGGGTCAAGCAGGGGGTGGACTGGGTCGAATGGCGCCACGCGACGCTCAACACGTACGTCGCGCTCCGCTACCGCTGGGATCTGGAAGGGTACGATTGGAACAACACCCTCGGCCCGGCTCTCGGGCTCTCGCTCGATCTCTACTCGTCGAAGGGGCTCTCGGCCACGGCCGGCGTCGAGTACATCTGGGACCGCTACCTCGAATCCGATCGCAACGACAACAAGCTCGCCCTGTACCTCGGCTGGTACGGGTGGTGGGACCTCAAGCGGTAAAGGCCGGCGATTCAGGCGCCGCCGGCTTGGGAGCGCCGTACGGCGGCCGGATTCGGCGACGCGCTACGCAGTGCGCGGCCGTCATGACCAGCCCATAGGCTCGCCCTTCACGCCGAGCTTCCGCGTCTCGAGCGGAATTCGCTTGCCCGAGCGCGCGATCGCCTCCTCGACGAGCTTCACCATCCCGAAGCAGCAGGGAACCTCCATGTAGGCCGTCGTGACCGAGCGGACGTCGTTGCGCGCGAACATCGCGGCGAGCTTTTCGAGGTAACGCTCCGCGTCGTCGAGCTTCGGGCAGCCCACGAGGCACACCTTTCCCCGCAGAAGACGCTCGTGGAATCCGGCGTACGCGAACGGCACGCAGTCGGCGGCGACGAGGACGTCCGCTCCGTCGAGGAACGGCGCCTCGGGAGGCACGAGCTCGAGCTGCACGGGCCACTGGCCGAGTCTGGAGGGGCGAGCCTCCGGCCCGGGAGAATCAGTGCAGGCGGCTGCGCCGTTGAAGTTCATGATGCGTGAACCCGGGCAGCCGCCTGACTGTGCAGCGCGGAGGGGGTGACCTGCCGGACGCTGCGAATCCGTGAATCCCGCCGGTATCGGGACGCCGCTCTCGGCGAGGTACGCCAGGGCCTCGCCGAGGTATTCGCGCTGGCCGTGGCTCCTGAGGTGTTCCAGGTGCGCACGAACGACGGCGGGACCATGCCGAACGATCCCCGCCACGACCTTTTTTTCGTCATACGGTTCCGCCTCCCGCGTTTCGATCATTATCGCGCCCTCGGGACAGTGCCCGATGCAGGCGCCGAGACCGTCGCAGAGCAGGTCGCCGACGAGGCGCGCCTTGCCTTCGATTATCTGGATCGCGCCCTCGGGACAGTTCGGTATGCAGAGGGCGCACCCGGTGCACCGCTCCTCGTCGATCCGGATGATCCGGCGTTCCAACCCGCCACCTCCGTTCGGAGAGATTTCGTCTCCGTTCGCGCCCAGCCCGCCGAGCGGCGCGGGGAATATCAAGCATATCAGTACCTTTATTCCAATATAAGGCGTACGCGCCGGCCCGTCAAGGGTATTTTCCCATCGCCCTGTTTTTCCGGCGCCCCGGCGCGGCCGGCGGCCTCGCCCGTTGCGGGCGAACCGCCCCTCCGTGTGGCGTTCGCTGCGCGCCGGTGCTATACTCGCCTCGGCGTATTCTCTCGAACGGCAGGCGTTCCCGGGAGGCGGCGATGAAACGCTGGGCGCTCGTGTTCCCGCTCGCATGCGGTATCCTTTCGATATCATGCTACGTGACTGACGGCGGCACGCGGATCGACCTCGGGGGCGGATGGGAGTTCCGCCGCGCCGGAACGGCCGAGTGGCGCGCGGCCGCCGTGCCGGGATGCGTTCACGCGGATCTTTACGCGAACGGGCTCGTGCGCGATCCCTTCTTCGGCGCGACCGAGGAGGAGCTTCGCCCTCTTGAGAACGAAGACTGGGAATATCGAAAAATCTTCCGAATCGGCTCCGGCCGGCTCTCGGGCGGGCGCGTCGATCTCGTGTTCGAAGGGCTCGACACGTACGCCGCGGTGTACCTCAACGACTCGCTTCTCCTCGAGGCCGACAACATGTTCCGCGGATGGTCCGTTCCCTGCGCGGGGGTCCTGCGGGAAGGACGGAACGAGCTCGTCGTCAGGTTCCGGTCTCCCGTGCGGGCCGTCGCGAAGCGATGGGAGGAACTGCCCTGCGAGCTTCCGGGCGGCCCCCGGGTTCTCACGCGGAAAGCCGCCTACCACTACGGCTGGGACTGGAGCCCGCGGTTTCCGACGTGCGGGATCTGGCGTCCCGTGTACCTGCTGGCGTGGGAGGGTGCGCGCATCGCCGGGTTCGCCGTGGCGCAGGAATCCCTGACGGACGAGCGCGCCGCGCTCGCCGCCGAGTTCGAGATCGAGGCGGACGATACGACGAGCGTCTCCCTTTTCGTCGCCGTCGACGGTTCCCCCGCGGCGGCCGTCGAGACCCGCCTCGAGCCCGGACTCAACACACGGAGGATCGAGTTCTCGATCGCCTCCCCCGAGCTCTGGTGGACGAACGGGCTGGGGCGGCAGCGCCTCTACCGCGTTCGCGGAGAGGTTCGCGGAAAAGGGATCGGGATCGACCGCGCGGACGCCCGCGTGGGTCTTCGCACCGTCGAGCTCGTCGAGGAGCCGGATGCGGCGGGGCGGAGCTTCTATTTCAAGCTCAACGGCGTTCCTCTCTACATGAAAGGGGCGAACTGGGTGCCGCTCGACAGCTTCCACGGCAGGGCCTCCCGCGAGCGGTACGAGTATCTCGTCGCGAGCGCGGCCGAGGCCCGCATGAACATGCTCCGCGTCTGGGGCGGGGGTGTGTACGAGGACGACGCGTTCTACGATCTCTGCGACGAATACGGCATCCTCGTGTGGCAGGATTTCATGTTCGCATGCGCCATGTATCCGGGGGACCGGCCGTTTCTCCGGAGCGTCGAGCGCGAGGCGGCCGACAACGTGAAGCGGCTCCGCGGCCATCCGTGCGTCGCCCTCTGGTGCGGCAACAACGAGAGCGACGAGGGGTGGCGCAACTGGGGGTGGCAGAGGCAGCACGGCATAGGCCCCGCCGATTCGGCGCGCATCCGGCGCGACTACGAGAAGCTCTTTCACGAGCTTCTTCCCGCGGTCGTCGCGGAGCACGATCCGGGACGGCCGTACGTGCCGTCCTCCCCTCGGTTCGGCCGGGCCGATCCGCGAAGCCTCGCCGAGGGGGACTGCCACTACTGGGGGGTCTGGCACGACGGTGAGCCGTTCGAGACGTACCGGGACAAGGTGCCGCGCTTCATGAGCGAGTTCGGCTTTCAATCGTTCCCCGCGTTTCCGTCGGTGGAGCGGTTCATCGGTCCGCGCGACCTGCATATGGATTCGGAGGCGGTGCTCGCGCATCAGAAGCATCCGAGGGGAAACGAGATCATCCGAGCGTACATGGACGAACGCTACCGCGCCCCCGCGGACTTCAGGGGTTTCACGTACGTGAGTCAGCTTCTTCAGGCGGAGGGCGTGAGGACGGGCATCGAGGCCGGGCGGCGGGCGATGCCGTACTGCATGGGAAGCCTCTTCTGGCAGCTGAACGACTGCTGGCCGGCCGTCTCCTGGTCGGCCGTGGACTATGACGGCGTTCCGAAGGCGCTCTATTACGCCTCGCGCGGGGCCTACGCCCCCGTTCTCGTGTCGCCGGTCGTCGAGGACGGGACGATACGGGTCTGGATCGTCTCGGACCTCCACGAGAGAATCGACGCCGAGCTCGATATCGAGATCATGGACTTCGCGGGGGATCTCGTCTGGGCCCGGCGCGTCGACGCCGTGGTGCCGCCGCGCTCGAGCGCGGCGTATTTCGAAGCGCCGCTCGATCGCGCTCTCGGCGGCAGAGACGAGCGGGAGGTATTCCTCGACGCGGAGCTCGTGAGCGGAGAGGGGCGCGTCGCGCGCAACAGCCTCTACTTCGCGCTCCCCGGGGATCTCAATCTCCCGCCGGTCGAGTACGTTTCGTGCCGTTTGCCCGTCATTATGTCGCGGCGTCCCGCCGAGACGAACCGGCCGCGGGTCGCCGCCGCCGGCCGGGCCGGCGGCGAAGCGGGGACCCTCCGCTACTGCAGTTGGCGGCGGGGCCGCGTCCACGTCGTCGATATCGAAGCGGACGTTCTCGTCAAGAACCTGTGGCTCGACGCCGGGGAGATTCGGGGATATTTTTCGGACAACTATTTCGACGTCGTCCCGGGGGAGATCGTGTCGGTCGCGTTCATGACCGACGAGCGGATCGCGGACCTCTTTCCGTATATCCGGTTGACCTCCCTCGTCGATACCTATCGCACGGAGGAATGATCGCATGCGCTTCGAACGATCGATCCCGCTTCTTGTCGCCGCGGCGCTCTGCGCCTGCTCCGTCGGGAAGAGATCGGACGTGACGGGCTACGTCGATCCCTTCATCGGGACGGGAGGCCACGGCCACACCTTTCCCGGCGCTCAGGTCCCCTTCGGCATGGTGCAGGCGAGCCCCGACACGAGGCTCTCCGGATGGGACGGCTGCTCGGGATATCATTACTCGGACAGCTTCATCTACGGCTTCAGCCACACGCACCTCAGCGGCACCGGCTGCTCCGATTACGGCGACGTGCTCCTCATGCCGACGGTCGGCGCCGTGCGGCTCTCGAACGGCGCCGCGCCGGGCGAGGAGGGATACCGCTCGCGGTTCGACCGCGCCCGGGAAGAGGCGTCGCCGGGCTACTACGCCGTGCGGCTCGAGAACGGCGTCGGCGTCGAGCTCGCCGCCACGGCCCGGACCGCGTTCCACCGCTACCGGTTCCCGGCGAGCGACAGCGCGAACGTGATCGTGGATCTCGCACACCGCGACGAGACGATCGAGTCGCACCTCAAGATCGCGGGGAGCGCCGAGATCGAGGGATACCGGCGGTCCCGCGCGTGGGCGTCGGATCAGCACGTGTATTTCGTCGCGAGGTTCTCGAAGCCGTTCGCCTCATACGGCATCGCGGTAGACGACACGGTCCGGCCGGATCTCAACGAGGCGTTCGGGAAAAACCTCAAATGCTTCGTCCGCTTCGCGACCGGCGCGGGGGAGGCGGTGCTCGTCAAGGTCGGGATCTCGGCGGTCGATATCGACGGCGCGCGGAAGAACCTCGACTCCGAGGCGCCGCTGTGGGATTTCGACGCCGTTCGGGCCTCGGCCGCCGCCTCGTGGAACGCGGCGCTCGGCCGGATCCGGGTCAAGGGGGGCACGGCGGCGCAGCGCACCGTCTTCTATACGGCGCTTTACCACGCGCTCCTCGCGCCGAATCTCTTCATGGACGCGGACGGCCGGTACCGGGGCCGCGACCTCGCGATACACGAGGCGAAGGACTTCGCGAACTACACCGTCTTCTCCCTCTGGGACACCTACCGCGCGGCGCATCCCCTCTTTACGATCCTCGAGCCCGAACGCACGGCGGATTTCATCCGGACGTTTCTCGTCCAGCGCGATCAGGGAGGCGCCCTGCCGGTCTGGGAGCTCGCGGGGAACGAGACGATGTGCATGATCGGCTACCACGCGGTTCCCGTCATCGCCGACGCCTATATCAAGGGGATCCGCGGCTTCGACGCCCAGCGCGCCTTCGAGGCGATGAAGCACAGCGCCGAGCTCGACCGTCTCGGGCTCGCTTCCTATCGCGCGCTCGGATACATACCGGGGGATCGCGAGGGGGAGTCGGTCTCGAAGACGCTCGAGTACGCCTACGACGACTGGTGCATCGCCCGCATGGCGAAGGCGCTCGGCGAGGAAGCGGACTACGCGCGCTACAGCGAGCGCGCGCAGCAGTACAAGAACCTGTTCGATCCATCGACCGGATTCATGCGGCCGCGCGTGAACGGAGCCTTCGCCGAGCCCTTCGATCCGAGCGAGGTGAACGCCCACTTCACCGAGGCGAACTCGTGGCAGTACAGCTTCTACGTGCCGCAGGACGTCGAGGGGCTCATGGCGCTCATGGGAGGCCCCGGGGCGTTCGAGGCGAAACTCGACTCCCTCTTCGCGGCGAGCCCGCGGGCGACGGGGCGCGAGCAGCCGGACATCACCGGGCTCATCGGGCAGTACGCCCACGGGAACGAGCCGAGTCACCACGTGGCCTACCTCTACGCCTACGCCGGGAGGCGGTGGAAGACGGAGGAGCGGGTGCGCGAGATCATGGAGACGCTCTACGGCGAGGGCCCCGCGGGCCTGTGCGGCAACGAGGACTGCGGCCAGATGTCGGCGTGGTACGTGCTGAGCGCTCTCGGATTCTATCCCGTGACGCCGGGGCAGGAGGCGTATGTCATCGGCTCTCCGGTTTTCCGCGAGGCGTCGATCGACGTCGGCGGAGGGAAGCGCTTCGTCGTGAGGGCGAACCGGGTTTCGAGGGCGAACCGCCACATACAGTCGGCGACGCTCCGAGGCGGGCCCTACACGAAGGGGTACGTCGATCACGGCGACATCATGGCGGGGGGCGAGCTCGTCTTCACGATGGGACCGCGGCCGAACACGGCGTGGGGAACCTCCGCCGCCGACCGGCCGCACAGCTCGATCGACGAGCACCTCATCATGCCCGTTCCCTACGTTTCTTCGGGGTCGCGGATCTTTTCCGATTCGACCGTCGTCGGTCTCGCGTCCGTCGTCCCCGGCGCCGAGATCCGCTTTACGCTCTCGGAGACGCCGCCGGACGGCGGCGCGGCCGTGTACGAGGGGCCGTTCGTCCTTCGCGCGTCGACGCCGCTCCGGGCGGTCGTCCGCGCGGAGGGCTTCCCGCCGAGCCGCGTTCTCGCCGCCGATTTCAGGAAGGTGCCGGGAGGGCGCCGCGTCCGGCTGGAGACGGCCTACAGCCCGCAGTACACCGCGGGGGGCGCGCTCGGGCTCATCGACGAGATCCGGGGCGGGACCGATTTCCGGGCGGGGGGCTGGCAGGGCTACCACGGCGTCGATCTCGTCGCCGTCGTCGATCTCGGATCGGTCCGGCGCGTGCGGCGCGTCGCCGCCGCGTTTCTCCAGGATCAAAATAGCTGGATATTCCTGCCGGAGCGGATAGAATACTCCCTCTCGAGCGACGGCGTCGATTTCATCACCGTCGCCGAGTGGAACCGGGGGACGCCCGCGGCCGACGAGGCCGCGCGGATCGAGGAGTTCTCGACGAATCGCGTCGCCCGGAGCGCACGCTTCGTCCGCGTGCACGCGAGGAACGCCGGCATATGCCCCCCGTGGCATCCGTACGCGGGCGAAAAGGCGTGGATCTTCGTCGACGAGATCGAGGTCGAATAATGCGCCCCGCCGCCGCGCGGGGCTCGGGCGATCGCCGGGCCGCGCGTCCGCGGCGGCGATCGACGGGGACGGTGCGATGGTCGTCTTCACGTTTCTCGACTGGTTCTGGCTCGTCGCTTTCATCGTGCTCATGATCGGAAGCGGCGCCCTCTTCTACCGTCTCGGCAAGCGGTCGGAATCCGATTTCTTCCTCGCCGGACGCGGGCTCCCGTGGTGGCTCCCCGCCTCGTCCGTCTACGCGACGCATACGGCGACCGATACGCCGATGTGGGTGTCCGGGGTCGTGTACCGCCACGGCCTCGCCGGCCTCTGGTACGGCTTCTTCGCGGCGTGGTGCGCGGTGAGCGCCTTCGTGTCGACGAAGATATTCCGGCGCTCGCTCGCCTACACGCAGGCGGAATGGCAGTCGCTCCGCTACGGGGGGATGTCGGGCGAGCTGCTGCGCGGGTGGGTCGCCGGTTGGCAGGTTTTCCTCAACATGTTCATCCTCGGCTGGGTCGGCATCGCGATGGGAAAGGTCTGTTTCTTTCTCTTCGGCTGGCCGACGTGGATCGGGCTCGTCCTCTTCTCGTCTCTGTGCGCCGTGTACGTGCTCGCCGCGGGCTTCTGGGGCGTCGTGATGGCGGATTTCCAGCAGGGGATCATCGCCTTCGTCGCGATCGTCTTCGTTTCGATCTGGGGCATCCACGCGGCCGGGGGACCGCAGACGATCGTCGACAAGCTCGCGGCGCTCGGCGAGACGAGCAAGCTCAACCCCTTCGCCTTCACCGGCTTCACGACGGGGGATTTCCCCGTCGCGTGGTTCGTCACGATGATCGTCATCGGCGTCATCGGCGGCTTCGGCATGGCGACGGCGATCGACTGGTTCCCCGAGGCCCAGCGCATCCAGTCGGCCCGTTCGGTCAAGGACGCTTCCTGGAGCATCTGGGCCGGGCAGGCCCTCGTCGTCACGCGCAACGCGATCTGGGCAGCGGCGATCCTCGCGTTCTTCACGCTCTATCCGAACCTCTCCGAGGTGAAGGACTACGAGATGGCGTGGTTCCGCCTCGGCTTCGAAACGCTGCCGGCGGGCATGATCGGATTCTTCTTCGCCGCGATCGTCGCGATCCACCTCTCGACGATCTCGACGCACCTCAACCTCGGCGCCGTCTACATCACGCGCGACCTCTATCACCATTACGTGAATCCGAAGGCCGGCGAACGGCGCCTCGTTCTCGTCGGACGCGTCGGGACGCTCGTGCTGCTCGCGGGATCGTTCGTGTTCGGGTCGATCATGGAGAACATCACCGAGTGGCTCATCTTCGCCCTCTGGATCATGGCGGCGGGAGTCTGGCTCCCGGGCATCCTGCAGGTCGTTTGGTGGCGGTTCAACGGTTGGGGCTACCTCTCCGCGTGGGTTTTCAACCTCGTATTCTCGTGGCTCGTCGTGTGGGTGCTGCCCGCCTTCGGCGTGCTGCCGCACCTGCGCGACTACCAGCAATTCTGGCTCCTCATGATCCTCGGCGCGGCCGTCTTCATCCCCGTGACGTTCGCCACGAAACCCGAGGACATGGACCGGCTCGTGAAGTTCTACGTGATGTCGCGGCCCGTCGGATGGTGGGGGCCGGTGCGCAGGGAGGCGGAGCGGCGGGGGCTCATCTAGGCGTCGGCGGACCGCCCGCGGGCCCTCCGCGAGGGGGCGCGGCGGACGCCGGGAAAGGCGGATATGGCATCGAGCGCGAAACAGTGGACGCCGAAAGAGGCGGAGGAGTGGACGAGGGAGGACACGATCGCGGTCGTCATCTCGCCGCTCGTGTACATTTTGCTCATGCTCGGCACGGCCCTCAGCTTCATGCTTCGCCCGATCGGTTTCGTCGCGCTCGCGGCGGGCGTCGCGCTGCTCGTCGTTCTCGTGCGCGTCATCGATCCGAAGCTCTCCGCCGTGTCGAAGGGGTACGAGCTGCGGCAGAAGCAGTACATCGAGGATCTGGAACGCGCCGTCAAGTGGGAGGGCTAGCGTGGGGAACGAGCTCAAGATGGTGATCGGGATGTCGCTCGCGTACGTGACGAGCTTCGCGGGGCTCGCGCTCGCCTACTGGTCGTACCGCAAGCATCACCGGAAAAAGGAATCGGACGGATCATGAGCGTCATCGGCATCGTCGTTCCGGGCGCCGTCTTCGTTCTCTCGTACGTCGTCACGTACCTCCTCTACCGGCATTTCTCGAAAGGGCGGGATCGTTAACATGGTCGTCGTCGTCCCTCGGCGGCTTTCGAGAATTCGCCCGGAAGCGCCGGGAGGAGTCCGCGCGTGAGGATCGTCGTCGCCAACTCGTACGCCCCCTGGCCCGTCACGAAGGGGCTCGACCGCCTCATCATGAACCTTCTCGATGGCCTCTCCGTCCGCCACGAGGTCGTCCTCGTCACGATGGCGCTCGACCGGGAACAGCTCGAGGGGCTCCGCGCGATCGAATCGCCTCGGATCGCCGTGCGCGCCATGCTCGCTCCGAACAAGCGAAGCGCCTCCCGCCGGGCGTGGCACAAGGCGAGAAACGCCGCAGCGGCCGTTTTCTCCGGCGTGCCGATGCAGGTGAGCTACGCCTCTCCCCGTGAATACCTCGATCTCGTGGCCGGGGCCGCGAGGGACGTTCGCGCCGATCTCGTGCTCGCCTCCTACTGGCACCTGTACCGTTTGCCCGAGGCGCTGCCGGACGTTCGTCTCGCGCTCGTCACGATGGATCTCGATTTCACCGTGCATCCCCGGCGAGTCGCCCGCGCGAGGGCCGGCCTTCCCCGGATGCTCGCCGCCTCGCGCGCCGCGATGGCGGAGCGGATCGAGCTCGAGGCGTACGGACGCTACGACACGATACTGACCGTCACGGAGGCCGACGCCGACGTATTGAGGCATCACCGCGCTACGGCGGGCAAGACGATCCGCGCGCTCCCGCTCGCTCTCGACCTATCGTTCTTCGAGCCCGGAGCGTTCGAGAGGGAGCGCGGCCGCGTGCTGCTCCTCGGCGCCTTTCACGCCGATTTCAACGACGACGCCCTGCGGTATTTCCTGCGGGAGGTGTGGCCGCTCGTGCGCGGACGGAACCCGGCGGCCCGTCTCGACGTCGTCGGGCACGGAGCCGGCGAGGACGTCCGGGCCCTCGCCGGAGCGGGGGTCGAGTTCGCGGGCGGCGTCGACGATATACGGCCCTATCTCGGTCGCTGCTCGCTCATGGTCCTGCCGCTTCGCTTCGGAGGCGGCGTGAGGATCCGCATGATGGAGGCGGCCGCGACGTCGACGCCGGTCGTGAGCACGCCCGCCGGAGTAGCGGGGATGGGGCTCGTGTCAGGACGCGAGTATCTCGAGGCGGAATGCCCCGGCGACATGGCGGATGCGATCGCCGGGCTTCTCGAAAACCCCGCGGAGGCGGCGCGGCTCGGCCGCGGCGCGCGCGCCTGGGCCGAGCGGAACATTTCGATGGAAACCTACCCGGACCGCCTCGATGCTCTCATCGAGGCGGTCGCTTTTCCGAGGACTCGTTCCTGACCGCCGGGCGGATCCCCCGGAAGCCAAACTACCGCAGCATCACGACCTTGCGAACCTGCTCGAAGCCGCCGCTCTTCATCTTGAAGAAGTAGACGCCCGAGGCGACCCGCGTGCCGGCGTTGTTCGCGCCGTCCCAGAAAGCCGTGTGTCTGCCCGCGGACTTCGTCTCGTCGACGAGCGCCCTCACGAGGCGGCCGCTCGCGTCGTAGACGTTGATCCAGACCCGGCCGCGCGCGGCGAGCTCGAAGTCGAGCCGCGTCACGGGATTGAACGGGTTCGGGTAGGCGGCGTGCAGGGCGTACGCGAACTGCGGCCTCGGCTCGACGCCCGTCGGGGTGATGCGGATCGTATCGGTGACCATGACCACCGGAGCGGCTCGACCCTGCGCGACCCACGCAGCGTAGAGATCGTCGCCGGCGGTGTTCGTCACGTTCGCGTCCCGGAGAAACTCGACGTACTCCTTGGAGGTCGACTGGTAGTAGAGGGTCGCCCGAATGAAGACCGCCTCGGGAGGAAGGGCGTATTCGGTGACGTCCGTGTAGCTCCCGTCCTCGTAGCTGTAGGCGACCGGCGGCGATTGTATCGCCGCGAAGGCGGCGTTCGTGAAGCCTCGCGGCGGTATCCGGTTGTCGTAGAAAATCGTGTCGTTCACCGCGAAGTGGAAAGAAGGCCCCGTCGGCTTTCCGACGATCGCGCCGAGCCGCGACGAGATGCCCGGCTTGATCTCGTAGATCTTGGCGTCGGCGTCGTGCGTGAGAACTCCCGTCGACGCGTCGTAGGCGCCCGATTCGTACACGAGGACGTCGCTCTCGTCGTACGCCCGAACGTTGAGCCAGATGCGTCTGCCCTCCGGGTAGCCGGACGGCAGCTTGTGCGCCGTTTCGTTTAAAATGCCGACTCTGACCGTCGGATTGACGCCGACGACAGCCGCTTCGAGCGTCATCGTCGCGGCCTTCCGCAGCATGTCGATCGCGCGCTGCTTCGCGGCCTGGAGCTGGGCGACGTCGACCTCGGACGGGAAGAAATCGGGAAGCACGTCGGGTATGAAGTGGTTGCCGCCCATCTGGTCGTGGAGCGGGAGGTCCTGCCGCACGGGCGTTCCCTCGACGTTCGCTCCGGCGCCGGCGACGTCGCGCATGTGGCAATCCTGACAGGTCGAAACGACGCCGTCGGGTTTGTTGCCCGCGAACTGCGGCGCGTAGACGCCCGTCGCGGCGTATTCGCTCTGTGTCCATTCGCTGAAGGTGCGCTCGATCGGGAATTGATTTCTGAGATCGAGGTCCGGATGCGCGGCGTTGAAGTCGGTCGGGACGTACTCGCCGTCGCCGGCGCCCTTGACGTACACCGGATTGCTCACATCATGGCACGTGCCGCAGAGCGAGGCGCTCCGGTGGAAGGGGGAGGCCGTCACCGGGTGCTGCGCGACGGCGTCGACGTAGGGGCCGCGCCGCGATTGCGCCGGGTCGACCACGAACTCGCCGTTCGCCGACACGTACGGGATCGCGATGAGCGCCGCGAGAATCGCCTCGTCCTCGGGCGGGCTCACGCCCGGCTTGTAGTCGGGATCGACCATGCGGTGGCAGAAGTTGC
Organism: bacterium UBP1_UBA4783; assembly: GCA_002403075.1. GTDB lineage: Bacteria > Krumholzibacteriota > Krumholzibacteriia > Krumholzibacteriales > Krumholzibacteriaceae > SSS58A. The sequence goes on along the minus strand of DHHB01000043.1, from coordinate 24,906 downwards.
ATTGGACGCTCTGCCGGTCGTGGGCGGTGATCATGCCGCCGCCCGTATCGAACGAGCGGCCGCTGAGCCAGCCGGCCGGCGTGTGGCACCGCAGGCAGAGATCCCCCACCGACGGCGCGTCCTGCTCCGCCACGGCGAGGCACGCGAGGTAGAGCGGATCGCGCATCGCCTGCGCCATCATGCCGCCCCGCCAGTTGAACCACGGCTCGACGTTCGTGTCGTAGTTGCCGTGGCAGGAGGCGCATTCCGCGTCGGCGTCCCCGAAGATGCGCGCGTCGTGCGGCTGGGAGCCCGCGAGCTCGACGTCGCGGAGCGTCGTCGGCACGAGCCCCGGCGGGGTCGCGACGATCGTAAAGTCGCCGTCGCTCGCGTCGAAGCCGCGGTTTCCGGCGTTGTCAAGGGCCGAGACGATGATGCGGTTCTCGATGCCGGGGTAGTTCGGAATGAAGAGCGCCTGCTCGCCGTCGTGCGGCTCCGCGACGAGCATCGCGCGGTAGGTTATCCCGCCGTCGTCGCTCAGGTAGATGTCGACGCTCGATATGCCGCTCGCGTCAGTCGCGGTCCACGTGACGAGCTGCGTCGATCCGGCGTTGTAGCTTTGGCCGCCGTTCGGCGAGAACACCGTCACCGAGGGAGGCGTGACATCCATGGCAGCGGTCGGCGTGAGGTAGGGGATAACGTCGGCCGGATTGACGTTCGTTATCTGGCTCACGTTGGAGGCCGTGAGGCCCGGGAAGGTCGGGGTATTGCCGTAGTTCGTGAGATCGGTGACCTCGACGTTCGTGATGTACCCGTCGGCGTCCTGGTCGATGCCGGCGAGGCTCAGAATCACCGCCTGGCGGCCCGCGTCGGTATTGGGATAGCTCGGCAGCGCGTTTCCGACGGCCACGCCGTACGGGTTGCGGGTTCCGCCGCCCGTGAAGCGGTAATGGCATACCCCGCAGTGCCCGGTGATGCTCGGCAGGTTGTCGAGCTTCGAGCCGACCGCGCCCGGATAGACGACGAAGAACGCGGCGCGGATGTTCGCCCTCGCGAACGCGACGCTCGGCGCGAGGAGCGCGACGAGCTGAACGGCGATTGCGGCGAAGACCAAGACGCAAACGCCAGGGGCGGCTTTGGCGTTGAACCTCGGCATGATCGACCTCCGATGATACGGATGGAGTCCCCCGCTTTTGGGAACGCGAAATAACTATTATTCGGTGCGAATTGTACCAGATAACCGATTGATTTTCAACGAAAATGTTAGCGCCGAATATTGGCGCCGCACGGGCGGAAAAACGCGGATTTCGCGGCGACTCAGGGCGCCGCCGCGTCACGCGACGACGATCGCGTCGCTCTCGATGCGGACCGTCTGCGTGATCGAGGTCGTCGCACGGCCGCCGACCCGCATCGCGGTCACGGCGCCGTCTCGGCTCTCGATCTCGACGAGCACTTCGGCGAGGCTGTCGGTCTCCCTGCCCTGCTGCATGAGCATCGAGCCGGCCGTGGTCACGCCGTGCTGCAGGAGGTACGTGCCGAGAACGCCCGCGGCGACGGCCGTCGCCGGATCCTCCCAGATCCCGATGACGGGACCGAAGTGCCGCGCGTAAGCGACGGCGTTCGAGTCGAAGGTGTCGAGCGTGAAGACGTGGTTCGTCATGACGCCGTGGCGCCGGTTGAGCCTCGCGAGCTTGATGAGATCCGGATGCATCTCGAGGATGGTTTCCTTGCTCTTCACGGGGACGATGAGCCAATCGAGCGCCTGCGAGGCGATCATCAGCGGAAGCCCCGTCCCCGCGATCTCCCGCGGCGGGATGCCGAGAACGGAGGCGATTTCGGCCGCCGTGATATCCGCGTAGCGGAAGCTGTGCAGCGCCTGATTCATCATGATCTTTTCGACGGCGAGGCAGCCGCCCGTCCGCCGCGCATGGACCTCGAGCGGAACGCTCCCCATGGCGGTGTCGAAAACGACCTTCGTTATCCCCTCCTCGAGCGAGACGGCGCCGTCCTCGATGAGCGAATGGCAGGCCGCGATCGTCACGTGGCCGCTGAGATCGATCTCCCGCTGCGGCGTGAAGTAGCGGGCGCGCCGCACGGACCCTTTCGTGTCTGCGGGGAAGAGGAAAGCGTACTCGACGATGTTGAGCATCATCTCGGCCGCAACGCGCTGCATCGCCTCGTCGGCGAGGCCGGCGGCGTTATCGATGATTCCGGCGGGGTTCCCGGCGAACGATTTGCCCGTGAAGGTGTCGACGCATTTGACGATTATCTCTCTCATGGCTCCCGTTCCCGTGCGAAAGGCGTGTGCCGCAAGACCCGTTGTTGCATGATTCTCCGTCGCGCGGGGCCCGGCCTCTCGCATCCCCCGGGAGGAGCAATTGCTCCGCAAGCGACGCAACTGCATATGGTTATGCTGACGCCCGCGGCCTTGTCGCCGCTGCCGCGCCGCCGTTGCGATTGCGCTTTGGGGGAATGAGCAAATTTGATACCGAGGGAAGCCGGAGACCGGCTTCCCTCGAGTTTTCGATCAGCGGAGGAGCCTGCCGCTATCCGCCGATATGGTTACGAGCGGGGCTCCGGGAGCTAGAAGCTGCGCCGGAAACCCGTTCTGCTGCCGCTGCGCGTCCCTTCGGCGCGGGGACGCGCCTCGTTGACGTTGAGAGTCCGGCCCATGAAATCCTTGCCGTTCAGGGCCTCGATCGCCGCTTTGGCCTCGGTGTCGTTCGACATCTCGACGAATCCGAACCCTTTCGGCCGGCCGGTGTCCCTGTCGTTGATGATCGACACGGTGTCCACCGTGCCGTGAGCCTCGAACGCTTTGCGGATTTCGGCTTCGTTCGAATCAAAGGACATGTTGCCTACGTAAATCTTCACTGTGACCTCCTATTGGTCCCATATGAAAAAGAAAGAAACTCGTCGCAGATTTTAAGTTGGAAAGGAATTACGCTGGTACCCCAATAGAGAAGATCAACAAGGCAGGCTCTGTTTTTCGTCTTCTTGCGGTTCTCAACATTCGATCCCATAATCTGTTCGACTCCCGCTCAATATAACGGTTGACCGGCGGAGCGCAAGCACCAAATGGACGCCGGCGGAAAAATCGCCGGCGGATAAATCGGCTGGAAAGATTCTTCGATGTGCGGTAACATTCGCGCGTCATCCAACGGAAAACGTTCGCGATCCCGGGAGGTGCGGAATGAAACTGCTCGGAATCGATCTTCGGCTTCTGGCGCTCGTCTGCGCGGCGAGCATGGGCCCCGGCGCGCCGGGGGGAGCGGCGGGGCAGACGCCCGAACCCGCGGCGGCGCCCTTCGCTCTCGATCCCCTGCCGTATGCGGAAAACGCGCTCGAGCCGCATATATCCGCCCGGACGCTCGGTTTTCACTACGGCAAGCATCATCGAGGCTACGTCGACAATCTGAACAAGCTCGTCGCCGGAACGCCGCTCGCCGGGCGGTCGCTCGCGGAGATCGTCGCCGAAACCGCCGGCAAGCCCGACAAGACGGCCGTCTTCAA
>DHHB01000043.1:10510-21402 GCA_002403075.1 bacterium UBP1_UBA4783 | reverse complement strand
GGAGCGCCCGCGGGGGCCCTGCTGGCCGCGATCGAAAAATCCTTCGGGAGCTTCGACGAGTTCAAGAAGGCCTTCGCGGCGGCCGGCACCGGCCAGTTCGGCAGCGGCTGGGTCTGGCTCGTTCAGGACGCCGGGGCTCTCAAGATCGTCGCGACCTCGAACGCGGACACCCCGGCGGCGCGCGGCCAGAACGCGCTCATCACCTGCGACGTCTGGGAGCACGCGTATTACCTCGACTATCAGAACCGCCGCAAGGATTTCGTGGAGGTTTTTCTGGAGCATCTCGTGAACTGGGAGTTCGCGGCGGCCCGGATGAAATAGGGCGGGAGGCTCGGGTGGCGACGAGCACCGGCGTTTACTCTCCCGAGCGGCTCATGGAATAGGGGAGCCGCACGCCGGCCCGGCCGGGCCCGCGCGCGGGCTCGGGCCCCATCTCGAATACGAGCGAGCCGCCACGGACGATCTCGTCGTGCGTGATGAAAGCCGCGTCATGGCGCCGCCCGTTCAGCGTCACGGACTGGACGTAGATATTCCTCGCGCTCAGACCCTTCGCCTCGATCGAGAAGGTCTTCCCGTTCTCGAGGCGGATCTCGGCCCGCTCCACGCACGGACTTCCGATGACGTATTCGCCGCTCCCGGGGCAGACCGGGTAGAAGCCGAGACACGCGAAGACGTACCACGCCGACATCTGTCCGCAGTCGTCGTTGCCGCCGAGGCCGTCCGGGGCGTTCCGGTACATCGTGTCCACGATGAGGCGAACGCGCTCCTGCGTCTTCCACGGACGGCCGGCGTAGCAGTAGAGATACGGCACGTGATGGCTCGGCTCGTTTCCGTGCACGTAGCCGCCGATGATGCCCGAGCGGGCGATGTCCTCGCTGCGTGCGAAGCTCTCGTCCGGCGTCCGCATCTCGAAGAGCGTGTCGAGCCATGCGGCGAGCGCTTCGCCGCCGCCGAGAAGCTCCATCAACCCCTCCACGTCGTGCGGCACGTAGAGCGAGTAGTTCCACGCGTTGCCTTCGATATACCCCTGCCCCTCGGTGGCGAGCGGGTCGAATGGGGTCTTCCACGAGCCGTCCGCGTTCCTCGCCCGCATGAAGCGCGTCTCGCGATCGAAGATGTTGCGGTAGCTCGCGGCGCGCTTCCCGAACTCGGCGGCCGTCCGCTCGTCTCCCCGCTCCGCCGCGAAGCGGTGGATCGTCCAGTCGTCGTAGGCGTATTCGAGCGTTTTGGAGGCCGAGTTGCCGACCGCGTCCTCCGGCACGTATCCGAGGCGCCGGTAGGCGCCGACGCCGTCGTAGGCGTCGTGTGTCGCGCTCGCCACGACCGCCTCGTACGCCTTCTCCACGTCGTAGCCGCGGATCCCCTTGAGGTAGGCGTCGGCGATCACGGAGACCGCGTGGTAGCCGATCATGCACCAGTTCTCGTTCGCCCAGTGGGACCAGATCGGCAGGATGCGGTGAACGCTCTCGTCGTAGTGGGCGAGCATCGAAGAGACGACGTCGTTCGTTCGCTTCTGCTGGACGATCGTGAAGAGGGGATGGAGGGCGCGGTAGGTGTCCCAGAGAGAGAATACCGTGTGGTTCGTGTAGCCCTCGGCCCGGTGAACGTTCCCGTCGAGGCCTCTATACTCTCCGTTCGTGTCCGAGAAGACGACCGGGCTCAGGAAGCAGTGATAGAGCGCCGTGTAGAAATTGGCCAGACGGTCGTCGTCGGCCGAAACGGCGATCCGCGAGAGCTCCGCGTCCCATTTCGCGCGAACCGCGGCCCGCGCCGCGTCGAAATCCCACCCGGGGATCTCGGCGCGCATGTTCTCGAGCGCGTTCCGCGCGCTCACGCCCGAGAGGGCGACCTTGACGAGGATCGTCTCGCCCGCCCGCGCGTCGAACTCGAAATACCCTTTCACCGCGCGGCCGGCGCGCTCGGGGAATCCGTCGTTCTCGTTCCACCTGCGCCAGAAGCCGCGGTAGACGAGCTTCTCGTCGTTCCGGAGGCCGTAGGAGGCGATCGGTCTCGAGAAGGCCATCGCGAAATAGACGCACCGGTCCCTCGCCCAGCCGCTCGTCTGTCTGAAGCCCGTGACGAGCGTGTCGTTCTCCACCCTGACGGACGACCACACGACCTTCCCGTCGTAGTTGTAGATGCCGGCCGTGAGATCGAGGACGACGCGGGCGCCGTCGCCCCGGTTGAACGTGTACCGGTGAAACCCGACGCGCTCCGAGGCCGTGAGCTCCGCCCGGATGCCGTAATCGTCGAGCGTCACGGCGTAGTATCCGGGGCCCGCCTCCTCGCGCTCGTGCGAGAATCGCGATCGGTAGCCGCCGTCGGGATCCTCCGCAGTGCCGGGACGAAGCCGCAGAGGGCCCGTCGTCGGCATGACGAGCACGTCGCCGAGATCCGAGTGCCCCGTTCCGCTCAGATGCGTGTGGCTGAAGCCGACGATCGTGCGGTCGGCGTACTGGTACCCCGCGCAGTAACGGTAGACCTCGGGGTTGTAGGCGCCGTCGCGGCTGTAGGGGATCGTGTCGGTATCGGGGCTGAGCTGCACGAGCCCGAACGGAGCCGCGGCGCCGGGGAACGTGTGCCCCATCTCCTGCGTGCCGACGAACGGATTCACGTAATCGCTGGGGGCCTTCGCGGCTATCGCCGCCGGTCGATTCTCCGCCCGGGCGCCGATGGCCGCTGCGCCGGCGACGAGAGAGACGATCGCGGCCCCACGCGCGAATGAAAGAAAGCATCTCATGCGAATCCCGGGCGCGCGCCGGCCGCCGGCGCCGCTACTTGAACACATTCTCGATCATGATGAGCTTGCAGTTCGGCCGGCCGTCCGTGTAGACGATCTCCTTTCCGTCATAGCTGATATCCATCCAGGAGTTCCACACGCTCAGCCCGGGGAACACTCCCCGAATGATCTCCTTCTTTCCGGAAGGAATGGAGATTCGTTGAAGCTCGCCCGTGTTCTCCACGCGGAAGATGTATGTTCCGCTCTTATCGAGTTCCCCCAACAGCAAATTCGTGAGTTTCTTCGGCGACCGGAGATCGGGATCGCGCACCCCGGGCGCCGCGCAAACCCAGAAGCCTTCTCGCCCGGACCGTATGTCCCAATAGCCGATGTACTGTCCCCCCTGGAGGGGCGTCGCGGCTGTCGAGTCTTCGAAGATTTTCGTCGGCTCTCCACCCTCGATGCTATAGAGCATGTTGCACGTCGTGATGAAATCCCAAGATACGAATCTCTTGTCGTCGATCCAGTGCGACGGGCTCCCCCTCCCGATGACCCTGGGCGCGCCCGGATTCGACGCGCTGATGATGCAGACCTTCGAAGAATCGCTCGGCTCGCTGAGCGAGTTCCTCCCGTAGATGATCCATCGGCCATCCGGAGACGGCAGCGGATTATTGACCATTTCCTCCCCCGAGGTAAGCTGCTTACGGTTCCTGCCGTCGCGGTCGATCGAGCAGACGACCGCTCCCTCGGTCGAGACGGCCGGCTGGATGAGCGCGAAAAGAACCTTCTTCGCGTCGGGCGTGAAGGCGACCCGCCAGAGAAAGATATCGTCGAAGGTGATCTGGCGCGGGTTGGTCCCGTCGGTTCCCGCAATCCAGATGTGGCTGAGCGTCTGCTCTTGACGGTAGAGAAGCTTCGAACCGTCGCTGGAGATCGAGACGTGATAATCCGGACCCGCGCCCTTGGTGATCTGGGTCACGGCGCCGCCCGTCGAGGGGATCATCCAGAGATTGTAGTTCCCCGTCCTGTTGGAGGAGAAGACGATCCAGCCATTGGGAGCCCAACACACGTCGCGGATGGACTTCTTGTCGGATGTGAGCTGCCTCGATCCGCCGGTGGAGAGGTTGTACACCACGAGCTCGTGACATCGTTCCGAGATTTGTCTGATCCAGCAGATCGATCGCCCGTCGGGAGACCACGAGAATCCCCTCGCATCGGTCGATGTGCTGTCGATGAACTCCCGGCGGTCATCGGTTCCATTCGGTCGAACGGTGTGAAACTCCGCTTTTCCGGATTCGCTCCCCGAATCCTTGTCGGACAAATAACCGATTCGCAGCCCGTCGGGACGCCAGCTGGGCTCCCAACCGTTTTCCGCGATCACCCTGCTCGATCCTCCGACGGAAGAGACGACCGCAATCTCCGGGAACATCATCGTGGCGATCGGTCTGTCATAGGCGACCTGGCTCCCGTCGGGGGAGATATCGGCGTTGCTCATGAAAACGCTGGAATCGGCCGTGATGCGACGCGATTCTCCTGATGCCGTGTTCATGAAATAGACGTCGTACCTGCCGCGCTCATCGGGCGCCGGAAACGCCGCCCACGCGCCGTCGCGCGAGAGTCCCGGCGTCCCGACCTCCGTGAACGGAATCGGGAGCGCGTGGAAGCTCATCTCCGGATTGAGGGCGACCTGCTGAGCGCGCTTCGACACGAGCAGGTACGAAACGCCAACGACGACGATGATCACGGCCGCGGCGCCGAGGACGTACCATCGCCTGCGGCTCGGCGGGCGCGGTTTCGCCGCGTAGGCCGCCGCGACCTGACCCGTTTTCACGTAGTCGAGCTTCTTTCGCTCGCGCCTGAGGTCGGCGAGCATCTCGTCGGCGTGCTGATAGCGATCGTCCCTGTCTTTTTCGAGCGCTTTCGCCGCGATGTGCTCGATCTCGGGCGTCGCCTTGGCGTTGAACCGGGCGATCGGCTCCGGCTCGTCGTTCATGATGGAGTAGAGAAGCGCCGCTTGGTGCTCGCCGCCGAACGGCAACCGACCTGTGAGCATTTCATAGAGGACGACGCCGAAAGAGAAGAGGTCCGAGCGATGATCGATCTCCTCGCCCCGCGCTTGCTCCGGCGACATGTATGCCGCGGTTCCGAGGGTCGAACCTTCCTTGGTGAGCTTCGTCGAACCCCGTACCTTCGCGAGCCCGAAGTCCGTGATCTTCGGCTGTCCCTTGGCGGTGACCATGATGTTCTCGCTCTTGATGTCCCGGTGCACGATCCCCCGCTCGTGCGCCGCCGCGAGCCCGTCGCATATCTGAACGGCGATATCGAGCGCGCTCTTCATGGAAAGCGGCCCCTCCTGTATCACCTGCTTCAGCGTCCGCCCCTCGACATGCTCCATGACGATGAACATCCGGCCGTCGTGCTCGTTGATCTCGAATACCACGGCCGCGTTCTGATGGAGGAGGGCGCTCGCGGCGCGGGCTTCGTGGTAGAAACGCTCCTTCTCGACAGGGTCGCTCGTGAGGTAGTGCGGGAGGAACTTGATCGCGACGACGCGGTCGAGCTTCGTGTCGTGGGCTTTGTAGACCACGCCCATGCCGCCCTCGCCGAGCTTCTCGAGAATCCGATAGTGGGATAGGGTTTTGCCGATCATGATATTTCCGCCTGGAGATGTTCCCATTGTACCGCAGATGCCGGCGATGCAACACCGTTATTATGAGTCGGGAAGGGGGGTGCGGAGAAGCTCGTCGGACGGGCACGACGGTTGATCCGCACCGTATTTTCTGCGATACTCGTTTTCCGAACTCCATGACGTCGCCGATGGGCGACGGAGGATCGTCGGCTGTTTTCCGGTAGGATGAGAGTGAGAAGGCGTCTCCGATTCATTGCGCTGGCGCTGCTGCTCGTATCTTCGACGGGCGTACGGTCCGCCGCGGATATCGCCCCCAATCCGCTGACCGGCGGCCGCGCCATCACTCCCTACGGCGAGACGGCGACCGAGGTCCGCATGATCGCCGAGGACGTCACCGTCCGAATCTATCCGGACAGCATCGCGACGGTCGCCGTCTTCTCGATGCATAACGAGGGAGAGCGCGTCGACATGGAAGTCGGATTCCCATTCAGCTATCCGACCGACTTCGTCGAGTTCCGCGCGTTCGTCGACGGCCGCCGGGTCGAAGTCCGCGAGGAACGGCAGGAGATCGTCGAAAAGAAGAAAACGATCGTCTTCTGGAAGCTGTGGAGCATGTCGTTCGATCGGGACGAGCGACGCGAAGTCAGGGTCGAATACCGAACGGCCCCCATGCTGCATCCAGCGGTGATGCTCACGGAAGTGGGATGCGAATCGCTGGGAGACGATCTCCGCGAAGCGGTGCGACGTGCGACGACCATGGGGACAGCCGAGTACTATCTCGAGTCGGGAAAGGCGTGGAAGGGAGTGTTGGACGGCTGCAGGATCTCATTCGAGCTCATGGGGTTGTCCGGCGCCCACATCAAGGAGATCTGGCCGAAAGAAGGATCCGCCGCGGAAAATCGCATCGTCTGGGAATACGCCCGCTTCGAGCCTTCCGGGCGCGTCGTTCTCGATTACTGTCCCAATATGCCGGTTGCTGAGATCCCTCCGTTCCTGCTCGGCGTCGTGGCGCGTTTTCCCGATCATGCGCCGCTCGCCGACAGGATCGGGAGTGCTCTCGCGTCGAATTTCGGCAGAGGAGATCTGCTGCGCGAGGTTTATCATCGGTTCCTCGCGAGATGGAACGATCCCATCCCTCAGATCATGAAGTACGCGTCGGGCGGCAGATGCAGGGTCGACTATCGAGCGGGGAATCACTTCTATACCGTGTGGAGAATGGCTGCGGTGCTCTTCGCGGATTATAAGAGAACCGGCGAGCTGGAGCTGGGGATGGACATCGCGCCGACCGTCTCGAGGATATGCGCGGCGATCGTCGATTCCCTCGAAACCTGCGAGCTGCCGGAGTCAGACCTTCCATTTCTGCGGAATACCAAAGAACTGATGGGCGTCTCCGAAGCGCTCATCCGGACGCCCGACTGACGGGCGCGCCCGCGCCCGGCGGGGACGTCGTCCGCGAAGAACCGGCGGCGCCGGCGCCGTACGAGAGAACGGCGACCGCCGCAGCGTTTGCGATCGCGAGAATCACGCGCATACGTCCCTCCATCGCAATCGGGCTCGAATTCGCGACGATTGTATGATTGCCGCCGGCAGCGCGAAAGGATAAAATCGCATCACTCCATTCAAGGGGAAACGCCGATACCTGTGGACTTGCCGGCGTGTCGCGGCTATTATGTGATACAAGCATTCCTTCTCGATTATAGACGCGGCCTGATGGACGCTCCGAAGTTGCATCGCAGATTTCCACTCAGTGAAATCCATCACAATGCCGGGAAACGTGGACCCAATGCCGATGCAAGGATAGTGATTGGAAACAGGTATCCTCATAGGCTACTTCGCGCAACGAGCTGAGGCTCGCAGGGCATTCAGGGAGCTTCAGCGGAGTGGGTTTCGCCGCGTCGCGCTCGTGAGCAAGACCGCGGGTGGAAATATCCATACACAGGACCCCTTCCTGCGGCGCCGCGCCATCGGAACCGCCATGGCTTTTGTTCTGTTCGGAGCGCTCGCCGCAGCTGTTTCCATGATCCTTCGTTGGCCGGGGCCGATTCCGGGCGGATTCCCCGCCGCCCTGGCCCCGGGCCTTTTGGGTGGAATCGCCGGGATCCTCCTCAGCGCCGCGTGGATGCGACGATCGCGGTACGGCGTGGAACGAAGGCTGCTCGATGATCACGCGCGATGGCTCGTATCCGAAGAGACCGTCCTGATTCTCCGGACGCCGATCGAAACGGTGCGTTCCGCCGCGGCGGCGCTGCGGGCAAGCGGCGAGATCCCGCCCGCGATATTCGTCATGCATCCGAGGCGAGAGAGTCTCGTCGAAGAGCCGGAGAGCCTCGCGAATCCGCTCTCTGCGGCGCAGATTCAGGAGCATGCCGAGCGTTTCGCCAGGGACCAGCGGGTGGACCCGCATCCCCGGCGGAATAGCGAACTGCTCGAACGGCTCGAACGGACTCGGGCGTGGATCCATATGGCATGCCTGGATCTTTCCGAAGCGAGTCGACTGGGACAGAGCACGCCGCCAACGGCCGAGTGGCTCCTCGACAACGAGTACATCATCGACAGCAATACCCGCGAAGCGCTGATGAACCTTCCCCGACGCTATTACCGGGAGCTTCCGACGCTCGCCGGCGAGCCGTACCGGGGTTTCCCGCGCATTTATGGGCTCGCGAGGGAACTCGTCTTCCATGCGGATTTGCGCCTGGACCGGGAGAACATCCTCGCTTTCATCGATGCCTATCAATCCGTCGACGCGTTGTCGATCGGCGAGCTCTGGGCTGTCCCCCAGATGCTGCGCGCGGCGTTGATCGAGAGCATCTTGAGCATCGCCGAAAGAGCCCTGACGGAGCTTCGAGAGCGTGAGGCCGCGGACTTCTGGGCGAACAGGATCATCGCCGCCAATCGACGGGATCCCAACCAGCTCTTCTCTATCCTTGCCGAGCTTGCGGAGGCGCAGCCCGCTCCGAGCCTTCATTTCGCCTCTCAGCTGATCGATAACCTCTACGACCAGGAAGCCGCGCTCGTGCCTGTCCAAAACTGGCTCGAGCGTACGTTCCGGAAATCCCTCGGCGATCTCAGCCTCCGTGAACAAAACCGTCAGACGAAGGATCAGATATCGATCGGAAATGCGTTTACCAGTCTGCGACAGCTCGCCCTATTGGATTGGCGGAAGATATTCGAGGAGCTCTGCCGGGTGGAGCGGCTGCTTCGACTGGATCCGTCGGGCGTCTATCCCCGGATGGATTTCGATACGCGCGATCGGTATCGCCGCTCCGTCGAAGAGCTCGCCCGCAGGTCCGGCCGGGCGGAAACGCAGGTCGCTCAACATGCCGTCGAGCTGGCTGCGCGCGCCGCCCATGAAGCGGCGAAGGATGAACGGCGGATCCATATCGGGACGTATCTGATCGGCGAGGGAAGGCGAGAGTTGGCGCAGCTCATAGGATGCCGCGAGGCGCTCCGGCTCCGCGCCGTGCAATGGGTCTGCCGTCATCATTCCGCGGTGTACTTTCTTTCGATGAGCTTTTTCACCGCGGCGTTCATCTCCCTGATCGTTATGCTCGGCCTTGGCGGACAGACGCCCGGGATCCGGTTCTTGATGGCGCTCCTCCTGTTGGTTCCCTCGAGCCAGCTTTCGCTCGAGGTGGTGAACTACCTCATCACTCGGTCGCTTCCGCCGCGCACCCTTCCGAAGATGGATTTCGAGAAATCCGGCATTCCCGATGAATGCCGCACGCTCGTCGTCGTTCCCATGCTGCTCTTGGATGCGCAGGCGATCAGGGACGAGGCGGACAAGCTCGAAATCCGCTATCTCGCTAATAAAGAAGACAATCTGCTTTTCGGCCTCTTCTCGGATTATGCGGATTCAAAGCAGGCTCGCGGCGAAGAGGATGAGCTTCTGCTTCAAACGGCGACCGAAGGCATCGAAGCCCTCAATCGCCGGTACGGGGGCGAGCGGTTTTTCCTTCTTCATCGAAAGCGAGCGTGGAGCGAATCAGAACGGAAATTCATCGGATGGGAGCGCAAACGCGGGAAGTTGGAAGAGCTCAATCGTCTGATCGATGGAACGCGGCCCGAGGATGCCGAGCGGTTGGTGTACGTCGGCAACGCGGATCATCTGTCGGATGTGAGGTTCGTCATCACGCTCGATAGCGACACGCAACTGCCCCACGACACCGCCCGCAGGATGATCGAGACCCTCGCGCACCCTCTCAACCGGCCGCGCTTCGACGGCGAAGGCAATGTCCTGGCCGGCTCCTACACGATCATTCAGCCGCGCGTGAGCCCCTCCCTGCCGAGCACGAGCGCCACGCCGTTCAGCCGTCTCTTCTCGGACCCGGTTGGAATCGATCCCTATACGAAGGCCGTTTCCGACGTCAATCAGGATATCTCCGGTGAAGGCTCCTACCACGGCAAGGGCATCTATGATGTGCGTGCCTTCAGTCGAGTCCTGTCCGGCAGGTTTCCCGAAGAGGCGTTGTTGAGTCATGATTTGATCGAAGGCGCGCACGTTCGAGTCGGCCTTGCCAGCGATATCGAGCTCTATGATGAATTCCCGCCGGATTACCCGAGCTACACCGGCCGGCAGCATCGTTGGATTCGCGGCGATTGGCAGATATCGGATTGGATTTCACCGCGCGTGCCCCGGCCCGGAGGGCGCCGGGGTCCGAATCCGCTCTCCTGGTTCGACCGCTGGAAGGTCTTCGACAACCTGCGCCGGAGTCTGATACCCGCAACGAGCTTGGCGTTGCTCATAGCTTCGTGGTTGATCTCCTCTCGGATGGTTTGGATATCCACCCTTGTGGTTGCGATGCAGATGCTTTTCCACCCGTTGGTGCAACCCTTCACCTGGGCGACGACCGCCAAGGGGTTCAAGGCTTTCTCCTTCTCGAAAGCGGCGCACGACCTCTTGCGGGCGATCGTCGACGCCGCGCTGCTTCCTCACCAGGCCTGGCTCGCTCTGGATGCCATTCTGCGGGTCTGGTACCGGCGGCTCGTTTCTCATCGGGGATTGCTCGAGTGGACGTCCGCCCAAGTGATGCATTGGAACGCCCCGGATCGAGTGCGAACGTTCGTGATAGCGCTGGGATTGGCGAGCGTTTTCAGCGGGATCGTGGGGTGGATGGTGCGGCGCTGGATGCCGGCGAACCTTTTCGCGGCCGGTCCCTGGCTCGTGTTGTGGTTCCTGTCGCCTCTGATCGGTTGGCTCTTGACCCTTCGGCCGCGTGTGAAGCCGCAGCGATTCCTGCTGGCGGAAAAGGATATGCGATTTCTGCGGGAAATCGCGCGACGAACCTGGCGCTACTTCTCGGATTTCGTCGGCGAGAACACGTCGTGGCTTCCGCCCGACAATTATCAGGTCTCCCACACGCATAAACTGGCGATGCGCACCAGTCCGACCAATATCGGTTTGTGGATGGTCAGCGCGGTCGGCGCGCATGATTTCGGATACCTGACGGGGGATCAGGTCGTCGACCATCTGGCGCGCACCATGGAGACGATTCACAAGCTGGTTCGCCATGAGGGCCATTTGCTGAATTGGTACGATATTCAAAC
>DHHB01000043.1:241-10407 GCA_002403075.1 bacterium UBP1_UBA4783 | reverse complement strand
GAAGGCGATTCCGGCTTGAATACGCGCGCCCTCGACGAGCTGATGCGCGCGTGGGAGGAGCCGCCTGATCGCGTCGTCGATGCGCTTCGCCTGTTGCGGCGAACGGAAGCCCGCGTGAGAGCGCTCGCTGAGGCGGGGCGCCGGTCCGCCGGGGGCACGGAAGGAGCGGCCTACTGGATCGCCGAGATGGAGAGACAGGTATCGTCCTGGCTCGGCATCGGGGATCGTTATCTCGGATGGATCGAAATCCTTGGAGAAAAGACCGAAGAGGAGATCGCTCCGCTCGGTCTCGAGGTATCGCTCGCACGCCGCGAGAATCTGCATCAAGCGCCGTCGCTTCTCGATATCGCCGATGGAAACGTCGTCTGCCTTGAGGCCCTCCGATCGATCCGGGAGGCGGCGCCGTCGGCGGAGGGGCCTCTCTTCGAATGGATCGACCGCCTCCTGGAGGCTCTCGCGCGGGCGAAATGGCTGGCCGGCGAAATGCTGGCCACAAGCGAGCGCCTCATCCGGGATGTACGAGAGCTTTCGGAATCGATAAACATGCGCTTTCTCTATGACTCCCAGCGCCGGCTCTTTTCGATCGGCTACAACGTCTCTGAAGGACGTCCCGATAGCGCCTACTACGATCTTTTGGCGAGTGAGGCGCGCCTCGGGAGTTTCGTCGCCATCGCGCGCGGGGACGTCTCCATCGAGCATTGGTTCTCCATGAGCCGGCCCTACGGTTCGATCGGCCGCCGCCGCGTGCTGCTCAGCTGGGCGGGGACCATGTTCGAATATCTGATGCCTCTCATTTTTCAGCGCTCATACGGCAACTCGCTCCTCGACAAAGCGATGAAGGACGCGGTGGCGATCCACATCGCTTACGGGCGCACGCGTCATGTGCCGTGGGGGATCTCGGAATCCGCCTTTGGAGATCTGGACGTCAACAAGACGTATCAGTACAAAGCCTTCGGCGTGCCGGAGCTCGGACTGAAGCGCGGCTTGGAGGAGGAGGTCGTCGTCGCACCCTATGCGACGCTTCTCGCGGTGAACATAGCGCCGAGAGAGACCGTGCGGAATCTGAGACGACTGGCCGCGCTGGGGCTTCTGAACGACTACGGCTATTACGAAGCGATGGACTTCACCCGGCTGCCGAGTCGCGAGGGCGGGCGCGGGGTGATCGTACGGGCGTATATGACCCATCATCAGGGAATGGCCTTCCTCTCGCTCGCGAACCTGTTCCACGGCAATTCCATCCAGCGCCGTTTCCACGCCGACGCGCGCGTTCGTGCCGTGGAGCCGTTGCTTCACGAGCGCATCCCGGTCCTTTCTCCCCTTCACCACATCTCCACGCGGGAGAGAGTGCCGTCGGCGATGGACGTCGGCGAGGTGTCGCCTGCGGAGAGCACATTCGACACTCCCCACACCGCGATCCCCAAGACCCAACTGCTGTGCAACGGTCGTTATTGTTTGATGCTCACGAACACCGGCGGGGGATACAGCCGATGGGGCGACCATGAAATTACCCGCTGGAGGTCGGATCGAACCCGGGATTCGTGGGGAACATTCTGCTACATCCACGAAGCCGAATCCGACGGATTGTGGTCCAACACGTATCACCCGGTCGGCGGAAAGGTCGAGGGGTATTCCGCCAACTTTGCGCTCGACCGCGCCGTGTTCCGGCGCACCGATAAAGGCATTCAAACCGAAACCGAGGTCGTCGTCTCGCCGGAAGATGACGTCGAGATTCGGCGGATCACTCTGTTCAATCGGTCCGTTCGCACCCGCCGCCTCGAGCTCACGAGCTACGTCGAGCTCTCGATGGCGCCGCACAACGCGGACCGGCAGCATCCTGCCTTCAACAAGCTTTTTATCCGGACCGAAGCGGTGAGCGAGCATCACGCGCTCCTCGCGTACCGCAGACCCCGCGGAGAAGACGCCCCTCCCATCTACGTCGCACATCGTTTCACGTTCGAAAAAAGCGATTCTGAAGCCCTGCGGTTCGAGACGGACCGGCGCCGGTTCATCGGGCGCGGGCGGACGCTCGCCCGTCCCATGGGGGCCTCTCAGGAGCCCGGCAAAGCCCAAGGTTTCGTCCTCGACCCGATCCTCAGTCTGCGGCGGAGCGTGATCCTCGCTCCGGGCCAGCGCGTTCGGTTTTCCCTCGTTATCGCGGCCGGCGAAACACGGCGGCAGGTCGTGAGTATGATGGACAAGTACGGCGAGCCCCCCGCCATCGATCGGGCGATGGATTTCGCCTGGGCCTCCGCCCAGCTCGAGCTTCGGCTGCTTCGTATCCGTCCGGACGAAGCCCGCCGCTTCCAGCAGTTGACGAGCCACTTGCTGTTTCCCAATCCCATCCTGCGCCCACCCCCCGAATGCATCGAAGAGAATTGCAGGGGTCAAGCCGGGCTGTGGCCCTATGCGATCTCGGGCGACGCGCCGATCGCCATGGTCACCATCGGTGAAGCGCAGGATATCGCCCTCGTCCGTCAAATGCTCCAGGCGCACGCCTACTGGCGAAATCACGGATTGAAGGCGGACTTGGTGATTCTCAACGAGGAGGCGCGCGGCTATGAGCAGCCGCTGCGCGAACGACTCGAGCGCCTCATCCAAACGCATGCGACGCATACCGGGATCGATAAAGCCGAGGGGATCTATGTGCTCGGCGCGGATCTCATGCCGGAGGAAGATGTGACGCTGCTCCGGGCGGCGGCGAGCGTGGTGCTGGCGGCCGCGCGCGGCACGTTGCCCCAGCAATTGGGCGTGCCGATGGAGGCTCCCGAGCTGCCGGAACCGATGATCAGGAAGCGCGCGCCCCGGGCGCCCTCGCCTTCGCTGCCCTTCCTGGAATTGCCCTATTTCAACAGTGTGGGCGGATTCACGCCGGATGGACGCGAGTACGCGATCTATCTCGGGCCCGACATCCATACGCCTGCGCCGTGGGTGAACGTCATCGCAAACCCGACCTTTGGAACATTGCTCGGCGAAACAGGGTCGGGCTTCACCTGGTACGGCAACAGCCAACGCAATCGTCTGACGGAGTGTTCAAACGATCCCGTGACGGATCCGCCTTCCGAGGCGTTGTACATCCGGGACGAGGAGACCGGTGTCTATTGGACGCCGACCGCGGCGCCGATCCGCGAGAAAACCCCCTACCGGACGAGGCACGGGGCGGGGTACACGGTGTTCGAGCATAACAGCAACGGGATAGAACAAGAGCTCACGGTCTTCGTTCCCGTGGATGAGAAGGGGGGAGAGCCGGTCAAGCTGCAGCGGCTGCGGCTCAGAAACGACTCCTCGGGGCATCGCACGCTGTCGGTTACGTACTACGTCGAGTGGACACTGGGCGAAAACCGCGAGTCGTCCCAGATGCACGTCGTGACCCAATGGGATGACGACATCCAGGCCCTGATCGCTCGGAATCGCTACCACCCGGATTATGGAAATCGGGTCGCCTTCGCGGCCCTCAGCCCCCCCGCGGAGTCGTATAGCGGCGACCGCACGACTTTCCTGGGGCGCAATCGCTCGATGGGGAACCCCGCGGCGATGGAGCGGGTCAGGCTTTCGCGGCGGACGGGAGCCGGATTCGACCCGTGCGCCGCGCTGCAAGTGACGATCGAGCTCGCCCCGGGCGAGAGATCCGAGATCGCGTGCATGCTGGGCCAGGCCGAATCGGCGGATGAGGTGTATGCGCTGGTTCGGACTTACCGGGAACAATCGGCGCTCGAAGCCGCTCTGAAGAGAACGAAAGCGTGGTGGGACGATCTGCTGGGCACGATCGAAGTGCATACCCCCGAGCTCGCGGCGGACTTCCTCGTGAACCGCTGGCTTCTGTACCAGGACTTAAGCTGCCGGATATGGGGGCGTTCCGCCTTTTACCAGCCGGGCGGCGCGTTCGGCTTCCGCGATCAATTGCAGGACGTCATGGCGTTCGTCTATGCGCGTCCCGAGCTCGCGCGAGAGCATATCCTGCTCGCGGCGAGCCGACAGTTCAAGGAAGGCGACGTCCAGCACTGGTGGCATCCGCCGAGCGGCGCGGGAATCCGCTCGCGGATCTCCGACGATCTTCTGTGGCTTCCCTACGTCGCCGCGCATTACGTCAGGCTCACCGGCGATGCGGACATCCTGCACGCGAAGGTTCCCTTCCTCAACGCTCCTTTATTGGAAGATGGTCAGCAGGAGATCTTCTCGACACCGGAGGCCGCATTGGAGCGCGCCACGCTGTTCGAGCACTGCCGGCGAGCAGTCGCGCGCGGCCTCACCATCGGACCCAATGGGTTGCCTCTTATGGGGACGGGGGACTGGAACGACGGGATGAACCTCGTGGGCGCCGGAGGCAAGGGGGAGAGCGTGTGGCTGGCGTGGTTCCTGGCGGACGTGCTTCAGGGCATGGCCGAGATGTCCGATCTGCTGGATCGGCCGGAGCTCGGCCGGACCTATCGGCATGACAGGGAATCGTTGATTCAGCGTATTGAACGGGCGGCATGGGACGGTGAATGGTATCTTCGCGGAACCTTCGATGACGGCACGCCTCTTGGCTCCTCGACCAACAGCGAAGGGAGCATCGACTCCCTGCCCCAATCCTGGGCCTGGCTGAGTGGCGCCGCCGACGTGAATCGCGCGGGCATAGCGCTGGAATCGGCGTGGACGCATCTCGTTCGCGAGGATGAAGGCCTGGTGCTGCTCCTCGAGCCTCCTTTCGACACGTCGGAGCCCTCTCCCGGTTACATCAGGGGATACCCGCCCGGGGTGCGCGAAAATGGGGGCCAGTACACTCACGCCGCCCTGTGGCTCGCCATGGCCATGGCGCGTCGAGGGGACGGTGAGCGTGCGGTGAAAATACTGCGCATGCTCAACCCGATCGAGCGGGCGCGAGATCCCGAATCCGTCTGGCGCTATGGGATCGAGCCCTATGTGATCGCCGCCGACGTGTACCGGTTACCCGGGCGGATCGGCCATGGAGGCTGGTCGTGGTATACGGGCGCGGCCGCGTGGATGTACCGGGCCTGGATAGAAGAAGTACTCGGCTTGAGAGTGCGAGGGGAACGCATGCAGGTGAACCCGGTAATTCCCGGATGGTGGGACGGCTTCAGCATGCGCTTTCGTCACGGCGAGGCGATATACGAGATTCAGGTCGATAATCCGGAAAAGCGCGAGCGAGGAGTGTCATGGGTGGAAATGGATGGTCGGCGCCTGCCCGACGGCGTGATTCCCCTGGAAAGAGGCCTCGTGAAGCATCGGATCCTCGTGCGTATGGGAGAGTCGCGGCAAGCGGCCGACGATCCATTACGTCCGGCCTCTGTCGATTAGCGGCGCACAGGCCGCGCGGATCCCGGAGCAGCATGCACTTTCATGTCCGCGGGATGGCTTCGTGTCCATTATCTCGCGCACTCAGGCGAGCCTGTCACCGACCTGCCGCTTGAAGGTATCGTGCGCCTTGTGGCCCATCCGGATGTTGTTCCGGTACGAGAGATTTCCCACGAGGCTCAAGAACGGCTTGTGGCGCCGCCATATGCTGCTCCACACCCTTCGCAGGATGCTGGGCACGGAGTAGAAGGCGTCGTTGCAGGAGTTCATTTCCCGGATGATGCCGTCGAGAGACAGATGCTTGTACCGCGCGACCGGAAAGGTCAGGGTGTAGTATTTCCAGTCTTCCGGGAAGGTATTGAGAGGGATGCGCCCATCCGATTTCATTTCGTCCCAGAGACGCGTGCCGGGCAGCGGCGTCAAGAAAAGCGCGTTGAGGTTGTCGATGCCGTACCGGTTGGCCACCTCGGCGATCCGCTTGCCGATACCCGGTTCGTCCACGTCGAGGCCGATGATGAACGAGCCGACGACCATTATCTTGTGCCGCTGGATGCGCCGCACCGACGCTCGAAAATCCCGGTTCTTCATGAGGTTGAATTTCTTGCCGAGCCCGATGAGCTTCCCCGGGGAGAGCGATTCGAACCCGATGAAGACGCCGCCGCACCCGGCCTTGGCGGCGAGCTCCATGAGCTCTTCGTCGTCGGCGAAGTTGATCGTGGCTTGAGCCACCCATTCTTTCCGAAGATCCGCGGCTATCATGGCGCGGAAGAGATTCTTAGCGCGCTCGATGTGCTCGGGGCGCGTGCCGATGAGGTTGTCGTCCACCACGAGAACGAGCTTCTCGCGAATCATGCGGAATTCCCGTATCACGTCCTCGATGGGCCGCTGTCGGTAATGAGCGCCGTTGAACGCCGTCACGCTGCAGAAACTGCAATTCAGGGGGCAGCCCCGCGTCGTCTGGATGGCTCCGATGGCGTATCCCTCGGCGAGCAGATCGTGGCGCGCGAGCGGGATGCTGTGCAGCTCGGCCCTCCCGCCCTCGTAGCGCGCCCGCAGGCGGCCGTGCCGCGCGTCTTCGAGGCCCCGGGGCCATACGCTCTCGGCCTCTCCCGTAACGATCGAGTCCGCGTGCTCCATGGCTTCGTGCCGGCACATCGTCGCGTGGATCCCGCCGAGGACGACCGGCACGCCGAGGGACCTGAAATAGCCCGCCACTTCGTAGGCGCGCTTCGCTTGGGAGGTGAAGGCGGTTATCCCGACGAGGTCCGGCCGGGGCATCGCCTCGTAATCGGGGACGCCGAGGTTCTCGTCGATGATCGAGGTTTCCCAGTCCGAAGGGGTCAGGCCCGCGAGAACCATGAGGCCGAGGGGTTTCCAGACGCGGTACCGGTTCCAGCGGCTCTCCTTGACCCGGACGATGTTGATGAGCGGATTCGATGGATTGACGAGATATAGGCGCATCGCAGACATCACTCTATAGCTGGATGATTCATTTTTTCAGGCCGATTGCGTCCGCCGGCGGAACATCCGCCGGAAGATGAGAAATAGGATCAGACCGACGAGCACGATCGCGAGGATCGGCAGTACGATGGAAACGATCGTCCCGACGATCGACGCGACGAGCTCTCCCGTCGAAACCAACGGATTGCCGAATCCGCCCGTCGTCGCCGTCGACGCTCCCCGCGCGAAGACGCTCGCGCCCTGAACGACGCCGGCCACGCCGCCGCCCGCTATGACGCCGAGAGGCCAGCGCAGGAGCGGCGACAGATCGCCGGCCATGGAGGCCGTGATGATCGTGCCGGCCACGACCGCGGCGGGCGTCGCGATCGTGTCGAGGAGATGGTCTACCCACGGAATGTAGTACGCGCCCACCTCGACGATCGTCGCGACGCCGAACGCGATGGTCGCGGGCCACGATCCGAGCCACTCGAATCCGTGCGAGAGCGGCAGATGTCCCAGATGATGGGCGACGTTCAACCCGAGCAGGGGCACGAAGACCCTGAATCCGCACGTCGCGCTCAGCCCGATCCCGACGAAAAAGGCCAGTATGCCCTGCATCTCCGGAGCGCTCCTTCTTTTCTATTCAGCCCTCATAATAGGGCATGCAAATGCGCATTTCCAGAACGAACTGCAATCCATATTCAACGCGGCGCTCGGACGGCGCACACAATAACCGCGGCCGCCGCTATCTCGCGTTCCTCAAGGGCACGCGGAGCAGCATGAATCCGATGATGGCGATGCACACGAGGCTCAGCGCGTACGAAGGAGACGCGAACATATGAAAGAGCTTGATCTCGGCGAATGCGAGACCGGCGAACAGCAGCCCGAGCAGCGCCTCTCCCGCGATGAGTCCCGAGGAGAGAAGCACGCCGATGTTTCCCATCTTCTCTTTCGTTGCGCCATCCATCGCGCGTTTCTCCGCGAACCGGTCGAGGAGCCCCTTCATGAGACCGCCCACGAAGATCGCGAACGATGTTTCGATCGGGAGATACATGCCGACGGCGATCAGCATCGGGCTTTTCACCTGCATCATGATGAACGCGGCGCCCATGAGCATCCCCGCGATGATGAGGATGAACTCGGCCTTCCCCTCGACGATCCCGCGGCCCACGACCGCCATGAGGCTCGCCTGCGGGGCGGGGAGTTTCTCGCCGCCGAAGCCCGCGCGCGTGCCGAGGATATCGTTCTGCCGCTCGGGAGGCGCTTGCCTGATCTCGTCGAGCGTGTAGGTCGTCCCGGCGAGCGCGGGATCCTCGCCCTTGTATTCGACCGTGGCGACGCCGCTCCTCTCAAGGCGGTCAA
The DNA here is from genome assembly GCA_002403075.1 of bacterium UBP1_UBA4783. Classification (GTDB taxonomy): domain Bacteria; phylum Krumholzibacteriota; class Krumholzibacteriia; order Krumholzibacteriales; family Krumholzibacteriaceae; genus SSS58A. Next base: position 2,313 of record DHHB01000043.1, on the reverse strand, counting down.
ACTCGTTCCCGACGGCCTGCTTCACGTCGCCGAGGTGGAGGAGCGAGAGAACGAGGAACATGATGACGCCCGCGGCGGTCACGCCGAAGATGTCGCCGATCTGCATCCGCCACGGCGTGCAGCCGAGGATGTGCCCCGCCTTGAGGTCCTGCATCATCTCTCCCGCCACCGACACGCTCGTGCAGGTGAAGGCCGCCACGCCGAGCACCGCGGCGACGGCGGCCGCGCCCCGCATCCCGAGCGCCACCATGAGGAGCGCCACCACGATGAGCACCGAGACCGTGAGGCCGCTCGTGGGATTATTGCTCACGCCTATGATTCCGACGAGATATCCAGAGACCGCGGCGAACACGAAGCCGAGGAACAGCATCACGACGGCCGCGACCGCCGCCGGCCCGAGGCTTCCCGTGAAGTAGTTGAAGATGAAGAGCATGATCACCGATATGACGCCGATCGCGAGCAGCGACCAGCGGATGTTTATGTCCTTGTCGGTGCGCGAGAGCGCCGCCTCATCGGAGGCGGACTTCTTCATGTAAGAGAAGGAACGGGAGATGCCCGTGAAGAGGCTCTGCCGCATCCGGTAGAGGGTGTAGAACGCGCCGACGAGCATTCCGCCGATCGCGATGTAGCGGACGTAGTTTTTCCAGACGTTGGTGAGCTCCAGGGTCCAGTTCGTCACCGCGCCCGGATCGTCGCGATGCAGGAAGTAGGCGATGATCGGCGTGAGCAACCCCCACGCGAGGACGCCGCCGCTGAAGTTGATGGCGCCGAGCTTGGGGCCGATGATATAGCCGACGCCGAAGTACGCCGGGTTCATCCCCGGCGCCCGCAGCATGAGCACGCCCTTCGAGAGCGAGACGATCTTCTGCCAGCCGGCCGCGATGAACTTGAACTCCACGAGCGCGCTGAACAGCGCGCCGACGCCCATGCCCATGAAGAGGAATCGCGAGTTCTGCACGCCGAGCTGCCCCGACTTGTGGATCTCGGCCGCCGCGATCGATTCGGGGAAGGGGAGCTCCGCGTCCTCGACGAGCACACGCCGGAGGATCGTCACGAACATGATGCCGAGGATCCCGGCCACGACGAGCATGATGGTCGAGAGGATGTAATGCTCGAGCGAGAAGAAGGGGTTCCAGATCGAAGCGATGAAAAAGGCCGGCAGCGTGAATATAGCGCCGGTGGCGACGTTGCCGCCGATCGACCCGACCGTTCGCGCGGCGTTCTCCTCGAGGAGGGTGCCCTTCATCGCCTTGATGACGGCCATGCCGATGACCGCGGTCGTATAGGTGGCGGCGATCGTCATCCCCGCCTTGAGCCCCAGATACGCGTTGGCGGCCCCCATCATGACCGCCATCAGCACGCCGAGGAACACCGCCCGGAAGGTGAACTCGGCCATGTTCGTTTCAGCCGGAACGAACGGAACGAACTTCTTCTCTTCAGCCATGACAACCAGCTTTCCTCCTGAAGATCGGTGTTCGAGCGATCCGGTGGGCCGGATACATTGCCCGGATAGTATAGGAACGGCGATGGTCTGTCAATTCGCGACGTCGACCGGCTCATCGGCCGGCGCAGGGCGGACCGTCCGAACGCCCGCTGGGGCGTCCCGCCGGGACGCGGGCGAGCCCCGGCCGATTCCCATGCCGCGGAACCATATTGACGGCGAGGCGTATTATATGCAAAGAGGAGGCATGGCCATGCGCGGAAGATCGATCGCGGCGATTGCCGCGGCGCTGCTCCTGTGGCTTCCGGCGGGGGCGGCGGGCGAACCGGAGAACGCCGGACTCTCCCGGGAAATCATCGGAAAATATTTCGAGGCGATCGGAGGACGGGCGCGCGTCGAAGCCGTAGGGAACCTCGTCATCGGGGGCTACTACGGCAGCGTGTTTCTCGAGAGGGGCGACAGCATGACGCTCTACCTCAAGAAACCGAGCTCGCTCAGGAGGGAGTCCTACGGCAGGGTCGTCACCTACGACGGGACGTCCGGCTATACGAACGTGTTCGGCGATCTCTCCGAAGCCAAGGGCGACAACCTCGCGAGCCTCCGCTACTACGCGGGATTCTTCCACAATTTC
>DHHB01000043.1:0-176 GCA_002403075.1 bacterium UBP1_UBA4783 | reverse complement strand
GGGGTGGACTACGAAGTCCACATCCTGGCCGACAGCTGGCTCGTCGACCGGATCGTCTTCCCCTTCGGCGATCCGCAGCGGGGCACGCGGATGGTAAACACGCTGAAGGACTACCAGAGGCACTACGGCGTGCTGATGCCGACGGCGATCGTGTTCGAGGTCGTCGGCCGCGAATC
>DHHB01000008.1 GCA_002403075.1 bacterium UBP1_UBA4783 | reverse complement strand
TCGATCTTCGGGATTCTCAAGGCCGACGCCGTGTTCGCCCCCCTCAACCCGACGATGAAGACGGAGAAGCTCGCGTGGGTGCTCGGCGACAGCCGCGCCGCGGCGCTCGTCACCCACGAGAGCAAATGGGAAACCGCCGTCGCGGCGGCGCGCTCCGCCCCGTCGATCAAGACGGTGGTGCTGACCGGCGAGCTGCGGGAACACCCGCGCGAGCAGTTCGCCGTGCGCTGGTGGGACGAGATCCAGTCCTCGCACGACGCCGGCCGGCCGGCGCGTACGGCGATCGACATCGATCTCGCGGCCCTCATCTACACCTCGGGCACGACGGGCAATCCGAAAGGGGTCATGCTCACCCACCGGAACATGGTCTCCGCCTCGACCTCCATCACGACGTACCTCGAGAACCGCGAGGACGACGTCATCCTGAGCGTGCTCCCGCTCTCCTTCGACTACGGCCTCTACCAGATCATCATGGCGGCGCAGTTCGGCGGAACGGTCGTCCTCGAGAAGTCCTTCCTCTACCCGTACGCCGTCATAAACGCGCTCAAGGCGGAGAAGGCGACCGGATTCCCCATCGTGCCGACGATATCGGCGATCCTGCTGCAGTTGGAGGAGCTGCGGAAGGAGTCCTTTCCCGATCTTCGCTATCTCACGAACACCGCCGCGGCGCTCCCCCTTTCGCACATCCGGGGGCTCCGCGAGCTCTTTCCCGGCGCGAGGCTCTACTCGATGTACGGGCTCACCGAATGCAAGCGCGTCTCGTACCTCCCCCCCGAGGAGCTCGACCGCCGGCCGACATCCGTCGGCAAGGGGATGCCGAACGAGCAGGTCTACCTCGTCGACGACGCGAACCGGGTCGTCACCGAGCCCGGCGCCGTCGGGCAGCTCGTCGTCCGCGGGGCGAACGTCATGCAGGGATACTGGGAGCGGCCCGAGGAGACGGAGAAAGTGCTCCGGCCCGGGCGCTGGCCGTGGGAGCGCGTGCTCTACACGGGAGATCTCTTTCGGATGGACGACGAGGGGTTCCTCTACTTCGTCTCGCGCGGGGACGATATCATCAAGAGCCGGGGCGAGAAGGTGAGCCCGAAAGAGGTCGAGAACGTCCTCTACGAGCATCCCGCCGTCCTCGAGGCGGCCGTCGTCGGCGTTCCCGACGAAACGCTCGGCGAGGCGATCAAGGCCTACGTGGTGCCGAAAAACGGCGCCGCCGTCACCGAGAAGGAGATCGTCGCGCACTGCATGCGGCATCTCGAGGATTTCATGGTGCCGAAGTTCGTCGAGTTCCGCGAGGAGCTCCCTAAGACCTCGACGGGCAAGATAACGAAAAAGGGGCTCTAGCGCCGGGCGCCGCCCGGAACGCCGCCCACAGCCGAAAGGACCGGCCATGGCATTCAGCACCGACGTTCTGAAGATCGATCCGGAGAAGACCGCGGGCACGCTCGTCGATTTCATCCGCGAATCGGTGCGCACGTACTACCGGCGCAAGGGGATCGTCATCGGCCTGAGCGGCGGCATCGATTCCTCCGTCTCGGCCGCCCTCTCGGTGCGCGCCCTCGGCAGGGAACGGGTCGTCGGGATCCTGCTCCCCGAGAAGGACTCGAACCCGGTGAGCCGCGAGTACGGCAAGCTCGTCGCGGACTCCCTCGGCATCGAATGCCACGAGGTGAACCTCACGCCGATACTCGAGACGTTTCGCGTGTACGAGAAGCGCGACGCGATCGTCCGGCGGCTCGTCCCCGGCGTCCCGGAGCCCTTTCGGTTCCGTCTCGTCCTGCCGCAGGATCTTCTCGACCGCGACCGCCTGAACGTCTACCGGATCGAGGTGCTCCTCCCGGACGGCTCGATCCGCTCGGAGCGCGTGAGCGCCACGGACTACCTCGAGCTCATGGCGGCGAACGACATCAAGCAGCGCCTCCGCATGACGCAGCTCTACTACGAAGCGGAGCGGCGGTACTACGTCGTCTGCGGAACGACGAACTACCCGGAGTACATCCAGGGTTTCTTCGTGAAGTACGGCGACGGCGGCGTCGACATCGAGCCGCTCACGTACCTCTACAAGGCTCAAGTCTTCGCGCTCGGGGCGCACCTCGGCGTGCCCCGCGAGGTGCTCGAGCGGACGCCGAGCCCCGACACCTACAGCTTTCCGGTGAGCGACGCCGACTTCTACTTCTGCATGCCCTATACGATCCTCGATTACGTGATCTACGGCGTCGAGCACGGCGTGCCGCACGCGGAGATCGCCGCGGCCCTCGGCCTCGCCCCCGAGCAGGTGGCGCGCGCCGCGCGGGAGTTCGCGAGAAAGCGCGACGCCACGAAGCCGCTCCGCGAGCCGACGCCGGCGCCGAAACTCTGATTCGCGTGGCCGCTCCGCGCGGCCGCGGCACGGAAGGAATGAACCGATGAAGATCTGTACGCGCTGCGTGCTCCCGGAGACCTTTCCCGGCGTCTCCTTCGACGAGCGGGGCGTCTGCAACTTTTGCCGGAGCTTCAAGCCCGAAAGACTCGAGGAATCGAAGGAAAAATACCACGCGCGCTTCGAGGAGCTCGTCGCGGGACGTCGCCGGCGCGGCGGCTACGACGCCATCATGGCGTACAGCGGCGGCAAGGACTCGACCTACACCCTCATGGTGCTCCGCCGGCGCTTCGGGCTCTCGATCCTCGCGCTCACGCTCGACAACGGATTCATCTCCCCCGCCTCGATCGAGAACATCCGCAACGTCGTCGAGACGCTCGGCGTCGATCACGTCCTCTACAAGCCGCGGTTCGACGTCCTGCGCACGCTCTTCCGCTCTGCGGTCTCCTCGCAGATGTACGCGCCGAAAACGCTCGAGCGCGCGAGCACGATCTGCACGAGCTGCATGGGCGTCGTGAAGTTCGTCGTCCTCCGCATGGCGATCGAGGGGGACATCCCCTTCGTCGCGTACGGCTGGTCGCCGGGTCAGGCGCCGATCGAGGCCTCGATCTTCAAGAACAACGCGGCGATGATCCGATCGATGCAGAAGGCGCTCCTCGAGCCGATGCGCGAGGCCGCGGGGCCCGAGATCGAAAACTACTTCCTCACCGAGGCGCACTTCGCCTCGGCCGACCGGTTCCCGTACAACGTGAGTCCCCTCGCGTTCCTCGACTACGACGAGGGACGGATTATCGAGGAGATCAAGGCTCTCGGCTGGCGCAAGCCTGAGGACACGGATCCGAACTCGACGAACTGCCTGCTCAACGCCTTCGCCAACGAGATTCACAGGAAGGCCTGGAGCTTCCATCCGTACGCGTTCGAGCTCGCGAAGCTTGTTCGCGAAGGGTATATGGAGCGTCTCGAAGCGCTTTCGCGTCTCGAGACGGCCGAGATGTCGGAGATCGTGGCCCGGGTGCGCTCGCGTCTCGGGATCGAGAGCGACGACTGACG
>DHHB01000079.1:9501-19405 GCA_002403075.1 bacterium UBP1_UBA4783 | reverse complement strand
CCGTACGAGATGTCGGCGAGCGGCCGCGTCTACGCGTGGATCGGGGGGCTCGTGATGTTGAAGTCCCATCCGATCCTCGGCGTCGGCTTCAACAACTTCGAGCTCTTTCACGAGCGCGCCGCGCACAGCGCGTACATACAGTGCATCGCCGAGCTCGGGCTCGCCGGTTACTTCGTCTGGCTCGCGCTCATCTACTCGTCGATCAAGGATCTGAGGCGCTCGGAGCTCTTCGCGGAGAGCGCGTACGCGCGGTACGCGCCGATCGTCGAGCTCTCGATGGTCGGATTTCTCGGAAGCGCGGTCTTCCTCTCGCAGGCCTACAGCCCCGTCCTCTACATCATCGCGGCCCTCGCCGTGCTCGTCGCGCGGGGAACGGGCGCCGCCGCGGGACGGCCGATCCTCCTGCCCGCGCGCGACGCGCTCGTCGTCGCGGGGATACTCGGCGGCAGCCTCCTCATGTACAAGCTGCTCGCGATCGTGTACGTGTAGAGCCGCCGCGCGGGGGATGCGCAGCGCGGAGCCGGTCATGGAAGGAACGCCGGAGGCGCCGGCGTTCCGGCGCCTCCGATCAGGATTTGACTTCCGCTTCGAGCCATCGCCGGTACGCGTCCTCGCCGAGGATCTCGATCATTTCCTTCGGAAACGGAAGCTTCTTCACGACGCGGGCGGGATAGCCGACGGCGACGCAGAACGGGGGGATATTGGAGACGACGACGGAGTGCGCGCCGATGATCGCCCCGTCGCCGATCGTCACGTTGCCGATGACCATCGAGGCGTGCCCGGCGTAGACGTAGCTCCCGATCCGCACCTTTCCGACGACGACCCGAACGAGACGCTGGAACCTACGTTTGTAGTCGAGGTTGTGCCCGGGATTGTCGGCGATGAGAGAGCTGCCGATGATGCAATGGTGGCCGATCGTTACTTCGTCGCCGACTATGATCGCGATCGGCATCCCGATCTGCGTATAGTCGCCGATCGTGAGCGTGGGGCGCTCGCTCGAGGTGAGCCCGGCGAGCGTGATGCGGTCGTAGATCGTGACGTTGTCGCCGACGTTGATCGCGAGATCCCCCTCGATGAGCGGAATCCCCTGCCCCGAATGCGTGAGATGAAGGTTTTTGCCGCATCGTTCGCAGCGGCCTCGGAAAAGCGGCTGATAGTACGCGGCGCGCCAGAAGGTGCGCCACGCTGCGACGCGGAAGCGCCGCTCGTAATAGAGGGCGTCGTGAAGGCCCCGCACGTAGGGGATCTCGGCACTCCGGACGGCGTACGCCGCCCGGTAGAGCCGGTCGTAGAACGGCGTTTCCCGTCTCTTGATCCGCTGCATAAAGTGGCTCAAACTCATCGTTTCGCGCCCCCTCCAGGGCTCCCTCCGAGGGGATTGTATCCCCGCGGGGGTCGTTTCACCAAGCGAACAATCGCGTCCTTCGCGAGCCGCATCGCCGCGTTGAGACCGCATAGTTCGGCCTCGAACTCTATCTGCGAGAGAGCCTCGCTGTCGCCGAAACGCTTGAGGGCGAGAAAACGAGCGTCCGGCCCGTTCATCCCGGGGTCGCAGGTAACGGCGCTCCGGATCTTCGCCTCCTCGAGCCACGGAAGCTGCTCCTCGCTCCACCGGCCGTTCGGGTAGCAGAAATGCTCGAGCGGCCGCGAGACGAGCGGCTCGAGGACGGCGCGGTTGTCGCGGATCTCGGCGAGCGCGCGCTCGCGGTCGGCCGGGAACGAGTGGCGATGCGTGTGGAGCTGGATGTCGATCCCCGCGCGGTCCATATCCCGGATCTCCCCGGGATTCACGAGGGAGAAAGGACGGTTCTCGACGACCGTCCGCGGATCCACTCCCGCCTGAACGGCGAGCGCCTCGATGAGCCTCGCCCGGCCGGGTTCGTCGAGGTTCCGCTCTCCGTAGCCTATGATCGCTTGCAGCGTACGGCGCTTCTCGGCGTCGGTGCCGATCGCCATCGGGGCGCCGCCGGGCATGCCGAGCCCCGCCGGGTCGAGCGAGCCCGCCGCGGCTTTCCAGACGACGTACTGCGCGGCGAGACCGAAGACCGGCGTCCCCTTGGCGGCGTGGTACGTCGTCACGTACACCGTCGCCGGCATTCCGTACCGCGCGAGAAGGGGCCGCGCGACCGAGCACGTCCCGAAGAAGCCGTCGTCGATCGTGATCGCCACGGCGCGCGGCGGGAGATCGCCGCGCTCGAGCCGGTCGAGCGCCTCGCCGAGACCGAGCACGGAAAATCCTCGCTCCGAGAGGTATCGCAGCCGCCGCTCGAAGGTGCCGGCGCGCATGAACGTGTGCGGGCTGAAGACGTGCTCGTCCGCGATCGCGAAACCGTGGTAGCAGAGGATCCGGAGCGAGCGCGCAGTGAGACGCCGCGCGAGCGCGAAGAGACCGACAAGCTTCATGGCGCGATAGAAAGCGCGCTTCACCGCGAGATACGCGGCGAGGCGCGCCGGGCGGCGCTCGAACACGATCGTGCTCTCCGGGTACGCCAGCGGTTCCGTCACGGACGTTTCCCTCCTCCCGCGCTCTCCGAGCGCCAACCGTCCGATCCCCCCGCGTTCAGCGAAAAGACGCGCGTCGCTCCCCCTATTTCGGCCGAAACGGCGACGCGCGGCTTGACGAGGAGACCCGGCGGCCGGTCGCCCGGCGGCGACGATTCCACGTCGATCGCGTACCGCGCGCCGCCGGCCGAGCCGCGAAGCCCGCCGTTTCCGTCGTGGACGAAACCGGCGAGAGAGTCCGGATCGTCCGAGAGAACGGTCAGGATGAGCAGGTCTTCGCTCGACGACCCGAGCTCCCACGCGACGCGCGGGGCCGCGGCGAGACGATTGTAATCCCGCGAAACGATCCCCTCGCCGGCCGCGGGCGCGCTCGAGCCGCGGGGTTCGGTCGCCGTGCGCGCTCCGCGATCGCCGGAGCCCGCATCCGCCCTCGCCATGAATATCCGCATCTCGAGCGGGCCGCCGCCCTCCGCCGGAGCGAAGCGAAAGAGCCCCTCCCCCGAGCTCTCGAGCGAACCCTCGGCGAACTGCATGTTGTAGAGGATCGACCGGACGGGGCGCGCGCACCTGACGACGTCCGCCACGACGACGAGAGCTCCGCCGCAGAAGAGCACGCCGCGCCAATGGCGGCAGCCGATCTCGTCGTATCCGTCGTGCTGACCCTCGACGAAACCCCAGCCGCCGTCGACGAACGATCTCGCGGGGAGGGGCCGCGCGATCCGCCGCCACCGGAAGAGCGCTCCCGGAACGGACTGCGATTCTCCGCCGATGGTTATCGTGTTGTGGCAGGCGCTGCTCCTCGTGCGGTCCCTGAGCGCCGGATCGCCGCCGTAGACGGGGCACCCCGGATCGACGAGCGCCATCGTCCCGCGGGCGCACCAGAGGACGCCGAGGAGGTCGGCGTGGGCGTGGCCGCACGCGTCCCACCCGTGCGGACCGCAGTCGAAGATGACGAAGGGATCGCCGGAACGCATGCCGGTCCGCAGGCAGTACCATCCCGTTTCCCTGTTGATCGAGTGAAACGACCGCCGCTCCGTCCGCTCCGCGCGCTCGAACCGTTCAAGCCCGGAGGGGCCGAGGAGCCAGAGAGTCTCTTCCTGAAACTCACCTCCGGCGAGATCCTTGAGCTCGCCGTCCCCGAGAAGCGCGGCCGCCGTGCAGCAGGCGCCGCGGACGTTCCCCTTGAGGCCGTCGAGAAAGAGGAGCTGCCCGCCGTCGGCGTCCCCGATGAGGGGGATCGTCCCGTCGCTCTCCGAGAGGAGGGCGAGGTGCGCGATCATGCGCTTGACCCCTTCGCCCGCCCAGCCCGCGGCGTCCGGGCCGGCGAGGGCCATCGCGTGAAGATAGAAATCGATCGTGTACTTGTGGTACCACGTCGCGCGCTCAAAATAGCCGCCGTCCGCGAGGATTTGCCTCCCGAGCTCGGCGCGCAGGATCGACTCGCCGAGCGCGGCGAGCGCGGCGGAACGCGGCGCCGCGGGGTAGGCCTTGCCGACGTAGAGCAGCCCGAGCGCCTCGCCGGTGAGATGCGTGTTCGGGCTGAAGTATCGCGAGAGATGCCGTTCGATGCGGTTGCCGTGGAGAAGGATCGTCTCGCCGAACCGCCGGAGAAACGCCGCATCCTCCTCGAGCTCCGCGCGGAAGAACCAGCTCGACCAGAGCCAATTCACGGCGCGCATCGCGAGCTCGAGACTCGAGCTCCAGTTCATGCCGCGGTCGGGAGGATTGTCGTCGATCCACGAGCCGACGAGCTCTTTCCATTTCTCGAAGTACCGCCGCTCGTTCGTCGCCCAGAACGCCTGGCCGAGGGAAACAAAATACCCGCACCGATTGAGCTCCCAGATGTTCTTGCAGTCGCCGACGACCGCGGGATCGAGCGTGTCGATATCGCGGCCGAAGGAGAGCGGAGCGCGAACGCCGCTCCGGTAGTCGCGGTGCCAGTCGACGGCCGCTCCGAAATCGACCGTATCGGAAAAGAGGGGGATGACGTTCCGGAGAACGCCGTCCGCGACGGCGACCGCCCGTTCGGCCGCGCCGGGGAATAGATGTTTCCACATCCCGCAGAGCGTCTCGCGATCGCGAAGGGACTCGACGAGCACCTCCGGCATGAGCGTCGAAGCGCCGGCGCCGGCACTCCTCGGGAGCCTTGGCCGCGGCGCGGCGCCGAGGCGCTCCTCAGTCGAGCGGGCGAGCTCCCGCCCGCGGAAGAGCAGCTCCGCCGCGGTGACGCGTCTCGATCGTTTCGCGAGGTTCATCGATCGCTCCGTTCCCGCGGGACCGCCCGGCGCGCGGACGCCACGGCGATCCGGTCCTTGATATCGAAAAAACGAACGAGCCGGCGCCGCCACGCGGCGTCCTTTTCCCCGGAGCGGCCGGTCTCCGCGCGCTCCCTCACGGACATCTCGAGAATGGCCGCGGCGGAGAGGAACACGAAGAGATCCGCGCCGAGACCGTTCGCCGCGAGAAACGCGCCGAACCGTTCGCGGAAGAAGGCGTTCGCCCAGTGGGGCCCCGCGAAGACCCGCTCGACGCCGTCCGTCCCGCCCGGCGAGCCGAGCGTCGAGACGAGCGTCATGACGTCGAAGCACGCGTGATGCGCGCGGCGGAAGTACCTCCAGTCGACGACCGTCACGCCGCTTTCGCCGAGAAGCACGTTCCCCGGGAAGAGGTCGCCGTGGGATGCGCACAGGGGCGCGTTTCGTCCGCCGTGCCGCTCGAGCTCCGCGGATATCCACGCGAGACAGCGGCGGTCGTCCTCCCCGTCTCCGTGCGCCTCCCGGTAACGCGCGGCGTCGTCCCGGACGCCGAGATCGGCGACGCTGCACGAGCCGGAGACGGTCGCCGACTGAAATCGCATGAGCCAATCCCACGCGCGATCGAGGTCCGCCGCGGCGCGCCCGCGGCCGAGGACGAGCGGTCCAGCGTCGAGGGTTGGCGGGAGCATCCTCCCGCCCGCGAAATCCTGCAGGTAGTAGAAACGCCCGCGCCACTCGCCGCTTCCCCGCACGGCGGGCACCGAACGCTCGAGCGGTCCGTGGAGGCACGCGCGCACCGACGCGAGGTTGTCCCGCTCGCGGCGAAGCTCGTCGTTGCGCCCCGGTCCGCTCGCCGCTTTCGCGACGATCGAGGGATCGCGCCGCCCCGGCTCGAAGAAAAAATAGAGCACGGCCTGTGTTTCGACCTCGACGCGCGTGACGATCGAAGCGGCGAGAGAGGGCGCGCCGAGGGCCTTCGTCGCGGCGTCCCGAACCGCCGCGAGCATCCCCGGCTCGCGCGTCCCGGCGCCGCCGCGTCGGAAGATGTGCACGAGATGCTTGAGCAGCGGCCTCTGGAATCCGAGGCGGACGACGAGACGCGCGGCGCGGCGCGCCGCCGGACGGGCGCTCGAGAAATCGGGAAAACGGGAGAGCAGAAAGGAGAGCGGCCGCGCGTCCGAGACGGGCACGACGACGGAAGGGTTCCGCGGACCGGGTATCGACGCGTACGCGCCTGCCGCGGCGAGACCGCGCGGCTTCGGACGCCGGATCCCGCGCCGCGATAGCACGGCGGCGAAACCTCCTTCCGCGAGCAGGCCGTTCAGGCGATCGAGGAAGGCGCCGGCCGCGCGCCCCGTCTCCGGCGGCTCCGCCACGACGAGGTCGTACGAGGCGCCCTCTTCCGGAGCGCGATCGACCGAGGCGCCGAGGTCCTCGAGCGCGCGCTCGAGAGCGGGGAGCTCGACGCCGAGAAGGAGCGCGCGCCCTCCCTCGTCCGGAACGGGCAGGAAGAACACGTGCTTGTAATCGCCGCTTTTCATGCGCGAGCCGCCCGCGCGGCGAACCGCTCTCGAAGCCGCGCGAGCCTCCCCTTCCAGTGGAACCGATAGCCTGCGATCGGACGGAGCCGCGCGACGGGATGGGCCACGTCGCGGGCGGCGAGCGCCCGGACGACCTCGTCCACCCCCTCGTCCGACCAGTGCGGCACGAGGACCGGCGCGTCGGATTTGCTGTCGTAGGCGCGCGTGGGGCGTCCGGCGTCGAGGCGGCGGAGCGTTCCCTCGGCTTTGAGTCTGTCGATCGTCTTTCCCGCGCCGTGATCCATCGTATAGATCGTGCCGGCGGCCCCGTCGCCGCCGCGGCAGACGTACGACGACGTCCACGAATACCCCGGCAGAAAAACGAGCCTTCCGGGCAGAACGCGCGCCGCGTTGTGCCTATGCACCCAGAGCCGCCGTCCGCCGACGGTCTCCCGGAGGATCGAGTTGTGCGAAAAATCGCAGAGCACCTCGCACGAAACCGCCCTCCCGGGGAACATCGTCCCGAGGACGCGCGAGAGACGCCCGGCCGCCGAAAGACGAGAGGCGTATCCCGCGTTCATCGCGAAGCGCATCGCGGTCATGGCGCGTCGTCCCTCCGTCGATTCCGGATCGACGGAAACGAACGGATCGCTCGAGAAGTAGAGCCGCCGGCGTTCCGCCGCCGTCCGCGGCCCCACCCCCCGCGCGTGCAGAGCGAGTCTGCGCGCGCCGTAGACGAGCGCCGGAAGACCGCGCGTCACCGACCGGTTCGCGTAGAGGTTGCCGAGGTCGTCCGAAACGAGGCCTCCGTCCGCGTGGATCATGACGACGACGTCCCCTCGGCGCACGCCCCACCGCTCCGCGGCCGCCGGATCGACGATCTCCTCGACGCACTGAACCTCCAGAAAATGGTTTCCCGCCGGAACGACGCCGAAACCGTACCGGCCCCGCTCGAGCGTGAACCGGGGGACGACGGAGAGAATGTCGCGCCACGGGAGTATCTCGCCTCCGCCGACGCATCCGCCGAACTCGACGTTCTCGAGACTCCCCGGCGGCAGTCCGGACGACTCGATCACCGCCCGCGCCCCCGCGCAGAGGATGCGGCGCAGATCCTCGAGGCTCACCGGAGGACGCTCGAACGTCTCATGGTCGCTGCGACGCCAGCCCGCGAAGAGCTCGTCGAGACGACCGTCGGGGAAATCGTCGAGCGACAGGCCGGTCCGAACGAGCGCCATGCCGCAGTTCTGCGCAACGCTCGTGAGCTTCGGATAAACGCGCGACCCCGTCGCGACGGCGACGCTCGAAGGGCTCTCGGCGCGCGATTTCCGGTGAAGATCGACGCAGCAGACGATCCGCTCGACACCGGGAAGGGCGGCGATCGTCTCGAGCGCGGGACCGAGCGACTCGTCCCCCGCCAGAGCGTTCTCGGAAAGAAGCGAAATCTTGGCGTTCACCGCGACACTCCGGCGTCTTCGGCGAGCGCCGTCTCGAGCGCGGCGGCGGTCTCCGCCGGATGCTCGCCGTACCGCATCGTGAGCTCGAAGCACCGCGCGCGGGAGAGAAGGGCGTCGAGGGCTCGCGTCTCCTCGCCGCGGACGCCCGCGGCCCCGGTGCCCGCGCCGAGGACCGAGGCGAACACATCGAACGAGCGGATCTCGTCGGCGAGCGTGTTGAACTCCCGCACCCGGTCCATGACCGCCCCGCGGGCGATCGGTCGAAGCCCCGTCGCGCCGCGCGAGAGGCGCGGCACGAGAACGACGTCGGGCGAGGCCGATTCGAGATAGAACCGCCGCGCGACGTTGAACGCTCGGCGGCCGAGAGGCACCGGGACGTCCACCGGATCGAGCATCGTCTCGAGGCGGGGCATCCGCGCGAGCGTCTCCGTATCGATTCGAAGCGGCTCGTGGCAGGGATAGACGCGATCGCGGTCGTACAAGAGGATGTTGTCGGAGAGAAACGAGCTGTCGCCGCCCGCCAGGAGCCCGGCGACGAGCGTCGACTTGCCCGTCCCCTGCGCGCCGGCGACGACGATCGCGCGGCCGAGCGCGGCGATTCCCGCGCCGTGCATCGGAAATATCCCCCGGCGGCGAAGCCGCCAGAAGACCGGATAGTACACGAGATTGTACATGATCTCGAAGTAGAAGCGCTCCCGCGGCGCCGCGCGTCCGGCGAGACGAAGCGCCGCCCTCTTGAGCGAGCGCAGCGTCGAGCGCGGCGGGGCGTAGACCGCCTCCACGATCATCCGCTCGCCGCTCCGCGCGAAGGTCATTCTGAGACCTGGAAGGAACGGCACGTCGTTCCAGACGACGCCTTTCCCGCCCGCATACACGCCGCGGCACACCTTGTCGTAGTCGGCACGGAGATCGGGCGGCTCGCCCGGATCGTCTCGGAGAAACGATATCTCGATCTCGGGCTCTCCCGGACCTTCGGCGAGGACGGGGGCGAAATGACAGCGCGCGTAGCGGACGAACGCCTCGTCGCTCGACCGGATGAGGGTCCGCGCTCCGCACAGCACGATCTCGCACGAATCCATCGTCCGCTCCTCCCGCTTCGGCGGCGAAACGCCGCCGGAGCCGCGATCGAGAACCATTCTACGACACTAACTCGTTGCGTCCAAGAGATTTTCCCCGCTCGCGGGGATCGACGGCGCGTCGATGAATATCCGCTTCCAGTGCTCGAGAACAAGGAGCGTCCAGATGCGGTCGCTGCAGTCCTCTCTGCGATCGCGGTGCCGGTCGAGCATCCGTTCGACTTCCTTTTGGTCCACGAGACCGCCGATCGACGACTCCCGCGAGAGAAGCGATCGCCGCGCGAACGGGTCGAGCCGGGAGGCGAACCACTCCTCGATCGGAACGGGAAAGCCGCGCTTCGGGCGCTCGAGGACGTCCTTCGGAAGGAGCCGCGCGGCCACGGCTCGCGCGACGCGCTTCGTCGTCCGTCCGTCGAGCTTCGCCTCGACGGGCATTCCGGCCGCGAGCTCGACGAGCTCGTGATCGAGAAACGGCACACGCAGCTCGAGCGACCACGCCATCGTCATCTTGTCGGCCTTGACGAGAAGATCGCCCGGGAGATAGACGCGCGCGTCGAAATAGAGCATCCGGTTCAGGGGGTGCGCGCCCTTCGTTCGCTCGAAGATCGAGCGCGCGAACGCGTCGAGGATCTCTCCGGGGCGGCGGCGCGCCGGGCACAGCCTCCTGAGCTGCTCGTCCGTGAACCCCGTCGACACGCCGCGGTAGCGGCGGTCGAGCGGGCGGCCGGCGAGCGAGAGATACCGGTGGAGCTTCCCGTCCGGCACGAGCCTTCCGGCGAGAGAGAGCAGCCCGCCGAGCCCCGGCGCCATGCGAAGGCGCTCGATGAAAAGCATTTTCTGAAAGAGATAATAGCCGGCGAGCATCTCGTCGGCCCCCTCGCCGGAGAGGATGACCGTCACGTGCTTCCGCGTGAGCTGCGAGAGAAAGTAGAGCGGCAGGCAGGCGGCGTCGGCGACCGGCTCGTCGAGGTGCCACACCATCCGCGGGATGAACGCGCTGAACTCGCCCGGCTCTATTTCGAGCTCCCGGTGCTCGCAGCGGTAGCGATCCGCCACCTGCCGCGCGAAACGGAACTCGTTGAAATCCGGCATGTCCT
>DHHB01000079.1:0-9471 GCA_002403075.1 bacterium UBP1_UBA4783 | reverse complement strand
AACGCGCCGAGGGGAACCTCGCTCATGAGATGCGAGCCCACCGTTTCGCGCGTCTTCTCCTCGAAGCGGTCGATCCAGTTCCGCCAGTCGCGCTCGGCCGGCTCGCTGTAAGCGAGGTCCCAGTACGGATTGACGGCGACCGCGCCGTTCTCCGCGACGAGGACGCTCCCCGGCGGGAGCTTGAAGACGCCGCGGAACATCGTGCGCGGATCGGGCACGTAGCGAAGGCCGAGATACTGCTCGAGAGCCTCGTCGTCGATCTCTCGCGGGACCGAGGGATCCTGCAGGATCGACTTGATCTCGGAGGCGAAGAGCAATCTGCCGCCGCACACCGTGTAGTAGAGCGGCTTTATCCCCATGCGGTCGCGCGCGAGCAGCAGCCGGCGGCGCGGCTCGTCCCATATCGCGAACGCGAACATCCCGCGCAGCCGTTCGACCGCTGAGACGCCGTACTCTTCGTACGCGTGGAGGATCGTCTCCGTGTCGGAGCGCGTGCGAAACGCGTGCCCCGCGCGCTTGAGCTCCGCGGCGAGCCCCGCGTAGTTGTATATCTCCCCGTTGAAGACGACGCGGACGTCGCCGGTCTCGTTCTCGACCGGTTGATGCCCGCCGGCGAGATCGATGATGCTGAGCCGCCGGTGTCCGAGACCGATCCCGGGACCGAAATGGAAACCCTCGTCGTCCGGCCCGCGATGACGGATGACGTCCGTCATGCGCCGGACGAGCTCTTCGGAAACCGGACGCTCGGAGCGGAGATCGAGGACGCCGCAGATGCCGCACATGTCAGGTCGCCTCCCCGGGCGGAGTCCCGCCGGAACCGCTCCGCAGGCGCCGCGCGCTCCCCGCGAGCACCGCCGCGTACACCGCCTCGTAGCGTCTCACCATCGCCGCGACGTCGAACTCCCCCCGCGCGTGAGCCGCGGCCCGGGCGCCGAGGGAGCTCGCGAGCCCGCGGTCGTCCGCGAGCCTGCCGACGGCGGCGGCGAGAGCGGCGGGATCGGCCGGAAGAACGACGACGCCGCGCTCTCCCGCGGCGAAGCCCTCCGGCGGGCCCGCAGCGCTTCCGGCCGGCCCCGCGGCGCCGAGAATGCGCGCGTTGTCGCCGACATCGGTCGCGACGACCGGTCGCCCCGCGGCCATAGCCTCCATGAGCGTTATCGGCTGCCCTTCCCAGAGAGAGGGCAGAACGAACACGTCGAAAAGGGCGAGAAGCGCCGGCACGTCGCGGCGCACGCCCGTGAACATCACTCTGTCCGCGATCCCCGCGGCCAGCGCCTCGCGCTCGAGGTCCCCGCGAAGCTCCCCGGTCCCCGTAATGACGAGCCTCAGCCGAGGCCGCGAGGCGGCGAGCGAGGCGAACGCGCAGAGGAGATGCGTGTATCCTTTCTGCTCCGTGAGACGCCCGATGCTGCCGATAACCACGTCGTCCGGACGGAGACCGAGCTCACGCCGGAGTCCGGCGGCGTCCCCGCCCGCCGCGAACCGTTCCGTATCGACGGCGTTCGGCACGACGGCGACGGCGTCCGGGGGCAGCCCCAGCCGCAGGACGAGGTGCCGCTCGAGCTCGTGCGAGACCGCGATCGAGCAGCTCGTCCAGCCGCGAAGGATCGCCCGGAAGATCCAGAGACGTTTTTTCAGGGAGAGAATCTGGCTGTGATCGGTGTGCACGACGCAGCGAACGCCGGCGAGTCGCGCCGCGGGGGCCGCGTAGAGCGTGGCGCCGACGTCGTGCGCGTTGACGAGACGGACCCCCTCGCGGCGCATGAGTCGCGCGAGCCGGATCGGCAGGGCTGGGTTGACGCCGTCGCCCTTGTCGAGAACGTGACACGGAACGCCCGTCGAGAGGAGCTCATCGAGGAGCGGGGGCTCCGGGGGAAGAAGCGAACATACGGACGGCTTGAACCGGCCGCGGTCGAGCCCGCGGGCGAGGTGAAGCACCACCTGCTCGAGCCCCCCGTAGCCGAAGCACGGCACGACGATCATGACCGGCGCGGGCGAGTTCGCTGATCTCATCTGCGTCGATACCTCTCTTCGACGAGCCCCGCGAGGAGGTCGGCGCCGTCCTCGAGCGGCGGCGACGCGGAACGCGCTTCTCGCCGCAGATCGTCGAGGCGGCCGAGGGCGTCCGAGAGCCTCGCGGAGAGCGACGCCGCGTTTCCCGGCTCGTAGACGATCACTGAGGCCGGACGGCACCCGTTGTCGACGGCGACGACCGGCACGCCGAGATGAAGCGCCTCGAGCACGGACGAGCAGACGCCGTCCGTGACGGGAGTGCGCACGAAGAGATCGCTCCGAGCGAGCAGGGTGAGGAACGCGTCCCTGTCGAGATGCCCGGTGAACACGACCGCTTCCGCGAGCCCGCGCGAGGCGATCCCCTCGCGGACGCGGGCAACGATCCGTTCGTCCGGAAAGCTCCGGTCGTCCACGACGACGCAGCCGAGCCCGGGCGCCGCGCGGCGCGCGCACTCGAGCGCCTCGAGAAGAACGTCCGGCTCGTATTCGGGACGGTACGCGATGTAGGTGAAAAGGAGCGGACGGCGCGACGCGGCGAACCGTTCGATCTCTTCCGGCAGAGCCGTTTCGCGGAAGCGCACGCGATTCGGCGAGAAGGGGGAGATCGCGAAGACGTCCCGCGCGCTCCGGTATCGCGCGATCAGGGCGCGCACCTCCTCGCAGTCGCAGACGACCGTCCCGGAAAGGCCGAAGACGATCCTCCAGATGAGTCGAAGGGCCGGGCGGCCGCGATCGGGGAAGAGCCGCTGGTTGATCCCCGCGTGAAAGGAGAGGCACGGACGCCTCCCCGAGAAAACGCTCGCTATCTCGGCGAGAAGCACGATCATGATCCCCTTCGGCGAATCGCCGTTCATATGCAGGCGAAACGCGTATCCCCGTAGGGAATGGCCCGCGAGCCGCCGGACGAGATCGACCGCGCCGCGCACCGGCATCGAATCCCCTGCGGCGGTCCGCCGGTTCGGCCCGAGGTTGAGGACGGCGCACTCGATCCCCCGCTTCTCGAGCGCCTCGCGCTCCTCGCGAAGGGCGGTCGCCCAGCCGCCCTCGGGGGGAGGATACGGCCCGACCATGAGGACCTTCGTCGCGCGGGAATTCTCGGCGTTCATGAACGGCACTCTTTCACCGCGGACATTGTACGCCCCGCGCCCCGGCGCGCCAAAGCAAAACTGCGGCGCGACCGCGGCGGGCGCGGCCGGCCCGAGCGGCGTTCCGGAGCTGCGGCGCGCTCACGCTCGGCGCTTTTCCCTTGACGGAGGCCGGGGCATCCCTTCTACTCATCCCGAGGTTTCAAGCAAGTTTCTCGCCCATTCGGGCCCGGAAAGGCGCGGCACGACCGGATGATCAAAGGGCGCAGCATCGTCTGCTTCGCGAACGACTGGCACGGAGACCCGACGAGCAAGCACCAGATCATGCGCGTGCTCGCCCGGGAAAACACGATCCTCTGGGTCAACTCGATCGGCCTGCGGCGTCCCACGCTCGGGAAGGGGGACGTCGGCCGCATGGCGGCGAAGCTCCGCTCCTTCGTCCGGGGCGCCGAACGGGTCGGCGAGCGCTTCTACGTCTTCACGCCGATCGTCATCCCGTTCCACGATTCGTCCGTCGCGCGCGCCGTGAACGGAGCGCTGCTCGCTCTATCGCTGAGGTACTACCGCGCGAAGCTCCGGATGCGGGACGTCATCTGCTGGTCGTACATGCCGAACGTCGAGTACATCGTCAAGCGCATGAAGCCGTCGTTCGTGCTCTACCACTGCGTCGACGAGTGGAGCAAGTTCTCCTTCATCGACGAAGCGATACTCGAAAAGGAGGAGGCGCTCTGCCGCGCGGCGGATCTCGTGCTCGCCTCGGCTCGCGAGCTCTACGACCGCAAACGCGCCTGGAACCCCCGCACGCACTACCTGCCGCACGGCGTCGACTACGACTATTTCCATTCGGCTCCGGACGGCGCCGCGCCGCCGCCCGACCTCGCGCCGGTCCCGAAGCCGATCGTCGGCTTCTTCGGGCTCATTCACGAGTGGATCGATCTCGATCTCCTCGAGAGCGTCATGAAACGCCTTCCGCGCGCGAGCTTCGTTTTCATCGGAAAGAGCTCGGTCGACGTCTCGCGTCTCGCGAGCCTGCCGAACGCGCACTTTCTGGGGCAAAAGCGCTACGACGAGCTCGTCTCCTACGCCCGGTCGTTCGATGTGGGACTCGTTCCCTTCAAGATCAACGATCTCACGGTGAACGTCAACCCGATCAAGCTCAAGGAATACCTCGCGCTCGGCATACCGGTCGTCTCGGTCGATCTCCCCGAGGTGCGCCCCTACGGCCGCGTCGTGAACGTCGCCGCCGGCGCGGAGGAGTTCGCGCGGGCGATCGAGCGGGAGCTCTCGGGCGACCGCCGAGCCTCGCGCGCGGAGATCGACCGCGTCGCCCGGGAGGAAACCTGGGATCGAAAGGTCGAGGAAATCTCGGTTCTTATCGAGGAGCGGATGCGCGATCGCCGCGCGCCTCAGCGAGGCGGCGGAACCGGCTGAACCCGGTTCTGGCGCGGACCGAAGAACGGCGCCGGATTCTCCCCCGTGAACTCGTGGGCCCCGATATCGGGCGCCGGCCCCATGTACGGCAGATTGCCCCAACCGTAGCCCGGTTCCCCGCGCGCCGCGTAGTAGTTTTCGACGTACGCGCCGTTGTAATCGTTGACGACGGCGCCCGCGTCGATGCACGGGCTGTTATCCCGCAGATGCCACCAGTCGGAAAACACGCCGACGCTGCCGGGGAGCTCGCTCGCGATCCGCGGATCGACTTCGATGTTGCCGAAGAAGGCCACGTTGTCGAGGGTTTGCGCCGCGTTCACGCTCCATCCGATCGACGGATTGCCCTCCGCGGACGATCCCGCGTACGCGATCGTCCGATAGTAGCCGGCGCCGACGCTGTCCTTGAGCATGCAGTTGTGGAAGAACTTGTTGCCGCCGAAATGCGTGCTCGACGGAAGCACGCCCCGCTCGTCTGGACTGACCCAGTTGTACTGGGGCAGCGCGTCGTAGAGCCACAGCTTCAAGACCGCGTAATACGGATTCGTCGAGGAGCCGATGTCGGGCATGCGCCCGCGGCCCTTGTACATGATGTTGTTGGCCACCCTCGTATCCCACGCGTGCGACGTCGAACCGCCGGCGGCCCCCGTGTTGTTCACGAGCAGATGCAGGTCATAGCCACGCGTGCCGAATATCGTGTTGTTGTAGACGAGGCTCGAATCGCAGTTGTACGGTCCGATGCCGAGCCCGAGAGCCGCGTTCATGTCGACGCCGCCGAGATTGTCCCTGTTGTAGATCACGTTCCGGCGGGCGGTGAGATGCTCGCCGCAAACCCCCAGTGGGCCTTTCGTCTTGGTCGTGGACGTCGTCGGCTGGATGACGATGTTGCCCTCAATCAGATTGTAATTATTGCATATGAAATATACGCCGCCGCCCCAGCTGTTGCTGACCTTGTTGTTCACGAACTTCACGCCGAAGCAGGGCGGCGCGGTGGACCCGTTCGGCAACACGCTAATGATGGCATGGTTCGAATTGACGAGCGTATTGCGCGCGAGATAGGTCCTGTTGCAGCTCTCGAGAAACACCGCTTCGCCGGTTCCCTGGGCGCGATCCGTTCCGTCGCCCGGCGGAAGGTCTCCCGTCGGATGATATATGTCGTGGATATAGCAACTGAGAAGCGTGTCGCGATCGCCGTATATCCAGCCGACACCGTAGCGCAGGAGCCCGCCCGGCGTGCCCGCGGCGATCATCGTCGGGGTCGGGAAATTGCCGTCGACCTCGACGCCCTTGATGTTGCAGGAGACTGTCCGGTTCGTCGCCGTGCCGACGAAACGGATGAGATAGGAGGCGTCCTCGCGGCCGTTGAGCTTGATCATGAGGGAGTCGTGCGGAGCGAGATGGCCGAATCCGTCGATGGTGACGTAATCCGCGCCGCCGTCGAAATACCAGAACTGGCGCGAATGTCGATCGGCGCCTCCGCTGCGTTCGAAGATCGCCCTCGAGTCGCCGTACGCCTTAAAAACGAGCGGGCGACCGGGCGCTCCTCCGCTGCCGCCGTATCGTATGAATTGCTGGGGCGCCGTATAGGTGCCGCCCATGATGAACAGCGTATCCCCGGCGACCATAACGTCTTCCGCGTGCTGAAGCGTCGCCCATGCGAGCGCGGGCGAAAGCCCCGTCCGCGAATCGTCCCCGTTCGGGGACAGGTAGTAGGTCGCGGCGGAAAGCGGTGTCGCCGCCGTAACGACAATAAATGCAACAAACAATGCCCGGATGCGATTCATGCGATACCTCCCGCGGAATATATCTGCAATAGTCGTGCCCGGTCAATACATATTGCGCGGTGCGCCCGCGCGGGGATAGACGCGCCTTTCCGCTTCCTTTCGTCCTCAATCAATGCTTGCAGAAAAAACGCTCCTGCGATACAACGTGCGAAAGCGATTTCGAACAGGAGTGCATTACGCGTCCCGAGCGCGCATGACGAGCGGAATTTTCAAGAGCGCGACTGAGAATCTCAGGGGCGAATTGTCCCGTCGCGGCGCGAACTTTCCCCGATCGCTATCCGAACGGACGGCGCACGCCGGCGATCGACGGATTGCGGAGCCGTCCCCCGCTTCATATATTGCACGGAACGACGCTCGGACGGGATGGCCGACATCTTGCACCTGCCGGATTCGGCATACGGAGGAACGACGGGCCCGGCGCCGGCATCACAGCCTTCGTAGAACCTATCCGGCGCAACGGGCAACCGATGGACACAACGGGAAAGGGCGACAACGACACGGGCACGGCATTCATGGGAAAGGAGAGCGGCCGGCGCGCTTCATTTTGCAATCGCCCGCGCACGATTTCGCCGCGCGGACGAAGACGAAAACGACAACATCGGGCACCGCAACAGACTATGGAGAGTAGGATCATGACGAACAGATGTGCGCTTGCAGCTTCGATCCTCGTGCTTCTCGCGGGTCTCGCGACCCCTCTCTCCGCGCAGGAAACGACGAGCTACCTCGTCAGTTGGGAACCCAGCGTCGAACCGGACATAACCCATTACATCGTATACCGTTCACTCTCTCCAACCGATCCGAACCCCACGCCCCTCGACACGGTCGGCAGCTCGACGCTTTTCTACGTCGACGCGGCCGTGCTCAAGGGCACGATGTACTACTACCGAATCAAGGCGCGCAACTCGAGCGGCGTCCTGAGCATGTTCTCGAACACGTGCTCGGGGCTCACCATACCGCAGGATGCGAGCGAGGCGATGGACAACCTCTGCCGCATCGCGCAAAAGATCAAGACGGGAGAGTCGACCTACGACATCGGCTGGACGACCGCCGTGCCGACGACCGGCTTCGTCCAGTACGACCGGGACGAGACGCTCGATTCGATGAGCGTCTGGGACCAGAGGTACGCCTCGAGCCACGCCTCGCCCCTCGGAGGGCTCTCGGCGCCCGAAACGTACTTCATGCGCGCCGTCGCGTACGACGCGAACGATAACATGTTTATCTCGGCCGTCGACACGCTCGACACCCTCGACGAGCCTCAGCAGCCGCACGCCGCCCCGCACCTCAGCATCTACCCCGTGCCGTACCGTCCGTCGGTCGGCGCGCTCAACCTCGCGGACCTCCCGGCGGGAGGCTCGATCGCCGTCTTGAGCGGCGAAGGCGTCGAGGTATGGAGCGCCAAGATCGGCGCCGAGACGTCCATGGCATGGGATGGCATGAACCGTCAGGGAAGCCCCGTGATGAGCGGCGTTTATTTCGCCGTCGTGAGAGACGCGTCGGGAAAAGTCGTCGAGAGACGCCCGATCATGATCGTCCGCTAGATCGGCGAGGTCGACAATGAAGCACGGCATGAAACAATCGAACATCGGCGCCGCCGTCGCGTGGATCCTCTGCGTCCTCGGCGCCGCCCCGGCGGCGGCGTTCGAGGGTCCGGGCGCGACCGGCGCGGCGTATCTCGGGCTCGCGGCCGGACCGGTGTCGGCCGCCATGGGCGAAGCCGGCGCCGCTCTCGAGGGAGACCCGTTCAACTGGATCGTCAACCCGGCCCTTCTCGGAAACGTCGAGCGTTTCGGCATGGGCGTTTCCCACGCCGAGTGGATACTCGACACCCGCTTCGAGCATGCGGAGATCCACCATCGCGCGAATCGGCTCATCGCGGTCGGCGCGGGCATCGTGTACCGGTACGCACCGGAGATACAGGGATACGACGACGTCGGCGCCCCGACGGAGCTGCTCGATAACAACAGCTATCAAGCGGCGCTCGCGCTCGCCTTCACGCCGCTTCCGGGGCTCTCGGCGGGCGTGACCGCCAAGTACTTCCGCGAGACGCTCGCGGAGTGGTCCGCGGGCGGCGCGGCGGCCGACATCGGCCTCTTCTACGCGTGGCCGGCGCCGCGCATCGCGGTCGGCCTTTCCGTGCAGAACCTCGGGTCCGACGTGAGCTTCGACGGCGTCGACGAGCCGCTCCCGACGACGATCCGAGGCGGAACGAGCGCCGCGTTCGCGCTCGTTCCCGCGGTCGCCGAGATGCGGATCGCGGCGGATATCGTGAAGCCGCGGTTCGAAAGCCTCTACGCGGCCGCGGGCGCGGAGCTCACTCTCTCCGGCACGCTCTCCATCCGCGCCGGATGGTGCGGCAGGGAGTACCGCGAGGGGGACGGCCTTACCCTCGGAGGCGGCGTGAAGATCCTCGAGCGCCTGCAGCTCGACTACGCCTACACGCCGTACGGCGACCTCGGCGACTTCCACCGGATCGCGGTGCATTTCTCTCTGCCGTAGCCCCTCGGGCGCGGCGGTGGCACATCCCTTGCACGCATTCGCCATTCCAGCGCGACTGCGCTCGATTTTGATTTGAGAGCGTTTTCGCTTTCTGCTACATTGTGCGCGAATGCGGGGCGCGGCCCCGGCAAAGGAGGATACGCGTGGAAACCAAGGAAAGGATCCGCGGTTTCATTCTCGAGTCCGTGCTCGCGGGTTCGAGCTCGACCGGCATCGCGGACAACGACTCCTTCATGGACAAGGGCATCATAGATTCCACGGGGATCCTCGAGCTCGTCGCCTTCATTCAAGACGAATTCAAAATCGACGTCCGCGACGAGGAGCTCATTCCGGACAACTTCGATTCGGTCGCGAAGCTCTCGAGCTACATCTCGCGGAAGACGGGCGGGTGAAACGGCGGGGGGACTCGATCGCGGATCCCGCTTCCCCCTCCCCGGAAGCCATGCTGCTCCACGAATTCCTCGAACGCTCCTTCGCGAAACATCCAGACAAGACATATCTCGTCGCCGGCGGAAGGCGTCTCTCCTACGCCGACCTCGAGGCGGGCGCGAATCGCCTCGCCTCGGCGCTGCGATCGTCGGGCGTCGGGTACGGCGACCGGGTCGTCGTGTTCCTCGACAACTCCCCCGAGGCGGTCGTCTCGATCTTCGGGATTCTCAAGGCCG
>DHHB01000101.1 GCA_002403075.1 bacterium UBP1_UBA4783 | reverse complement strand
CGCGCGGGATACATCGGGGAGCGGTTCGTGGACGAGGGCGCGCTGCTCGCGCCGAACGCCGCCGTCGTCTCGGTCATCGAGATCGGAACGGTGATCGTGCGAAGCTCCGTAGCCGAGCGCGACTACCGGCTCGTCAAACCGGGGCAGCCCGCCGACGTATCGGTGGACGCCCTGCCCGAACAGACGTTTTCGGGGCGCGTCTCGCGCGTCGCGCCGATGCTTCAGGAGGCCTCCCGCATGGCGCAGATCGAGGTCGAGGTCGCGAACGCGGCGCTTCTCCTCAAGCCGGGGATGTTCGCGCGGATCAGGGTCAAGATCGCCTCGCGCGACCACGCGCAGATCGTTCCGAGCCGGGCCGTCGTGAGCTCGGCCGCCGGCATGGGCGTATTCGTCGTCCGCGACGGCGAGACGACGGCGCGCTTCGTTCCCGTGGAGGCCGGAATCGTCACGACGGATCGCGCCGAGATCGTCTCCCCCGCCCTCGAAGGGCGGGTGGTCACGCTCGGGCAGCACCTTCTCGCGGACGGCAGCCCCGTCCTGCTTCCGCAGGACTCGCCGGCGAAGACGGGAGAGGCCGGGAAACCCGCGGGCGGGAAGGCCGGACGATGAACGTCGCGCGGGGACCGATCCAGCGCCCCATCCTCACGAGCATCATCTACCTCGTCGCCGTCACCATCGGCGTCGTCTCCTTCTCGCGCCTCTCGATCGACCTCATGCCCGAAATCACCTTCCCCACCATCTCGGTGATCACGAACTACGGCAACGTCGGCCCGCAGGAGATGGAGGAGTCCGTCACGCGGCCGATCGAGGAGGCGCTCGCGGCGGTTCAGGGGGTCGAGGAAATCACGTCCGTCTCGACGGAGGGGACGAGCCAGGTCCGGGTCGCTTTTTCCTGGGGAACCGATCTCGACGTCGCCGCGAACGACATCCGCGACCGCATCGATCGCGTGCTCGGGAGGCTTCCCGAGGACGTCAACCGCCCGATGATCCGCAAGTTCGATCTCTCCGCGTTCCCGATCATGATGATCGGGCTCTCGGGCGACATCAATCCGCTCGACCTGCGGCGCATCGCCGAGGACCAGGTGAAGTACCGTCTCGAGCGCGTTCCGGGCGTGGCCTCGATCGACATCCACGGCGGTCTCTACCGCGAGATCCACGTCAAGGCGCGCGCCGCGAAGCTCAAGGCCCTCGGCATCTCCGCCGACGCTATCCTCGCCGCCCTCCGCAACGAAAACCGCAACGTGCCGGCCGGCCTTTTCGAGCAGGGCAACCTCGAGGTGCTCGTGCGCACGCAGGGGGAATACCGCGACCTCGACGAGATCCGGGAAACGGTCGTCGCGACGCGGGGCGGCTCCCCGATTCGCATCCGCGACGTCGCGGACGTCGAGGATAGCTGGGAAGAGGTCCGCCAGATCGTCCGCATCAACGGACAGCCGGGACTCCGCATATCGGTGAGCAAGCAGTCCGGCGCCAACACGGTTACCGTGGCGGACGGCGTGCGCGCCGAGGTCGACCGCATCAACCGCGACATCCCGCAGCTCCAGCTCACGCCGCTGAGAGACAGCTCCATCTACATCCGGCGGTCGATCGCCAGCACCGGCCTGACGCTGCTGTTCGGCGGACTGCTCGCGATACTCATCCTGTTCGTCTTTCTCCGCAACCTCTCGAGCACGCTCATCATCGCGACCGCCATTCCGATATCGATCATCGCCACGTTCGCCCTCATGTACTTCGGCAGGTTCACGCTCAACATCATCACCTTCGGCGGCCTCGCTCTCGGCATCGGCATGCTCGTCGACAACTCGATCGTCGTGCTCGAGAACATCTACCGCCACCGCGAGACGGGCTCCTCGCCCATCGAGAGCGCGATGACCGGAGCCTCGGAGGTCTGGTCGGCGATCGTCGCGAGCACGCTGACGACCCTTGTCGTGTTCCTTCCCGTGGTGTTCATCCGGGGGATGTCGGGGATCGTGTTCCGGCAGATGGCGCTCGTCGTGAGCTTCTCGCTCCTGTGCTCCCTTATCGTGGCGCTCACCCTCATCCCGATGCTCGCCTCGCGTTTTCTCCGGTTCCAGAGCGTGGAACGCCGCCGGGGCGAGAGCCGCCTCCACCGCCTCTACGCGCGGAGCGAGGAGGCGTTCAAGCGGATCGAGGAGCGGTATTCGCTCGTGCTCGGGTGGGCGCTCGCGCGCAAACGGATCGTCGTGTTTTCATTCGCCGGACTCTTCGCACTCTCGATCGGGCTCATCCGGTTCGTCGGCGTCGAGCTCATGCCCGCGACCGACGAGGGCGAGGTGCGCGTCGGCATCGAGATGGCGGTCGGCACGAAGCTCGAGCTCGTGGACGCGACGACGCGCGCCGTCGAGGAGATCGTGCGGGCGAACGTGCCGGAGATGACGTCGATGATCTCGTTCGCGGGAAGCGGCGGCTGGGGCGCTTCGGGCGGTCATACGGCGGATATCCGCGTGACTCTCGTCCCCCGCGGCGAGCGGCGCCGGAGCAGCGAACGCGTCGCGAACGATCTGCGGCGCGCCCTCGCGGGCCTGCCGGGCGTCACCATCCGCACGAGGGCCGGCCAGGGGCTTTTCGTTCTTCGCATGGGCGCCCAGTCTCAAACCGCCCTCAGCATCGAGATCCGCGGATACGATCTCGAGAAGGCGCACGAGCTCACGCGCCGGGTCGACGACGTCGTCGCCGGCGTGCCGGGGATCACCGACACGCGGATCAGCCGCGAAGAGGGGAGCCCCGAGCGGATCGTCAGAATCAACCGGGCCAAGGCCGCCGACCTCGGCCTCGGCGTATCCCGCATCGGCGACGCGCTGCAAACGGCGGTCGGCGGGACGCGCGCCTCCCTCTATCGCGAGGGCGGCAAACAGTACAACATCCTCCTTCGGCTCGCCGAGGAGGATCGGATCGAGCTCGGCGGGATTCTCGATCTCACCGTCGTCAACAGCCGCGGCGAGCCGGTCGTGCTCCGCAACGTCGTCGACGCGGTCGAGGAGCGGGGACCGGTGCGGATCGAGCGCAAGGATCAGGAGCGCATCATCACGATCGAGGCGAACTTCACCGGCCGCGACATTGGCTCGATCATCCGGGACATCCGCCGCGAGCTCCGCGCGGTCCCGGTGCCGAGGGATTTCTCGATACTTTTCGGAGGCGATTACGAAGAGCAGCAGAAGGCGTTCCGGGAGCTTCTTCTCGGCCTCGTGCTCGCGGTGTTCCTCGTGTACATGGTCATGGCGGGCCAGTTCGAGTCGTGGCGGGATCCCTTCGTCGTGCTCTTCTCCATTCCGATGGCGCTCATCGGGGTGACGCTCATCATGATCCTCACCGGCACGATCTTCAGCATGCAGGCCTTCATCGGATGCATCATGCTCGCGGGTATCGTCGTGAACAACGCGATCCTGCTCGTCGATTACACGAACCAGCTCCGCCGCATCCATGGCATGGAGCTCATGGACGCGATCCGCGCGGCCGGCTCCCGGCGGCTCCGCCCCATCCTCATGACGACGCTCACGACGACGCTCGGCCTCTTCCCCCTCTCGCTCGGTCTCGGCGAAGGGGGCGAAACGCAGGCCCCGCTCGCGCGCGTGGTGATCGGCGGGCTTCTGAGCTCCTCGCTCATCACGCTCGTGCTCGTGCCGGTCGTGTACGCCGTCTTCGAGAAGAAGCTCAAGGGAAAAACGAACAAAGGACCGTGAGCGGCCGTGCGAAGCGCGCGTTCGTCGGTCGAGCCGATCGATCGGGACTATCGAAGATCGCCGCCGCGCCGCTCTACGGCTTCCGGTACACCCGCCACACGAGCGCCGCGTGCTCGTTCCCCTCGGTGACGATCCGGATCGCGTTCTCGCCGACGTCGACGAGACCGTCTCGAATGCGAATCCTCCGCGGCG
The DNA here is from genome assembly GCA_002403075.1 of bacterium UBP1_UBA4783. GTDB lineage: Bacteria > Krumholzibacteriota > Krumholzibacteriia > Krumholzibacteriales > Krumholzibacteriaceae > SSS58A. Next base: position 12,286 of record DHHB01000101.1, on the reverse strand, counting down.
CGACATACGCCGTGTCGGGATCCGTCGGCCGCAGGTACTCGAACACGAGCTCGTCGTTGATCCACGCGGCGGCATGGTCGATGACGACCGGGAACGGCCCCTCGAACGGCGGCTCGACCGCCTCGAGATAGTACGAGAACACGACCGCGAGCGGAGACGGCGGATTGACGAAGGTCGAATCGAGCTCCGTCCCGTGCGGGGTCGGCGGCCCGACGATGATCGGGCCGAACAGCGTCTCCGGAACGGGCGGCGCGACGGGATAGAGCCCGAAGTTCGCTCCGAGGAAGCTCTGCACGCGGCCGTCCGGCCCCTTGACGATGGTGACGAGCAGCGGACTCGCCGAGGTGACAATCCAGAGGTCCTCCGGCGCGGCGACGAAAACCTTGTAGACCCCTTCCCCGCGCCCCCCGAACCGGTACTCGCCGTTCGCGTCCGTCCGAGTGATCAACGTCACGATCTCGCCGGTCGAAAGCGGAGCTTCGAGAGCCACGGTGATCCCCGGTATGCCGATCTCGTTGCACCGTTCGCACCGGTCCCGTTCGCCGTTCCGGTTGTCGTCCCGGAAGACGACGCCGCCGACGATCCCGTCGCCCCCGGCGGGCCCGAGGTCGATACGGAATCCGATCGCGAACGAGCGCGCCCGGACCGTATGGAACTTCATCGAGACGGGCTCGGTCCGCTCGCCGGGGCCGAAAATCCCGTCGGACCCGAGCTTCGCGCTGAAATCGTAGAAGGGAAATCCGTCCCTCGAGATGCCGTCGAAATTCACGACCGACACGTCCGGCGGCTCGACGTCGACGACGACGAAATGGATCGGCGGCGGAATGGTCCGCGCGCTCTGATTCGAGAGCGCCGCGTCGAACGAAACGACGCCGGTTTCGGCGTCGAACGCGATATTGCTCGCCCAGATCTCGATCCGTCCCGGCGCCGTGATCGAATCCGAAACGGAACCGAGAAGAACCGCGCCGCCGACTCCCGGATCGATCGTCCCCGTGCCGGAGAGGTCGCCGGCGCTCCGCGCGTCGTCGACCGTGGTCGGCTGATGATCGCAGGAAATAAGGGCGATCCCGAGAGCCAGAAGGATCAGCAAAGAAGCGGCCGATGCGGACGCCGAAGAGCGGATGCGGTGGGCCATGACCGGCACCTCCCGGGAAACTGGTTGCAGAGGGGGTCTCGCGGAAAATATACCACACATCGCCCGGATTCGAAAGGGTCGACTTCGCTCGACTTGGCTCGACTTCGCCCCGGCGCCGGCTTCGCCCCGGCCGACGCCCCGACGCGCTACATCTTGACCGTCACGGGCAACTCATATATACAGTGAGCATCCATGAAAAGCGCGCGAGCCATATTCCAGAATCTTCTTCTCGCCGCGGGAGGACTCGCCGCGGCCGTTCTCCTCGCCGAGCTCGCGCTGCGCGCCATCGGTTTTTCCGCGCCCCATTTCTACACGTTCGACGACGTCGCCGGACATCGCCTGCTCCCCGGCGCGCGCGGGTGGTTCCGGGGCGAAGGAGAGGCGTTCATCGAAATCAACAGCGACGGATTGCGCGACCGGGAACATACGCTCGAGAAGCCGCCGAACACCGTTCGGATCGCCGTTCTCGGCGATTCATTCGCGGAAGCGCTGCAGCTTCCCATGGAGCACGCGTTCTGGGCGGTCATGGAGCGGCGCCTCGACTCGTGCCGCGCCTTCGGCGGGAAACGCGTCGAGGTCATCAACTTCGGCGTGTCGGGCTACGGAACGGCGGAGGAACTTCTCACGCTCCGCGAGCGCGTCTGGCGTTACGACCCCGACATCGTCCTCCTCGCGTTTCTCACGGCGAACGACGTTCAGGACAACTCGATCCGTCTCAGACCCGGCGCGCACCGGCCGTACTTCACGCTGCGGGGAAACGAGATCGCCCTCGACGCGTCGTTCCGCTGCGATCCGTCCTACCGACGGAAGTCCGGAGCGCTCTGGTCGATCCGGCTCGCCCTCCTTCGCCGGTCCAGGGCCTTTCAGCTCGCGACGCGGCTCGTGAAGCGCCTCTCCACCCCGCCGGGGCGGACGCCGACGGGGATCCCCGGCGACGAGCCGGGGCTCGAGATCGCGGTCTACTCCGAACCGACCGGCGACGAATGGCGCGAGGCGTGGAGCATAACCGAGGGCATTCTCCGCGAGCTGCGCGACGAGGTCGCCTCGCGGAACGCGCGCCTCGTGATCGCGACACTCTCGAACGGCATACAGGTTCACCCCGATCCCGAGTCGCGGAAGCGGTTCATGGATCATTTCGGACTCGACGAACTCTTTTACCCGGACGAGCGGATCGCCCGGTGCGCCGAGGCCCTCGGGATCGAGGCGGTCACGCTCGCCCCCGCGCTCCAGCGGTACGCGGAGACGCGCGGCGTTTTCCTGCATGGGTTCGAAGGGCATCCGCCGGGCACGGGCCACTGGAACGCCGAGGGACATCGAACGGCAGGCGCGCTCATCGCCGATTTTCTCCGCCGGTCCGAATAAGCGCGCGGCGCCGCCTGTAGACGCTGTGAATACCGTCGCCGCACCGCGAACAAGGAGGTCGCCAGGATGTACTATATAATCGGCGCCGTCGCTATCTTCCTGTTCCTCATCGGGATACGGGTCGTGAGGCCCACCCATCGAGGGCTCATCGAGCGACTCGGCAAGTACCAACGGTTCGCCTCGCCGGGGTTTCACTGGGTCATTCCGGTGATCGAGCGGCTCGTCAAGGTCAACGTCACGGAGCAGATGGTCGACGCCGAGCCGCAGGAGATCATCACGAACGACAACCTCAACGCCCGCGTCGACGCGCAGGTGTATTTCAAAGTCAAGGCGGACGAGGAGAGCGTGAAGGCCTCCCAGTACAACGTCAACGACTACGAGTACCAGATCGTGAACCTCGCCCGCACGACGCTGCGAAACATCATCGGCACGCTCACGCTCAAATCGGCCAACAGCGAGCGCAACAAGATCAACGGCGAGCTCCTCGCGACCCTGTCGCAGGAAACGCAAAGCTGGGGGATGGAGATCGTGCGGACGGAGCTCAAGGAGATCGATCCGCCGAAGGACGTCCAGGAGACGATGAACAAGGTCGTCAAGGCCGAGAACGAGAAGATCGCGGCCCTCGATTTCGCGAACGCCCGGGAGCGCGAGGCCGACGGCATGAAACGCGCCGAGATCAAGAAGGCCGAGGGCGTGAAGCAGGGGAAGATCCTTCAGGCCGAGGGCGAGGCGGAGGCGATCCGTCTCGTCAACGAGGCGGCGAACAAGTTCTTCGTCGGAAACGCCCAGCTTCTGCGAAAGCTCGAGACCGTGGAGCGCGCGCTGCGGGACAACGCGAAGATCGTCGTTCCGGCCGAATCCGAGCTCGTGAACGTCATCGGGGATCTCTCCGGCGTACTGCCCCTCCGCCGCGCGGAGCGCGGCGAGCAGAACGAGCGGGCGTAGCTCGACGCGCGCCGCTCGAAAACGAAAGGAGTCCCGGGTCCCTTCGGACCCGGGACTCCCCCGTTTCGGAAGCGCCGGCATTCATCGAATCCTGCGCGAATCCTCTAGAATATGGCCTTTATCGCGCCCCAGCTCGTGTTCTCCGCGCCCACGACGCAGTCGTGAACGAGAACGCCGTTCGTGATCACGAAGTTGCAGCCCATGACGTCGATCGAGACCCACTCCGGATTGTAGCAATAGATAATGAAGTCCCTCTCGAAGTGCCGGACCTCGGGGAAGACGCCGCACTCGTTGAGAATCGAGGCGCGCGAGATGTACAGCGCCTCGTCGAAGCCCGGAAGCGGCGGCTGCGCCGTCCCGTATCCGAGCGCGGACCACTCCGGCGTCGACCAGTTGAGCGCGACGGTTATGCTCGTCGGGCAGATCGGATCATAGGCCACCCAGTCGAACTCGACGTGGATGATCTTGCTGCGGTTGGGATCGAAGGGGTGATCGTAGAACCACTGGTTGATCCACATGGACGGGTATACGTACCATTCGCCGCCATTGAAGCCCGTGCCGCCGCCCGCGAGGACGTTGCCGGCTCCGACGGTGACGTAGAAATTATCGATGAGCTGCTGGGAAAACGCGGGAGCGGCCGCGAGCAGCAAGCCGATGCAAGCGATAATAGCGAATTTCCTCATGTCTGCCCCCCTGCTGGAGATGGCGCAGTCGAGAGATGATTTACAGTTTTCCCCGGGAATCTTCGGCGAGAATCGAAAATCGTTAGCAATGTGCGCGCGCCGCCCGACAGCCACCCCTTCCCCGGCGTCCGGCAAGGCGCTTTTCGCGGTCACCCCCTCTCGACGCGAGAGCTTATTAGCAGCTTGAATGCCGACGGGGGCTTATTATATCATAAGGCGTCGCAACCTGTAAAGATTATTATATGAAAGCCTTCCAGCCTTTGCCGCTTCTCCTGCTTCTTTCGCTCGCGTCCTCGGCCGCGGCGGCGACCGTGCCGCTGCGCGTCCCCGCCGGACCGCGCATGGTCGACGGCTGGCCGGTCATTCTGGGGAACACGATGCGGCACACGCCGGCGGTCGCAGACGTCGACGGCGACGGGAGGGATGAGATCGCCGTCGGGACGAGGGACGGCTACGTGTTCGTTCTCGCCGGGAACGGCGAGCCGCTCCCCGGATGGCCGCGCGAGACGGGCTCGTGGGTATACCGCTCACCCCTGCTCGACGACATCGACGGCGACGGCGCCTTCGAAGTCGCCGCGATCACCTTCGATGGATTGCTCTACTTGTGGCGCATCGACGGGAGCCCCGTGCCGGGATGGCCCGTCGATCTCGGGAACACTCCGGCTTCTTCGCCGCTGCTCATACGCGCGAGTCCGGGCGGCGATCGTCTCATCCTCGTTTCGCTCGGGGCCGGCGAGATTCACCTTCTGACGGCTAGGGGAAACGCCTATCCGGGATGGCCGAAAAGGATCGTCGAAGAAAATTACACGCCTGTTACCGACGCGCATCCGACGGCGGCCGCCGACCTCGACGGAGACGGATCGCCCGAAATCCTGCACCTGTCCTCGCGGAGCGCCGTGCTGCACGCGTGGCGGCTCGACGGCGGCGATTATCCCGGATTCCCCCGTCCGCTGGGGAAACATGGCGGCGCGGGGCTCGCCCTCGACAGCCCCGCCGGGCCGAGTCTCATCGCCTGCACGACGTTCTACGAACTGATCGTCTTCGACGCGAAGGGGCTGCGGCAGTTCGAGCTGAGCCCTCCCGACACCGGCGACCTATTCGTCACCTCTCCGTATTTCATTTCATCCCGCGGCTCATCGGCGCCCCCAGCGGACCTGCTCCTCGCGGCCACGCAGGACGGCCTCGTCTTTCTCTGGGACCGGGAAGGAAGGCTCGTGCCCGGCTGGCCGGTCAAGCTCCAGGGCTTTATATACGGACTCGAGGAGCGCGAAAGCGTCCGCGTCGTGCACGGACCGCCCGCCGTCGCCGACGCGGACGGGGACGGCGAGCTCGAGATAATCCTCGGCTGCTACGATCATCACGTGTACTGCTTCGAGTTCGACGGAAACCTCGTGCCCGGCTGGCCGGTGATGGTGGAGGACGCCGTATCCGGCGCCATAGCCCTCGCGGAGCTCGACGGCGACGGGGAGAAAGAGCTCGTGGTCGGGCAGATCGGCGAGACGATGTTCGCGTTCGATCTCGGCCCCCCCTCCCCGGTCCGGATCGACGCGGCCCGGAGCGGATCCAAACCGTGCGCTTCGGCGGAATGGCCGCCCGCGTACTTCGCCGCCGCCGCGGCGGTCGCCGCGTTGATCCTCCTGCTCGCGTATCATATCGGACTCGAAAGCTCGCGCGTCGCTTGGTCCGCGGTCGGCGGCGGGACCCGCGCCGTGCTGTGCTTCGCTCTGTTCGTTCTCGTCGTGCGAACCGCGTTCCTGTTCGCCGACATCCGGCGATACGAAAAGGCGCGCGACCTGATCGCGGCGGCGGAACCCGTCGTGGAGCGACTCCTTGCAAACGAGCGGGAGAATATCCGGCGCTCGGCCGACGAGCTCGCCGCCGGCCTCGATTCGCTCGATGCGGGCGAGCTGAGGTCCCCGCTCAAGCTGCTCGGCCGTCTCGAGCGCCTCGCGGATCATCACCTCCTCGATTACCGGCTCAAGGGCCTCCTCGTGACTGACGGCGCCGGGAACGCGGTTCTCGGGACGGGGCTCGCCCGCGGCTTCACGAGCCTCGAGGAGCTGGGCGTCGACGGAGGCGGGACGCACGATCCCGTTCTGATCGAGGAGACGCCCGTCCTTATCGAGGAAAGCGCGAAGGGCGTCGGAAGAGGGCCCGATTCCCTTCGCTTCTTCCTCTTTTCGAGCCTTCTCGGCGCGTTTCCCGACGCCGTCGCCGACGCCACGGGCTTCTCGGCGTACCTTCGCCTCGAGGACCGGACGCTCGCATGGGGAGGTGCGGTCCGGTTTCCGTCGGGAGGCGCGAGACCGCGCATCGACCGGACGCAGCCCTCGAGAAACATCCCCCTCGCGTGCGCGGCGGGAGAGCCGCGGCTGTCCCTCCGTCTCGCGGAGGACGATTTCGACAGAGCCTCCTCGGCATGGTTGAACGTCGCCGTCGCGATCCTCCTGCCCGCCGTTTACCTCTTCCTCTGCGCCGGCCGCATCGGATTCGAGCGAGTGAGATTGCGCTGGTGGTGGCTGCCGCTCTTCGCGGCGGCCTACGTCACCGGCCTCGCAGTTCTCCGGGGCGGAGCGCTAGAGCCGAGGCCGATGCCGCTCGCGGGACGAACCCTCGAGATGCTTCTGCACACGCTGGGAGTTCTCGGACTCGTCGTGCTCGCCCGCAACGTCGCCGCCTCGCGGAGAAGCGAGCGGCTCGACGTCACCCTTCTCGGATCGTACCTCCTCGTCGGTCTCATACCGCTCGCGGCGGTGCTCTTCGTCATGGGGAGCCTTGTCGGCGACGTCCAGTATCGAATCGTCAACGGCGCGATCGCGGAGCTCGCCGATCGCGCGGACAACCTCGCGATCTCCTACGTCGGGCGCTATGACTTCGCCCATATGCTCGACACGGCGGGCCGGAACCTCGCCAAGCGGCCGCCCGAAAGACGCTGGTTCAATTTCGTGCGGGAAAATCATTTTCTGTTCACCTACGATCTGCCCGCCGCCTTCATCACGCTGCGGGCTCACGATCGAAGCGATCCGGAACAATATTTCACGGGGTTTTCCTATCGCGCGACGCGGACGGACAAGCTTTACTCCGAGCGGCCGGAGTGGACGGGCGGCGCGGACGTGAAGGGCCTGTTCCTCGATAACGGCGAACCGGTCATACGGTCGCTGAGAACCTTTCGCACGCGCGCCATCGAGGCCCAGATGGCGGGACATATCCCTCTCGACAAGGATATCCTGGCAAAGATCGAAAAACGTCTTCATATCCTTCCGATGCTCCCCTACGTTCGGCTCGAACCGACGTGGCCGGAATCGGTCCGAGAGCGAAGCCGCCCGCGGAGATGGTATATCCCCTTCAACACCGACATCATCCTCCGCGCGCGGGATTGGAACACGGGAAGACAGAGATCAATCGCGCTCCGCGCAACCGCCTATCTCCCGCCGGGACGCGAGCGATGGACGATCCTCCTCCCGATCGCGCTGCTCGTCCTCCTGCCGCTCGGTCTCTCCTTCTGGGGGGCGTTCACGACCTACGAACGGACGGTGCGGCCGCTGAAGCGTCTCCTCGTCGGGATCCGGCGGGTCGAAACGGGCGATCTCGAATACCGCCTGAAGGACGCGGGACGCTCCGAGGTCGCGACGGCCGCGCGCGCGTTCGATAGAATGGCGGAGAGCCTCGAGGCGAACGTCGCCGAGCTCGCCGAGAAGAAAAAGGTCGAGGAGGTGAGCGAGCTCAAGAGCCGTTTCATATCCATGGTGAGCCACGATCTCAAAACGCCGCTCGCGTCGATCCGGGGAGCGGCGGAGAACGTCCTCGAGGAGCTCGCGGGCCCCGTATCGGAGCGCCAGCGCACCTACCTCGAGATGATCCTCAAAAGCAGCGACAACCTCCAGCGCATGATTTCGAACCTTCTGGATCTCTCCCGCATCGAGAGCGGCCACATGCCCCTCGATATCGAGACGCTCGATATGAGGCACGAGGCGGAGCACGTTCTGCGATTCATGCAGCCGCTTCTCGAGGAGAAAGGGATCGAGACGCGGATCGCCTTTGATGCGCGAAACACGATGATCTCCGCTGACAGAACGAGGCTGTGGCAGATCCTCAACAACGTTCTTTCGAACGCCGTCCGCTACTCGCCCTGCGGGGGCAAGATCGATATCCTGATCGAGGATCCCTCCGGCACCGGAACGGACGGGCGCCGGATGCTGAGAACGACGATCGTCGACGAGGGGCCCGGCATCACCGAGGACGAAGAGCCGAGGATATTCGAGCCGTTTTTCACGAGGCCCTCCGAATCACCGGGGGCCCAAGGGGCGGGGCTCGGTCTCGCCATCGTGAAGCAGCTCGTGGAACTGCACGGCGGCGAGGTAGAGATGAGGCGCTCCGAACGTGGAGGCGCGCGCCTGTCGTTCACCATGCCGGCAAAGCGGCCGGAATGATCCCGGTCTGTCGAAGAAGGCTGGTGCGCAATTTGTGCGCGCCAATGGCCCTTTTCGGGCAACAACCGTTGCCTTTCAAAAATACCTGTATTCCCGTAACCAATTGAATCAATATGCTGATAGGGAGTTATCGCGTGGTGGGCGCGGGGTGGCCTCGTTCATGCAATTAAGCGTTCATGATGATACGGCCCTACATAGAAAAGGAATAGGCCTTGTTTCCACCGAAATCACTCCGCGAGAGCGCGGCGCACATACTGCTCGTCGATGACGACGACAACCTGAGACTCATCGTATCGGATCGTCTCGCGAGCGCGGGATACCGGGTTGCCGAGGCGTCGAGCCTTCGAGAGGCCCTCGAGCAGCTCGACCGGGAGAGCCATCAGCTCGTGCTTCTCGACATCTATCTTCCCGACCAGACCGGCACCGAAGGGCTCAGGGCGATACGGGCCCGCCATCCGTCGCTCCCCGTGATCATCATGACGGCGCACGGGACGATCGACATGGCGGTCGAAGCGATGAAAGAGGGCGCGTACGAGTTCATCACGAAGCCCCTCGACTTCAAGCGGCTCGGCGTGCTCGTCGAGCGCGCGATCGAGAGCAAGCAGCTTCAGACGGAGATCGATTACTTGAGGCGCGCCACCGACGAGCCGTTCACCGAGATCATCGGCATGGGCACGGGGCTCAAGCACGCGATGGCCCTCGTCGATCGCGTCGCGGGGTCCGACGCGACGGTCCTCCTGCGCGGAGAAACCGGAACGGGCAAGGAAGTGATCGCTCGCGCCATCCATCGCCTCTCGCCGAGAAGGACGAAGCCGTTCGTCGTCGCGAACTGCGCCGCCATCCCGCGCGAGCTCATGGAAAGCGAGATGTTCGGGCACGTGAGGGGCGCCTTCACGGGAGCGATCGCGGATCACGCCGGGTTCTTCGAAACCGCCGGGAACGGCACGCTGCTGCTCGACGAGATCGGCGATCTCAACATGGATCTACAGGCCAAGATCCTCCGCGTTCTGGAGGACGGATCGTACCGGAAGGTGGGCTCCTCGACGACCCTTCGAAACGGCGCTCGGATCATCGCGTCCACCCACCAGCCGCTCGAGAAGCACATGGAGGAGGGACGCTTCAGGGAAGACCTCTTTTACAGACTGAACGTGATGCCGATCCACTTGCCTCCCCTGCGCGAGCGGAGGGAAGACATACGGGAGTTCGCGAAGCACTTTTTGCGGACCTGCGCCTGCGGAAACAACTCGCGCGAGATGATCCTGACCGAGGGCGCGATCGCCGCGCTCGAGGAACATCCGTGGCGGGGAAACCTCCGCGAGCTCAGAAACTGCATGGAGCGGCTCGCGCTGACGGCGCCGGGCCGGACGATCGACGCGGCGGACGTGCGGCTGCTGCTCCATCATCGTCCCGAGGAGGAGCGGGAGCTCGCTACTCTCCGGCTGCAGGACCTCGAGCGGCAGGCGATCGTCGCGGCGCTCGAAAGGCTCGACGGCAACCGGACGAAGGCGGCGGAGGCCCTCGGAATCGGACGAAGAACGCTGCAGAACAAGCTCAAGCAGTACGGAATCAACGCCGGCTTCTCGTCGGACAAATCCGAAGCCGCATCATAGAATGGCTTCTCGAAATCCATGAACCCGGCTGGCGCAACCGCGCATAATTTGCGCACATGCGCGCCGATTATGCGCATTATTGGAACGTTTCCGATCCGCATCTAATTCTTAACTCGTTGCGCTCCAGAGCATTATCCATTTGCAATAGACGCTCGAATTATGGAATGCCAAATGCACCTTGCGAAGGTGAGGGAATTTCACCGGACGGCCTGTCCGATGGATTTGTCGCTGCTGCACCGGAGGGGACCGTCGGCAGCAGGCGGTAAGCGAGGTCGCCAGAATCTCGGGATTGGGGAATTCGAATCCTGGGTGACGGCGGCCTCGTTTCATATTATATGCTCCCCTCTCGGGAACGTTTCATCGAGCTGTTTCCGGGGTCGTTTCGAGGCGCCGGGGACGCGGGCTCCGGGTAAACGCGTCTAGAGCGTATCCGCCTCCTCCTCGACCTTCTCGAGGAGCGAATGGATATCGAGGCGACGCGCCCAATCACGAAGATAATCGAGGTCCAGTTTCGCGTATTGGACTTCGAACACGCGCAACGCATCGGTGAACTGCTTTTCGCTTCCGCCCGATTCTCTGGCCCAAAGGAGCTTCATGAGAATGGTATCCTCCGGCGTCGATACGGCGATCCGCATTCCCATGACATTCTCGACGTATTTGCGCCGAAAGCGGGACGCGTCGAACGGACGATCCGTCAGCATCCAGAAATCGATCTTGTCGCCGCTATCGACGTCGATAAGGTTGAACATGCCGCGCGAGTCGAGGGCTTCGAGGATGCTCTCTTCGGAGAGATAGTAGCCGGGAGCCGGAAAGGCGGCCGCCAGATCCTTCGCAGACGACGAGGGAACCGCCACGACGATGTCGATATCATGCGTCGCTCTCGGCTCTCCCTGCAGACTCGAGACTATCGAGCCGGACACCATATAGTCGATCTTCAGGTCGCGGAGAGTCTCCACGACCCTCTTCAGTAGTTCCTGTTGTGACACTTGTCCAGACGCTCCCGGTACATCCTCATCAATTCGGCATCCGGCAATTCGGGAAACCTTTTCCGCAAGCCGTGCAGGAAGAGGGCCCGGCAGAGATCCGAAAGCTCGAACGCCTTGCGCAATCTCTCGTCCGGCGTCATCCGGCGAAGAGCTTGAATGTATATTCGATGATTGGGCCGGGGCTTCATCTGCGATCCTCCGGGACGGAATAGTAGCACAATCCGCCCTGAAAGTGGCGGGCGAAGCGGAACGCGAGATGGGAACGCGAACAGGCGGCCGCGCGATCCGACGCCGCCGGGAATCACCGCCGCTCCGCCGCCTCGATATATCCGGCCATCTTCTCGAAGTACGAGCGGACGGGGGGCGCCTCGAGCCCCGTCGCCGACACGGCGTTCGATCCGTCGAACTCGGGCCCGCCCGCGAGGTACGGCGCGTACAGCGCGATCTCGTTCAACATGCCGAGCTCCTTTTCGCTCAGCCCGTCCTTCATCCTCGAGACGAATGCGGCGAACTCNNGCGATCTCGTCGATGCGTGTCGCGTTGCGGGGACCGGCGGTCAGATGGTGGCAGATCCCGAGGCTCGCCGGACGGCCGGATATGGCGAATATCGCCTCCGTCACGTAGTCGACCGGAACGAGATCCATGGCGGTCGAGGGGTTTCCGGGCAGCACCTTCAAGACGCCGAGCCGGTACATCCTCAGCGCCCGGTAGAACCCATTGAAGCTCGATGCGCGCCCCGTGCGCGAGTCGCAGATGACGATGCTCGGCCTCGAGATCGCGATCGGAAGATCGCGCATGCTTTCGCGCACGAGCACCTCCGCCTCCATCTTGCTGCGCTCGTACGTGTTGTGGTGCTCTTGGCCCAGATCGAGCTCGTCCTCGCGAACGACGCCGGCCCTCTTGCCCGCGACGTACGCCGTGCCGACGTAGTCGATCCGCTCGAGCCCGCCGCAGGCTCTTCCGAAATCGAGGATGTTCCGGGTGCCACCGACGTTGGTCCGCCGCGCCTCATCGAGCGGCAGGTCGAATCGCGCGGCGGCCGCGCAGTGAACGATGCGCGTCACCCTCGAGGCGAGATCGCGGTAGCGGGCCTCCTCCATCCCGAGCCTCTCGAACGAAACGTCGCCCTCGACGA
>DHHB01000071.1 GCA_002403075.1 bacterium UBP1_UBA4783 | reverse complement strand
TCAAGGCCTTCGCCGAGTACAACGTAGCTTCCCAGAACAGCTTCGCGTTCGGGATCGGATTCGGCTTCGGCGGCTGAAACGCGGAATACAACGACAAGGAGCGGGATGATTATGAAGCGAACGACGAAAGCGGCGATGCCGATCCTCCTGCTCGCGGGGATCGCGGTCCTCTCGGGCAACTGCATCATGGAGGATCGCGTGGTCGAGATCGTGCTGAACGACTCGACGTGCGCGAATTGGAGCGAGAATCACCAGTCCGCGAACTACGCGAGCGAGGTCACGATCGATTACGCGGACGAGATCAACCGGATCCTCGAGGACGAGGATCTATCGCGCGAGGATATCGTGTCGGCGCATCTCGTGCGCGCGAGCTACGGCGTCACGGAGTTCTCGCACAACCACGACTGGACCATTACGGGATCGGTGACGGTTCGGCGGGGCGACGTCTCCGACGGCCCGGAAGTTCTCTTCGATTACGTGACCCTATCCGTCGAAGGCGCGCTCGGGGAAAATATCCCGGCGCCGCTGGACGCGGGCGGCGTCGGCGTCATCAACCGGGCGCTCGCCGACTTCATCGACGGCGCGAATCCTGTTCTCGTCTTCAGCGTGGGAAACAGCGGCGTCTTGCCGCCGCCGAGCGTCGCCGACCCGATACAATTCGACTGGCGGGCCTGCATGTACATACAGGTCGTCACCTCGATGGACGTCGAGGTGCCGGATCCCTTCTGACGGCGGCGATCCGCTAGAATCGAAGCTCTACCGTGACGCCGATCCCGCCTCCGGGCGCGAGGGGCGCGAGCGCGATATCTCCGCCGCCCGCCCGGTGCGCGCGCGGAACGAGCCAGCCCGCGGCGCCTCCGACGACCGCCCCCGCGACGACATCCGTCGGAAAATGCTTTCCCGCCCCGCACCGAGCTGCGCCGACCGACGCCGCGGCGAGAAGCGACGCCGCCCATACGTACGGCCGGGCTCCCGAATGCGGACGATAGGCGTCGTGCACGGTCGAGAGGAACACCGCCGAGGCGAAGGCGACGCTCGCGTGGCGCGAGAAGAACGAGCATCTCGGCTCGTCAGAGAGGCGCACGTCCATCGGCGCGTCGGGGTTGTACACCTGCGGACGGATGCGATCGAACGACGCCTTCGCGTACGACGGAATCGCCGCGGCGAAGGCGATCGTCTCGAGATACATCGCCGAAACCATCCCCCAGCCGCCTCGCGCCCGGTCGTCCACGGCCAGGGCGAGGGGCGCCGCGACGACCGCCGCGAGGAGAACGTTGCTCGCCGCCCGTGCGTTTTCGCTGTAGCTGTACGCCGCGCCCCGGTCGAATCCGTTGATGTCGCTCCGCGACAGCGCTTCGATCTCCCCGAGGGTCATATCCCGCGAACGCCCCTCGACGGCCGCGGCGCCGGCGACGGCGAGAACCGCGGCCGCCGAGATCCATCCGTCGAGCCGGCCGCTCAGCCGGTACGGCGGATCCCCGCCGTTCGCTTCGCGGCCCGGAGTCGCGGCCGCGCGGGCGGACGCTCCGCTCGGCGGACAGAGAGCGAGCATCGCGCCGAGAACCGCGAGTCGTATCGTGCGTTTGCGCAGGAGATCCTCCATGACGGGGGATTGTAGCGGCCCTTGCCCTGACTGGGAAGGGTATTCAGCGGGCGATCCGCGCCTCGGCGCGTATGCGCCGCGACCACTCGCGCGCGTCGTCGAGAAGGATGTAGATCGTCGGCAGAAGCAGCAGGGTGACGAGGGTCGAGAGGGTGAGGCCGCCGACGATCGCGCGGGCCATCGGAAAGTAGGGCGGTCCCCCGCTCCCGCCGATCGAGGTCTTTATGACGGAGAGCGGCAGGAGGTTTAAAACCGTCGTCGCCGCCGTCATGAGGATCGGCCGCATGCGGTCCCGGCCCGCCCGCGTGATCGCGTCTTCCCGCGAAAGCCCGTCCTCCCTCAGGCGGTTGATGTGGTCGACGAGCACGATGCCGTTGTTGACGACGACGCCGATGAGGATGAGGATCCCGATCATCCCCATCATCGTCATCGTGGTGCCCGTCGCGAGAAAGAACCAGTAGACCCCGACGACGGCGAAAAGGATCTGCGTCCAGATGGCGGCGGGGAAGAGGAGCGATTCGAAGAGCGAGGCCATGACGAAGTAGATGAGCGCGAGCGCGAGCGCGAGGTTGAGGAGCATCGAGTTGAGCGCTTCCTGCTCGTGGCGGAAGCCCTCGCCGTAGTTCCACGTGTAGCCGGGCGGAAAATGGAAGCCACCGAGCGCGGCGGCGATGCGCTTGTGCGCCTCGCCCATCGTGATGCCGTCGAGGTTGGCGGTGACGTTGAGCGACGTGGTGCGGTTCTCGTGGCGGATGGAACGCGGCCCGGGGCGGACCGAGAAATCGGCGACGGATGCGAGCGTGAGGGGATCGCCGCCGCGGCCCATGAGCGGAACGTTCTCGAGCTGCGCGAGCGTGCGGCGGTCGCTGTCCTGAAACTCGAGACGCACGTCTATCTCGCTCTCGGCGCCTCGGAAACGCGGAAGGTCGATCCCCCGCATGGCCGCCGAGACAACCTGCGCCACATCGGCCGCTGAAAAGCCCTGCTGGCGGGCCCGCTCGCGGTCGACGACCACCTGAACCTCTTTCTCGCCCGTTTCCGCTTCGGAGCGGACGTCCTTGAAGCCCGGAACGCGCTCGATCGTCCACGCGATGTCGCGAGAGAGCTCGGCGAGGTGCTCGCTCGATTTTCCGATGAGCTGCACGCGCACCGACTGCGCGTCGCCGAACATGCTGCGGAAATCGAAGGACGGATTCGCGATGACGATCGTGGGAAGATCCTTGCGGATGGCCTCCTCGATCTCCTTGCGCGATTTCTTCGCTTCCTTGCCGGTCTCGAGGAG
>DHHB01000070.1 GCA_002403075.1 bacterium UBP1_UBA4783 | reverse complement strand
GTGCGAGAACTCCGTGACGCCGTAGCTCGCGCGCACGAGATGCGCCGACACGATATCCTCGCGCGATAGATCCTCGTCCTCGAGGATCCGGTTGATCTCGTCCGCGTAATCGATCGTGACCTCGCTCGCGTAGTTCGCGGACTGGTGATTCTCGCTCCAATTCGCGCACGTCGAGTCGCTCAGCACGATCTCGACCACGCGATCCTCCATGATGCAGTTGCCCGAGAGGACCGCGATCCCCGCGAGCAGGAGGATCGGCATCGCCGCTTTCGTCGTTCGCTTCATAATCATCCCGCTCCTTGTCGTTGTATTCCGCGTTTCAGCCGCCGAAGCCGAATCCGATCCCGAACGCGAAGCTGTTCTGGGAAGCTACGTTGTACTCGGCGAAGGCCTTGAACACGGGGAGATCGAACATGACCCCGAGCGTGAGATGCATGGTGTCGCTCTTCTCGAAATCGAGGTTCACCGTCTCCTCGGAGCCCGAGGCTTCGCTCTCGTAGGTGACCTCGGCCGAGTGGGTGTCGTAGGAGAGTCCTCCGTACGGAACGACGAAGCGCACGACCTCAGTGCTCGCCTGCACGCCGAACGAGAACGCGTTCGACGCGATGATGTCGTTGCCCTGCTCGTCCTCGCCGAGCTTGAGCTGCTGCCAGAAGAAACCCGCCGCGATGTCGACCGGAAGCGCGGGACCGAAGTGTTGAGAAACGCTGTGACGGGCGCCGATCCCGAAGAGGCTGATCTTTCCGAGATCGTCGTCCCCCACGTTGGCCGCGAAGTACCGGACGATGAGCTCGGTGCCCATCACGGCGCCGATCCGAAGCTGCGGCACGGCAAGGGCGAACGAGTTGAGGTCGAAACCGCCGGGGAAGGAGAATTGCGTGCCGCCGTCCCCCTCAACCGTCACCGCTTCGCCGGGGCCGACGATGGTCGGCGCGGCGACGCGCTGCTCGGGACTGAATCCGCCCTCCGTGACGGCGTTGAACATCCGGTCGTCGTCGGAGAACAGGACGCTCATGATCTGGATCTCCAAACGCACGAGCGGCCCCATTCTCGGAATATGGGCGGTGCGGAAGATCCCGGTGTTGAGATCGGTACCGATGGCGTCCGCGAGCGGTCCGAGATAGCCCTCCGCGTTCGCGCCCGAATAGGACGACAGCTGATCGCCGAGCTGCGCCGCCGCGGGGATCGCGGAAAGAGCGAGGAACGCCGCCGTCGCGAGCACAAGGGTGCCGGCGCGTGAACCCATGGATAACCTCCTTGATCGAGAACCGACGGGAATGTACCGCTTGCATCGTATTCTACACCGCATTCGATCCGGAATAAACTGGAAAATATCTCACCGCGCCGGGCCGGCCCACTCGCCTCCGTCGACGCTCCAGTCGAGACCGAAGAAACCGGCGAGAAGGACGCCGGCGTCCCCCTGCGTGAGAACCCGCCGGTCGAACACCACGCAGTCGGGGAGCCCGACGCCCGGGCTGAGATACGGCAGCCGGTTCGCGATCCGCATGCCGAGAACGCCGGTGCCCGAGACCGCCGCGACGCCCGCCGTGCGGCTGCCCGGGCGCGGGCGGACGAAGACGCAGCAGAGATCGGTTCCCCGGATCGTCCGCCCGCCGAAGGCTATTTCGCCCGTGCGCGGCTGCACGGGGCTTTCCCCGAGCAGCGCCTTCCACGCGGCGTTGGTGGAGGCGTTCCCGTAGAGAACGACGCTCCGATCGGGATCGGCCGCCGGTCTGAACTCGGCGTCGGAGACGACCTCGACCGACCCGTTCCCCTGATACCAGAGCTTTTCCGCGTCGAACCGCGCCTTCCCGTACGCCCACGCGTTCTCCTCGCGGCTCCCCCTCGTCCCGTACACGAACGCGACGCGGTTGCGGAGCGCCTCCTTGAACGTCCCGTAGCGGTGCGAGCCCTTGTGCTCCGCCCACGGCTCGCCCCCGACGCTCCACCGCCCCCTCGCGAGCCAGAGCCATAGCCGATCCCCCTCCTCGCGGCGGTCGGCGTGGCGCAGGGTCTGGCCGTCGAGCTCGATCACGACCGGCGCGTCCGGACGCGTCGCCGCGAGATCGACGGCGAGCCTCGAGACGTTTCTCGTCGTGCCGGAGAAGCGGTTCAGTCCCGGATCGAATCGGNNGGGCCGAAACGCCGGGGTTCGCGGTCGCGAAACGAACCTCGCGGACGCGCCCGGGACCGGGCCGCGCGTGCCGCGCGAAGAAATCGAACATCGGCGCCCAGTCGACGCAGTCGGCGCCGGGCTCGTCCGAACGGTCCCACCAGTGGCCGGCGCCGGCTTCCTCGTGATACGTGAAATCGCGGTGGAACGCCCCGAGCGAATCGACCATCGAGCGCGACTCCTCCGGCGGCACGTTGTCGTCGGCGCCTCCGTGAAGTATGTAGAGGCCCATCCCGCGGAGGTTCTCCGTATGGAGAAACGTCTCGCTCGGCGTCGTCGATCGCCTGATCATCCGGCGGACTGCCGAGGTGTCGGCGAGGTTCGCGCCGCGAAAGCGGTACGTCCAGAAGGATATCCATCCCGCGCTCGGTCCGGCGGCCGCGAACCGGTCGGGAAAAAGCGAGGCGAGGTGCCACGCGCCGTGGCCTCCCATCGAGTGGCCGGTGAGGTAGACGCGGTCCCCATCGATCCGGAGGCGCTCCGCCGCGCGATCGAGCGCCTCGAGCGCGTCGAGACGCCCCCATTCCTCCCAGTTGAAGCCGTAGGGGCGCCGGTTCGTCGGCGCGACCACGTGCGCCCAGGATTTCGGCGCGTAGGACGCAGCCTGATTCAACGCTTCGACCGACGCGCCGTGGAGGGAAAGGACGAGCGCCTTCGGGCCGCCCTCCCCCGCGGCGGCGCCGGCCGGCGCCGGGCCCGCCGGATTGACCGCGTAATACTGGACGCTTCCGTCGACGGCGCTCACGAAGGTCTCCCTGCGGACTTCGCCGGGCTCGACGACCCGCAGATCGAGCGAGATTTCATCCAGCTTCTCGAAGTCGGAGCCGCTGTTCCGGTACAGCGCGATCTCGAGGGCGGCGGCGCCGGCGGCCTCCCGCGCCGGGCCCTCGAGGGCGAACCGGATCTTCCGCACCGTGAGCTTTTCGACGAGCGGCGCGTGCGTCTCCGCCTCGGCGCCTCCCGCGATCCTCGCGCGAACGACGAGCCCGCGGAGCGGCTTCGACGTCGCGTTGACGACGACGATCGATCCGTCGGTCCGGATCTCCTCCCCTGCGACGAGATCCGGCAGCGTGGCGTCGCGCCCGTTCAGGAACACCGGCTTCGGCGGCGGGTAGAGCTCCGCCTTGAGGGCGCCGCGGGCGCAGCGGAAAAGAAACTCGTTCCTCCCCTTCTTGAGATCGACCGGAAGGAGCGAGTAATCGAAATCCGGCTGCCACGATTCGCGCTCGTCCGAGAGGCAGTACGGGTTTCCCGCGCGCGGCGCGCCGTTCACGTACACCATCTCGTGCCCCCTCGCCCGGAGGATCATCACCGCTCCACGCTTCGCGTCGAGGGGCGCCCACAGGTAACAGCCCTCGAGAACGTCGCCCGTGAACCATCCCCGATCGCCGGCGGCCACGGCGCGCCACTGGGACGCGGATCCGTCCGGCCAGACGGCGGCCTGCCCCGCGAGCGGGGCCTTCCAGAGCCCGAGAGCGAGAGCCGCCTCGACGGGATTGGGGGCGACGACGACCTCGGCGTAGCCTTTGGGCACGGGGAGCGCGAGACCGTCGCGAAGAACTGCGGCGCTCGGTATCTGTGACGGGGACCGGGCCGCCACCGAGAAGAGGATCGGCGCGGCGAGGAGGAACACGCCGATTGAACGTGTGCGCATCGTTATCGCTCCGTCGAAAAATTCGTGAACCCGCACGCGGCGCAGTCGCGTCCGCGGCACGGCCATCGTAGTGCACGGCCGGCGGGCGGTCAAGCCGGCGAATCCTCCTCTAGACCGGCGCCACGCTTTTGTGGTTTACTCTGCGGCGTCCGTCGCGCGAACGCGCGTCGCGGGGAAGGAAGCCGCATGATCCTCACCGTGGTTCTCGTCTCCATGGCCGTGCTCGGAGCCGGCTACCTCTTCTACGGACGGTTTCTCGCGCGGCGGCTCGGGATCGACGATTCCCGGCCGACGCCGGCCTGCGAAGCGAACGACGGCGTCGATTTCGTGCCCGCGAAGGCCTCGATGCTCCTCGGCCAGCATTTCTCGGCGATCGCCGCGGCCGGCCCCATCGTGGGGCCGATCCTCGCGGGCATCTGGTTCGGCTGGCTCCCGGCGCTCCTCTGGATACTCCTCGGCGCGATCTTCGTCGGAGGCGTGCACGATTTCGCGAGCATGTTCGCCTCGGTGAGGCACCGGGCCACCTCCATCGGAGAGATCGTCCGGCTCTACATGTCGCGCACGAGCTGGGTCCTTTTTCTCGTCTTCGTCTGGTTCGCCCTCGTCTACGTCATCATCGCCTTCACCGACATCACGGCCCAGACCTTCCGGACGGTCAGCGAATCCGAAGCGTTCGGCCCCGGCGTGGCGGCGAGCTCCGTGCTCTATCTCGTCGCCGGCGTTCTCATGGGGGTGGCGCTCAGGCGGACGAGGATCGGGCTCGGCGCGGCGACGGCGATCTTCGTTCCGCTCGTGCTGCTCGTCATCTGGGCGGGCACGAAGCTCCCCCCCTCCGTCTCGGCGGCGCTTCTCTCCGTGCCGGTCAAATCGTGGGAGGTCGCGCTCCTCGTCTACTGCTTCGCCGCCTCCCTCGTCCCGATGTGGCTCCTCCTCCAGCCGCGCGGCTACCTCGGCGGATGGTTCCTCTACCTGACGATGGCCGTCGCGCTGCTCGGCTCGATCTTCGGCGGATACGCCGTCCGGTACCCTGCGCTCAACCTCGACGGTCTTCTGAGCATAGACAACGCGAAGCCCGTCATCCCCATCGTGTTCATCACGGTCGCCTGCGGCGCGTGCTCGGGATTCCACGGCATCGTGAGCTC
>DHHB01000037.1 GCA_002403075.1 bacterium UBP1_UBA4783 | reverse complement strand
CCGGCGTCTTTGATCCCGTCCACGAGCGTCCGCACGAGACGTCCCGAGACGTCGTAGAGCCTGATCGTCACGAGCCCCTTCGCCTTCATGTCGTAGCGGATCGTCGTCGACGGGTTGAAGGGGTTCGGGAAGTTCTGGGCGAGCGCGTAGACGAGCGGGGTCTTCGCGTCGGTGACATCGGGGTTCGTCGCGCAGTTCATCCACATGAACATGTCCCGCGCGATCTCGAACCGGTCGATCGGCGACGAGAACACGTCGTCGCGGACGTGCTGGTAGCTGAAGCCGAACAGCATGGTCCGAACTGTATGGCCGCCGACGTTGGTTGTCTGGTTCGCTATGGCGGCATAGTAGCTCGTGCCTCCGTAATCGGGATAGCTCAGGGCGTATGCCCCGGTGCCCGTCTTTTCGAGGCAGTCGAACTGGTTGATGAGAGGACAGCCGCCATAGACGTAGAATTTGTCGGGCACCCCGCCGTGGACGAAGACGCCCGCGTCGGCGTGGCCGGTGACGAGCGGATTGACGATGCCGCCGCCCGTGTAGCCGCCCGTTTCATTGAAGTAGCTCCACGCGGCGAGATTCGCGCCGCACCGCGTCCCCACGAGCTGGGCGGCCGCCGGAGAGGACGAATGGGAGAGATCGTACACGACGGCGTCCCCGCAGACCCAGAGACCGCAGCCGTGTCCGGAGAGGTTCATCCAATCGATGAGCATCTGGACATCGTTGCTCTTATCGGAATCGCTCGTGCCGTCGCTGATCGTGCAAGTTGAGAGATCGCCGCTGTCCCAGACGATACTACGATACGCGCTCGCGAGATGAGCGTTCTTCGCGCGGCTTCCCGGGCCGTTCGAGACGCCCGAGCTCGGGGCGTTCACGTCGTACTTGTCGACGTTGTTGTTCGGCGGAGGGAGCACGGCGTCGAACACCGGCATCCAGTATTGCTCGACCGCCCCGGCGAACGATCCGCGGCCGCTGAAGTCGTCCACGAAGAGCACGTCGCTGTTCAATGTCGGGAGACACGTCCACTCGAAATACGGCGACCCCGAGCGCGCGTAGCGCGGGAGAGCCGATTCGACGCCGGCGTTATCCCGGGCCGTGAAGTAGTATTCGATCATGTAGCCGCGCGTGAAGAGCGCGTCATTGAGATCGACCATGTACTTGTCCGGGACGACCGAGCCGCCGCTCGTGCGCGCCTCGGCGCACTGGATCTTCGTCCAGACGCCGTCGTCGCTCACGTAGTTGAAGCTCACGGGCGCCGGAGGCGACCCGCTCAATACGCTCCCAGCGAGGGCGGGCCCCGCGAGGTCCGGCTTCGCGGGCGCGGGGCCGATGTACTCGCACTTCGCGTGGAGGTACACCGCCGGACCGCCGAAGACCGGGTCGGCCGCGATGCCGCCCCCGAGAGGCGAGGCGCAATCGACGACGATCGAGTCCCCCGGGCGAATGACCGGATTGCTGCTCCAGTTGATGTCGTTCGCGGCGTCCGCTCTCACGATGCTCTCGAGGTCGAGCTCCTGCGTGGGGAAGTTGTCCTGAAAGAGGTCGAGATCCCTGTATCCCCACTGCGGACCTGATGTGCTGTAGCGGTAGAGGCGCACGTTGTCGAAATACGGCGTGGTCGTATGCTCCGCGCAATCGCCGTTTACGAGATACCATTGGTCGCACATGTCGACGACGCCGAGCCTGATCTGGACCGGATCGTCGCCGCTGAGAAAGTGGCTCACGTCCAGATTGATGTGCGCGTACACGCCGTCGTCCGCGTAGTACCCGAAGGTGAAATCCCGCCATTTCCCCGGGCAGCCGTCGACGATCTTTCTCACGGCCCATTGGTAAAACACGAGGTTCCTCAAGGGCATATCCCGATAGACGGTGAAGCGCAACCGGCAGCCGCCGAGCAGGGGCAGCTCCTCCGGAGGAATGACGGCGTTCTGCACGTGGTTGCGGTTCGTCGAATATCTCGTCATGTCGATATACGGCGAATAGACCGCCTCGTTCTGGCAGGGCGCCTCGTGGCCCCCCGAGCCGAGGCAGAAAGGCGTGTCGAACTGTCCCGGGTAGATCGAGCTTTGATGCGGAGAGCCGATCCAAAAAACGATTTGGCTCCCAAGGTTCTCTCCGCACGGATCCTCGTCGCGCAAATTGCTCCTCAGGCCGGAATATTTTCCGTACGCGGGTTTCGGTTCGGCCGTCCATATGCCCGCGCTCGTCGCACCCGTGGGCGCGCTCTCGAAATTCTCGAAGCTCACGAACCCGCCCGCATCGGATACGAGCACCGCGTCGACGATGCAGGCGCCGTCCGTATCTACGATTCCATCCTCGTCGTCCCATGCCCCATCGGACGCGAACCGAAACCGCAGTTTCGTCGCCGCCGCAGTGAGAGGTATGAAATGCGACGCGCTCGCATCCCCGCGCCCCGTGTACGAGGCGAGCTCGACCCAGTTCCCGCCCCCAGCGTCGTACTCGACGACCGTGGAATCGTATCCGGTCTCCGAATCCCATACGATTTCGTACGAAAACGTGATCGCGCCCACGAAGCTCCGCGCGCCCGTCGTGAGGAGCTGCGTCCAAGCATGTCCGTATCCCGGCGCTGATTGCCACGCGCAGAAATACGGATCCCCCGCGTTCGGCCGCGCGCCGCACCACATCGATTTCGCCCCCTCGATCGGCGCGAGCAACCCGAAGCTCCCTCCTCCGAGCCCCGCGAAATCGTCCACGTGGAAAAAGACTCCCCGCTGCTCCGTGAGATCCACGCGCGTCCACCCCTGCCAATTGTTCGTCTCGAAGTCGTACCAGACCATGCAGTAGGTGTCGACCGCGGCTTCTTCGTAGAGTCCGCGAAGCCCCGGATCGGCGATCTCCGGAAACTCCTCGGGCGACCACGGCCGCTCGAAGCGGAGCTGCGGCCGCACGGGTTCCCGCGCGCCGACGGGCGCGGCATACACCGCGACGAGAACCGTCGCGAGAACGATCGGTACTAATGCTTTCTTCATATCCATCGCCCCCATTCGCTGGAAATGATCCCCCATTGATTTATCTCAACATCACGACCTTGCGCGTCGCGCTCCAACCCCCCGTCTCCATCTTGCAGAAATAGATCCCGCTCGCGGCCGCGGAACCGAGGTTGTTCCTCCCGTCCCATGCGGCCGAGTAGCTTCCGGCGTCTTTGATCCCGTCCACGAGCGTCCGCACGAGACGTCCCGAGACGTCGTAGAGCTTGATCGTCACGAGCCCCTTCGCCTTCAGGTCGTAGCGGATCGTCGTCGACGGGTTGAAGGGGTTCGGGAAGCTCTGCGATAGCGCGAAGGCGCAAGGGAGATCTCCTGCGTCCACGGGGGGAGGGATATCTCTCGAAAACGGTATCTGCATCCAGTCGCAAACGTCCATCGCGATCTCGACACGGTCGAGCGTAGTCGCATTGACGTCGTCGCGGATGTACTGGAAGCTGAATCCGAACCACATTGTGCGGACCGGATAGCCGCCGTTGTTGGTCGTTTCGTTCGCGACCGCGGCGTAGTAGTGGTTGCTCCCGTAGTCGGGATAGCTCAGGGCGTGCTTGCCGGTGCCCATCTTCCCGAGGCAATCGAACCGGTTGATAACCGGACAGTCGCCGTACGCGTAGAACTTGTCGGGCACGCCCCCATGGACGAAGATGCCCGCGTCGGAGTGGCCCGTGAGAAGCGGGCTCGCGACGCCTCCGCTCGTACTGCCGCCGGTCGCATCGAAGAAGCTCGTCGCGACGAAGTAGACGCCGCACGCGTTGAAAAGGCTGAACGCGGAAGCGGCCGTCGATCCGTCGAGATCGTACACGATGTCGTCGCCGCAGATCCACAGACCGCACGTGTGCTCGGAGAGGCTCATCCAGTCGACGAGCCTCTGAGCGTCGTTGCTCTTATCGCTGTAGAGCGTGCCCTCGCTGATCGTTCCGCATACGAGATCGCCGCTGTCCCAAATGATCATCTTGTACACGCTCGTGAGATGGAAGTTCTTCGCGCGGCTTCCCGGGCCGTTCGAAACGAGCGAGCTCGGAGCGTTCACGTCGTATCGATCGTGCAGCAGTTTCCCTGTCCAGAATGCGTGCTTCCAATACATCTCGACCGATCCCTGGAAGCACCCGATCCCGTCGTAATCGTCGACGAAGAGGATGTCGCTCCCGAGCGTCGGCAGGCACGTGAACTCGAAGTAGGGGCCGTACGACCGGGCCCAGCGCGGCAACGACGACTCGAGGCCCGATGCGTCCCGCGCCGTGAAGTAGTACTCGACAAGATGCCCTCGCTGGAAGAGCGAGTCGTTGAGATCGAACATGTAGGCGCTTGGCGATATCCCGGCCGAGGTCCGCGCGCTGTCCCCCTGTATGATCGTCCAAACGCCGTCGTCGCTCTTGTAGGAGCCGTACGTTCCGGCGAGCGCCGGTCCGGCGAGATCGGGCGGGATCGGGGCGCCGCCCGTGCCGGTGCACTTCACGTGCAGGTAGACCGCGGGGCCGCCCGCCGGATCGAGTCCGAGGGGACCGCCTCGCGCGGGCCGGCATTCGACGACGACCGAATCCCCGGGGCGTATCGCGGGGTTGCCCGGCGGATTGATATCGACCGCGGCGTCTGCGCGCACGAAGCTCGCGAGATAGTCGTACTCGTTTTCGGGGAAGTTGTCTTGAAAGAGGTTCCCCGCCCAGTATGACCACTGCGGGTCGGGCGAAACGGCGCGGCGTATCTCCACGTTGTCGAACCACGGCGCGGGCGTGTGCTCCGCGCAGGCTCCTCCGTACCACGCGTCGCACATGTCGACGACGCCGAGCGCCACCTGTATCGAATCGCAATAATCGCTGAAGGCGCCGACGTCGAAGGTCAGCCGCTGGTAACCGGGCCGCTCTCCGCGCTCGCTCGCTCCCGCGAACGCGCTCCAGAGCCGCCGGCATCCCGAGACGTCCACGCCGCGCACGCGCCACGTGTAGAAGACGAGGTTCTCCGGCGGGAGATCCTTGTAGACCGTGAAGCTGAGGTGCGCGGGGCCGAGGTTCGCGAGGTCGCCTGCGGGAATCGCAGCGTCTTGAACGTGGCTTTTCGCCGCGGAGTATTTCGTGAGGTCTATGACGGGAGAGACGACCATTTCGTTTTGACACGACGCGACCGACCATTGCCCCATGGAGGAGGCGGGTCTGCACGGCGGCGTGGAGCAGAGCCCGGGATAATCAACGCTCGGCTCACAGCCGCCCTCGGCGAAAAAGGCGATCTGAGTCGTCATGTTTTCGTTGCAGGGATCGATATCTTGGAGATTGGCTCGCAGCTTCGAGAATCCGCCGAACGGCCAGGCGATTTCGGTTGCCGGCCACCATCCCCAGCTGTTGCAGCGCTGCGCGCCATCCGTCCCCGTCTCGAAATCCTCGTAATCGACGACCTCGCCCCAGTTCCTTATCGTGAGCTCGTCCAGATGCACGGCGCCGTTCGAATCGAAGAGGCCGTCCTCGTCGCTTCCAACGGCGTCGGACGTGAACCGGAAGCGGAATTTCGTCCCGAGGGTCGAGTTGACGGTATGGCTCGCCGCGACATCCGTCTCCCCGGTGTAAGAGGCGATCTCGATCCAGTCCTCCAAAAAGGATTTGTAGTAGTACACGCGAACGAAGTCCCGGTCGGGCTCGAGATCGGTGCGGATACGGTAGGAGAAAGTCACCCCACCGTAGATGTTGAACACCCGGCAGCCGTAGCACTGATCCCAGAGGTTCCCGTAGCCGGGGGCG
The DNA here is from genome assembly GCA_002403075.1 of bacterium UBP1_UBA4783. Lineage (GTDB taxonomy): Bacteria > Krumholzibacteriota > Krumholzibacteriia > Krumholzibacteriales > Krumholzibacteriaceae > SSS58A. The sequence continues at coordinate 215 of DHHB01000037.1, read as the reverse complement.
TTCCGCCACGGGCACATATAGCTCGCAGGCCCGGGAGGCGCGCCGCACCAGAGAGACTTCGTTCCCTCGATAGGTCCCGGCAAACCAGCAAGCTCGGGCTCGAGGTAATCCTCGATGTGCCAAAACGTGTCCGGCTGCGCGGTGTTATCGACACGCGTCCACCCCTGCCAGCTGTTCGGCTCGAAGGAATAATAGACGATCGTGTAGGTATCGAC
>DHHB01000033.1:52039-68419 GCA_002403075.1 bacterium UBP1_UBA4783 | reverse complement strand
CGAGCCTCGTCTGCACGGCCCGCTTCAGCATATCGGCGATCTCGGCCTGGCTTCCGCGGAGAGAGGTCTCGTCCTCCCGCTGCGTGTCGTACGGGTATTCCGAGGCGAGCGCGCGTATCGCCGTCTCGCTCTGGATGTCGACGAACTGCGCGTAGTTCTCGACGTCGAAGAGGGCGCGCGCGGTGTCGACGATGTGCCAGACGATGACGGCCCCGATCTCGATGGGGTTCCCCTGGAGATCGTTCACCTTGATCTTCTCGCTGTTGAAGTTGCGGATCCGCAGGCTGATGTGCCGCTTGGACGCCAGGGGGTTCACCCAGTAGAACCCGGATTCGCGGATCGATCCGGTGTAGCTCCCGAAGAGGACGAGCACGCGCGCCTCGTTCGGCTGAACGACGGTGAGGCCGGTGGCGAAGATGACGGAGAAAAGCGTGAAGGGAACGAAGAACCAGAGCACGTTCACGTTGTCTGCGAGGATGCCCGCGCGGAGCACGTAGACGTCGACGGCGATGAACGCGAGAAAGAGAAAGAGGCCGAGGAATCCGCTCATCCGCCAGGCCCTGCGTTCGGTAACGGTCTGCATACGCACCTCCCTGTTTCCGGTTTGATATTAATATGATATCACTGTGATATCATTCTGTCAAGGGGAAAAATCCGGGTGCCGCCCGCGCGCCGCCCCCCCCGGGCCCGCGCGTCCCCCGCCGAAGACCCGTGTTCCCCGGCTCCGCGCGCGCTGATGCGGCCGCGGCGCGGATGGTGTATATTGAAGCTCCCTCTCCGGAGAGAGGTCTCGGCCGCCCGGCGGCCGGGGGGACCGGTTTGAACCAGAAGAAAGAGGAAACGATGACGAGAAGATCGATTGCGGCCGCGGCGCTCGCCGCGGCGATCTCAGCCTCCGGCGCGGTAACCGGCTCTTCGGACGGCCGAGCCGAAGAGTTGCCTGAGCGCCTGCGCGCGGCCTACGAATCCATCCGCCCGATGGACCCCTACGAGATCTGCAGGACGCTCAGCTCGCCGCGATTTCATGGAAGGCTCACCGGGCACGAGGGGTACACCGAGGCGGCGAAGTGGGCGGCCGGCTGCTTCGAACGCTGGGGGCTCGCGGCCGTCGACCCCGAGAGCGGATACCTGCAGCCCTATCCCTCTCCGTATACGATCGTCGACGAGGCGGAGCTCGCGTTCGTTCTCCACGCGCCCGGAGCGGCTCCGCGGGAGCGCGCGCTCGCCATCGGCTCGGAGTTCCTGCCGCTCCTCTATACGGCGAGCGGCGATCTCGCGGCCCCGGTCGTCTTCGCCGGATGGGGGATCTCGGCGCCGGAGCTCGGCTACGACGACTATGCCGATATCGACGTGGGAGGCAAGCTCGTTCTCTGCTTCCGCGGAACGCCCGACCGGGAAAACAAGGCCTTCACGGAATACGACCACCACCGCCGCCGCATGGCGACGGCGCGGGAGAAGGGCGCCGTCGGCCTCGTCTACGTCTATCCCGAAGTGAACGCGCATCCGAACGGCGACTGGCTCGACGGGTTCGTCGGCGCCATGATCGGCGATGGCGCGGCCGACACGCTCCTCGCGGGCGATGGACATACGGCGGCCTCCCTCAGGAGCGCTCTCGCGGAGGAGAAGCGCCCCCGCTCGTTCGATCTTTCGTCGAGCGCGCGGTACCGCGTCTCGTCGCGGCATGTTCCGGACGGCGAGGGGTACAACGTCGTGGGCTGGATCGCGGGCTCCGATCCCGCGCTCCGGCGCGAATGCGTCGTCGTCGGCGGGCATTTCGATCACTGCGGGCGGCACGCGGGGCTTCTCTTCCCCGGCGCGAACGACAACGCGAGCGGCTCGGCCGTCGTGATGGAGATCGCCGAGGCCTTCTCGCGTCTCGCGGAGCGGCCGAAGCGGTCCGTCGTCTTCGTTCTCTTCGGAGGGGAGGAGCAGGGGCTCATCGGCTCGACCTGGTTCGCGGAGCACCTCCCGCCGCCGTTCGCGCGCGTGGACGCGATGTTCAATTTCGACATGAACGGCGAGGGGGACGCGACGAACTACGGATGCACCGTCGAGCCGCCGGAGTTTCTCGAGACGATCAAGAACGCCGACCGGTTCGTGGGAACGCTGCGGCGCCAGTGGCCCATACGCGAGGTCGGAGTGCGCTCCTCCGACTACGCGCCGTTCTTCCAGAACGGCGCCGCGTGCGCGGCGTTCTTCTCGAACGGTCCGCACCTGCACTATCACGAAACGGGGGACACGATCTACCGGATCAATCCGGACATCCTCGCCGACGTCGCGCGGATCGGATTCCTCGCCGCGCACGCCTGGGCGGACCGGTAGCGTCCGGCTATTCCTTCTTCTCCTCCTTCGCCGCCTCGAGTATCTCCTTCACGTCCGCCGGCAGGGCGAAGACGCTGTCGGGGATGGCGACGTTGCGCTCGACGCCCGAGACCGTGATGACGCGGTCCTGTCCCATGACCTTCATCGTCGTCTTGTACGACTGGAGCAGATCGCCGTCCCGGCGGTAGTCGGTGACGTACCCGACGACCGGTATCTCCCCCATCTGCGTCACGGCGAGGTTGATCGTCTTCACGAGGAGCCCCGATTTCACGTCGAACACGTACGTGCGGGGCTTGCCGTCTTTCGGCTTCAGAATGACCGCGTACGCCGGGCTGCCGTCGACCGTATCGAGCCCCGAGACCGCGACCGAGTCGTACAGGCTCCGCCAGTACGCGAGCCCCTCGAACTTCGCGTCGCGCATGGCGTCCGCGAGCTCCTCTCCCTCGAGGACCCGGGGGCCCTGCATCGTCGATTTCTCCCAGAAGATCGAGCCGTCGGTGCCGCGCTCGATCTTTCCGATCATGGGGGATTCGGCGAGCGAGTAGAACTTGTTCGGCCGCGCGGCGTAGATCGTGACGTCGATCGTGACGCCCATCGCCGGGATCGCCAGCGTCGCCTTCGTGACGGTGGACGTGAGCTTGTCGAAGGCCTTCACGCCGCCGAGCGCATCGACGAACCGGTCGAGCACCTGCTCGGCGGTCGGCGTCTTGTCGGGCGGCGAGGCGAGGGCGAAGGCGAAGAGCGAAACGAGGAGCGCCGCGGCGCAGGCGACGCTTGCGAGCGCCTTGGTACGGATCGTGAACATGTACGCTGCACCTCCATGCATGGTCGATCGAAACGGGAGCTATTTGCCCCCGTTATACTCCTGACTCTCGATCCAGTCAATCGCGGCCTCGAGCACCGGGTCGCGCCCCGCGAGCAGCGCCTCCCTGGTGAGCCGCGCCTCGATGTCGGGGAGGACCCCCCGACCCTCGAGCTCCGTGCCGTCGCGCGCGACGTACGACGCCGTCGCGTACTGGAAGCCGTCCCCGTTCGGCAACCGCTCCGCCGTCGACGGCAGCGTGGCGCCGACCGTCCGCGTGCCCACGATTTTGACCCGCGGAAAACCCTGAACGCCGCCCGCGAAGATCTCCGACGAGGAGCCGGAGAACCCGTCGACGAGGACGGCGACCGGTCCGCGGTAGAGCTTCGCCCGCGGATTGACGACGAAGCGGAGCGTGTTGTCCCTCGTGCGCATCGTCCCGATGTCGCGGTTCTTCTCGTCGATGAACCATCCCGCCATGCCGATCGGCACGGCGCCGATCCCTCCGGGGTTGCCCCGGATGTCGATGACGACGCCGGGAGCCTCCATGAACGACCGCATCGCGGCCTCGTATGCGGGCATGAGCGTCAGCGGATCGAAGAAAACGCTGAAGGTGAAGTAGCCGATCCCGCCCTCGAGCGTTTTCGTCTCGGTGCGCAGGTAAAAGGGCGGGAAGTTGCCGAAGACGATCTTTTTTCCTCGCTGCTCGGCGAGCACGAGCGTCTTTTCGACCGGCCGGTCGCGCTCGTCGAGGAAGGTCATCCGCAGCGTGTCGCCGATCGCTCCCTGCATCCGCCCGACGACCGACCGGGCGAGGTAGAGATCCTTGCGCGGATTGCCCTCGAACTCCTTTTCGATGGGCGGAAAGAGCGACGGGATATCCGTATCGTCTATCCGCCTCACGATCCAGCCGGGGCGCACGCCCGCCTCGGCGCCCGGCGCGCCGGGAAGCGTCTTCACCACGACCGCCTCGCCGTCGAGGACGCGCACGTCGATGCCGGTCGCGCCCCCGAGATCCCCCTTCTTCGCCGGCGAGTCGATGCTCGCGTACGCCTCGGAGGCGATGATGTTGAAATGGCTCTGTCCGAGCTTCGCGATCATCCCGCGCATGGCCGAGCGGGCCTCCGCCGTCGTTTCCGCGCCTTCGACGAGCGGACGAAACTCGTCGTGCACGGCCCGCCAGTCGAGCCCGCCGAGCGTCGGATCGAAGTGCTGATCGCGGATCGTTCGCCAGATGTACTCGAACGATTCGACGTTGAGCCGCGTCTCCTCGGCCGTGAGCTCCGCATGAACCGGCGCCGGACACGCGGCGATCGCGGCCGCGGCGGCCACGACGGCGGCGCTGACGAATCGGTTGAATTTCATCGCTCCTCCTTTTCGCGAATCACGGGAATAGTAAAGATATGAATGGAATACGACCGAAAGTCAAATTGGTTCCGGGGCGCAACGGGAGCACGCGGGGCCGCCGATCCAGAGCGAGGCGCGGGAACGCAGGGCCGTCGATATTCGTGCTTATTCGAGTCAATAATACGGCACCATCGGCCACGGCGGGTGTTGAACATAGTGCGATGAAACGCCGCGCTCGAATATCCGCCCTCGCCTTGTGCGCCGCGCTGTACGGCTGCGGGGCGAACGTCGAGTTCCCGACGCTGCGGGGCCCGTACCTCGGGCAGACCCCTCCGGGAACCGAGCCCGCGCTCTTCGCGCCGGGGGTCGTTTCGACCGGTCTCTACGAGCGGGACCTCGCCGTGACGCCGGACGGCGGGGAAATCTTCTACGGTCTCGTTTTCGGGCGTCAGGCCGTCATCATGCACACGCGCCTCGCCGGCGGACGGTGGACGGAGCCCGAGGTGGCGCCCTTCTCGCGCGATCTCGCGTTCCTCTACCTCGAGCCCGCTCTTTCGCCCGACGGCGGCAGGGTGTACTTCCTCTCCACGAAGCCTCCCGCGGGCGAGGAGCCGAAACCCGGCTGGACGAACCAGAACATCTGGATGTCGGAGCGCGCGGCGGACGGCTCCTGGGGCGAGGCGCGCATCGTCGAGGCGCCGGTGAGCACTGTCGACGAGGAGTATTTCCCCTCTCTCACGCGCGACGGGACGATCTACTTCGCGCGCCGGCCGGACGGCTCCCGCCGGGACAGGATCTACCGGGCCCGCTTCGAGGGAGGCTCGTACGCGGCGGCCGAGCCGCTCCCCGACGCCGTGAACGGCGACTGGACGATCTACAACGCCTTCATCGCGCCCGACGAGAGCTACCTCGTCGCGTGCGTCGCGGGAAAGGATCCTGAGATCACGAAGGGGCTCGCTCATTATTACGTTTTCTTCCGCGACGGCGACGACCGCTGGAGCGAAGGCGTGCATCTCGGCGAAAAAATCAATCCGCCGCTCGCGCAGGCGATGTCGCCGTCGATCACTCCGGACGGGAGGTATTTCTTTTTCGCCTCCACCATGGCGAACGAGATCGACGCCGGTGCTCAGGGGATGCTGACGCTCAGCGGCATCAGAACGTTCTACGGCGCGCCGAAAAACGGCCTCTTCGATATCTACTGGGTCGACGCATCCGTTATTCACGATTTGCGAAAATCCTCCGCCGACTGACGCCCTAATCGCATAAAGGCTTCATATTAATGAATATAACAGACAAACCGATTTTTATTGAAATACAGTGCAACATACGGTATGCTATAGTCGTACAGTATGCAGCGGGGACAGGAAGCCGCATCGAAATCCGGCTCGCAGTTACTGGGACCGATATCGGGTGCGGGGAAATGAGGACGGCTCGCATGGTCGATGACATCAAGGCGTTCGAAACGGAGATGAACCGGGGATTCCTTCAGGTGCTCGTTCTCGCTTCCCTCGAGCGGAGGATGTACGGGTACCGGATGGTGAAACACCTCGAGGGGCTGGGATACGCCGTGGAGGAGAACACGCTGTACCCGCTCCTGCGCCGGCTCGAGAAGAACGGGTGGATCGCGAGCGAGTGGGACGTGAGCGAGGGCCGGCCGAAGAAGTTCTACGCCATTACGGAAAGGGGCCGAGCCGTGAAGGAGCAAGCGCTCGCGGTCTGGTCCCGGCAAATCGAGATCCTGAGACGGATCATGGAAGGCGGAAACGATGTCCGATAAGCTCGAACGGTACTTGGGGGAGCTCGATCGCTATCTCGCCGTGAAACGGAACTCGAAGGAGATCATCGCCGAGATACGGAGCCACATTCTGGAAAAAGCCGCGGACGAATACGGCGACTCTTCCGAGGGCTCGATCGAAAAGGCGATCGCCTCCTTCGGAACGCCGCGCGAGGTCGCCTCGCGGTATCTCGAGGGGGCCGAGATCATCGCGCCCGTATTCAGGAAGCATTTGTTCCGCTATACGTGGATCCTGTTCGCGGTCCATTGCGTCGGAATGGCCGCCTCGATCTTCTTCGATCGAAGCATCGCGATGTTTCCGTTCTTCATCATCCCGAGGATGCCCGCGTATCTGTGGATATTCTACGTGCCGATGGCGTTCATCGCGGACTTCGGCCTCGTCGCGTTCATACTCCTGCTCGTCACGCAGCGGAAACAGGATCTGAAGCTCCCGTGGCCGAAACTTTTCGCCCGCGGCCGAAACGAGGGCCGGCTCACCCGGCCGACGAAACGCTCGTTCATCGTCCTGCTCGCGCTGTTCGCCGCCGCGACGTATTTCGTCGTGCGATACCAAACGCTCTTCTTCCTCACGATCGACGGCGGCCCCGCCGTGTCGCTGCTCCATCCCGTCTCGTCGCTCTTTTTCTCCGTGCTGTTCCTCTCCATGCTCGCCTGCGGGGTCATCGCGCTCGGCGTGCGATTCATCGTGAACTCCGCCTGGGTGAATCTCGCGCGGGACGCGGTCGTCCTCTTGCTCCTCTGGATCGTGTGGAACAGCCCGATCGCTCCCCAGTATCGCGACGTGCCGGGCGTCAGCCTCGAGTTCGTGGGCGGCGTGCTGGTGTTCCTCGTCACCGCGGTCGCCGCGGTGCGGTTCGTGCGCAGTCTCGTGCAGGTGACGCGGGAGATGGCGTTCTCCGGCGCGGCGGAAGAAAGTTCTGGACAAGGGCCTCGCCGCACGGCGATATGATTGATATGCGCGGCGGGGTTCGGCCGCCCGCGGGAGGCTCGACGCATGGGTGACGGCTATCCGAGAGCCGCCGTATCGTTCGTCTGGGGATGGCGGAGAGCGCGGGCGGCGTTTCATCGCGCGCTTCTGCGCGGGAGCCCCGCGCGGACCGTCATCGAGCGCGACATCGCTCGCTGGATGGAGATGCTCCGCCGCGACCGCGGGACGGAGCCCGCGCCGGCGGGCGATTTCGTCTGGCTCCTCGTCCGCCGCCCGGAATTCCGGAACCTCTTCTACCACCGGATCGGCCGGGACAAGCGCCTCGGAACGAAGGCGCTCCTCGAGATCGCGAAGCTCTTCTACCGGCCGCTCGAGAGCCTCTACATCTTCACGGAGGAGATCGGCCCCGGCTGCTTCATCCAGCACGGATTCAGCACGGGCATCGGCGCGCGACGGATCGGGGAGAACTTCTGGGTGAACCAGCAGGTGTCGATCGGGTATTCGGGCGTCGACGACTGCCCGACGATCGGGAACAACGTGTCGATCAAGGCCGGCGCGATCGTCATCGGCGACATAACGATCGGCGACAACGCCGTCGTCGGCGCGGGCGCAGTCGTCACGAAGAGCGTGCCGCCGAACTGCACCGTCGTCGGCGTGCCGGCCCGCGTGGTGAAGCGCGACGGCGCGGACGTGCGCGAGGAGCTCGCGTAGCGGGGGTCGGAACGATCGTGAGACTCACGCCGTTCGAAAAGATCAGCCTCATCTACCTCGTGCGGTCGTTCGCGCGCGTGATCTCGGTGGTGCTCCTCATCTTCATCGCGATGACGGCGATCGGGGAAGGGTTCCCGAATCCGTTGGAGCTCTCCGGGCGGGAATCGCTCCTCACCGTCGCGTTCGTCGCGATGGTCGCCGGACTCATCGTCGGCTGGTGGCGGGAGCTCGCGGGCGGATTGCTCATCCTCTGCGGATTCGCCGCGTTCATGCTCGTCGAATTCGTCGCCACGCGCGACGCCGGGATGAGCTGGGTGTTCGCGCTCTTTCCGGTCGCGGGGATCCTCTATCTGCTGTTCTGGCGGCTCGGGAGGCTCCGCCGCTGAGAACGGACGCCGTTTCAGCGCTCCGGCGGCCGTGCTGGGCGCGGCGCCTCCGCCGGACGCGTCAATTCTTCCTGCGCCCGGCGACCCCGCCCCCGATGGGAACGGGTCCCCTCGCGTCGACGTACTCGCCGTGAGGCAGGAAGAACAGCCCCGGCTCGTGCTCGACGAGCTTCATGTCCTCGAGGTACAGCCAGCCGTTCCTGCGGTGTATATTCGTCGTCAGGACGGGAGCGTCGCCGGCGAGCCATTCGTACGAGCCGACGTAGCGTTCCCACCGCGGATCGTCCGGACCGGGCGGGTCGTTCGGCCCGTCGCAATAGGCGTACGCGTCTCCGTCGTGCACGGTGCAGAGGTAGGCGCCGGCGCCGTCGAGGTTCGGGACGAACCGGATGAGCGTGGAGTACGCCGCTCCGGGTATATCGATGTACGCCTCCCGTTCCGCGACGAAGTGCGCGGCGAAGAAACGGCCGTCGATGAGTTTGAAACCGGGCGTGCCGTCCTGTATGCAGAATTCGATCCGGTCTCTCGTCTGCGTATACGTTCCCAGGAGCGGTTTCAGCTTCTCGTCGTCGATGTCCACCTCGACGAGATCCGCGTAGGGGCGGTACGTGTCGAGCGACGCCCCGTACGCTTCGAGTATCGCCGCGAGCGCGCGATGCGCGAGGCCGGCCGCGAACTCCGCGTTCGGTGAGTTCGTCAGGACGACGGCGCCGACGCCGAATTCGGGAAGCCACGTCACGTTCGCTCCGAAGCCGAACCCCCCGCCGCTGTGCATGGCGAACGGCCGCCGGAGCGTTTTGCCGGCGAGGCGGTTCATTTTAAAAACGCCGAGACCGTGGCCGTAGAGCTGTCCCGCGACCGCGAACGGTTCGTTCATCATCGCGTCGACGTACCGCTCCTCGAGGACGCGTTTCGATCCGGCCGTCCCCCCGTTCAGGTGGAGCCTGACGATCTCGCCGAGTTCGCTCGCCGTCGCGTAGAATCCGCCGCAGGGGATCATTCCCTGCTCGTAGACGAGCGCCGCGTCGCCCGGCGGCGAGCCGCAGGCTCTGTTCTCGTACGACCCGATCCGAGAGGCGTCGAACGTGCTCGCCCGGATACCGAGCGGCGCGAGAAGCTTCCGCTCCACGTACGCCTCGAACGGCGTTTTCGACGCGGCTTGGAGGATATACCCCGCGAGATCCATGCCGAGGTTGGAGTATTTGTAACGAGACCCGACGGGGAACAGCGTCCACGTATCGGCGATACTTCGGACGTGATCCTCGAGCGTCGTGGCGCCGCGCGAAAAATTGTTGCCGACGGGCGCCTCGTGCCCGAGCCCCGACGTATGCTTCAGCAGATGCCGGATCGTCATGACCTTCTCCGGTCGCTCCTCGTACCGGCTGTGAACGGTGAAGCCGGGGAGGTACGCGGAAACCGGCGCGTCGAGATCGACGAGCCCCTCCTGAACGGCTATCATGATCGCCGTGGCCGTCACGACCTTCGAGATCGACTGGACGCTGAAGAGCGTTTCGGTCGTCACCGGGGCGGAGCCGCCCGCGGAGCGGACGCCGAATCCCCGCGCCCAGACGACGCCGTCGCGATCGACGATCGCCATCGAAAGGCCGGGAACCTTCGCCTCGGCCATCCGCCCGGGGATAGCCCCTTCGAGCGAATCGAAGAGCAGCCGTATCTCGTTGCCTTCATGCAGGTTGATGTAACGCGAGGCCGGTTCGGCGGCCGAGGCCGGGCCGGGGCCGCCGAACGGAACGGCGCCGACAAGCAGCCACAGCGCACTCATTATCCCGAGTTTCGACTTCATGGATGACCTCCGCGACCGGATGCCGTCGATAAGCGGCTGGACGATCGATGCCGCCACGGCTATCATACGTCCGTCGGAGACATTTGTTGCCGCCGCCCGCGCCGTGACGCGTCCGGTGCGCACGAGAGCGCGGACCGTTCCCGGCGGCGTGCGGCGATTCGACGGGAGGGCGTTCGCATGGAACGAAATTCTTTCTGGAGTTACGCGGTGCTCGGGATCGCGATCGGGCTCGGCACCTGCATCGCCGGAATGAGCCTCAGCCACGCGCTGTTCGAGATCCGCGCCGCGCAGCGATCAGTAAGCGTGCGCGGCCTCGCCGAGCGCGAGGTCGAAGCGGATCTCGCCATCTGGCCGCTCGGCTTCGAGATCGCGACGAACGATCTCGCCGACCTCCAGCGCCAGATAGAGGCCAAGCGCGAGACGATCCGCGAGTTTCTCGCGGCCGCGGGGTTCGACGCGTCCGAGATCTCGCTGTCCTCGCCGCGGATCCGCGACACGCAGGCCGAGTACTACGGCCGGGAGGGCGGCCCGAAGTTCCGGTACGTCGCTCAGGCCACGGTGACGCTGCGGTCCGACAAGGTGCAGCTCGTCAAGACGGCGATGGAGAAGGCGGGGGATCTCGTCGGCAAGGGCGTCGTGCTCACCGGCGAGAACTACGGACGCGCGACGGAGTTCCTCTTCACGGCCCTGAACGACGTGAAGCCGGCGATGATCGAGGAGGCGACGAAGAACGCGCGCGCCGCGGCGGAGAAGTTCGCGATCGATTCGGGGAGCAAAGTGGGAAAGATCCGCTACGCCACGCAGGGTCTCTTCTCGATCTCGGACCGCGACGCGAACTCGCCCGAGCGCAAGAACGTCCGCGTGGTGACGACGGTCGAGTATTATCTGAAGGATTAGCCCGGAGAAGGGATGAGACGCATGGCGCCGCGGGGTCGAGCGTCTCGGCATACGGCGGACGGGATCGTCGCCCGGCTCGAGGCCGAAGCGGATCCGGCGAACGTCGCCGGTATGGCGCGGTACGGCATCGAACCGAAAAGAGCCCTCGGCGTGTCGGCGCCGAAGCTCCGCGCCCTCGCCCGCGAGATCGGCCGCGACCACGCCCTCGCCCTCGCGCTCTGGAGGTCGGGCGTCCGCGAAGCGCGGATCCTCGCGGCGCTCGTCGACGAGCCGGGCGAGGTCACCGAGGCGCAGCTCGAGCGATGGGCGCGCGGATTCGATTCGTGGGACGTCTGCGACGGGGTGTGCTGCAACCTCTTCGACCGGACGCCGTTCGCGTGGGAAAAAGCGGCCGCGTGGAGCGGGCGCCGCGAAGAGTTCGTGAAGCGCGCGGGCTTCGTCCTCATGGCGGCGCTCGCCGTGCACGACAAGCTCGCGCCCGACGGGCGATTCGAGGCGTTTCTCCCCGTCATCGAGCGCGAGGCGGGGGACGGGCGCAACTTCGTGAAGAAGGCCGTGAACTGGGCCCTGCGCCAGATCGGGAAACGGAACGCCGCGCTCAACCGCCGCGCGCTCGCCTCGGCGCGCCGCATCCGGAGATCCGATTCGGCATCGGCGCGCTGGGTCGCCTCGGACGCGATCCGCGAGCTCGAGAGCGAGCCGGTGCGGCGCAGACTCGCCGCCGCTCGAACGGCGCGGCGCCGCGGAACGAAGCCGCGCGCGGGGCGGCCGCGGAAAAGGACGTCGCCGTGAAGCGCGAGGAATCCCGGGGGCGATTCGCCCTCATGGCGTTCAAGTTCAAGATCCGCGATCTGCTTTCCCCTCCCGGAAAGATCCTGGCCGAAGCGGGGATTCGCCCGGGAGACACGGTGCTCGATTTCGGCTGCGGCCCGGGGGGCTTCGTCGCCGCGGCGTCCCGGCTCGCGGGGGATGAGGGCTCCGTGTACGCGCTCGACCGGCGGCGCGAAGCGCTCGAGTCCGTCGGCGCGATCGTGGCAAAGCGGCGGCTCATGAACGTCCGGACGATCCTCTCGGACGGCCCCACGGGCCTCCCCGACCGGAGCGTCGATGTCGCGCTGCTCTACGACACCTTCCACTCCCTCGATCCCCCGGACCCCGTGCTTGCCGAGCTCCACCGCGTTCTGAAGGACGGCGGGACGCTCTCCTTCAGCGATCATCATCTCGCGGACGACGTCATCCGGATGCGCGTCGCCTCGAGCGGTTTTTTCGAGTTCGTCGAGCGGAAGCGGAAAACGCACCTCTTCAAGAAGAAGGCATGAGCGGGGCGGCCGCCGTTTCATCCGGCGCGGCGGCCGCGACCGGCGCCGGGCGACCGGGAACGGAGGACGCGTGAAGAGACTCGACGACCGGCAGGTGAGAGCGTTCCGCGCCGCCGTTTTCGCGCACTACCGCGCGCACGGCAGAGACGATCTCCCGTGGCGGGCGACGCGCGATCCCTACCGCATACTCGTCTCCGAGTTCATGCTTCAGCAGACCCAGGTGCCGCGCGTGCTCAGGCACTACGACCGGTTCATACGGCGGTTTCCCGATTTCGAAACGCTCGCCCGCTCGCCGCTTCGCGTCGTGCTCCTCGAGTGGAGCGGGCTCGGCTACAACCGTCGGGCGATGCGCTTGCGGGAGGCGGCGCGGGTCGTTGTCGAAGGCCACGGCGGCCGCCTGCCGAGGGAGCGCGACGCGCTCCTGCGTCTCCCCGGCGTCGGGCCGGCCACCTCGGCCGCCGTCTGCGCCTTCGCCTTCGGCGAGGCCCATTCGTTCATCGAAACGAACGTCAGATCCGTATTCATCCATCGGTTTTTTCGGAGGCGGCGAGCGGTCGGCGACGAGGAGATCGCGCCGCTCGTCGAGCGCACGCTCGACCGGCGCGATCCGCGGCGATGGTACTGGGCGCTCATGGATTACGGCGCGGCGCTCAAGAAGCGGCACGGAAATCCCTCGCGCCGGAGCGCCCGCCGGACGGCGCAGCAGCGGTTCGAGGGATCCTCGCGACAGGCGCGGGGGCTCGTCGTGAGGGCGCTCGCGCGCCGGGCGATGAGCGAGCGCGCCGCCGCCGCCGCGACGGGGCTCCCTCTCGAACGTCTCCGTTCGGCGGTATCCGCCCTCGAGCGGGAGGGGATGGTCGAGCGGCGCGGGGACAGGCTCGCCGTCGCGGGCGGCGCTCCGGCTAGCGCCTCCTCGAGAAGAAGAGGCGGTAGATCGAGAAGGTCACGAGCGCGAGCACCGCTCCCCACGCGATCGCCATAAACGCGTATCCGCCCGCCGTCATAGATTCTCCCGTTTCTTCGCGAAGCTTCCCCTGCGCGCGGCGACCGCGACGAGGGCGGTGAAGCCCGTGATGATCCCGAGCATGAGGATCCGCGCGCCCCACATGTACGGGCGGCTCTCGGGCGACGCGCCCTCCATCGTGAACACGCGCCGGATGTCCGTTTTGATCCACGCCGCGAGGATCGTGACGAGGAAGAGCGGGGTCACGTATTTCATGATGAATCGGTAGGCGCGGGGCACCTTGATGTGCGCGCCGCGGGTGATCTCTTCCCACGCGCGGTTCGATCCGAAGATCCAGAAAAAGACGACGATCTCTATGAGACCGAGAAGGACGACGCCGAAGGTGCCGGCCCAGAAGTCGAGCTCGTCCATGAAGCCGTGGGCGAGAAAAAAGACGACGAGGTTCGCCGCGCCGAACGTGAAGAGCGAGATCACGTTCACGGCTCGCTTCCGCGTCCAGCCGAGCTCGTCGATGAAAAAGGAGATCGCCGGAAGGGTCAGCGCCACCGACGAGGTGATCCCCGCGATGAAGAGGAGCCCGAACCACATCGCTCCGAAAACGTTGCCGGCCGGCAGGTGCTGAAAGACGATCGGCATCGTCTGGAATCCGAGGTTGAAGGGGCCGCCCTGCGCGATCGCCTGCGTCGCGGCGATGCCGAAGAAGGCGCAGGCGATCGGGATCGCGATCGATCCGCCGCAGATCACCTCGCAGAACTCGTTCGTGCTCGCCGTCGCGATGCCGGAGAGGGCGACGTCGTCGTCGCGGCGGAGATAGCTCGCGTAGGCCTGCACCGCGCCGAAGGCGACGCTCAGCGTGAAGAAGATCTGCCCGGCGGCCGCGAGCCACACACGGGGGCTTCGGAGCATCGCGAGATTCGGGTTCCAGATGAAGCCGAGGCCGTTCGACACGCTCCGGTCGGGGTACGCGGGGTCCGGCGTGCCGAGCGTGAGCACCCGCACCACGAGCACGATCGCCATGACGATCAAGAGCGGCATGCCGATGTTCGCGAGGCGCTCGATGCCGCCCGAGATCCCCTTGCGGAGCACCAGGTAGTTGACGAGGCAGGTGACGACGAAAAAGCCGTACATCCATCCGCGGCCGGCGAAGTAGGCGTTGTGCTCGATCCCCTGATAGCCGTGGAGGAACGCGCCCATCGACTCCTGCGTGACGGCGCCGCGGTACTTTCCGGCGAGGGAGAAGAACGAGAATCCGAGCGTCCACGATTCGACGCAAACGTAATAGATGAAGACCGTGATCGGGAGAAAGAGCCCGATGACCCCGAGGTACTTCGCCGCCGGATGGCGCCAGAGAAGGGTGAAGATCCCCGGCATCGTTCCGTGGCCGTACTGGCCGCCGAAACGCCCCATCGAGAGCTCGGTCCACATGAGCGGAATGCCGAGCAGGAGCAGCGATATGAAGTAGGGGATCATGAACGCGCCGCCGCCGTTGCCGGCGGCCTGCACCGGAAACCGGAGGAAGTTTCCGAGGCCCACGGCGTTTCCGGCGAGCGCGAGGATGAGGCCGATCTTCGTCGCCCAGCGATCCCGCTCCATGCATCCCTCCCGGAAGGCGCCCGGCCGTTTCGGGCCGCGCGCGTCAGGTCGTTTTCAGACGCTCCTCGATCCGTCTCACCTCGGCCGCCATCGCGTTCCAGTGCGTGCCCTTCCAATAGACGCGGCCGCACACGGGGCACCCGCGGTATTCGGCGAACGTCTCTCCGACGTGCGGGGGCACGCGGCCGCGCGCCTCGCCGGCGGACCGCTCGACGAGGACCGCGTTGCATTCGAGACAGCGGGTAAAGGGTTCGAGACGAGGCGGCTCGCCGAGGGCGGCGAAGAGCTCGACGATCTGGTCGAGGACGTCCTCGGCGCGGAGCACGACGGGCCGGGGGCCCGGCCGGTCGCCGAGCGAGCGCGAGCGGGTCACGGCGACCCGCCCCGCGCGCGCCGCGTTCAGGAGAAACCGGCCGGTCTCCCCCTCGGGATTGAGCGCGGCGTCGTAGCCGAGCATCCGCATCTTCGTGCAGAGCCTTCCCAGCATGCGGTCGAAGAGAAAGGCGCGTCTCGGCGACGGCATCGGCAGTCTCCTTTTCGCTTGACAGTCTACCAGAGAAACCGGAATATGGGGAACCTGAAAATGCTCGAACGGCGCATTCGGCAGGGATTTACGTGGAGATGGAGGTGAGAGCGCGGTTCGGCGGGGAGGAACCGCGGGGGTTATGACGGAAATGTTCACCGGATGCTTGAAGTGCAACAAGGGCGTGCTCATTCCCCTCTCGGATTACGGGAGGGACGGAGCGCCCATCCGCTACAAGGCGTGGGTGTGCAACAATCCCGACTGCGGATTCAATATCCGCATCGACAACGGCGAGATCAGCATCGGCAAGGATCTCGGATTCTCGAGCAAGTGAGGGATCGACAGAGTTCGCCTGAAGGGGGGCCGCCGGCCCCCCTTTTTTATGCCCCGTCCGCGCGCCGCATGCGCGCGAGGAAAGCGAGCGAGGCCGCGCAGACGGCGAGCGACAGGAGGATCCACGGAAGGGAAGGAAGCGCGACGCGGGCCGAGACGATCTCCTCCTCGGTGGCCGCGTGCAGCCGCAGCAGGCTCGAGAGGTTGAAGAGCGCGTGGGCGAGAACGGGGCACCAGAGCCGCCGCGTCGCGTAATAGAGGTAGCCGTAGAGCGCGCCGAGCGCGGTGACGCCCGGCAGGATCATGATGTTGAAATGGGAGATCCCGAAGAGCGCGGCGGAGAGCGCGACCGCGAGCGCTGCGCTCATGTTGCGCGCGAGGACGCGCTGCACGAAGCCGCGGAACAGGAGCTCCTCGGTGAACGGGCCGACGAGCGCGACGCCGAGCGCCGTCAACGCGAACGAGGCGGGGTCTTTGGGCTTGATAGAGAGAAGGAAGCTGATATAATCGGCGTCGGGCGGCCGCATCCGCTCGAAGATCCCCGAGAACGCCTCGATCGGCAGGATGCAGGAAACCGCGACGAGCAGCGCGGCGAGCGCCGTTTTCGCCGGGGGCGGCGCGAGATCGAACTCGCGCACGAATCCGAGCGGCGACCTGCG
>DHHB01000033.1:42613-51915 GCA_002403075.1 bacterium UBP1_UBA4783 | reverse complement strand
CGGGAGCGGCGGACGGCCGCCCGCGTGCGGGCCGTCTCCGCCCCCCGCGCCGTCTCGATCCGTATCGCGCTGTTCGTCCGGCATGGCGCGAGTATATCGGCGGCGGGAGCGTCCGGGCAAGGAGAAAGGCCTTCGCGATGATCAAGCTCGTCATCTTCGATCTCGACAACACGCTCACCGATTTCATGCGGATGAAGGAGACCGCGATCGAAGCGGCGACCGAGGCGATGATCGACGCCGGGCTCATGTTCCCCCCGCAGCGCATCCGCGACGAGATCAAGCGGATCTACGACGACGAGGGGATCGAGTACCAGCTCGTATTCAACAAGCTGCTCGTGAAGCTCAAGGGAGAGGTCGATTACAAGGTCCTCGCGGCCGGGATCGTGGGGTACCGCCGCGGGCGGGAGGCGGCGCTCGTCCTCTACCCGCACGTCAAGATGACCCTCATCCAGCTCCTCGCCCGCGGTCTGAGGCTCGCCGTCGTCTCGGACGCGCCGCGGCAGGAGGCGTGGCTGCGGCTGTGCTACCTGCAGCTCCACCATATGTTCGACGCCGTGGTCACGTACGAGGACACGGGCGAGTACAAGCCGAGTCCGGCGCCGTTCCGCAAAGTGCTCGAGGTGATGAACGCCGGACCGGACGAGGCGCTCATGATCGGCGACTGGCCCGAGCGCGATATCGTCGGCGCGGCGAAGATCGGCATCCGCACCGTCTTCGCGCGCTACGGCGACACCTTCGACACGAAGGCGTCGGGCGCCGATTACGAAATCGACGACGCGTACGGGATCGTGAGGATCGTCGACGAGCTCAACGGCCGGGAGCCGGCGAAAGGATCGACGCGATGAAGATCGTGACCGGCGCCGAGATGCGCCGCATCGACGAGGCGACGATACAGCGCTTCGTCACCGGTATCGCGCTCATGGAGCGGGCGGGACAGCGGGTGTTCGAGCACGTCGCGTCGATGTGCGCGCCCGTCGAATCGACGACCGTTTCGATCGTCCTCGGACGCGGCAACAACGCCGGCGACGGGCTCGTCGCCGCGCGGCTGCTCGCCGAGGCGGGGGCCTCGGTCATCCTGCTCCACCTGCACCGGCCCGAGGAGCTCTCTCCGGACGCGGCGAAGAACCACGCCCGGCTCGCTCAGCTCCGCGAGGGGCCGCGGCTCTCCGAGCGGTTCCTCTACCTCGGCAACTGGCGGGAGGCCGCCGCGGCGGCTCTCGAGGAGAGCGATCTCGCCGTCGACGCGCTTCTCGGCACGGGGCTCGCGAAGCCGGTGGGCGGCGA
Source organism: bacterium UBP1_UBA4783 (assembly GCA_002403075.1). Lineage (GTDB taxonomy): Bacteria > Krumholzibacteriota > Krumholzibacteriia > Krumholzibacteriales > Krumholzibacteriaceae > SSS58A. Next base: position 50,631 of record DHHB01000033.1, on the reverse strand, counting down.
ATACGCCGAGGTCATCGATCTCCTGAACGACGGCGGGACGCCGATCGTCTCGATCGACGTCCCCTCCGGCGTGAACGCGGACACCGGCGAGATCATGGGGACGGCGGTCGTGGCCGACGCGACGGTCACGCTCGGACTTCCGAAGATCGGCTGCCTCTTCTATCCGGGAAAAGGGTGCGTGGGCGAGCTCGTCGTCGGCGACATCGGCATCCCGCGGGAGGTCGTCGACGGAGAGCGCCTCTCCGTCGAGGCGATCGATTTCGAGACGGCGCTCGCCGATCTTCCCCACCACGCTCCCACGGCGCACAAGTTCGCGCGCGGGTCGCTGCTGTTGGTCGCGGGAAGCAGGCGGTACGCGGGGGCCGCGGCGCTCGCGGCGACTTCGGCGCTCCGAACCGGCGCCGGCATCGTTTACTGCGCGGGGCCCGAATCGATCCGCGGGGCCGTGCAGACGGCCGCGCCGGAGGTCGTTTTCGTGTCGCTCGCGGAGACCGCGTCCGGCTCGATCGCGCACCGCGCCGCGGAGCGGCTCCTCGACGAGGTCCGGTTCGACGCCCTCGCCGTGGGGCCGGGGCTCACCGCCGACCGGGAGACGGCGCCGTTCGTTTCGTGGGCGCTCGAGCGCTGCCCGAAGCCGATCCTCCTCGACGCGGACGGCCTGAACGCGCTCGCCGGAAAGTTCGATCTCGTTCAGCGGGCGTCCCGCGACAAGGAGATCGTCGTGACGCCCCACTCGGGAGAGCTCGCGCGCCTCGCGGGCGCCGGCGCGGACGGGCTTCCGATGGAGCGGATCGAACGGCTCCGGTCGCTCGTCGCCGGGACGTGGGTAACGATCGTCCACAAGGGCGCCCCGACCGTCGTCGCGCATCACGACGGCACCGCGAGCGTCAACATGGGCGGCCATCCCGGCATGGCGACGGCGGGGAGCGGGGACGTGCTCGCCGGGGCCGTCGCGGGGTTCCTCGCGCAGGGCTGCGGCGCCGCGCGCGCCGCGCGGCTCGGCGTGTATCTCCACTCGCGCGCCGCCGACATAGCGGCGTCCGAGCTCGGCGAGCGTGGAATGATCGCGCGGGACTGCATGGAAGCGCTGCCGCTCGCGCTCCGCGAGCTCGAATGAGCCGCGCGGCCGCGAACTCGTCGCCCGCGCGCGGGAGCGGCCGCCGCGGCGCCTCCCCGGTGGCGTCATGAAAGAACGCGAGATACTAGATCGAATACGCGCGGCGTTCCCGGACAGCGGGATCGGGGACGATACGGCGGTGCTCCCGGCGGCCGCCGGGGAGCTCCTCCTCGCCTCCGACGCCGTCGTCGAGAACGTCCACTTCACGAGGCGCCGTTCCACCCTGAGTCAGGCGATTCAAAAAGCCGTCACCTCGAACGTGTCGGACGTGTACGCGATGGGCGGGCGGCCCGAGGCGATCCTCCTCAGCGCCGGCCTGCCGCCCGGATGCTCGGCGGAGGACGTCGATTCGATCGTCGAGGGGCTCGCCGTCTCCTGCGGGGCGTACGGCCTGAGGCTCGCGGGCGGAGACACGGTGACGAGCCCCGGCGGATATTTCTTCGACGTCGCGATCGCGGGATCCGTCCCGGCGGGGCGGGCCGTGCGCCGCTCCGGCGCGCGGGCGGGGGACGCGGTCGTTCTCCTCGGCGAGATCGGACCCTCCCTCGCCGGTCTCTCGCTCCTCGCCGCGTTTCTCGGCCCGTGCGTCTGCGGGGGGCCGGCGCTGCCCGCGCCGCGGCTCCGCGACTGCGCGGCCGCGGGGGCCCGCGTGCGCGCCGCCTCGGCGGGGCTCTCGATCGCGACCGGCGCCGCGGCGCTCCGGTCCGCGGCGGCCGGGCTCGCCCACATCCCGCGTGTCGCCGAGATGCTGCGCTTCATTCTGCGGCATCTCGCGCCGCGCGCCGAGCCCGCCGGCGATACACTCCTCGGCGGCGCGGAGAGGGCGATCACCGCGATGATCGACGTGAGCGACGGGCTCGCGAAGGACCTTCGAACGCTCTGCGAGGAGAGCGGGGTCGGCGCGGAGATAGACGCGGCCGCGCTTCCCGTGCCGCGATCGATCGGCGAGATCTTCGGGCTCGACGGGGATGCCCTCGTCGATTTCGCCCTCGCGAGCGGGGAGGAATACGTGCTCCTCGCCGCCGTTCGAGAGGGCGCGCTCGGCGCGCTTCCGCCCGGCGCGGCCGTCGTCGGGCGTTTCGCGCCGGCGCACGGCGGGATCGTCCTCGCGGGCCCCGCGGGACGGCGGCCGCTCCCGCCGGTCGGGTACGAGCACTCCTTCTGACGGCTCGGGTCTCCGCGGCGGCGCGACGCCGCGAGCCCGCGGCGTCGCGGCCGAGTCGAGGGGCGGATCGACCGGCGTCCCGCCGTCGCCTCGCCCGCGCGCAAACGCTCCTCGGCAAACATTTATGTTGACGCTCCCGCGGGCTCTCTGGAAAATGTAGCTTTGGCAGCGCGATCGCCCTCCGGACCGCGCATCCACCCCCGCCCGCAAGGAGAGTCGCATGAGCACATCCCCCCGAGAAGTCATCGAGTTCGCACGGTCGAAAGGCGCCGAGTTCGTCGACGTCAAGTTTCTCGATTTCACGGGGAGGTGGCAGCACCTCACGATTCCGGGAACGAGACTCACGGAGGATCTCTTCGAGAGCGGCATCGCCTTCGACGGCTCGAGCATCCGCGGATGGAAGAACATCGACGAGAGCGATATGCTCGTCGTCCCCGATCCCGAGACCGCGTTCATGGATCCCTTTTGCTGCCACGCGACGCTGAGCCTCATCGGCGACATCCGCGACCCGATCACGCGCGAACCGTACAGCCGCGATCCGCGCTTCGTCGCGCGCAAGGCGGAGCGGCATCTCGCCTCCACCGGCATCGCGGACCGCGCCTACTTCGGACCGGAGGCGGAGTTCTTCGTGTTCGACGACGTCCGCTTCGCGCAGGACGAGCACAGCGGTTTCTACCGGATCGATTCGCGCGAGGGGTTCTGGAACTCGGGCGCGGAGGAGCACCCGAACCTCGCCCACAAGCCGCGCTTCAAGGAAGGATACTTCCCCGTGCCGCCGACCGACTCGCTGCAGGACCTCCGGAGCGAGATGGTGAAGAACCTCGTCGCGTGCGGGCTCACCTGCGAGGTCCACCATCACGAGGTCGCGACCGGCGGGCAGGGAGAGATCGGCCTGCGGTACGACACGGCGGTGAGGATGGGGGACGCGCTCGTTCTCTTCAAGTACGTCGTGAAGAACACGGCGCGCGCGTTCGGCAGGACGGCGACCTTCATGCCGAAGCCGCTCTTCGGGGACAACGGCTCCGGCATGCACGTTCACGTCTCGCTCTGGAAGGGGGACCGCAACATATTCAGCGGACCCGAGTACGGCGGGCTGAGCGAAACGGCGCTCTACTTCATCGGCGGGCTCGTCGCGCACGCCGAGGCGCTTCTCGGCGTCACGAACCCGTCGACCATCTCGTACAAGCGGCTCGTGCCGGGGTTCGAGGCTCCGATCAACATCGCGTACTCGCAGCGCAACCGGAGCGCCGCCATCCGCATCCCCGTCGCGGGGGATCGGCCCGAGGCGAAGCGCGTCGAGTTCCGCTGTCCCGATTCGACCGGAAATCCGTACTTCACCTTCGCGGCGATCCTCATGGCGGGGCTCGACGGCATCGTGAACCGCATCCATCCGGGAGAGCCGCTCGACAAGAACATCTACGACATGCCCCCGGAGGAGCTCGCGGTCGTGAAGAAGGCGCCGCCCGATCTCCCGGCCGCGCTCGCGGCGCTCGAGCGTGATCACGAGTTCCTGCTCGCGGGCGACGTGTTCACCGAGGACATCGTGCGCACGTGGATCGCGTACAAGCGGGAGAACGAGGTCGCCCCGGTCATGAGCCGGCCTCACCCGTACGAGTTCTGCATCTACTTCGACGTCTGAGCCGCGGGCCGCGGAGGAACCCGGCGCCGGCCCGCCGAGGCGGTAGTACTATGTCTCGTCCGTCGCTCAAGCCATCGGCGCTTCCCGTCCCGCGTTCCGCCGCGGGCGACGCGTGGATGACCGCCTTCGCCGGCGAGGTGCGCGAGGTCTACCGCTCGCATCTCGCCGAGCTCGAGAGCCGGCACCGCGCCGGGGCGCCGGGGCTCGAGACCGCGCGCGGGGTCTCGACGGCGGTCGAGACGATCGTCTGCCACCTCTACGGGGCGCTCCGCCTCTGGATGGGCGCGCGCCTTCGCCGCGCTCCGTCGGTGGTCGCCCTCGGCGGCTTCGGGCGGCGCGAGCTCTCGCCGCGCAGCGACATCGACCTTCTCTTTCTCTGGGACAAGAAGCCGGGCCCGGCGGGCACGGCGTTCGCCGGGTATCTCGTCCGCATGCTCTGGGACGCGGGGCTCGAGCTCGGGCATTCGGTGCGGACGCTCTCCGAGCTCCGCGCCGCGCTCGCGCGCGACAGCGATCTCAAGACGGCGGTTCTCGACTCGCGGTGGCTCTGCGGGGAGGAGCGGCTTCGCGACGAGCTTTCGGCGATCCGCTCCGAGGTGCGGGAGCGGGAGGGGGGCGCGCTCCTCGAGGCGAAGCTCGAGGAGACGCGGCGGCGCTGGCGCAAGCACGGCTCGAGCTTCCACCTCATCGAGCCGAACGTCAAGGAGAGCCCCGGGGGGCTCAGGGATTTTCAGGTGATCCGGTGGGTAGGGATGGCGCTCCCGTGGGACGGCACGCTCGAGGGGCTCTACCGGCTCGCCGTGATCGACCGCCATGAAATAGGGGACATCGAACGCGCGTTCGATTTCCTGCTCCGGACCCGCAACGAGCTCCATTTTCTCATGCAGACCAACTGGAACGTCCTCACGCTCGACATGCAGCGGCAGGCCGCCCGCGGGCTCGGCTACGCCGACGGCCGCGGTCTTCTCGCGGTCGAGCGGTTCATGCGCGACTACTACTCGATGACGCGCTCGATCTACGCCGTCCTCGATCGCATCCTCGAGGAGACGCACGGCGAGGGGAACCTCCGCATCATCGACGGATCGCTCTACCGGCGCGTCGGCACGAGGGGGCTCGGGCAGCTCGACATGCGTCTCGGAAGGGCGCGGATGCGCGACGACCCGCTCTTCGCGTTCAAGGAGCAGCTTCGGACGGGAAAGCGGTTCTCGCCCCGGATGGAGCGGCGCCTGCGCGCCGCGTTCCGCGCGCCGAAGCTCGCCCCCGCCGCGGCGCGCCGGATGCGCGCCTCCTTCGTCGAGCTCCTCGACGAGCCGGGGCGCAAAGCCCCCGTCGTCAGGAGCATGCACGAGCTCGGCGCCCTGCGGCACCTCTTCCCGCCGTTCGAACGGCTCACCTGCCTCAAGAAGTACGATCTCTACCACCAGTACACGGCCGACGAGCACAGCCTGCAGGCGCTCGCGAACCTCGACGAGCTCGCCGAGCGGGAGGGAGGGCTGCTCGCGCGGATATACGACGAGGTCGCGGAGAAGACCGAGCTCTCGCTCGCGGCGCTCCTCCACGACATCGGCAAGCCGAGCGCCCGCGGCCACGCCCGCTCGGGGGCGCGCATGGCCGAGCAGCTCCTGCGATCGTTCCCGATCGCGCAGCGCTCGCGCTCGCTCGTCTCCTTTCTCGTGCGGGAGCACCTCCTCCTCTCGCATTTCAGCCAGCGCCGCGACATGGAGGACCGCGACACGGGGATGCAGTTCGTGAAAAGCGTGCGGAGCCACCGCAACCTCAAGCTCCTCTACCTTCTTACCTACGCCGATCTCAAGGCGACCGGCCCGACCGTGTGGACGAGCTGGAAGGAGAGCCTCCTCGAGGATCTCTACTTCAAGGCGAGCCGCATGCTCGCCGACCGGAGCGAGTCGGCGGTCTCCTACCGAGCCGTCCTCGAACGGCGGCGCGCCAAGATGCTGGACTCGTGCGAGAGCGCCGCCGAGCGCGACGCGATGGCGGCCCACCTCGCGGGGCTCCCCGAGCGGTACGCGACGGTCGTCACGCCGTCGCAGGCGCGCTCGCACCTCGCGATGGCGTCGCGGCTGCGGGGGAAAAACGTCATCCTCGACGCCGCGCGCCTCCGCAGCTCGATCGAGCTCACCGTCTGCACGCGCGACCGGCCGTACCGCCTGTCGCAGCTCTGCGGGGTCATCACGATCAACGATCTCACGATCCTCGGCGCCCTCGCCTTCACGCGCGACGACGGCGTCGTCATCGACATCTTCCACTGCGCCGGGATCGACGGGCGGATCGCGCTCTCGAACGAGGCCGCCGAGAAGCTCGATCGCGATTTCGCGGCGGTCCTCGGCGGCGAGGTCGATCTCGAGAAGGCCTTCGCCGCGCACGTCGAGCGGTGGAAATGGCGCTCGGCGAAAGGGGTGCCCGTGCCGACCGCGGTCGAGTTCGAGAACGATCTCTCCCGCGAGAGCACGATCATCGACCTCTCGGCTCGAGACCGCCCCGGGCTCCTCTACCGCGTGACGCGCATCCTCTCCGAGGAGGGGCTCGACATCCAGAGCGCGCAGATCACGACGAGAGGGGAGATGGCGGCCGACTCCTTCTACGTGCGCGCGGGAGGCGGCAAGCTCACGGCCGCATCGGCGATCCGGCGCGTCCGCCAGCGGCTCCGCGCGGCGCTTGACGCGCCGCGCTGAACGTCCCCCGCCGCGAGGGCGCCGCGGGGCGCAGAAGAGGAGACACGCGATGAAGATGAGCGCCATTCCGTTTTCCGCGATCGACTGGAGCGCGGTCCCCCCCGAGCGGCATCCGGGCGAGACGGGGTTCGCCGTGTGGCGGACCGTGCGGGCCGGCGACATACGGGTGCGGATGGTCGAGTATTCGCCGGGATACAAGGCCGACCACTGGTGCTCCAAGGGCCATATCATCCTCGTGCTCGAAGGGGAGCTCGTCTCGGAGCAGCGGGACGGGAGCGTCGCGAGACTCCGCCCCGGCATGGGGTATCACGTCGCCGACGACACGGTCCCCCACCGGTCGAGCACCGAGGCCGGCGCGAAGCTCTTCATCGTCGATTGACGGAGGATGCGGCCGGCGTCGATCAGCCGATCGCTTCGAGGAACCTCGCGAAGGCGCTCCTTACGTCCTCGCGCGCCGATCGAAGCCGCTCGAGAAACGTACCCGCGCCCGGAAGCGACCCCCCGAGAAGCCGTCCGAGATACCGCTCGAAGAACTCCTCGCGCTCGGGGAGCGGGGGGTACGGGATGCCGTGGAGCGCGGCGGCGTGCTCGATCGTCCAGAAGAGCCGGTACGCGCGCGAGAGGATCGCGGGATCGTCCCCGCCGAGGAGGCCGACCGCCCGCAGATACTCGAAGGCGCCGCCCGGAGCGGGCCCGCCCGGCGAGTCGAGGAGGCGGCGGAGGCAGGCCGCCGAAAGCATGAAGTCCATGTCGTAGAGCCCGCCGGGCGCGTGCTTCACATCCCACGGGCTCTTCGAAAGGGACTCGAGCCTCTCGCGCGAGCGGCCGAGCTCCGCCTTCCAATCCCCGCGCGCGAAGAGATCCGGCAGCGCCCCGCCGAGCATCTCCTCGAACGCGCGCCCAGCGCCAACGTCCCCGCAGATGAAGCGGCACTTCGAGTAGGCGAGGATCTCCCAGAGGCCGGCGCGCGATTCGAAGTACGTCTCGTAGGAGGCGAGCGTCCGCACGAGCGGCGCGCCTTCCCCCTCCCCGCGGAGCCGCAGGTCCACGGGGCCGACGCCGGCCGCGCGCGCCCCCTCGAGGATCGCTCGCACCGCGGCCGCCGCTTCGGGCACCGACGCCTCATCCGCCGTCACCGCGACGAGATCGAGGTCGCTCCGAAAGCGCGGACGCCGCACGGCGAGAGAGCCCGCGGCGACGATCGCGAGCGGCGCTCCCGCGCCGCAATGATACGAGAAGAGCGCCTCCACCGCGCGGGCGGCGGCGTCCGCGAGAGGAGGGCCGGCGCGCTCCGGGCCGCACTCCGGGATCGGATTCGCGACATGCGCGAAAAGAAGCGTCTCATCGTACCAGCGCGCGAGCCGCGTGTGGAAATCGATCTTTCCGGCCGGGGCGCGCGGCGCG
>DHHB01000033.1:0-42539 GCA_002403075.1 bacterium UBP1_UBA4783 | reverse complement strand
GCGAGCGTCGATTTCACGGCGCCGCCGGCCTTGACGATCCGCACGAGGTTTCTCACGGCGAGCGAGGGATCGGGGGTTTCGGAGACGCGGACGAGGATCTTCGGGAGCGAGGCCGCGGCCGCCTCGAACGTGTCCGCCCCCTCGATGTTCGGAAAATCGCCGAAGACGAGCGACGCGAGCGCGCGGTGCGCCCGCTCCCCCTCGCGCACGCCGAACCTGCCGAGAAGCTCCTCGACGGCGGCGTCTCCGGGCGGGAGGGAGAGGATGAGCGGCACGGCGCCCGGCGCGCTCCCGCGGAAGAATTCGCCGAAGAGATGCCGCACCTCGACGATGGCGCGGCCGAGCTCGGCGCGGAAGTTCTCCGCCGTCACGCCCGGAAGCGCGCTCCGCGCGACCCGCTCGGCGACGAGGCGGAGCTCCCTCTCGCCCGGGGGGAGGGTGTGCGTGCGGACGTTGCGGCTCATCTGGAGCCGGTGCTCCACGGTCCGCATGAGCCGGTAGGCGCGAGAGAGGGTCTCCTTGACCTCCGCCCCGAGAAGCCCGAAGTGGGCGAGCCGTTCGAGCGCCTCGAGGGTGTTGCGCGATCGCGCGTCGGGGCGGCCCCGCCCGTGGACGAGCTGCATCGCCTGCGCGATGAACTCTATATCGCGGATGCCGCCCGGCATGAGCTTTATGTTCGCTTCGCGCTCCGCCGCCGAAAGGCCGGCCACGGCGCGTTCCCGCATCGTGAGGATGGCGGCGAGCGGGTCCCCCGCGGCGGGGGATCCGAAGACCGCCCGCGCGCAGTTGTCGAGAAAGGTCTCCGCGACGCGGCGGTTTCCAGCGGCGTAGCGGGCCTTGATGAGGGCCTGCCGCTCCCACGGGCGCGCGCGCCGCTCGAGGTACGCGAGGTGCTCGCCAAGGGAGACGACGAGCGGGCCGCTCTCTCCGTCGGGACGGAGCCTCAGGTCGACGCGGTAGAGCGCGCCCTCCTCGGTCGGCTCGGACAGGATCTCGACGACGCGCCGCGCGAGCGCCGCGTAGAAGACCTCCTCCCGGGGCGAGCCGGCGGGATCGCTCACGAAGAGGAGATCGACGTCCGAGGAATAGTTGAGCTCCGTGCCGCCGAGCTTGCCGAGAGAGATCACCGCGAGGCGCCGGAGCGGCGCCTCGCCGTCGAGGCCTCCTCCGGGCGAGAGCCCCTCCCGCGGCGCGAGATCGGCGAAGGCGAGGGAAACGGCCGTCTCGATGACCGCGTCGGCGAGGAACGAGAGCTCGGCCGCCACCTCCTCGACGGGGGCGAGGCCGAGAAGATCGCGCGCGCCGACGCGGAGGATCTCGCGGCGGTGGTACCGCTTGACGGCGTTCAGGCGCCGGCGCGGATCGCGAAGCGGCGCGGTCTGCGCCTCGAGCTCCGCCCGGTATTCGCTGTGAGCCTTGCCGCGCGCGAGCGTCGGCCCCTCGATGAGCCACGAGAGGTACCCGGGATTCCGCGCGAGGATGTCGGCGAGGAAGGTGCCGCAGGAGAATATCGTCGCCGCGAGACGGGCGATCGGCCGCTCGAGGACGAACGAGTTGAAGAACGTCCCCGGCGCGATCGTCGCCTCGACGAATCGCACGAGGTTGAGGAGCGCGAGGTCCGGGTCCGCCGACGCGGCTATCTCCTCGAGGAGGCCCGCGATCCGGTCGGGGTGCGCCGGCGGCGCGTCGCCCGCGCGATCGAGGCGGCTCCACAATCCGGCCGCCTTCGCCGGGTCGGCGAAGCCGAGCTCCGCGAAGAGCGCCTCGAGCGCCGCCTCATCCGGCGCGCCCGGTCGATCGTGGAATCCGCCGGTGTCGTTCGCCATGAACTTTTTATGGAACCCCGTATCCGATTCCTGTACCCTTGCGCCGTCACGCCGACTACGGCGGAACCGTATCACCGCGGATGCGGGCGTGCCAGCGTAATGTAACGCGGCGGGAGCGTCCGGCCGCGCCCGAGCGAGGAGCCCACATGAAGAAGATCGAAGCCTATATCAAGCCGTTCAAGCTCGACGAGGTCAAGGAGGCGCTCATGGAGGCGGGGGTCGGCGGGATGAGCGTGACGGAGGTCAAGGGCTTCGGGCGCCAGCGCGGGCACAAGGAGCTCTACCGCGGGAGCGAGTACAAGGTCGATTTTCTCCCCAAGATCCTCGTCGCGGTCGTCGTCGGCGACTCCGACGTCGAGCGCGTCGTCAACGCGATCGTCGCCGCCGCGCGCACCGGCCAGATCGGCGACGGGAAGATCTTCATTTCGGGCGTCGAGGACGCCGTTCGCGTCCGCACGGGCGAGAGCGGGGAGGAGGTCCTCTAGCCCCGATGGAGCGCCTCTACCTCGGCATCGAAACGTCCTGCGACGACACATCCTGCGCGATCTACTCGGGCGAGCGGGGCGTGGTCGTCCATCGCACGGCCGCGCAGCTCGAGCACATGCGGTACGGCGGCGTCGTACCCGAGATCGCCTCGCGATCGCACATGCGGACCCTCATGCCGCTCTACGAGGCCGTTATGGCCGAGGCGGACGTCCGTCCCGGCGAGCTCGCGGGCGTCGGCGTCACGAACGGGCCGGGGCTCACCGGATCGCTGCTCGTCGGGCTCTCGTTCGCGAAGGCCCTCGCCTACGCGGGGGGCGTGCCGCTCGCGGGCATCCACCACATCGAGGGGCACATTCTCGCGAACGCGCTCGAGGGGCCGCTCGACCTGCCCGCCCTCGTGCTCGTCGTTTCGGGGGGGCACACGCAGCTCGTGCACATGGAGGCGATCGGACGCTACCGGCTCGTCGGCGCGACGCGCGACGACGCGGCGGGGGAGGCGTTCGACAAGATCGGGAAGCTCCTCGGTCTCCCGTTCCCCGGCGGTCCCGCGGTCGAGCGCGCGGCCCGGGAGGGATCGCGCGGCGCGTTCGATTTTCCGCGGAGCCTGCGCGGACCCGGCACGTACGATTTCTCGTTCTCCGGGCTCAAAACGGCCGTGCGCCTGCGCGTCGAGTCGCTCGGCGCCCTCGACGCCGCGGCAGCGGCGGACGTCGCCGCCTCCGCGCAGGAGGCGATCGTCGACATGCTCGTCGAGAAGTCGGTTCTCGCCCTCTCCGAGGCGCGGGTGCGGCGGTTCTACCTCGCGGGAGGCGTGGCGGCGAACGGCCGGCTGCGCGAAAGGATGAGCGAGGCGCTCGCCGAGCGCCACGTCCCCGTCTCGTGGCCCCGCCCCGAATACTGCACCGACAACGCGGCGATGATCGCCTGCGCCGCGCGGCACCGCATCGAGGCCGGGCGCACGGACGGCCTCTCCCTCAACACCTTCCCCCGCGGCGTCCTCTCGAGTTGGGCCTGACGGCGTCCGGCGCACGAGCGGGGTCTCTTTCTGCGAAAACCATCGCCGATCGACCCGCCGGCGGCGCGGCGCGCATGCGCCCCTTTCGTCGTCGCAATCCGTTGTCGAGCAAATAAATAGGCCCTCACGTCACCGCGCGCCCCGCCGGCCCCCCGAAGGGCCTACCCTTGGCATAACAATTGCGTGGCAATGCGTTGCAATATATCGACTCGCCATGCAGGGAAGGACATACGAAGCCCCGCGAGGTACACGCGAATGGAACGACCCGGCGGCAAGCAGGGCTATAAGATACTCGTCGTCGACGACGAAGATCATATCAGGCGCATTCTCAAGTTCCAGCTCGAGAAGCACGCCTACCGCGTCATCGAGGCGGAGAACGGCGAGATCGCGCTCGAGCTCGTCAGACGCGAGTCTCCCGATCTCGTCATTCTCGATCTCATGATGCCCAAGATGGACGGGTTCGAAACGTGCTCGCGGATACGCCAGAACTTTCAGACCGCGCAGATCCCGGTCATCATGCTCACCGCGAAAAGCGAGCTCCCCGACAAGATCAAGGGGCTTCAGGACGGAGCGAACGACTACCTCACGAAACCGTATTCGAACGAGGAGCTCCTTCTTCGCGTGCGCAACGTGCTCGAGTGGAGCCTCAAGCAGAAAGAGTCGAATCCGCTCACGGGGCTCCCGGGCAACCGCGCCATCGAGAAGGAGCTCCAGGGCCGCATCGAGGGCAAGGAGCCGTTCGCGTTTCTCTATCTCGACATCGACAATTTCAAGCCGTACAACGACTACTACGGGTATCAGCGGGGGGACGACGCGATCCTTTTCCTCGCCGACATCGTCACCGAATCGGTGAACTCGCTCGGCGGCGCGAACGATTTCGTCGGGCACATCGGCGGAGACGACTTCGTCGTCATCACGTCGCCCCCGCGGGCGGAGTTCATCGCGCGGCGCATCATCGACGAGTTCGACAAGGGCTCCCTCCTGCTGCTCAACGAGGACGACATCCGGCGCGGATACATGGAGATCCGGAACCGCCTCGGCGAGATCAGGAGGATGCCGCTCATGTCGCTCACGATCGCGCTCGTGATGGACGAAGAGGCGAAGCTCAAGCATTACGCTCAGGTCAACGACATCGCGACGGAGCTCAAACGTTACGGCAAAGGTCTCTCGGGGAGCGTCGTCGTACGGGAGCGGCGGAAGTCCGGGGAGCCGGCGCAGAAGATCGAAACGTGATCGCGCCTCCGGTTCCGAGAGGGGACCGGACGCGGGAGGCGGCCGACGTGCGGGATACGGTTATCGCTCAGCAGGAAGAGATGCTCGACGGCGTCGCCGCCGACGCCGGCGGCGATCTCGCCGCGCTCCGCCGCGAGCTCGCCCGCTACCGCGGCATCTTCGATTCCGCCCGCCTCATCGTCGGGCACGAGTTCTCGAAGCCGCTCACGGCCGCCGTCGGCTATCTCGATCTCCTCGAGGAGCGCCGCGGCGGGACGTTCGACGACCGCGAGCGCGCGTACGTGGCGCGGATACGGAGCGCTCTCGCCCGGCTCGACGAGCTGGTCGAGTCGTTCGTCGAGATACTCCGGGCGGAACACGGCGCCGGCGATCTGAAATCCTTCGAGCGCTTCGACGTCCGGGCGGTCGCCGAAGCGGTCCGGGGACGGTTCGAAGGGGCCGGCGCCCGGATCGCCGTGAACGTGCCGGCCGGCCTTCCGCCCGTCGTCGCCCGGCGCCGGTGCGTCGAGGTCGTGCTCGAGAACCTCGTTTCGAACGCGGTGAAGCACGGGGGAGACCGCCCCGTGGCCGTTTCCGCGGCGCTCCGGCGCGACGATAGCGCGGACGGAGCGCGGCTCGTCCTCGCGGTGGAGGATCGGGGGGCCGGCATCCCGGAGGACAAGCTCGAGGATATCTTCAAGCCGTTCTACCGGATCGAAAGCGGAGAGAAACGGGACGGACTCGGCCTCGGACTCGCGCTCGTAAAGAACATCGTCGCCGTCATCGGCGGAGAGATACAGGTTCGCAGCACACAGGGTGAAGGAACGACGGTGACCGTCGCCGTGCCGGTCATGGACGACGGCGCCTTCGAATCCGACACCGTCGGATAGGGGAGTGACATGAGCGTACGTGATACGGCGGAAGATCGCGCGCAGCCGGCGCTGAGCCTCCAGCAGGTGCGGGCGATCGAGATCATATCGATATTCTTCATCGTGTTCGCCGCGCGCGAGATCGCGGGGTTCGTCTACCGGACGGGGCTCGTGATCCTGGTCTTCCTCGGGGCGACGCTTCTCAACCTCGTCGTCGCGGGGCTCGAGAACGCGTTGTCGAGAGGCGGCGCGGATCCGCTGCGTCGGCGCGAGGGATGGGAATGGAGCGCCGTTCTCATCGATTGCGTGACCGCGATCTGTCTCATCTACCTGACCGGCGGGGTAGGTAGCCCGTTCCTTTTTCTCGTCGTGATCCCGCTCTTCTTCGCGGGACGCCTGCTGCCGCCCGTCGCGGCCGGGATAGCGGTGACCGCCTTCACGATCGTCTCGCTCGGCGCCCTCGGCGCGCTCGAGCTCCGCGGCGCCATTCCGCACTTCAACGTCTACCCCGGCGAATCCTCGCTGCCCGCGGGAGGGCACTTCCTCGTCGGCACGCTGCTCGTGCTCGCCGGATTCATGAGCCTCATGACCTATCTCTTCTCGAGCTTCTACGGGAGCTTCAAGGTGTCGATCCTTCGCGCCGAGGACCGGCTCATGAGCTCTCGCAAGCGCATCCTCGAGCTCACGCGGCTCTACGACATCAGTCTCGGCATCAACTCCGTCATCAGCCTCGACACGCTTCTCAAGATGGTCGGGAAGGAGATCACGCTGCTCCTGCGGCGCCCGTGGGTGTCGGTCGCGCTGTTCAACCACAAGCGGGAGATCGTCGAGCACGTCGAGCTCGGAGAGCGGAGGGGCGCGCTCATCGATTCCGGGACGCCGCTCGCGGGCGACGCGCTCCTCGGCGAGATCTGCGCGGCGGAGGGCGGATTCATCGTGGACGACCTCCGCGAGCATCCCGCCGCCTCGTCGCCGCTCGTCGCGGACCGGCGGATCGTCTCGTTCCTCGCCGCTCCCATCCGGTCGGGCAGAGACCTCATCGGGGTTCTCATGGCCGGAGAGCACTCGGCCGAACCCTTCACCCAAGACGACGCGCGGCTCCTCACGATCCTCTCCGGGCAGGTGGCGATGGCGATCGAAAAGAGCCGCCTCTACGAGGTCATGACGGCGCGGATCGAGCGTCTCGAACGCGAGAGCGACGAGCTGCGGGACGCGAACAAGCTCAAGATGAGCTACCTCTCGCACCTCTCGCACGAGCTCAAGACGCCGCTCACCTCGATCAAGGCCTACGTCGAATCGCTCGGCGATCATATCGACGATCCCTCGTTCACCGAACGGCACGAGTTCCTCGGCATCATAGAGAGCGAGACGGACCGGCTCATCCGCATGATCAACAAGGTGCTCGACGTGTCGAAGATCGAGTTCGGCAACCGCACCCTGAAGCGCGGCCTGTTCCAGCTCGGGCCGCTCGTCGCCGACGTCGAATCCTCGATGCAGCCATACCTGCGCGACAAGAAGCTGCGGCTCGTCGTCACGGTGCCGCCCTCGCTGCCGCTCGTCGACGGGGACGAGGATCTCGTGAAGCAGGTCTTCATCAACCTCATCGGCAACGCCGTCAAGTTCTCCCCGGCGGGCTCGCGCGTGTTCGTCGAGGCGGTCGAGGACGCCGTCGCCGTCAAGATCTCCGTCTCGGACGAGGGGATCGGAATCGCCGACGAGGATCTCCAGAACATCTTCAAGCAGTTCTACCAGGTCCGCCGGGGCGCCGGCGAAGGGGTCGGCCTGGGCCTCGCGATCGTGAAGAACATCGTCGAGCAGCACGGCGGCTACATCACCGCGACGAGCCGCATCGGCGAGGGGAGCACGTTCACCTTCACGCTGCCCAAGCAGCACCACTTCAACGATCTCCTCGGCTACGTGTTCGACGCGGTGGAGGCGCGCGCGGAGATCCAGGAGATGTTCCAGCTCGCCGTGAAGGTGATCGCCGAGATGCTCTCGGCGAAGATCGTCTCCCTCATGCTGCTCGATCAGGAAAAGAAGGAGCTCTTCATCAAGGTCGCCTACGGACTCGACGAGCGGATCGTGTCGCACACCCGGGTGCGTCTCGGAGCGGGGATCGCCGGCAAGGTGGCGGATACCGGCGAGCCGCTCCTCGTGGAAAACGTCGAACGGAGCCCCCTCAAGAGCGCGCCGAACAACCCGCAGTACGAGACGAAATCGCTCGTGAGCGTGCCGCTCCGGATCGGCTCCACCGTCGTCGGCGTCATCAACGCGAACAACAAGACCTCCGGCGCGCCGTTCAACCGGGACGATCTCGCCCTCCTCGTGAGTCTCAGCCAGCGCTTCTCGAAGGCGATCGAGCGCATCCGCACGGCCGAGTCGCCGCAGACGTTTCTCGCCGAGACGATCGAGTCGCTGCAGTCGCTGCTCGCGGCGCGCAAGCGCGAGGCCGAGGATTCGCACAAGAACGTCGTCCACTGGTCGGTCCAGACGGCGCGCAGGCTCCGGTTGAGCGAGAAGGAGATCCGGGTGATCCAGTACGTTTCGAGCGTGCACGACGTCGGGATGACGTGCGTGAGCGAGGATATCCTCAAGAAAACGCTCGAGCTCTCCGCCTCGGAGGTGGAGGAGATCCGGAAACATCCGCAGCGGGGCGCGGCGATCCTTCGACCGCTCGAGTTCGTGGAGCTCGTGAGCCAGAGCATCCTCTTCCATCACGAGCGGCCCGACGGCCGCGGATATCCGATGGGGCTCCGCGGCGAGCAGATTCCGATCGGCTCGCGGATCCTCGCGGTGCTCGACGCCTACGCGGCGATGACGAGCGACCGGCCGTTCCGGCAGCGGCTCTCCCCGGCGGAGGCGGTCGACGAGCTCGTCCGCCATTCGGGGACGCAGTTCGATCCGCGCGTCGTCTCGGCCTTCATAGAGGTTCTCATGGACGAAGGCCGGATCGAGGTGGACGCTCATACGCGCCTCTCCGAGGCGCTCCGCTCGGCCCGCAAGCACCACTTGGTGCCGTAGGGGAGGAGAAGCGCGGTGTTCGAAGCGCTGAAGATGAAACCTCGGACGGCCCGCGCGGCCGCCGTCTCCACGCCGGAGCCGGCGCTCGCGCGCCTCGCCGCCGTGAGCGATCTCATCCTCTCGGACGCGCCCGCTCCGCAGGTCTATGACGCGGCCGCCGCGGCGGTCGCCGAAAGCGCGGGCGCCGCGTTCGCCGTCATCCGGATCGCCAAGCCGGGGGGGGGCGCGTTCGAAGTGCGCGGGCACGCGGGCCTCTCCATCGACCGCCCCGCCCCCCTCTCGTCCTATTCCGTCCCGAGCGACGCCTGGAGCGAGCTTCGGCGGAGCGCCCGGCCGTGCGGAGACGGATTTCTCGCCGAGGAGCGTGACCTCTCCGGCGCGGCCGGAACCGTCGTTCCGGAGCACCTTTCGTGGGACGGCCGCTCGGTCCTTCTCTTCGGCGTCGGCGATCCCGACGCTCCCGCGGGTTTCCTCGCGGCGGGCTTCTTCGCCGAGCCTCCCGGGCCGGCCGCCCTCGCGGCGGTGCGGGCCTTCTCGAACGCCGTTCTCCATTGTATCCGGCGCGACGGCGCGTCGGCGGAGCTTCGCGAGCGCGAGCGGGCGATCGCCGCGTGCCGCGAGGAGCTCGACGGCGTCAACCAACTCAAGTCGAATTTCCTGTCGGTCGTGTCGCACGAGCTGCGCACGCCGCTCACGTCGATCAAGGCGTACAACGAAACGCTCCTCGAAAACATCGACAGCATACAGCGCGGGACGCTCGAGGATTTCCTGCGCGTGATGCGCGAGGAGAACGAGCGCCTCATCTCGCTCGTCGACAGCATGCTCAATTTTTCGCGTCTCGAGACGGGGCACCTGCGGGTGGAGCGCGCCTCGTGCAACCTGAACCGGCTCGTCGAAGAGGCGCACGACGCGCTCCGACCGTCGTTCCTCGAGCGGGATATCAACACGGAGATCCGGCTTCCGCGCCATCCCTGCCGCATCGACGCCGACGCGGAGCTCATCCGCCAGCTTCTCCGGAACCTCATGAGCAACGCGGCGAAGTTCACGCCGGCGGGCGGAAACGTGACCGTCACGCTCGAGGAGGAGGCGTCCGCGGCGCGCGTCTCGGTGCAGGACACGGGACCGGGCATTCCCGAGGACCAGCTCGAGAAGGTGTTCGAGAGATTCTACCAGGTGGACGCGAGCAACACGCGCGAGCACGGGGGATCCGGGCTCGGGCTCGCGATCTGCAAGAACATCGTCGAATGGCACGACGGCAGCATCTGGGTCGAAAACGTGAAAGACGCGGGGGCGAAGGTCGTCGTCGTGCTGCCGATGAAGGACATCATCGTGCGGCAGGGGTCCTCGTCTGGGCTCGTCGGCTCCCGGCGGTTCGAGCGGGACCGCTACCTGACGCTGCTCGTCGAGATGCTCGCCGAGTTCCTTCAGGCCCGCAAGGCGTCGATCATGCTCCTCGACCGAGGCCGGCACACGCTCCGGATCGTCGCGGCGAAGGGGCTCGATCCGGATTTCGTGCAGAACACGAGGCTGACCCTCGGGGAGCGGATCGCGGGGAAGGTGGCCGAGACCGGCGAACCGCTCCACGTGTTCGACATCGAAAGCGAAGCGGATTTCGGGCGCGCCAACAACGGTCTCTTCTACGGAACGCGGTCGTTCATATCGGTGCCGCTCAAGGACGGCGGCGAGACGATCGGCGTCCTCAACGTGAGCGATCACGTCGAGGGGCGCGAGTTCGCTCGGGCGGACCGCGAGATTCTCGAGGCGCTCAGCGGCATCATCGCCGGCATGCTGAAGAAGCTCGACGCTTACGAAAAGGTGTCGGCGAATTTCGAGAAGCTGAAGGACGCGATGCGCGCCATCCTCGACATGCGGGAGGCGTGGGGGAGCCGCGCGCTCATGAACCTCACGCTCGTCGCCCTCACGACGGGGAAGAGGCTCGGCCTCGACGAGCGCTCCCTCACGGCGCTCCGGCTCGGCATGAACCTTTACGATCTCGGGCTGATGAAGATCCCGCGGACGATCCGGGTGAAGCGCGAGGAGCTTTCGAGCAAGGAGCGCGAGACGCTCCGCGAGCACACGAACGTCGGATACACGCTGAGCTCGCCCATGGGGCTCGAGGACCGGATCATGAAGATGGTGCGCAGCCACCACGAGCATTTCGACGGCACCGGCTACCCGGACGGCCTCGCCGGAGACGAGATTCCGGTCGAGGCGCGGATCGTGAGCGTCGTCGACGCGTTTCGCGCGCTCATGAGCGAGGGCCCGTACCGCCGGACGTTCACGCTCGCCGAGGCGCGAGCGGAGATCGCCGCGGGCGCCGGCTCGCGCTTCGATCCGGCCGTGGTCGCGGCCTTCGAAGAGGCGCTCGGCGTTCTCGGCGCGCGCACGGACCGGCGCGAGCTCGTCCTCGACGAGTTCGAGCGGGAGCTCGAGAGAGAGCGCAGCGCGCGGAAACGGAATATCGAAGCGGACGCGGATCGGGCATCGAAGGAGGAATCCCGATGAAGAAGGGGAAGATCTTGGTCGTGGACGACGAGGTGAACATCACCCAGATACTGCAGTTCAGCATCGGCGCCGAGGGGTTCGACGTGCTGACGGCCCAGAACGGCGAGGAAGCGATCGAGAAGGCCCGCCGCGAGCAGCCCGATCTCATCATACTCGACATCATGATGCCGAAGATCGACGGGTACGAGGCGTGCCGGATTCTCAAGGCCAATCCGCTCACGCGCAACATCCCCGTCGTGCTTCTCACGGCGAAGGGCCGCGAAATCGACAAGCGGCTCGGATTCGAGGTCGGCGCGACCGATTACATCGTGAAGCCGTTCAGTCCGAACAAGCTCATCGAGCGGATCCACCGGCTCCTCTCGTGCGCCAAGTAGCCTTTTGACGTTGCCGGCGACGCGGCGGCTCCCGTATCCTCCGGGCATGGGAGCCGTTTCCGCATCATGGGCGCTCGTCGACGTCGCCGTTCCGTACCCCGTGGACAGGCTGTTCACCTACCGGGTCCCGGCGGCGCTCCGCGGGCGCATCCGCGCCGGTTCGCGCGTGCAGGTGCCCTTCGGGCGCAGCCGCGTCACCGGGTACGTCGTCGCCCGCCGGCCCCGGGCGCCCGCCGCGGTGAAGCTCCGGGAGATCGCGGCGCTCGTGGACGAGGAGCCGCTCATCACCCCCGCCCTGCTCGACCTCGCCCGCTGGATGGCGGAGTACTACGTGTGTCCGCTCGGAGAGACGCTGCGCGCGGTGCTCCCGGCCGGCGTGCGCGGCGCCGGGCGGGCGGGCGCGGCGGACGAGGGGGAACGCGCGTTTCCCATCGACGCGGACCGCCCGGTTCTCACCCCCGATCAGCGCACGGCGTTCGAGGTGCTTCGCGGCGCCCTCGCGGCGGAGGCCGGCGGGCGCTTCCTTCTCCACGGCGTCACCGGAAGCGGAAAGACGGAAATATATCTGCGCCTCATCGAGGAGGCGCTCTCGCGCGGGAGGGGCGCGATCGTGCTCATCCCCGAGATCGCGCTCATCCCGCAGACCGTCGCGCGGTTCCGCCGGCGGTTCGCGGACGCCGTCGCGGTGCTCCACTCGCGGGTCACCGGTCCCCAGCGGGCCTCCATCTGGCGCGCGGCGTCGCGCGGCGAGATCCGCGTCGTCGTCGGCGCCCGCTCGGCGATCTTCGCGCCGGTCGCCGATCTCGGCGTCATCGTCGTCGACGAGGAGCAGGATTCCTCGTTCAAGCAGGAGGACAAGCCCCGCTACCACGCGGTGCGGGCGGCGCGCTTCCGGGCCGACCGCGAGGGCGCGGTGCTTCTCCTCGGGTCCGCGACGCCGGCGCTCGAGACCTACGAGGCGGCCCGCCGGGGGGAGCTCGGGTACCTCGCGCTCCGCTCGCGTCCCGGCGGGCTCGGGATGCCGCGCGTCGACGTCGTCGACATGCGGGGCAGGCGGGAGATCCTTTCGACGGAGCTCGTCGCCGCGCTCGAGGGATGTCTCTCCCGCAAGGAGCAGGCGATCGTTCTCCTCAACCGCCGGGGGCACGCGAATTTCATCCAGTGCCGCGGCTGCGGCTGGATCGAGCACTGTCCGAACTGCTCGATCCCCCTCACGTTCCACGGCCGCCGGCAGGAGCTCGCGTGCCATTACTGCGGATATCGGGCCGCCGTGCCCGACGCGTGCCCGCGCTGCAAGGAGTACAAGCTCGTGCACAGGGGCGTCGGCACCGAGCGCGTCGAGATGGAGCTCGCGAACCTCCTCCCCGGCGTCCGGGTCGCCCGAATGGATCTCGATTCGACGCGGGGGCGGCGCGGCCATCTCGCCGTCCTCGAGCGGTTCGCGTCGGGGGAGAGCGACGTGCTCGTCGGCACGCAGATGGTCGCCAAGGGGCACCACTTCCCCTCCGTGACGCTCATCGGCGCCGTTGCGGCGGATCGCGGCCTCCAGTTCCCCGATTTCCGCGCGGCGGAAAAAACGTTCCGACTGCTGTTTCAGGCCGCGGGCCGCGCCGGCCGCGGCGAAAAAGGCGGGACGGTCGTCGTCCAGACCCGCGCCCCCGAGCATTACCTCTACGAGTACCTCGTGCGCCACGATTACGAGGGGTTCGCCGAGCGGGAGATCGAGATGAGGCGCCAGCTCGGCTATCCGCCGGCCGGCGCCGTCATGCTGTTCACCGTTCAGGCCCGTTCGGCCGAGCGGGCCGCGTCCGCCGCCGCGGCCGCGCGGGAGGCGATCGCCGCCGCAGTCGGCGGAGCGGCGGCCGTGCTCGGTCCGACGTCGGCTCTCATCGAGCGCCTCAAGGGGAAGTGGCGGTTCCACGTTCTCGTCAAGGGGGATCTTTCCGTGGAGCTGCGGCGGGAGGCCGTGCGGGCCGCGCTCGAACGCGTCGCAGCCGAAAAGCCGGCCGAGCTCTCGTGGGACGTCGATCCCGTCTCCTTCTCATAGTGCTTGACAGGGCCGCCCCGGCTTGGTACCTTTCGACCGAAGGACAGGAGATCCACCCTCGGCGGCCGGACGAGCGAGAGGCCGCGCACCGCGTATCCAGGAGGAACCCCCGGGCACATTCAGGGCGCAGACCGGATGCAGTCGAATCTGCCGGAGCCCGTCGAGATATACGGTTCGAACGGTTCTGTACGGAAGGAGGCGTCTGCCAGATGAGAACGAGAAGCGGGATCGTCGCGTTGCTGGTCGTTTCGCTCCTCGCCGTGTACTCGTGCAAGAGCGTCGAGACGACGAGCGCGATGCTTCATAACGAGCACGGCAACTACCCCAAGGCGATCGAGATGTCGAAGCTCGCGATCGAGAAAAATCCCTTGGACGCGGAGGCTCATTTCCAGCTCGGCATCGCGTACAGCTACACGGGGGAAATGAAGGGCGCCTACGCGGAGTTCATGAAGGCCGCCGAGCTCAACCCGAAAAAGATCGCCGACGCCGAGACGAACATCAAATCGAACTGGGCCCGGCATTTCAACCAGGGGCTGAGCGAGTTCCAGACGGAAAACATGGCCGGCGCCGCCCACGAGTTCGAGCTCACGACGCAGGCGGATCCGCGGCAGGTCAAGGGGTGGCTCAACCTCGCCAAGGTCTACTACGCGATGAGCGACAACGACACCACCTATCTCGTGCACGCCTACGAAACGATCGACACGCTGATCGCCAAAACGACCGAGCAGGACGAGGAATACGCGAACGTGCTCGCCCTCTCCGGGCAGGTCATGGTGAGGCGCGGCGAGCGGGATAAGGCCGTGACGATATTCGAGAAGCTCCTGCTCGACGATCCGGCCAACTACGAGGTCGTCGAGGTCGTCGGCGGCGACTTCCTCGCCAAGCGGGATTGGGAGAACGGCGCGCTGTTTCTGCAGATGGCCGTCGAGGGGCGGAAGAAGACGAACTCCGAGAACTTCGCCACGTACTACGACCTCGGCGTGGCGTATTTCAACGCCAAGAACTGCACGCAGGCGATCGAGGCCTATCAGAGCGCCCTCGACATAGAGCCCGAGAACAAAGCCGGCAACTACAGCATTCTCCTCTCGTATTACCAGTGCGAGCTCTACGACGACGCGATCGTCCAGGGGCAGCAGTACACCGATAAATGGGGGGACGACCCGAACGGCTGGCGGATACTGAGCCTCGCGTACAGCAAGAAGGGCATGAAGCTCAAGGCCGAGGACGCGGCGAGGAAATTCCAGGAGCTCTCCCAGTAGCGGCCGTGATTCGGCGGGGCCGGATCGCCGGCCCCGCCCGCCTTCCCGCGGCGGGCGATAGGGAACGTTGTCTGCGATACTCGCGTATTGACAGGGGGTATTCGACGCTATAGATTATCGACGGATTCGGAACGCAGTCATCAAACGTCACCGTTCGGTTTTCTTCGCGACAGCGTGAAACGGTTTGGGTCGGGACGGAGTCCAGCCAGCAATCAAGATCAATTGACCAGCCGGTTTTGAGATACTTACCGAATTCTCAGTTCTGACCGGTGCAACGGGATGTAGTTACAGGGGGCGGCGAAAGGCCGCGCGGGACGTTCGCGCGGCCGCGAACGGCCGCAGGGCGCGCCCGCGGCGCGAAGCGCGAGGCGCGGCAAGCGAATCAAAGGAGAGGTCTGGGCGTATGGAAATAGCGGAACTCAAATCGAAGCGGATCGAGGAGCTCATCGAGATAGCGACGGGGCTCAACATCGAGGGCATCAGCAGCATGCGCAAGCAGGAGATCATATTCCGGATCCTCGAGGCGCAGGCGCAGCAGAACGGTCTCATCATGGCGGAGGGCGTGCTTCAGGTGCTTCCCGAGGGGTACGGCTTCCTCCGCTCGGCGAGCTACAACTACCTCCCGGGTCCGGACGACATCTACGTTTCGCCCTCGCAGATCAAGAAATTCGATCTCCGGACCGGAGACACCGTTTCCGGCCAGGTGCGCGCCCCGAAGGAATCGGAGCGCTACTTCGCGCTCCTCAAGGTCGAGGCCGTGAACGCCGACAGCCCGGAGCACCTGAAGGCGAAGACCCTCTTCGACAACCTCACGCCGCTCTACCCGAACGAGATCATCAATCTCGAGCACGATCCCGACGATCTCTCCACCCGCCTCATGAACCTTCTCACGCCGATCGGCAAGGGACAGCGCGGTCTCATCGTCTCGCCGCCCCGGGCGGGGAAAACGATCATCATGCAGAAGATCGCGAACTCGATCACGACCAATCACCCCGAGGTCTACCTCATCGTGCTCCTCATCGACGAGCGGCCGGAAGAGGTCACCGACATGGAGCGTTCCGTAAAGGGGGAGGTCATCAGCTCGACCTTCGACGAGCCGGCCGACCGGCACGTGCAGGTCGCCGACATGGTGATCGAGAAGGCGAAGCGCCTCGTCGAGCACGGGCGCGACGTCGTCATACTCCTCGACAGCCTCACGCGTCTCGCGCGCGCCCACAACGCCGTCGTCCCGCATTCGGGCAAGATCCTCTCCGGCGGCGTCGATTCGAACGCCCTCCAGCGGCCGAAGCGGTTCTTCGGCGCCGCGCGGAACACCGAGGAGGAGGGGAGCCTCACGATCATCGCGACCGCCCTCATCGAGACCGGGAGCCGCATGGACGAGGTGATCTTCGAGGAGTTCAAAGGCACGGGCAACCTCGAGATCGTGCTCGATCGCCGGCTCGCCGACAAGCGCGTATTCCCCGCGATCGACATCTTCCGCTCCGGCACGCGCAAGGAGGAGCTCCTCCTGCCGGACAAGGTGCTGAGCAAGGTCTATATCCTGCGCAAGTTCCTCAGCGACAAGAACGTCGTCGAGGCGATGGAGTTCCTCCTCGAGAAGATCTCCAAGACGAAATCGAACCAGAAGTTCCTTCAGTCGATGAACGCCTAGGGAGCCCGGGGCGCGAAATTTGGGTTTGTGTTTCCCGCCGCCGGTTATTACATTTAACCGCTATCCGTGATATACTGATACGGCGCGCCGGCCGTCCGGACCGGCGCGATGGAGAAAGCAGTTCGAGGAGCGTTCGTCATGAAAAAGGAAATCCACCCCGACTACAAGAAGACCAAGATCACCTGCATCTGCGGCAACGTGATCGAGACGTCCTCCACTCAGCAGGACATCCACGTGGAGATTTGTTCCCGGTGCCACCCCTTCTTCACCGGCAAGCAGAAGCTCATCGACACCGCCGGCCGCGTCGAGCGGTTCCATCGCAAGTTCGGCGATTACCGCAAAAAGCAGGGCGGCAAGGACGCCGGCAAATAACTCCTCCCCGCGCACGTGTCTGCCCGAACGCGCGAACGGTGGACCATGTCCGACGCTCAGGAGAGAAAACGCCTTCAGGTCGGCGGCCAGGCCGTCATCGAGGGCGTGATGATGCGGTCCCCGACCTGCATCGCGACGGCCGTGCGGACCCCGGAAGGCATCGTCGTGAAACGAGAGCCCTTCACGAGCCTCGTCAAGCGCCACCGGCTTCTGGGCGTGCCGATCGTCCGCGGCGCCGTCGCGTTCGTGGAGACCTTCGTCGTCGCCGTCAAGGCGCTCTCCTACTCGGCGGAGATCGCCTCCGCGGAGCCGGGCGCCGCGGGAGCCGGGAAGGATGGCGCCGAAGCGGGGACGGGCCCGGCGGGGATCGCGCCCGCCGAGAGCCGGGGCACGGCTCGCGGAAAAGGTCTTTCCGCCCTATCCATCGCGGCGACGCTCGCCGCCGCGTTCCTCCTCGGATTCGCGATCTTCTTTTACATCCCGCTCGTTCTCACGGAGCTCACCGGGCTTCGCGGCGGCGTGCTGTTCAATCTCGTCGACGGAGTCATCCGGCTCGCGTTTCTCCTCGTCTACATCGTGCTCATCACCCGCTGGAAGGAGATGCGGCGGATATTCGAATACCACGGCGCCGAGCACAAGGCGATCGCGGCGTTCGAGGCCCACGGGGCGGCGACGCTCGAGAACACGCGCGCCTACCCGACGACGCACGCGCGGTGCTCGACGAGCTTCCTGCTGCTCGTGGTCGTCGTGAGCGTCCTCGTCTTCATGGTGCTCGGGCGACCGGACACGATCGGGGAAAAGCTGCTTCGCTTCGCCTTCATCCCCGTGATCGGCGGCGTCTCCTACGAGCTGCTCAAGCTCTCCGCGCGGCCGGGGGCGCGCCGGTACTTCGCGCCGCTCGTGCTGCCCGGGCTCGCGCTCCAGAGGCTCACGACGAAGGAGCCGGACGCCGGCCAGGTCGAGGTGGCGATCGCCGCGCTCGACGCGTGTCTCTCCGAGAATCCTGTGGCTTCCTAGCCGTTCATCCGCTACAGTTGTTCCCCGGCGGCGCGCCGGTGCGCGTACGCCGCGTCCGAACGGAGCGTCCATGGAGTCCAGCAACCGCTACGAAAACGTGATCCGGCGTTTCGAACAGCTGACCGACGAGCTCGCGAAGCCCGAGAACATCCGCAACCAGTCCCTCTACCGCAAGCTCGCCCGGGAGCGCGGCGATCTCGAGAAGGCCGTCGCGGCGATCCGGCGCCTGCAGGATCTCGAGAAGCGCCGCGACGAGGACGCCGGAATCGTACGCGCGGGAGGGGACCGGGAGCTCGTCGAGCTCGCGCGCTCCGAGATCGACGAGCTCGAGCGGGAGATCGACGAGACGCGGGAGCGCATCAAGGTGCTGCTCCTCCCCCGCGACCCCGACGATTCACGCAATACGGTGTTCGAGATCCGCGCCGGAACGGGCGGGGACGAAGCGGCGCTCTTCGCGGCGGATCTCGCGCGGATGTACCGCCTCTTCTCGGAGCGGCACAGCTGGAAGGTGGAGCCCCTCAGCTCGAGCCCGACCGAGATCGGCGGGTTCAAGGAGATCATATTCCTCGTGTCGGGGGAGAACGCTTACGGCAAGCTCAAGTTCGAGAGCGGCGTCCACCGCGTCCAGCGCGTCCCCGTGACGGAGGCGGGCGGACGGATCCACACGTCCGCCGTGACGGTGGCGGTGCTTCCCGAGGCGGAGGAGATAGACGTCCAGATCGATCCGAACGACCTGCGCATCGACGTCTTCCGGTCGCGGGGCCCCGGCGGGCAGTCGGTGAACACGACCGACTCCGCCGTGCGGATCACGCACATCCCGACCGGAATGGTGGTCCAGTGCCAGGACGAGAAGTCGCAGCACAAGAACAAGGCGAAAGCGATGAAGGTGCTCCTCGCGCGGCTGCTCGAGCGGGCGCGCACGGAGCAGGAGTCGAAGATCGCGCAGGCGAGGCGCAGCATGATCGGCTCGGGGGACCGCAGCGACAAGATCCGCACGTACAACTATCCGCAGAGCCGCGTCACGGACCATCGGATCGGCCTCACCCAGCACAACCTCAAGGGCGTCCTCGACGGCGATCTCGACGCGATCGTCGACGCGCTCGCGCTCGCGCACCGCGAGGAGCTGCTCCGGCGCGAGATGGAGCCGGCGAAGGGCGCCGGCGCATGAGATGCGGCGGACGGAATCCGTGAAGAGGGTGACGGTTCTCGAGGCGCTGCGGCTCTCCGAGGCCTACCTCGCGGGGCGCGGCGTCGAGGGGGCGCGTCTGAGCGCGGAGCACCTCCTCGCGCGTCGGCTGGGGTGTTCGCGGCTCGATCTCTACCTGCGATTCGATCGCGACGTCGAACCGAACGCCCTCGAGGCGATGCGCGGGGATCTGCGGCGCCGCGGCGAGCGCTACCCGCTCCAGTACATCATCGGTGAAATCGAATTCGTCTCGCTCCCCTTCCGGGTGCGCGAAGGCGTCTTCATTCCGCGGCCCGAGACCGAGCTTCTCGTCGAGCGGATCGAGGCGCTCGCCGGCGAGCGCGGGGAGGCCCGTTTCCTCGAGCTCGGCGTCGGTTCCGGCGTCGTTTCGGGGAGCCTTGCGGCGGGGCACCCGGCCTGGCGCGGAGCGGCGTTCGACGTCTCACAGGCGGCGGTGTCGTGCGCGAGGGAGAATATCCGAGCGCTCGGCGCGGGGGACCGGGTCGATCTCTTCGTCGCGGACTCGTTCGACGCCGTCGCCGGCGGCCGGCGTTTCGACGTCGTCGCGTCGAATCCGCCCTACGTGAGAAGCGGCGACATCGACGGTCTCGCTCCGGAGGTATCGCGCTGGGAGGCCCGCGCGGCGCTCGACGGCGGAGAGGACGGCACGCGATTCTATCCCGCGATCGCGGCGGCGGCCGCGCGGCTGCTGCGTCCCGGCGGGCTCGCCGCGGTCGAGATCGGCGACGGCCAGGGGAGCGCGGTCGCCGGGATCTTCGCCGCGGCGGGGCTCGAGAGGATCGAGGTGCGGCGCGATTACAACAGGCTCGAACGGACCGTGACGGCGTTCGCGCCCGGGGAGGACGGAACGGCATGGACAGCTTCCACATAACGGGACCGTGCCGTCTCGAGGGCTCGGTCCGGATCGGCGGCGCGAAGAACGCCATGCTCCCCCTCATGGCGGCGTCTCTCCTCACGACGGGAACGTGCGAGCTCGAGAACGTTCCCGATCTCAGGGACACGCGCACGATGATGCAGCTTCTCTCGGGATTCGGCGTCCGCGCGTCGCTCGAGGGGGGACGCCTCGCGATCGACGCCTCCCGCGTCGAATCGTTCGAGGCGCCCTACGAGATCGTGCGGACGATGCGGGCCTCGATCTACGCCTTCGGACCGCTGCTCGCGCGCTTCGGCACGGCGCGCGTCTCCATGCCCGGCGGCTGCGCCTGGGGGCCGCGTCCGATCGATCTGCACTTGCGCGGTCTCGCCGCGCTGGGCGCGCGCATTAAGATCGAGCACGGCTACATCAACGCGACGGCCGAGCGGCTGCGGGGCGCGGAGGTGAACCTCGCGATCCCGAGCGTCGGGGCGACGGTGAACATCATGATGGCCGCCGTTCTCGCCGAAGGGCGCACGACGATCGAGAACGCCGCGCGGGAACCGGAGATCGCCGAGCTCGCCCGCGCGCTGCGCGCGGGGGGCGCCCGCATCGAGGGGGAGGGAACCTCCCGCGTCGTGATCGACGGCGTCGCGGCGATAGCGCCGTTCGCGCACCGCGTGATCCCCGACCGCATCGAGGCGGGGACGTTCGCCGCCGCGGCGGCGATCACGGGCGGCCGGATCGAGATCGAAGGGTGCGATCCGGACCACCTCGGGGCCGTCGTCGACACGCTCCGCGAGTGCGGGGCCGAGATATCCCGCGCGGGCGGCGCGATGACGGTCGCGGGCCCCGGGCGCGTCCGGGCGTCGAACGTCGAGACGGGGTTCTATCCCGGCTTTCCGACCGACATGCAGGCGCAGATCATGGCGCTGCTCTCGATCGCGGACGGGACGAGCACGGTCGTCGACCGCGTCTACCCCGACCGCTTCACCCACGTCCCCGAGCTCTGCCGGTTCGGGGCGAAGATCGCGCGGGACGGCAACGTCGCCGTCGTCACGGGCGTTTCGCGCCTCGAGGGGGCGCCCGTCATGGCCACCGACATCCGGGCGAGCTCGGCGCTGATACTCGCCGCCCTCGCCGCGGAGGGGGAGACGAAGATCCTTCGCGTCTATCACATCGATCGCGGCTACGAACGGATCGAGGAGAAGCTCGGGCGTCTCGGGGCGAGGATCCGGCGGGTCGCCGAGTAGCGGCCGCCGGGATCCGCCGCCCGCGGCGGGGCGCCGGAGCGCGTACCATGAGCGGCGAACGGAAACTCATCATCGGAACCTCCGGTCACGTCGATCACGGCAAGACCGAGATCGTCAAGGCTCTCACCGGACGCGACACCGACCGTCTCCGGGAGGAGAAGGAGCGCGGCATCTCGATCGTGCTCGGCTTCGCCCCGATCGATCTCGGCGAGGGGATCACCGCGGCCGTCGTCGACGTGCCGGGGCACGAGCGGTTCGTGAAGACGATGGTGTCGGGGGCGGTCGGTATCGATCTCGCGCTCCTCGTCGTCGCTGCGGACGAAGGGGTCATGCCCCAAACGCTCGAGCACTTCGAGGTGCTCAGGCTCCTCGGCGTGAAGGGGCTCGTCGTCGCCATCACGAAGATCGACCTTTCGGACGAGGAGCTCTGCTCGCTCGTCGAGGGCGAGGTCCGCGAGCTTACGGCCGGAACGCCCTTCGCGGGCGCGCCGGTCGTGCGCACCTCCGCCGTGACGGGGGCGGGGCTCGACGATCTCCGCGCGCGGCTCCGCGCGCAGGCGCTCGCGCTCGGGGCGCGCGAGGCCGCGGACTTCTTCCGTATGCCGGTCGACCGGGCGTGGACGCGCAGCGGCATCGGCACGATCGTCACGGGAACGGTCTGGAGCGGCGAGGTCCGCAAGGGGGACGAGCTCGTCGTCGAGCCGCTCGCGCGGACGGTGCGGGTGCGCGAGGTGCACAGCTTCGACCGCTCCCTCGAGGCCGCCTCCGCCGGGATGCGGACGGCGCTCGCGCTCCACGGCGTCAAAGTGGAGGAGACGGAGATCGGGAGCCAGATCCTCGCCCCCGGCGCGCTCGAAGGCTCCCTCATGGTGAACGCGCGCCTCGAGGTGTCGAAGCTCGCCGGCGACGGCGTCAAGACCCGCCGCCGGATCCGCTTCCACCACGCCGCCTCCGAGATCATCGGGAGGGTCGTCGTGCTCGAAGGGGGAACGATCCCCGCGGGCGGCTCCGGCTACGTGCAGCTTCGTCTCGAGAAGCCCGCCGTCGCCCGCCGCGGGGACCGGTTCATCGTCCGCTCGTATTCGCCCCAGCGCGTCATCGGCGGCGGAACGGTTCTCGATCCCAATCCGCCGAAGTTCAGGCTGCACGCTGCCGCGGCGACCGCCGCGCTTCTCGGCGCTCTCGACCGGGGCGCGGCCGGGGAGGCGGCGCTCGCGCTCGCGGCGTCGGCCGGCCCGGCGGGATTCCCCGTCTCGATGCTTCCGCGCTACGGGTTCTCGGCCTCGGACGGCGCCTCGGCCGTTCGGTCGCTCGAAGGCGCGGGAGGACTCCTCTCGATCGACGGCCGTATCTTCGACGCGGCGTCGGCCGGCGCGTCGGAGCGCGCGCTCCACGACCTCATCGCACGGATGTCGGCGGAGAATCCGCTCCTCTGGGGAGTCGATCGCGAGGAGCTCAGGACGCGGTCGGGGCTCGCGGGGAGCCCCCTGTTCGAGTATCTCGTCGAGCGGGGCCGGGCCGCGGGAACGCTCTTTTTCAAGGGAGGGCGCGTGAACGCGGGCGGCGGGGAGCGGCGGCTTTCGCCCGCCGACCGCGCGGCGCTCGAGCGCCTCGAGGAGAGGATCCGGAACGGCGGCTTCGAGTTCGCTTCGCGGGCGGATCTTCTCGCGATCGTGCCGGACGAGAAACGGCTCGCCTCGTATCTGCACATTCTCGCGGAGCAGGGATCGGCCGTCCGCGTCTCCTCCGACGGATACCTGCACGCCGAGCACTGGGGCCGCATGATCGACTCGATCGGCGCCCGGATCGCGGAGAGAGGTTCGCTCTCCGTGGGAGACGTCAAGGAGCTCTTCGGTTTCTCGCGGAAGTTCGCGGTGCCCCTGCTCGAGCATCTCGACCGGGAGGGGTTCACGCGCCGGGAAGGAGACGCTCGCACCGCGGGACCGAGGCTTCGCGGAGGAGGTGCGACATGAGCGCGCTCGCGCCGCGCAGACGAACGCGACGGGTTTCGTACGGCGGGATCTTCGTCGGGGGAGGCGCGCCGATCACGATCCAGTCGATGACAACCGCTCCGACCGCGGACGCCGGGCGCGCGACGAGGGAGATCCGCTCGCTCGCCCGCGCGGGCTGCGAGCTCGTGCGCGTCGCCGTGAAGGACGGCGCCGATCTCGCGGCGCTCCCCGCGGTCGCCGCGCGGAGCCCCATCCCGGTCATCGCCGACGTTCATTTCGACTACCGCCTCGCCGTCGGCGCCGCCCGCGCCGGGGCGGCCGGCCTCCGGATCAATCCGGGGAACATCGGCTCGGACGATCGCGTGCGGCGCGTCGTCGACGCCGCGGCAGCCGCGTCGATCCCCATCCGGATCGGCGTCAACGCCGGGAGCCTCGAGCGCGATCTCCGCGCGCTCGGGCGGAGCGATCCGGCGCGCGCGCTCTTCGAAAGCGCGCGCCGGGCGAGGATCCTCGTCGAGGGGATGGGGTTCCGCGATCTCGTTTTCAGTCTCAAATCGGCCGATCCGCTCGCGACCGTCGAGGCGAACCGCATGTTCGCCGCGGAGAACGATTGCCCTCTCCACGTCGGCGTGACGGAGGCCGGGCCGGCTCTGAGCGGCGCCGCGAAATCGGCCGTCGCCCTCGCGATGCTCCTCTCCGAGGGCGTCGGCGACACCGTCCGCGTGTCGCTGTCGGGAAATCCGGTGCGCGAGGTGACGGTCGCCGCCGCCGTGCTTTCGGCGCTCGGTCTGCGGCCCGACATCCCCCGGATCGTCTCGTGTCCGACCTGCGGCCGCTCGTGGATCGACGTCGCGCGCCTCGCGGAGCGGCTCGAGCGGGAGATCATGGGCACGCGATCCGGCGTCACGATCGCCGTCATGGGATGCGAGGTCAACGGTCCGGGCGAAGCGAGGGACGCCGACATCGGGATCGCCGGCTCGAGAGGCGGCGCCGTGCTCTTCCGGAGGGGTAAAATAATTAAACGCTTGGGGGGCGATTTCGCCCCGGAGTTTCTCCGCGAGGTGCGCAACCTCATGCGGGAAAAGAAGAAGTGACGTTTTCCGCCCGCGCGGCCGGAACGAAAATATTTCTGGAAAAAACGCGCGAAACATGATACTATCCGACTGATTTCAGGAGGGGTTCCGGAGATTGCTGCCCGCAAGAGCTGTTTTTCGAACCCTGAGACGGTTCGGGTTCTCCCCCGGAGGAGAGGACAGGAGGTAGGACGGAATGAAGGGCAGCAGAACGATCCTCGCGCTCCTTGCCGCGATGCTCGTCACGACGTTCGCGCCGGCATCGGCTCAGGACGAATACATGATGACGGTGAACAAAACGTCATCGACGGCGTACGTTTTCCCGCCGACGAGCGTCATCCGGTACGAGACGATCGCCTACACCTTCTATACGCCCGTCGCGCTGAACGTGCGGTTCGAGAGCGTCGACGTGAGCCACGTGAAGCTCACGGTGAAGGCCGCCTCGCCCGTCCCGTACTCGTACGACGTCTCCGTGCAGTGGCTGTACTTTCCGCCCGTCACCCTCGGCATCGACGGCGGAGGAACCGGCTCTTTCATACTGAATACGGAGACGGGGTACGCGGAGAAATAGCGGCTTTGCGCCCGGAGTTCTGGGCGGCGCGACGTCCTACGTTTCATCCGCTTCGCCGGGTATCCCCGGCTTGACGAAGATCGTCTTCGATCGCTGGCATACCGCGGCGCCGGGTTTCGATTTCCGGGGCCGGCGCACGTGCCGCTTCTCCGCGTAGATCACGGGAACGGTTTTCGAATTCCTCGCCTTGCTGAAGGCCGCGGCGATCGCCGCGGCCTTTTCGATGACGGCGTGCGGCGTCGACCGGTGCGCTCCCTTGAGGATCACGTGCGAGCCGGGCACGTCCTGGGCGTGAAACCAGAGATCGGACGCAGCCGCGAACTCGTGGGTGAGTATGTCGTTCTCGCCGTCGCTGCGCCCGACGTACGCGGTGTGCCGCTCGTCGATCGGAAAGCTGCGGAATCGCCGCGGTTCGTCGTCGCCGCGGCCGCGCCCCCGCGGCGCGGAGTCGGGAGGAACGAGCGGGATGAGATCCGCGGCGCTCCGGAGCGTCTCGATCCGGGCGATCTCGGCGCGGCGGCTCTCGATGTCCCGATCGACGGCGAGCGCGCGGTCCTTGATGATGAAGGCGCCCTTCTCGCCCTTGCGGGCCTTCGTGAAGTACGCCCGGATGTTGCGATCCGGCGATCGCGACGGATCGAGCGGCACCGTGACGCTGCGATCTCCGGAGAAATCCTTCACCGTGATCTCGCTCATGCCCGCCCGGAGAAGGTGCCGGTACGTCGCGAGAAGATCGCCGAAATGCCGGTACTCCGACGAGCGGGCCGCGTCGGCGAGATCGCCGGCGAGGTTCTCGCGAAGCTTTTCGAGCCGCTTCGTGTCGCGCCGGGCGTGCTGCGACGCGCGCCGGCGCAGGTGCTCGACGTAGCCCGGAACGGCGCTCTCGCGCGCCCGGACCGCGAAGGCGTCCGCGAATCCGTCCATCCTCTCGCCTCTCTCGGCGAGCGGAAGCTCCAGGGGATAGATCGACGGCGAGGGCGACTCGGCGAACCGGTATACGTGCCACGCGCGAGGACCGGACGCGAGACGCCGGGCGATCTCCGCGAGCACCGCCCACGCCCGGTCCGGATCGGCGCCGGCCTCGCGGACGATCGCGGCGGCCAGCGCGGGATCGATCCCGGCCACCGAGGACACGAGCGCCGAGGCGAGCGCGCGCGCGCCCTTCCAGCGGCGCGTGTGCTCGGGCGCCTCGGGTGACTCGGCGCCGGCGTCGGCGCGGGCGGCGATCGCCGCGGGGGCGGTCTCGGGGAGGGAGAGCAGCGAATACGGCTTCGGCGCGCGCGAGTGCTCGCTGCCGGCCGGCCTGCGGCCGCGGCGCGGACCAAGGGAAGCGGCCGGCCGCTCGGCGCCGCCGTCGTACAGGGCGAGCGGACGCGACGCGGGCGTGAGGTCGATTCGAAGCTTCGCCTCCCCGCTTCCGCCGAGGCCCGCGCTCGCGCCGAGCTCCACGACGAGCACCCGCTCGAGATCGAGAGGGCGGACTCGCCGGATGCTCCGGCCTTCCGCGGCCTCCATCGAGCGGCTCGCGCAGCGGGTGGGGCCGAGCGGATCGGAGAGAAGACAGAGCTCCGGCTCGCGCAGGTGATAGAGGACGTGCAGGCGCGCGAGCGGCGCCCCCGCGATCTCGATCGTCGCCGCCTCCGGCCAGCGGAGCACGGCGGAGACGACGGCGCCGGCGAGCGAGGCGTCGAGCTCGAGTCCGAGGGCGTATATCGAGAGGCTGTTCACGAACGAATGATAGGGGGGGCGGGACGCGGTGTCAAATCGTTCGATCGAGCCGGCCGATCTCCCGCCCATTTATCGCTACCGTTCGCGTCCGGAACGTGCTACAGTCCCCGCGCGCGGCCGCGCGCCGCGGGAGAGCGAGGGATCCCGGGCGGCCGCCGCGGTTCACACGCACAGGGAGATTCCGCATGATCATCAGCATGACGGGCTACGGGAAGGGGGAGGTGCGCGAGGCGGGAGGCGCCGTCGCGGTCGAAGTGCGCACCGTCAATCATCGCTTTCTCGAGTGCTCGATACGCGTGCCCCGTTCGCTCAACGGGTACGAGCGCGAAATCGAAAAGATCGTGCGCGGCTCCGTCAAGCGGGGCCACGTGTACGTGACGGTCGCGTTCGACAAGGGGATAGAGAGCGAGGGGTTCACGATCAACAAGGAGTTTCTGCGCCGGACCTACCACATGCTCTCCGAGTTCGCGATGGAAGAAGGGATCCCCGGCAGGGTGGACATCGGCACGCTCATATCGCTCCCCGACGTCCTCTCGGCGAGTCTCGAGGGGGCGCTGCCCGAACACCTCTGGGAGCGCGTGCGCCGCTCGCTCGAGACGGCGCTCGAGCGCTGCCGGGAGATGCGCCGGAACGAAGGGGCGGAGCTCGCGAAGGACATAAGCCGGCGGCTCTCCAGCCTCGAGAAAGGGGTCGCGCGGATCGAGAAGAAGGCGCCCTCGGCGATGCGGCGCTCGATCGCCCGCGCGAAGGAGCGGCTGCGGCAGCTCATCGACGGCGGCGAGGTCGACGAGTCGCGCTGGATGACCGAGGCCGCGCTCATGGCCGAGCGGATGGACTTCTCCGAGGAGCTCGTGAGGCTTCGGAGCCATCTCGTGCAGTTCCGCGCCGTTCTCGAAAAAGCGGACGAGGTCTCGAAAAGCCTCACCTTCCTTCTCCAGGAGATGCATCGCGAAGCGACGACCACGGCGAACAAGGCCTCCGACGCCTCGATCATACGAGAATGCCTCGCCCTCAAGGAGGGCGTCGAGAAGATCCGGGAACAGGTTCAGAATCTGGAGTGACGAGCGCCATGCCGCCCTTCGACGTCGTGCGGAAATCGTTTCTCGTCGTCGTTTCGGGCCCGTCGGGCGCGGGAAAATCGACCGTCGTCGACCGCATGCTCGAGCGCTCGTCCCGGCTCGTGGCGTCGGTGTCCGTCACGACGCGGCCGCCGCGGGGGGACGAGCGCGACGGCGTCGACTACTTCTTCGTCTCGCGCGAGGAGTTCGAGCGCAGGCGGGAATCCGGCGCGTTCCTCGAATGGGCGGAGGTTCACGGCAACCTCTACGGCACCCCCGGCGCGTTCGTGGCCCGCATGCTCGACGAGGGGATGAACGTCGTCCTCGAGATCGACGTGCAGGGGGGGATGCTCGTCCGAGACAGCCATCCGGAGGCCGTGCTGATCTTTCTCATGCCGCCCGGTTTCGAGGCGCTGCGGGAGCGCCTGCGCGGCCGCGCCACGGACGACGCCGAGGTCATCGGCCGCCGCCTCGAGAATGCGAGACGCGAGATATCGTATTACGGAAGATACGATTATATCGTCGTGAACGACGAGATCGACCGGTGCGTCGACGACTGTCTCGCGATCGTCAGGGCCGAGGCGCTCCGTCGCGAGCGCGCGAGCATCTGAGTAGGGCGGCGCCGCGGCCCAGCCGCGGCCCAGATTGGGATTGCGCGGCGGCTCGGGATGTATTAGTATTTTTCCCCGGCCCTCGAGCCGGGCGAAGGGGGAAGCGGATCCCCCGGAGATCATGCCCCTCGACGGACAACTCGTTTAAAAACAGCGGTTTCGAACGCGCAAAGGACGGGACTCGATCGATGGAAAAAATTCTCGACATCATCCCGAACCGGTATGAAGCGGTTCGCGTCATGGCGAAAGAGGCGCGCCGCATCAACCAGATCCTCGTCTCCGCCGGCGAGGAGATCGAGGAGAAGCCGACGACGGTCGCGATGAAGCGCCTCATGAGCGGGAAAGTGAAATTCGCATATGAGCAGCGAGAGGAGGAAAAGTAACCACGCCGAAGGATTGTCCGGCAAGCGGATCCTTTGTGTGGTTACGGGCGGCATCGCCGCCTACAAATCGGCGCTGCTCGTTCGTCTCCTCACCTGCGCCGGCGCGTCGGTGCGCGTCGTGATGAGCCGGGCGGCGGCCGAGTTCGTCACGCCGCTCACCTTCGAGACGCTCTCCGGCAACCCCGTCCATACCGATCTCTTCGCCCGCCGCGACCGGCCCTCCATTCAGCACGTCGAGCTCTCCGAGTGGGCCGACCGCGTCGTCGTGGCGCCCGCGACCGCCGATATCCTCGCGAAAGCGGCCCTCGGCGTCGCCGACGACGTCGCGAGCACGGTGCTGCTCGCCGCCCGCGCGCCGGTCCTCTTCGCTCCGGCGATGAACGAAGCGATGTGGAACGCGCCCGCGACGGCGCGCAACGTCGAGCGGCTCCGCGCCGACGGCCGGATCGTCCTCGACGCCGGATCGGGATCCCTCGCGTGCGGCGCCGTCGGACCCGGGCGGATGATGGAACCCGACGAGATCGCGCGCCGGATCGAGGAATCGTTCGCGCCGGGCGACCTCGCCGGGACGACGATCCTCGTGACGGCGGGGCGCACCGAGGAGGCAATCGATCCCGTGCGCTACCTCACGAACCGGTCCTCCGGGCGGATGGGATTCGCCGTCGCCCGCGAGACCCGCGCGCGCGGCGCGCGCGTCATCCTCGTCCACGGCGCGGTGGACGTCCCCGTCCCCGCCGCTGACGAGACGGTGCGCGTCTCGGACGCCGCCGGCATGAAACGCGCCGTGGCGAAGGCGTTCGGCTCGTGCGACGTGTGCGTCATGGCGGCCGCCGTTTCCGATTTCACGCCCGCGCGGACGTCCGATGCGAAGATAAAACGAACGAAGGCGGGCCTCGCGATCGAGCTGCGTCCCACCGAAGACATCCTCCGTTCGCTCGCGAAGCGAAAGGGCGGCCGGATCGTCGTCGGCTTCGCCCTCGAGACGGAGAACGGCGAGGCGAACGCGCGGCGGAAAGCCCGCGACAAGGGATGCGATTACATGGTCCTCAACGAGCCCGGCCCCGGCACCGGATTCGGCTCGGAGACGAACCGCGTCACCGTGTTCAAGGGGACGGCGAAGCTCTTCGCGACGCCGGTCGTCTCGAAGGAAGAGGCGGCCCGCCGCATCGTCGATGCGCTCGTCCGGGACCGGCGCCTCGGGAAGCGGAGACGGTAGCATGGCCGGGGACGCGAGGAACGGCGCGAGAAGATACCTCGAGCGCCGCCGCATGAGCGGCGTCGAGGTCGTGTACCTGGTCGCCGCTCCGGCCGGCGCGCCGTCCCCGCCGGACGGGATACCGGTCGTGACCTCTCCCGCGCCGTCCGCCGGCGAGAATCGCGGAGAGCGCACCGGAAGGGACCGGAGCGCTCCGGCGCAGAGCTCGCTCTTCGGCGAGCCGGCGCCCGTCGAGCGGCTCGATCTCGGCGCGCACGATCTCGGCTCCCTCGATCGTCTCGTCTCGTCCTGCCGCAGGTGCGGGCTCTGCGAAGGCCGGACGCGCACCGTGTTCGGAAGCGGGTCGCCGGCCTCGAAGATCGTGTTCATAGGGGAGGCGCCGGGACGGGAGGAGGACCTGCAGGGGCTTCCGTTCGTCGGGCGCGCCGGGCAGCTCCTCACGAAGATGCTCGCCGCGATCGGCTTCTCCCGGGACGAGGTGTACATCACGAACATTCTGAAGTGCCGTCCCCCGAACAACCGCGATCCCCAGGAGGAGGAGATGGCCGCCTGCGAGCCGTACCTCGCGCGCCAGCTCGAGATCATCCGCCCGGCCGTCATCTGCGCGCTCGGGCGCATCGCCGCGCACGGCCTCCTCAAGAAGGGGACGTCGCTTTCCATTCTCCGGCGGGCGGTGCACTACTATCGCGATATACCGGTCGCCGTCACCTATCACCCCGCCGCGCTTCTCAGGAATCCGAACCTGAAGCGCGACGCGTGGGAGGACCTGCAGGCGATGCGGCGGCTCCACGACGAACGCATCAGGGAGGATTGACGATGGAGAGCACTGCCGGCGTCCGAGCGAATCGCGTCGCGCTCGACCGCGTTCCGCCGCAGAACCTCGACGCTGAGCGCGCGGTTCTCGGCGGCGTGCTCCTCGATCCGGAGGCGGCGACGCGCGCCGTCGAGATCGTGTCGCCGGAGGCGTTTTACCGGCCGGCGCACGGCAGGATCTTCCGGGCGATGCTCTCCCTCTTCACGCGGCGCGAGCCGATCGACGTCATGACCCTCTCCGAGGAGCTGGGCAAGGCGGGAGACCTCGAGGCGGTCGGCGGGATCGCCGCCCTCACCGACCTCGTCGATTCGACGCCGAGCGCGGCGAACATCGAGCACTACGCCCGGATCGTTCTCGACAAATACATCCTGCGCCAGCTCATCCGCGCCTCGACGGAGATCGCGGAGGACGCCTTCGCCGCGGACCGCGAGGCCGACGCCATCCTCGACGCGTCCGAGCAGAAGATATTCAAGATATCCGAGTCGCGCGTGAGCCAGGGGTTCATCCACATCAAGGAGATCCTCAAGGAGCGCTTCGACGAGATCCAGCGCGTGCACGAGACGAGGGAAAGCGTCACGGGGCTCCCGACCGGGTTCGTCGATCTCGACGCGTACACGGCCGGGTTCCATCCGAGCGATCTCGTCATCGTCGCGGGGCGCCCCTCGATGGGAAAGACGAGCTTCGCGCTCAACATAGCCCAGCACGTCGCGATCGCCGAGCGCCGGGCGGTCGCCGTGTTCAGCCTCGAGATGTCGAAAGAGCTGCTCGTCCAGCGCCTCCTCTGCTCCGAGGCGCAGGTCGACGCCCAGAAGGTGCGGCGCGGCTTCACGCAGGCGAAGGACATCGAGCGGCTCACGAACGCCGCGGCGCTGCTCGGCGACGCGCCGGTCTTCATCGACGACACGCCGGCGATCTCCACCCTCGACATGCGGGCGCGGTCGCGGCGGCTCAAATCGGAGCACGACATCGCCCTCGTCATCATCGACTACCTCCAGCTCGCGC
This sequence comes from bacterium UBP1_UBA4783, assembly GCA_002403075.1. GTDB lineage: Bacteria > Krumholzibacteriota > Krumholzibacteriia > Krumholzibacteriales > Krumholzibacteriaceae > SSS58A. The sequence continues at coordinate 11,164 of DHHB01000033.1, read as the reverse complement.
GGTGCAGCGAGCGCGCGGAGAACCGGCAGCAGGAGATCTCATCGATCTCGCGCTCGCTCAAGGCGCTCGCGAAGGAGCTCGCGATCCCCGTCATCGCGCTCTCCCAGCTCTCGCGGGCGGTCGAGGCGCGCGGCGGCGACCGGCGGCCGATGCTTTCGGATCTGCGCGAATCCGGGGCCATCGAGCAGGACGCCGATCTCGTGCTCTTTCTCTACCGGCCCGAGTTCTACGATCCGGAGGACCCTGACAAGCAGGGAAAGGCGGAGCTCATCATCGGCAAGCAGCGGAACGGACCGACGGGGATGGTGCCGCTCGTCTTCGAGAAAACGTACACGCGCTTCCATTCCGCGGCGCCCGAAGGCGTGGCGCCGAGGCCGGAGGTGTACTAGGTGGCGCCGTTCACCCTCCTCGGAAGATTCCTGCTCGAGCTCGTTCAGGAGATCGGCGGCCTCGGCATCCTCATCTGGCGGACGACGCAGCTTCTGCCGCGGACCTTCGCGAACGCGCGCGCGGTGTTTCAGCAGATGGACCGGATCGGCATCGGCTCGATCCCGCTCGTCTGCGTGACCTCGCTGTTCGTCGGGGCCGTCACGGCGATTCAGGCGGCGTACCAGTTCCACGGCTACGTGCCGTACAAGTTCATCGGGACGGTCGTCGGCAAGTCGGTCACGCTCGAACTCGGCCCCGTTCTCACGGCGCTGGTCGTCGGCGGGCGCGTGAGCGCCTCGATCGCGGCGGAGATCGGCACGATGAAGGTCACCGAGCAGGTCGACGCGCTCGAGATGATCGCCATCGACCCGGTCGAGTACCTCGTCCTCCCGCGCGTCGTGGCCGCGACGATCATGCTGCCCGCGCTCACGATCTTCTCGGATTTCCTCGCCATCTTCGGGGCCGCGGTCGTCGCGAACATATCGATCGGGGTGAGCTTCCACACGTTCGAGACGGGACTCAAGCTCCTCTTTCGGCAGCAGGACCTCGTGGGCGGGCTCATGAAGACCTTCGCGTTCGGCTACATCATCGCGCTCATGGGGTGCTACCACGGATTCGAGACGCGGGGCGGGGCCGAGGGGGTCGGCGTGGCGACGATGAAGGCGGTCGTCGCCTCGTGCCTGCTCATCCTCATCTCCAACTATCTGCTCGCCTCGCTCATCTTCCGCATCATCTTCGCGCCGTCGTCCTAGGGAGCGCCGCATGGAGCGTGGAACCGGGAAACACATCGTTCGGCTCAGTGGCGTGGCCAAGGCGTTCGAGCGCAAGCCCGTGCTCACGGGGGTCGATCTCGACATCGCGCGGGGAGAAACGCTCGTCGTCATCGGCCGCAGCGGCTGCGGCAAGAGCGTCCTGCTCAAGCACATCACCGGTCTCATCGCCCCCGACGCCGGCGAGATATTCTTCGAGGAAGAGGACATCACGCGGTTCAGCCGCAAAAAGCTTTTTCAAATGCGCATGCACTTTGGTATGCTTTTCCAGGGTGGCGCGCTCTTCGATTCGCTCACGGTCGGCGAAAACGTCGCGCTGCCGCTGCGCCGGCACACGACGCTCGGCGAGGACGAGATCTGCCGGAGGGTCTGCGGAAGGCTCGAGCTCGTGGGGCTGACGGACGTGTATAACCGCTACCCGGCGGAGATGAGCGGCGGCATGAAGAAGCGCGTCGGGCTCGCGCGCGCCGTCGTCATGGACCCCGCGATCGTGCTGTACGACGAGCCGACCACCGGGCTCGATCCGATCATGGCGGACGTTATCAACGGGCTCATCCGGGACCTTCAGCGCGAGCTCAAGATCACGTCGGTCGTCGTGACGCACGACATGAAGAGCGCGTACCGGGTCGCCGATCGCATCGCGATGCTGTACGAGGGGAAGATCGTTCATTCGGGCACGCCCGAAGAGGTTCGGGAGACGGCGAATCCGGTGCTGCGGCAGTTCGTCGAGGGCTCGGCCCAGGGCCCGATAACACCGGTCTGAGCGCGGGACGCCCGTCCCGGGCCGGCCCCTCGCCGGCGGGACGGCGAACGGCGGGAGAACGGAATGGAATACAGATCGCTCGAGCTCCGCGTGGGACTCACCATCTTCATCGCGGCGGTCATACTGACCGTCGGGCTCATGTGGTTCCAGGGGTTCAAGGTCGGCAGAAGCGAGTACGAGCTCCACGCCGTCTTTCCGATGGTGGGGAGCATCTCGGGCGGCGACAAGGTCAACGTGAACGGCGTCGAACGGGGAGAAGTGAAACACGTCGAGTTGCGCGACAACGACGTGCTCGTGACGATGGCGATCGACGTGGGAACGAACATCCCGGAGGATTCGCGCATCGTGCTGCAGACGGTCGGCATCATGGGGGAGCGCGTCGTGACGATCCTGCTCGGCTCCTCGCAGCGGTTCCTCGAGCCGGGATCGATCATGACGGGCGTCTACGACCCCGGCATCTCCGAGGCGCTCGCCTTTCTCGGGAACATCATGGACGAGCTCACGACCCTCACGCGCGACATGCGGCGCATCGCCGCCACGCTCACGCAGGGGGACCGGCTCGCCGGATCCGTGGACAACCTCGCCGTGATCACGAAGGAGCTTCGCACCCTGCTCGAGCGGGACGGGCCGGAGTTCCGCGCCGGCGTCCGCTCGATGCGCCGCTCCGCGGAGACGGTCGAGGGGATGCTCGACCGCAACAGCGGAGCCGTGGACACGATGATCGCGTCGTTCGGTTCCATGAGCAGGGATCTGCCGGAGCTCGCGCGCCGCATGCGGAGCCTCACCGACACGCTCGCCGTCGTCGCGGCGAAACTCCAGCGGGACGACAACACGCTCGGCGCGCTCGTGAACGACCGCACTTTCATGGACCGGCTCGAGAAGACGGTGAAGGAGCTCGGGGATCTCGTCGCGGACGTCCGGGCGAATCCGAAGAAGTACCTGAAGGTCGAGATATTCTGAACACGGGAGGCGGCGATGTCCGGATCGAACGAGAGGATCGTGTGCGTCGTCGCCGCGGCGGGGAGAGGCGTTCGCTTCGGGCGCGAGATGCCGAAGAGCTTTTACCCCGTCGAGGGGCGGCCGTTGCTCGCGTGGTCGCTCCGCGCGCTCGACGCGTGGGGCTCGATCGCCGAGTACGTCGTCATGGTTCCGGCCGGCTGGGAGGACGAGGCGGCCCGCGAGATCGCCGAGGCCGTTCCCGGCGCGCCCGTCCGCGTTCTCGCCGGAGGCGAGACCCGGCAGGAATCGGTCGCGATCGGTCTCGCCTCCGTCGAGGGGGCGGATATCGTTCTCGTTCACGACGCCTGCCGTCCGATGGTTTCCGCGCAGCTCATCGAGCGGGTCGCCGCGGCCGCTCGCGAGCACGGGGCGGCGGTTCCCGCCCTTCAAGTCGTCGAGACGCTCGCGCGCCTGCGGGACGACGTCCTCGAGGGGATCGTCCCGCGCGAGCGCGTCGTCGGCATCCAGACACCGCAGGCCTTCCGCTTCGACGTGATCTCGAAGGCGCTGCGCCTCGCCGGCGAAGCGGTGCGCACGGCGACCGACGAGAGCTCCCTCGTGCTCCAGGCGGGATATCCGGTGAAGGTCGTCGAGGGAGAGGTCTGGAACATCAAGGTCACGGTCAAGGAAGATCTCGAGATCATGGGGAGCTTTCTCTCGGGGCGGCGGCTCGAGCTTCCTCCCCGCGGCGAAGAATGACGCCGCCTCCCGCCCGATTCGGGATCCGGAAACGGCATGGGCTCATTTCGCATCGGCATCGGCTATGACGTCCATCCCCTCGTCGAGGGGCGGGCGCTCGTTCTCGGCGGTCTGCGCATCGACCACCCGCGCGGACTCGCGGGGCACTCGGACGCGGACGCGCTCGTTCACGCCCTCTGCGACGCGCTCCTCGGCGCGGCGAACCTCGGGGACCTCGGCGCGCATTTTCCGGAGACGCCCGAATGGAAGGACGCGCCGAGCCTCGGCATCCTCGAGCGCGTCGCCGCGATGGTGGGAGCGGCCGGATTCCGGCTCGTGAACGCCGACTGCGTCGTTCACGCCGAGGAGCCGAAGATCGCGCCGCACCGCGCGGCGATGGCCCGCGCGATGGCGGGCGCCATGGGGGTCGACCCCGGCCTCGTTTCGATCAAGGCGACGCGGGGGGAGGGGCTCGGCCCCGTGGGAGAGAAGCTCGCGATCGCCGCCGAGGCGGTCGTTCTCGTCGAGCGGGCCGAGGCTCCGGGAGCTCCGCCCGGGCCCGAGGAGGGACGCTGAGTGGCGGATGTCCGCGTGAGATTCGCCCCGAGCCCGACCGGACACCTCCATCTGGGAGGCGCCCGCACCGCTCTTTTCAACTGGCTCTTCGCCCGCCGCGAGGGGGGCTCCTTCATACTCCGCATCGAGGACACGGATCTCGAGCGCTCGGAGCGCGGCCTCGAGAACGAACTCGTCGAGGATCTGGCGTGGCTCGGGCTCACGTGGGACGAGGGTCCGGGCCGCGGCGGCCCCGCGGGACCCTACCGGCAATCCGAGCGCGCGGCCCTCTACCGCGCCGCGGCGGAGCGTCTGCTCGCCGCGGGAAAGGCCTATCCGTGCTTTTGCGCCGACGGGGAGCTCGCCCGAAAACGGCAGGAACGGCTCGCGGCGGGGCTCGCGCCGCGGTACGACGGCGCTTGCCGCTCCCTCGGCGAGGCGGAGCGCGAGCGGGCGCGCGCCGAGGGCCGCCCGGAGAGCATCCGGTTTCACGTCGGCGATTCCCGCGAGCGGCGGCTCTCCGACATCATCCGCGGCGAGGTCTCGTTTCCCGCCGGCATGGTGGGGGATTTCGTCGTGCTCCGATCGAACGGACTTCCCGTGTACAACTTCGCCGCGGTCGTCGACGACGCGCTCATGGGGATCACGCACGTGATCCGCGGCGAGGAGCATCTGTCGAACACCCTGCGCCAGCTGCTCCTCTACGAGGCGATGGGCCTTCCGAAGCCGCTGTTCGCGCATCTGCCGCTCATCCTCGGGGCGGACCGCTCGAAGCTGAGCAAGCGGCACGGAGCGCCGAACGTGAGCGATTTCCGCGAGCGCGGCTACCCCGCCGAAGCGATCGTCAACTACCTCGCCTTTCTCGGGTGGTCGCCGCCCGAGGGCGGCGAGATACTCGAAATCGAGGATCTCATCCGCGAGTTCACGCTCGAGCGGGTCTCTCCGAGCCCCGGCGTTTTCGACGAGGTCAAGCTCGACTGGGTCGCCGCGAGCCACATCCGCCGCGGCGGCGCGGCGCGGTATTTCGAGGAGGCGCTGGCGTATGTTCCGGCGGAGATCCGCGACGCGTATCCGCGCGAGCGGCTGAGGGAGATATTCGATATAGCCGCCGAGAACCTGCCGTGCTTCTCGCGCCTCGCGGAGGAGACGAAGCCGTTCCGGCCGGGCGTCCCGGAGATCGCCGGCGAGGCGCTCGAGGCGGTGCGCGGAGCGGGGGAGATCTTCGCCCCCGCCGCCGAATCGCTCGGCGGCGCGCTCGATTGGAGCGCGCCCGCGATCGCCGCGGCCGTGAAGGCGTTCGGCGCGCGCGCCGGACGAAAGGGAAAGACACTGTACATGCCGCTCCGGGCGGCGGTGACCGGGTCGCTGCACGGGCCCGATCTCGCCCGCGTGATGGAGATACGGGGGCGCGACGACGTGCTCTCGTGTCTGCGGGCCGCCGCGCGGAGCGTCTCGTCGTGACGGAAACGATATCGAAAGGACGTCCATGAAGGTCGCAGTGCTCCTCGGGGGCGATTCCCCCGAGCGGGACGTGTCGCTCGCGAGCGGCGCCGCGGTCATCAAGGCGCTTCGCGCGCGCGGCCACGCCGCCGCCGCGGTCGATCCGGCGATGCCGCCCGGAACGCCGGCCGAGCCGGGGGAGACGCGCATCGGGGAGAGGCCGCCGGAGCGCCCCGCCCCTCTCAGGCCCGAGGAGGTATTCGCGTGGCTCCACGCAGCCCCCGTCCGGGAAGCGGACGTCGTCATGAACGCGCTGCACGGCGTGTGGGGCGAGGACGGCGTCGTGCAGGCGCTCCTCGAGGCGGCGGGGCTCGCGTACACGGGATCGGGCGTGCTCGGCAGCGCGCTCGCGATGAACAAGGACCGCTCGAAAGCGCTGTTCCGCGAGGCGGGCGTGCCGACGGCGCCGCATCTGCTCGTCGACGCCGCTTCCGCGGACGCGATCGACCGCGCCGCCGCCGCGATCGTCCGGGATCTCGGCCTTCCCGTCGTCGTCAAGCCGAACTGTCAGGGCTCGAGCGTCGGCTTCTCGTACGTGACGGACGAGGCGGGTCTCGGCGAGGCGCTCCGCGGCGCCTCGTGCTACGGCGGCGAATGCGTCGTGGAGCGGTACGTGCCGGGGCGCGAGCTCACGGCGGCGATCCTCGGAGGCGAGGCGCTGCCGCTCGTCGAGATCGTGCCCGAGGGCGGTTTCTACGATTACCGGAGAAAATACCAGAAGGGATCGAGCCGCTATTTCGCCCCGGCCGACGTCGACGAGCGGACGGCGGCGCTCGTCAGGCGGCACGCGGCGCGGGCGTTCGAAGCGCTCGCCTGCCGCGATTACGCGCGGGTCGATTTCCGGCTGTCCCCCGGGGGAGAGCCGTTCTGTCTCGAGGTCAACACGCTGCCCGGCATGACGGAGCTTTCGCTCGTTCCCATGGCGGCCCGCGCGGCGGGGATCGGATTCGAGGAGCTCGTCGAGCGGATCTGCCGGATGGCGCTCGCCAGGAAGCGGTAAAGGAGCACGCGATGGATCGTATCGAGATGATGATGAAAGAGTTCACCGAGACGCAGGGAGTGAGCGGATTCGAGGGGGACGTGGCGGCGCTGCTCGCCCGGCATCTCTCGCCGATCGCCGCCATCGAGAAGGACCGCCTCGGATCGGTGATCTCGCGCCTCGCGGGAGGATCCGACGGGCCGCGCGTCATGCTCGCCGCGCACATGGACGAAGTCGGTTTCATGGTTTCCCATTTCACCGGCGGCTTCGTCCGTTTCAATCCTCTCGGGGGATGGTGGGGGCCGCGGATGATCGGGCTCCCGGTGAGCATCCGGACCTCCCGCGGCGACGTGCCGGGCGTCGTCGCGTCGAAGAACCCCTTCGAGATGGAGGAGGAGGAGCGCAAGGGCCCGTTCAAGGCGAAGGATCTCTTTATCGACGTCGGTCTCTTCGGCAAGAAAAAGCCCGACGCGCTGGGGATCCGTCCCGGCGACCCCGTGGCGCCCCTGTTCCCGTTCACCGTCCTTCCGGGCGGAGCCTACATGGCCAAGGCGTGGGACGACCGCGCCGGGTGCGCGATGCTCGTCGAGGCGATGCGCGCGCTCGCCGCGGCGAAGCGGCGGAACGCCGTCTTCGGCGTCGGCACGGTGCAGGAGGAGGTCGGCATCAGGGGCGCCGCGACGAGCGGCCGTCAGACCAACCCCGACGTGTGCCTCGTTCTCGAGGTCGACGTCGCGCAGGACACGCCGGGTTCGGCGGCCGAGAGCCCGGGCAGGCTCGGGGAGGGCGTCTCCATCTGCGTCTATGACGCCACCCTCATTCCGAACACGAAGCTCCGCGATCACGTCATCGCGGTCGCGCGCCGGAACAAGATTCCGTACCAGCTGAGCGCCGTCCCCTTCGGGGGGACGGACGGCGGGCGCGTCCATCTCAACGCCCGTGGCGTGCCGACGATCGTCGTGGGCGTGCCCGCGAGGCACATCCACAGCGCGGCGGGGATCGTCTGCCGCCGCGATTTCGACGCGGCGGTGAAGCTCGTCGTCGAGGTCGTGAAGACCCTCGACGCGAAGACCGTCGCCGCGTTCGCCTAGCATGACGGCGCTCCCGCGGCCCGCGATCGGGCCGGCGGGGCGCACGCGACCGAAAGGAACCGCGAATGGCTCTCAAGGTGTACGACACGCTCCGCGGCCGCAAGGAGGAGTTCGCGCCCGTCACGTCGGGGACCGCCGGCATCTACTTCTGCGGCATGACCGTGCAGGACAAGCCGCACATCGGCCACATGCTCGCGTTCGTCGCCGGCGACATGATACGCCGGTATCTCCTGTTCAAGGGGTTCAAGGTCACCTACGTGCAGAACTTCACCGACATCGACGACAAGATCATCGCCAAGGCGAACGAGGAGGGGGTCGACTACCGGACGATCGCCGAGCGGAACATGAAAGAGTATTTCACGTACGCCGAGGAGCTCAACATCATGCGCGCGGACGTGTACCCGCTCGCGACCGAGCACATCGGCGATATCGTGGCGCTCATCCGGACGCTCGAAGAGAAGGGGTTCGCCTACGCGGTCGGCGGCGACGTGTATTATCGCGTGCGCAACTTCTCCCGCTACGGGCGTCTCTCGAAGCGCAACGTCGACGAGCTCGTGAGCGGCGCCCGCATCGACGTCGGCGAAGCGAAGGAAGACCCGCTCGACTTCACCCTCTGGAAGGCGGCGAAGGAGGGGGAGCCCGCGTGGGAGAGCCCGTGGGGGATGGGACGGCCCGGCTGGCACATCGAATGCTCCGCCATGTCGATGAAGTACCTCGGGACGACGATCGACATGCACGGCGGCGGACAGGACCTCGTCTTCCCCCACCACGAGAACGAAATCGCCCAGAGCGAGGCCGCGACCGGAAAGCAGTTCATCCGCTATTGGATGCACAACGGTCTCCTCAACCTCCGCGGCGAGAAGATGTCGAAATCGACCGGGCATTTCTTCGCGATCGAGGACATCGTCAAGGAGTTCTCCGGCGAGGTCGTGCGGTTCTACCTCCTCTCCACGCATTTCCGCAGCAGCACCGAGTTCAGCCGCGAGCGGCTCCGGGAGGCGGAGGCGGGGCTCGAGCGGATACGGAACGTCTGCGTCTGGATCGACGAGCGGCTCGAGAGCCCGCGGGGCGCGCAGAACGCGGCGGTCTCCCCCGAGTCGTCGCGCCTCATCGCGTTCACGGACGAGGCGGTCGCGGCGTTTCTCGATGCGATGGACGACGATTTCAACAGCGGCGAGGCCGTCGGCCACGTCTTCCGCCTCGTGCGCGAGCTGAACCGGATCCGCGCGGAGGGGAACGGCGCGGAAGTTCCGTCGTTCGAGGCCTTCGAAAAAGCGCGCGGCGCCTTCGAAACCTTCGACCGCATCCTCGGCCTCTTCAAGGGCGGGCTTCCCAAGGCGGGCCGCGAGATCCCGCCCGAGGTCTCCGCTCTCGTCGCCGAGCGCGAGGCGGCGCGCAAGGCCAAGGACTGGAAGCGCGCCGACGAGCTGCGAGGCCGCGTGGCCGCGCTCGGATTCGTCATAGAAGACAGGCCGGCGGGGCCCCTCGTAAAGCCGGCTCGCTGACATGGAAGATCGCGTCGAGATACGTCCGCTCACGCCGGACCGCTGGAACGACGTCGTCCTGCTCTTCGGCCCCCGGGGCGCCTGCGGCGGCTGCTGGTGCATGTGGTGGCGGATCCCCCGCCGCGAGTTCGACGAGAGGAAGGGCCCCGGCAACCGGCGCGCCTTCCGCCGCATCGTCGCCTCCGGCGAGATCCCCGGTCTCATAGCCTACAGCGGGAAAACCCCCGTCGGCTGGTGCTGCGTCGGGCCGCGGGAGCGCTTCCCCGTGCTCGAGCGCTCGCGCGTGCTGCGCCGCGTCGACGATCTCCCCGTCTGGTCGATCGTATGCTTCTTCATCGCGCGGCCGTGGCGGCGCCGCGGGATCACGCGGGCGCTCATCGCCGCCGCCGTCCGACGGGCGTTCGACGAAGGGGCGCCCGCCGTCGAGGCCTATCCCGTGGATCCGCGCCGGGGCTCGATGCCCGACGCCTTCGCGTGGACGGGGATCGCGTCGTCGTTCGAGGGGGAGGGGTTCGTCGAGGCGGCGCGCCGCTCGCCGGCGCGTCCCGTCATGCGTCGTTACCGCCGAAGCGGCGCAGGAAAGGGAACGCCGATCTCACGGGGAGCAGCACGAGCCAGAGGAGGATCGGCACGAAGAAGTTGTTCGTGAGGTTGAGAAGCTCCGTTCCCGTCCACCATCCCTCGCTTCCCCGATAGCTCGCGACGAAGGCGAACGTCACGGTCAGCGCGTTCGCGACGACGAGGATCGCGGTTCCGATCGCGGCCCCGCGGAGCTTCACGGCCCATGGAACGCGCCCCACCGCGGCGATGAGAGACAGGAAGACGAGCGGATTGAGGGAGATCTCCTCGGCGATCTTCATCGCCGTCTCCAGCACGATGTCGTGCCCGAACGCGGAAAGCATCGGACCCGCGACGAGGACGACGAGCCGGACCCAGTACCTTCCCGCGAGCAGGTAGAAAACGAGGTAGAGCGCGACGGAGATCGCGAGGAACCGCAGAAAGAACGCGAGAACCTCCCGCGCGCCCGCCGGCGTATCCCGTTTGTCGTCGGCCATCGAGCGTCACCCCGCCGTCCGCGGCTTCACGATTTTCCACATCCACACGATCACGAGAAGCAGCATGAAGATCACGAAGCCCACCTGCCAGAGGTATCCGTGGAAGAAGGTGAAGAGGTCGGGCCGGTGGATGAGCACGAGGGATATGAAAACCATCCGCGCGAGGTTGAGCGCGTGGATCGCCGGCACGCCGATCACGAGCCCGGCGAGCTTTTCGCCGATCCGCGCGGGAAACGCGCCGATGATCGCGACGTAGATGAAGGTCGTATAGAGCCCCGTGCACTCGGGGATGACCTCCATCCGCTGGCCGCCGTGCGCCGTGTAGAAGGTGAGGATGGAGCCGTCCATCGTGTAGCGGTAGCCGAGGAGATCGAGGAACCAGGCGACCTCCCGGGCCACCACGACGTTGAATCCGTCGACCGCGCCGGGGAGCCGCCTCGTGAGAAAATAGGAAAGAAGCCAGATGAGGAAGAAGAGAACAAGGAAGAGCGCAAACTCTTTCCGGAAGGACCGTCCTCCCGGCTTCTTCTTTTCTTCGACTTCTGGCTTCTTTTCCTGGCCCAACGAGTTACTCTCTGCGAGCGACTCTTCTCAAACGGTTATAGGCTCGCTGCTACGCCCGGGCGGCCGCGCGGCGGCGCATGAAAACCGCGGCGGCGAGAATGAGCGCGAGCACGAGGATCGTCACGACCGGAACCGTGAAGAGCGGCACCGGCTCGGGCTCGACGACGTGGATGACCTGAACGCAGGTGTCATACGCGTCTTCGACCCACGCGATGATCGTCAGGGTGTCGTACGTGCAGGCCGTCGCGGCTCCGGCGTTCAGAATCGCGTACACGT
>DHHB01000062.1 GCA_002403075.1 bacterium UBP1_UBA4783 | reverse complement strand
GCCCCGGGTGCTCCCTCGCGCTCAGCGAGCGCCGCTATCCTCTCGAGGGCGCGCGGCGCGAGCTCGTGCACGGGGAACCTCTCGGCGACGCGTCCGAAGTCCGCCCTCGCCTCGGCCGGACGTCCGGCGGCCGCCTCGATCTCGGCGCGCATGAACGCGGCTCGCGGCGCGAGCGAGGATTCCGGATGGCGCCGCTCGAGCGCGGCGAGAGTATCGACCGCCTCCTCATGCAGTCCGCGTTCGTTCGCCGCGACGGCCGCGCGATAGAGGTCGAGCGCGCCCGGTTCCTCCTGCAGGGCGCCCTTGATCTCGAGCGCCGTCTCGAGCGCGTCGTTCGCCCACGCGCTCGCGGGGTGCTTCTCGGCGAGAGCGGAGAGCGTTTTCACCGCGGCGCCGTACGCGCCACGCCTGAAGGCGAGCGCCCCGAGACCGTACTCGCCGATCCGCGCCGCGTTCGAATCAGGATCGGCCGCGAGCGCGTCGAGCCGCCGCGCGGCGGCGTCTCCGTCCCCCGAGGCGAGAAGCGCGCGCATGCGAAGCTCCTCGACCTCGAGCCGGTTCGGCCCGGGGCGGCGCGGAACCCTGTCGAGCTCGCGGAGCGCATCGTCGCTCCTGTGGAGATCTTCGAAGAGGATTCGCGCCCTGAGAGCAGCCGCCCGCTCGAGGTACGGATGAGCGTGCGTGTGGTCGCGCGCCGCGGCCGAAAGCGCAAGCGCCTCGTCGAGCGCGTTCGCCCGATCGTCGCCGCCGGGCGTCCCCGCCACGCCGCCGCCCCGCGCCTCGGCGCCGCGCGCCGCCCGCTCCCGCGCGCTCTCCGCGAGCATGAGCATGACCGCCGGCGCGAGCGAGGAATCCGCGTACCGGTCGAGAAACCGCCGTCCCGCCGACGCAAGGAAGGCGTCGTACCCCGCGCCGCCACGCTCCCCACGCGCTCGGGCGATGTGACTCAGGATCGCGTGGAGCTCCTTCTCGGTCGGCTCGACGGCCTTCGGCCCGAAAAGCGCCGCCTCGGCCTCCCCCGGCCGACCTTCCTCGATGAGAAACGCCGTCTTGAGAGCGCGGTACGCGCCGGTCCGGTCGCCGCCGGCCGCGGCAGCCGAATCGACGAGCGCGACGAACCTCCCGCGGTTTTTCGATTCGCGGTGGATCGCGACGGCCGCCCGCAGATCGGCTTCGGCGGCGGCATCGCGGCGCCCCATGGCGCGGAGCAGCTCGCGAAGCGCGTTCTCCTCGCGCCCCAATATGCGCTCGAGCCGCACGATCTCGTTCGAGTAGTATTCCATGTAGGGTTTGTACGCGCTCCCCGCCCGGTACGTCGCGATCGCCTCGTCGTAGAGGCCCGACTCCTGCATGAGTTTGGCGACGACGCCGTATATCGAACCGTACTGCTCGCCCTCCTTGAGGGCGCCCCGCCAGACGGCGACCGCGTCGTCCCGGCGTCCGAGATCGAGATAGGCGAGACCGAGCGCGCGGACGTGCGCGAAGTTGTCCGGCTCCGCGGCGAGCAGCCGCTCGAGGAGATTCGCGGCGTTCTCCGGCCGGCCGGTCTTGAGGTAGCAGCTTGCGAGGAGCTCGCCCGCGAGGGCGATCTGCGGATGCGAAACGACGAGCCTTTCGAGGAGCGGGATCGCCTCGTCGCACCGCCCGAGCTGCACGAACCGATTGGCCCGCTCGATGAGGGCCGCGGCCTCGGCCGTGAGCGCGCGCCGGTCCGCCTGGGGCGGCTTCCGCTGCACGCCCCTCGGGTTCTCGCTCCGCGGCGGATCGGGCCGTGTCTGTCCCGCAGCGGCCGTGCTCCATGCGCCCGCGGCGAGCGCGAAGCAGGCGGCGACGGCGGCGAATAGAGAAGCGCGGCGCCTCATCGCTCCTCCCTCGCCTTTTCCGAGAGCGCCCGGTAATAGCGTCGGATGAGATCCTCGTATTCGGCCGGTCCCTTCTCCTGCATGCCGCGCCGGATCATCCGGAGCAGCGCCTCGCGCTCGCTCTCAGTCGAGCGCCGCGCCTCGGGCGCGAGCGGCGGCGCGTCGCCGGCGGGCGTGCTGCGGCGCTCCTGCTTGAAATCGCGCTCCCGCATCGAGCGCTGCGAGTCGAGAAGCCGCGTAATGATCCGCTCCTGCCGTTCGAGGAGATCCTCGTCGAGGCGTCCCTCCTCGAGCTCCTTCGCGATCTCTTCCATCCGGCCGGCGATATCGTCGAGACTTCCCATGAGCTCGCCCGTCCCGCGGCTCTCCTCGGCGATCTGCCGCGCGAGCTCCTCCATCCGCCGCTGCTCCGCGGCGAGCCGCGCCATGCCCGCGCGCTCCTCCATCGACCACTCCCCCGCCCCCCCGCGCTCGAGCAGGCGCTGGAGCTCCTGCCGGAGCGTCATCTGCTGCTGGAGCATCTGCTGCATCCGCTGCCGCGCGCCTCCCCCGCCGCCTCCGGTCGAGCTTCCCGCGCGCAGCAGCTCGATCGCGGCGAGGTTCATTTCGCGATAGGCGCTCGACGCCGCGGCCGCCGCCTCGCGCCCGCGCTCCTCCTCCATGCGGCGGAGCGTCTCGTCGATATCCCTCATCGCGCCGCCGAGATGGAATAATGCCGTGGGCGGAACCGCCATCGTTGTGCGTCCGAGCTCGTGAAGGCTCCGCGCGATACTCTCGACCGCCGTCTTCACCACGAGCTCGTCGGGGATGAGCTCCGCGCTCCCGGCCCGCCCCGACCCGCCGAGCCGCGCCGCCACGCCCTCCTGCAGCTTCGAGGCCTCGACGATCTCGCGCGTCGAGCTCGCGATCGCGCGGGCCGCCTCCCGTTCGATCGCGAGTCCCATCGACATCCGGCACTCGGTGAGCCGCGTGAAAAGGCTCACCATGTCGTCGATGGCGTTTTGCTGCGAGCACTGCGCGTTCTCGCGCTCGCCGCGCGAGAGCTCGGCGGCCGCGCGCTTCATCTCCTCGGCGAGCCCGGCCTTCTCCATCTCCTCGAGCGCCTTCTCGAGCTCGGCCGCGAGCGAGCTGTCCGTCTCCTCGGCGCGGAAGCGGTCGAGCTCCCGCTCGTACCGCTCCGACTCGTCCCCGAGGCGATCCTGCTTCTTCGCGAGATCGTCCGTGTCGCCCCGCGCGGTCGAATCCCGCAGCGCCGTCTGCTCCTTCAGCATCTCGTCCATGCGGCGCACGAGCTCGTCCATCCGCTCCTCGCGGAGCACCTGCTTGAGGAGCTCGATCGTCCGGTCCATGTTCTCGAGGAGCGCTTTCGCGTCGAGCTCGAGATCCCGCATGGCCGCCGCGAGCTCGTTCGCCGGCATCTCGCGCATGAGCTTCTGCAGCCCCTCGATCGAGCGGCGGAGATCCTCGCTCTCGATCCGCTTCATGAGCCGCTCGATCTCGCGCATCTTGTCGGCCACCTCGCGCGAGGCGGTCATGTTCTTCTCGGCGGCGTCGAGCCGCGCGCCGAACTCGTCGGCGATCCGGCTCATCTTCTCGCGAAGCTCCTGCTGTTTCTCGAGAATGGCGCCGCTCTCGCGGCGCCTGCTCCAGTCGAGATCCCCCTCGGCCTTGAGATCCTCGGAGAGCTTGCGGAGCCGGTCGCGGATCTCGCGCCCGTCCTCGAGCGCGACCTCGAGATCGTTTGTGCGCTCGGCGTCATCCTCGCGGATGCGCGCGTATATCTCGCTCATGGACGGGACGACGAGGCGGCGTTCGGGCGTGCGCGCCGTGCCCGGCCCCGTCGCGGTGTTGTTGTCGGCGACCTCGATGTGGTAGAGGATCCGGTCTCCCGGAAACACGTCCACCTCCTCGAGCGACCAGACGCTCCGTCTCTCGATCTCGGCTGCCGGCGCCTCGCTCCGCGGCGCGAGGACGATCTCGCGGAACGCCTCGTCCTTTCCCTCGCGCATGAAGCGCAGCGACGCTCGCGCGACCCCGAAATCGTCCGTCGCGCGCCAGAAAATCTCCGTCTCGAGGTTCCGCGGAAGCGGCGCCCCGTCCTCGGGGGCGAATATTTCGACGTCCGGCGCGCGATCCTCGATCGCCGCCACCGGATACGCCACGGCGTGGTCGTTCGCGAGTCCCGCATCGTCGACGACGTCGACGACGAAGGTGTCGTCCGCGGCGACGGTGAAGGCGCCGGCGAAGCCGCTCGCGCGCGGGGCGAGCGTCGTGCGCGCCCCCCGCGAGAACCGCAGCCGCGCGCTGCGGACCGGCTTGCTCGTCTCGCCCGAGATCTCGACGCGCGTGCCGGCGATCGCGGCGATCCTCCCGGCGAGCGGATCGAGGGTGTCCGGCCGCGCGAGCGTGTACCGGGGATAGACGAGCACCGCCCGCACGCGGTTTATGACCGGCCGGTGGATGACGCCGATGCGGTGCTCGCGGGTCCGCGAGCCGCCCGCGGAGAACGAGTACACGATCTCCTCGCGGACGTCCCGGAACGTGTGGCGATACGCGGAGACTCCCGGCAGCTCGGGCCCCGCGGGCTCGCCGCGCACGGGGATGCGGCGTCTGACGCCGGGGACCGTGCTCGCCTGAAGCGTCGCCGCTCCCGCGGACTCTCCGAAGCTCAGCGCCTCGACTGCGACGCTGTCGCCGGGAAGCACCATGAGATCTCCCGTCGACGCGACGAGGCTCGGCCGGTACGGATACCGGAACGACATGCCCGGATCGCCGATCGCGGCGACAACGCGGCCCGCGTCCACGCCGAGGAGCGCGGCCTCGATCGCCGCGACGGCGCCGAGGATCACGCCTGCCGCCGACCACGACGGCCGCCCCGCGGCGGCGAAGATCCCGCGCGGATCGACGGCGTCGAGCCTCTTCGCGGCACGGCGCACGGTCAGATCGACGAGGGTTGGAGAATATCCCGCGACGCGCTCCCCTCCGCGCGAGAACTCGAGCGCCGCCTCGATCAGGTTGCCGCCGCCGAGACGGCGGTCGAGCTCCCCGGCGAAGGGCGCCTCGCCGCCGACGGGAAAGAGCCGCCGCGCCGCCGCGTACGCCGCGGCGCCCGCCGTCGAGGCCCAGAAGAGGATGAACGCGAGGAGCGGAAAGAAGCGCCACGATCCGAACGCCGCGGACGAGGCGACGAGCGTCGCGAACGCGCCGAGAGCGGCCGCGAGCACGACGGCGGCGAC
The DNA here is from genome assembly GCA_002403075.1 of bacterium UBP1_UBA4783. GTDB lineage: Bacteria > Krumholzibacteriota > Krumholzibacteriia > Krumholzibacteriales > Krumholzibacteriaceae > SSS58A. Next base: position 14,963 of record DHHB01000062.1, on the reverse strand, counting down.
GCCGCGCGCCGTCGCCCGGCGCCCCGCGGCGAGCAGCGCCGCGAGCTCCCGCCGAAACCCACCGCCGCGCACGGAGGCTTCACTCGCCCGATCGCGCTCCTGCTCCATCGCCCTTCCCGGCTCCCTCCCGGTTCGTCACCGCGTAGTAGAGGATATTCACGGCCATCCGGATCGCCTCTTCCCGTTTTTCGGGGGGATCGTCGTGGACGTCGGGGTCCTCGAGGCCGTCCCCGATGTCGCTTTCGTACGTGTAGAATACCATGAGCCGCCCGCCGTCCATGACGCCCCAGCCCTGCGGCGGTTTGCCGTCGTGCTCGTGAATCTTCGGCACGCCCGGCAGCTCGTAGAAGCTCCGGTAGATCGGATGATCGAGCGGCACGAGAACGAGCTCGCGCTCGGGAAAGATCTCCCGCGCCGTCCGCCGGAACGACTCGTCCATCCCGTAGCAGTCGTCGGCCCAGAGGAATCCGCCGCCGAGAAGGTGCTCCCGCAACCTGTCGCGCTCCTCGGCGTCGAGCTTCACGTTGCCGTGTCCGGTCAGGTAGAGGAACGGGTGCGCGAAGAGCCGAGGGTCGGCCGCATCGACGACGAACTCGGCCCGGGCCGTCGGTATGCCCGTCCGCGCGGCGAATTCGCGGAGCAGATTCGGGATCGACGAGGCGTCCGTGTACCAGTCGCCCCCGCCGCCGTAGCGGAGCCTCGCGACGTGAACACGCGATTCGTCGATGAGCCGCTCCCGCTCCCGCGCAGCGGTGTCGACCGGCCGGTAGCCGCCCGGCGGCAGCACGTCCTGCGCCGCGGCGGCGCCGAACGCGGCCGCGAGGGCAGCGGCCGCGACGCACACCGAGAGGACGGCGGCTCTCGCCGCGGCCTCGGCCGGCCGCGGCGGGAGCGCCGCGCATATGCGTCCGAACCGCGTCATGCTTCCGCCGCGAGCGGCAGCGTCACGACCGCCTCGACGCCCGAGGCGCCGTCGCGGTTCCGCAGCCGCACCTCCCCGTCCATGGCGCGCGCGAGACTCTGCGAGATGGCGAGCCCGAGGCCGACGCCGTTCGTCTTCGTCGAGAAGTAGGGCTCGAAGAGTCTCGCCTGCATCTCCGGCGAGAGCCCCGCTCCCGAATCGACGACGACGACGCGCGCCGAGCCGCCGTCGCGCTCAGCCGCGATCGCGATCGTTCCCTTTCCGTCCATCGCTTCGATCGAGTTCTCGACGAGGTTCACGACGATCTTCCGGAACGCCTCGCGGTCGGCGACGACCCGCAGATCCCGCCCGGCGTCGAGCGTGATCGCGATCCCCTCCACGCCGCGGTAATACGAAACGACCTCCTCGAGAAACTCCCGAAGCGGCACGGCCTCGCGGACGAGACGCGACGCCTTGCCGAAGCTCGAGAACTCGGAGGCGATGCGCCGCAGTATCTCCGTCTGCTGAATCACCGTATCCACGCCGCTCCGGAATATCTCCGGGAACTCCTCGCTCCCCGAATCGAACGCCCGCCGCATGAGCTGGGCGGAGAGCTTGATCGGGGTGAGCGGATTCTTCACCTCGTGCGCGATCTGGCGCGCCATCTCGAGCCACGCGGAGAGTTTCTTCGTCTTGATGAGCTCGGTAAGATCGTCGAAGACGACGACCGTCCCGAGGCGCTCGCCTCCCTCGACGAGGCTCGCGACGACCGCCTTCACGGTGCGGGCCGACTCGCCCGAGAAGAGCGAGAGCTCGGCCTCGCCGGATTCCCCGCCACCCGACTCGACGAAGCGCCGCAGGCTCTCGAGCCCCTCGCCGAGCACGTCGTCCGGTTTCTTTCCGGCGACCGAGGCGCCCGCGAGCCGCAGGATCCGCTCGCCCGGCGGGTTGAGCGTCGTGATCCTGCCCTCGTGGTCGATCGCCATCACCCCGGTCGCGACGTTGTCGAGCACGGCCGCGAGGTAGCGCTGGCGCTCGAGGAGGCTTCGGCGCGCCTCGCCGAGCGCCGCGGTCATCGTGTTGAACGAGGCGACGAGCTCTCCGATCTCGTCCGGCGCCGTCGACTCGAGCCTGAACTCGAGATCCCCCTCGATGATCCTGCGCGTGCCGCCCTGAAGCGCCGCGATCGGGTCGAATATCTTGCCCGCGAGAAACATCCCGAGCGTCGTCGCGGCGGCGAAGAGCAGCGCGAGGAGCCCGAGAACGAGCGTCGTCATCTCCCCTTGAACGAGGACCGGCCGGTAGAGCATCGGCGCGGAGAGCACGGCGTTTCCCATCCCTCCGAGGGCGGGAAACGGAGCGCTCGCCACGTAGTACGAGTAATCGCCGAGCGCCTGCTTCCGAATCGCCGTCGCTCCCCGGCCGAGGGCGACGTCGACGAACACCGTCGGCGGCACGATCTTGTCGAGGAACCCGCCGACGAAGAGCTCCCGCTCGCTCGACGCGCGGATGAAGGGTCCGTAGTAGATGTTGACGTCCGTGCCGAGAGCCGCGGCGACGCTTCTCAGGAACTCGTCGTCGAGCCTGCGGCGGTAGTAGAGGTGGCCGACCGGGGCGTCGGGATTCCCCGCCGGCACGTAGACGCCGGCGTAGATGTGCGGCGCGTCGTAGGAGACGACGACCTGGCCGACGTTGGAGCTCGCCATGATGAGCTCGAGCTCCTCGGGCGCCAGCGCCTCGGAGCCGTCGCCGGCGATCGGCCCGCCGGTGAACTCGTTTACGGAAAAGGACGCTCCCTCGGACCGTATCGAATGGTTGATGAGGGACACGGCGGCGCGAGCGCGGGAGAGCGCCTCGTTCTCCGTTTCGGCGCGGTAGCGCCGCTGAATGATCCCGCTCGAAAACGCGCCGAGGATCAGGACCGGCAGCATCGACACGACGAGAAAGGAGAGGAGCACCTTCTGCCGGAAACCGAGCCCCCCCGCGGGTGAAACGTCGGGCATGATCCCCTTGAGCACGGGGAAGCGCCGAAGAACGAAGAGCGCGAGCAGGGAGACGAGGGTCAGAATGACGTCGATCGACACGATGGAGGCCCATTGGAGGATGCGCTCGATCGCGCCGGGCTCTCGGTAGCCGACGAGGTAGCCCTCCCCCCCCTCTCGAATCTTCACGACGCAGTTGTACGAGTCGCGTCCCGCGCGGACGACGAACCATTCCTCCGCGTCCGAGGCGACCGGCATCCCGGCGCGGATCTCCGGCCGCGACGATGCGGCCACGCGGCCGCCCGATACGCGGGCGACGAGGAGGTTCTCCGGTTCGTCCTTGCGCGGCGCGGGGCTGCCTCGCTCGATGTTCTGAAGTATCTCGGGAGTCGCGGGACCCGTTCGCGCGAGGAGCTCGGGGTCCTCGAAGAAATAGGGGATCGTAATCTCGATCCACCCGACGAGGTTGTCGCGCGCGTTCGACACCGGCGCGTACCCGGTGTAGTAGTAGACGGCGCCCTCCTTCGTCTCCATGCGCAGATCCTCGGTGAATACCCCCTGACGCAGCCGGTCGCGGTCGGGCACGAGCCGCGGTGGATCGACCGTCATGCCGACGGCGAACCGGGAGATGCGCTCCCCCGCCGCGTCGAACACCTCGCAGGCGCACGAGAGCCCGAGACGGCTGAGGAAGCTCTCGGCCCAGATCTCGAATGCGGCCGATTCCTCGCGCGCGAATATGCGCGGCGCCGTTGACGGCGAGCTCGAGATCTCCTCGCAGATGTCGGGCAGCTGAACCTGAACGATGTTGTCCTCGGGGCGGTTGAAATTCTCCGCTTTTCCGATCAGGCGGCTGCGCCGAAGGGCGTCGTAGGAGTCGTTCGCGACCGCATAGACGACCGTCGTCGCGATGAGCACGAGGAAGAAGGACGCGAAGGCGACCGAGACCGCCTCTTCCTTGCGGAGCAGCGGAAAGATGCGCAGCGAGAGCGCGACGAGCCCTCCGGCGGCGAGGACGAGCGGCCACCCGCCGGGCCCGAGCGCGCCCGACACCGCGAGCGCCCCGACGCCGGCGACCGCCGCGGCCGACGCCGCGAGCCCCTCGCCGAGGCCCCCGCCTCCCCAGACGAGCGTGAGACGCACGAGAAAGAGCGCCGCGATGAAAAAGGCCGAGATCGCGAAGAGAAACGAGAGGTGGAGCGCTATGACCGTCGCGTCGGCGAGCCGAACGTCGAGCCCCAGGAGCCGCGGGGTGGCGTTGACGACGCCGCGCACGATCGTCTCGCTCGAGAGCCACAGCGAGAGGGCGAGAGCGGCGAAGACGAGCGCTGCCTTTATCGCGGCGCGCGCCGGGCTGAACGCGACCGCGCCGCCGAGCGGCCGCTCGAGCCGTCCGGGGTAGTACGTCCGGAAGCTCTTGATCGCGCCGAAGACGAGAAGGAGGGCGAACGCGGACGTGACGAGAAACTCCCCCGCGTTCTTGAGAAATCCGCCGGGGAGGGCGTTCGCGAAGAACGACGGATCGAAAACGGCGGTCTTGATGAACGTCCCCGGAACGCCGAGCCGCAGCAGCGCGTAGCGGATGAGAACGACGAAGACCACGAGCACGGCGAGCCGGCGCGCGAACACCGCGCCCCGTTTTTCCGCCCGCGCCGCGCGCTTGCAGTACACCGAGTACATCCAAACCGCGATGACGACGACGGCGAGCGAGAGCGCGAGACGCGCCCAGAGACCCCGCCGTGTTTCGCGCTCCCGCATGGACGCCGCGAAGGGGTTACCCTGAACCCGCAGCCGCGCGAGCGGCAGCCCGGTCGACGAGCGGATGACGCCCGCGATCTGGACGCCGGCGTTCGGGCTCGAGAAGACCCGCGTCTCGTCGATCGCGAGCGCGCGGTCCCGCCACGGAACGAACCCGCCGTGCTCTCCGATCGCGAAATTGAACTCGACGTTCTCGCCGAGACGGCGAGACAGGAGCTCCCCGAGACTCGTGCTCCGGAGGAACCGGTTGTTGATGCGGTAGTTGACCTCGAGCGGGACGTCGACGACGACGCGCCCCTCGCCGCCGGGCGAGCGCGCCTCGGCCACGAGAAGCGTGTAGAGCGGCGTGCGCGACGCGAAAACGCGCAGCGAGTCGGGCACCTCGGGACGCACCGCTTCGAGATAGCGGGGCGATCCGCCCCACGCGATCAGCGTCCCGTCCGCAAGGAGCGCCTGAATGCCTCCCCCGGGAAGGGGCCCGTCCGAAAGACGGGCCGCGCTCGCGATTGAATCGATCGTCGCAATCGCCGCCGCCCGAAGCACCGTCGAATCGCCCGCCGCGCTCGGCCAATCGAGCCGCGCCGCGATCCCTTCGGCCGTTGCGAGCGCGCGGGCCTCGATCGCCGAGATCTCCGCTCGCGAGCGCGCGTAGATCCCCTCGAGCCTCGCGGTTTCGCGCCCGCGCCAGACGGATTCGTCCGGCACGGCCGGATACGCGAGAACGACGCACGCGAGCAGGAGAAGGAGAGGCACGAGCGGCACGAGCGGAATCGCCCGCGGCGGCGGGAGCACCCCTCCCGCCGGCGGCGGCGCGTCCGCGCGTCCGTCGACTATCTCGGGAAGCGTCGCCGGATACCAGCGATGGCCGCGGAGCGTCTCCTCGTAGCGGCCGGGGACGCCGGGAACGGCGCGGCCCGCGTGCGGCACGAAGAGAAAAACGACGAACCCCGCGTCGAGAAAGAGGAAGAGGTACCAAACCGTCAGCGGCAGGAAGAGCTCGCCCGACGACAGCCGGACGGTGAAAAAGACGAGGGAGCACACGAGGAAGACCCAGAGCGTCGCGAGAAAGATCTTTTGTTCCCTGCTGTACTGCACGGCTTCGAGGCTCCGCGGCTTCCGGACGCCGTCACCACGTCGACTTGATCTCCGCCACCGCCCAGCGCGATCCCTCTCTGACGAGGGTGACGTATACCTTGTCCTTGAAGAGCCCGCCGTTCTGCTTGACCCGGTAGCTCCTCTGGGCGATCCCGTAGATGCGCCGGTCCTGCTTCTCGATGTTGTGGTACTTCACGAACTGGAAGCTGAGCTGGCTCGAGCCGCCGAACAGATCCTTCATTATGTAGAGAAACTGGGATTTCGTGAAGTAGCCGCCGCGCCGCTCGATGCCGCGGATCTCGATGAGGATCGGCGAATCGCTCGCGAGGGCGGAGAGCGCCTGCGCGTCGCCGTCCCGCCACGCCTTCTCGAAGCTCTTGAACACGAGGATCGGCTCGCCGGCCGTTTCGACTTCGGGCACGCTGATCGCGCGGGACTTATCCTGAGCGGCGGGCGATCCCGACAGCGCCGCGAGGATCGCGAGCGCTACGGCGGCGGCATATGCTTTCGGGCGGAACATGCTCCGCGCATCCTTCTTTCCGAGGCGGCCCGCAGTCCGGAGACAGCAATGCCCCGCAGGGGCACACCTACCCTCTTCGGATAAGGCAAGCCCCATGCCACATTATTGTGTTGTAATATAAAGAGTTAGGTGGCCACTCGACGCCGGCGGTGTCCACTTTCGGAGACTGGTGTCCACAAAAGTGGACGGTAGTCTGTGCGAATCACCAGGTGCGATATACGAAGAGCCCGATAATGACGAGGCCGAGCGCGAACTTGACCAATGAGGCGAGGAGCTTCCCGATGAAGGCGAAGAACCCGGTCTGCAGCGCCCGATCGAGCGAGCGGTACTTCGCGTATTCGAGCAGCACCGCCCCGCCGAAAGCCCCCGCGAAAGCGAAGACGAAGCTCCCGACGACCGGCAGGATCGCCGTCCCGACGATCGCCCCCGCGATCCCTCCGGCGAACGCCCCGAAAACGCCCCATCTCGTCGCGCCCTTGCGCGCGACGTACACGACGCCGAGGAGCGCTTCGACGATCTCGCCGACGACCGCGATCGCCGCCATGAGCAGGAGCATCCGCCAGCCGACCGAGGCGAACCGCGTGGCGGCCCCGTATATGAGGATGCCCGCGAGCGCAATCCAGCTCCCGGGCAACCCCACGAAAATGAGCAGATTGACGAGCAGCAGCGCGGCGTAGAGGGCGGCGTGGCCGATCGCGTGCATCGGGCCCTACGCGGCCGGCGTCGCCTTGCGCCGCATCGTGATGCGATTCTGCCACTCGACGACGAGCGAGCTCGCGACGAAGACCGACGAGTACGTTCCCGTGAGGATGCCGATCGTCATCGCCAGAGCGAAATCGTGGATGACCTCGCCGCCGAAGAAGAGGAGAAAGAGCACCGCCAGGAGCGTCGTTCCCGCCGTGATGATCGTGCGGCTCAGCGTTTCGTTCACCGAGACGTTGACCATCCCCTCGTACGACTCGCGCCGCCGCAAGCCGAAGTTCTCGCGGATGCGGTCGAACACCACGATGGTGTCGTTGATCGAGTACCCGACGATCGTGAGCAGCGCCGCGACGATGACGAGCGAGATCTCCTTGCCGAGGAGCGAGAAGATTCCCGTCGTGATGAGGACGTCGTGGGCGAGCGCGAAAATCGCGCCCACCGCGAACTTGAACTCGAACCGCCACGATATATAGACGAGAATGCCGAAGAGAGAGACGACGATCGCGGCCCACGCCCTGTTCGCGAGCTCCTTGCCGATCTTCGGTCCCACCGTTTCGGTGCGCCTGATCTCGATCGTGCGGTCGGGAAACTCCTTCGCGAGCTCGGCTTTGATCGCGTCCGCGACCTTCGCTTCGGCGCCGAGGAGCGGGAGACGGAAGGCCGCGCGCGTCGAGGTCTCGGCCGTCGCGTCGAGGATGCTGCGTCCGCCGCTCCGAAGCCCGTTGACGAGCCCTTCGAGCTCCGGCAGGGAGTCGGCCTCGACGACGACGAGCGTCGCCCCGTCGAAGCCCCGCGAGGGATCGGGCGCCTGCTCCCGGGACGAGACGACGCGCCAGTTTCGCCCTGGCGCAGCCTCCGCGAGCCACTCGCCGAGCAGGGCGGAGGCGTCCTCCGCCTCGCCGATGCTCTCCAGCCGAAGGATGAACTCGTTGTCCTCGCCGAATTCCTGAATCTCCGCCTTCGCGTATCCCGCCCGCGTCATGACGGCGCGCAGGTCGCCGATCGGAACCGGCTCGTCGAAGCGCATCTGAATGATCGTGCCTCCGACGAAATCGACGCCGAGCTTGAGCCCGCCCTTCGCGATCATCGAGACGAGACCCACGACGATAATGACGCCCGATAAGATGAAGGCTTTGTACCGGAAGCCGACGAAGTCGATATTGGTCTTCTCGAAGAATCGCATCGATCTCTCCTCGCTATCTCGTTAAATGCTCAGCTTCTTTACGGGCCGCGTCAGCCACAGATCGAAAATGAGGCGGGCGAAAACGCACGCCGAGAACATGCTCGCGAGGATCCCGATGCTGAGCGTCGTCGCGAACCCCTTGACCGCGCCGGTGCCGAACTGCCAGAGGGCCACCGCCGTGATGAGCGTCGTCAGGTTCGAATCGACGATCGTCACGAACGCCCTCGCGTACCCCGCGTCGACGGCGGAACGGATCGTTTTCTCGCGCCGCAGCTCTTCGCGGATGCGCTCGAAGATGAGCACGTTCGCGTCGACCGCCATGCCGATCGTGAGCACGATCCCCGCGATGCCGGGAAGCGTGAGCGCCGCGCCGAAGTAGGCGAGCATCCCGAAGATGATGAGCAGCGTGAGCGTGAGGCCGAGACTCGCGATGGCTCCCGCGGCGAGGTAGTAGATGATCATGAACACAACCACCGCCGCGGCGCCCCAGAGTCCCGCCCGCAGGCCCTGCCGGATCGAGTCGGATCCGAGGCTCGGCCCGACCGTACGCTCCTCGCGCGGAATGAGCGGCGCCGGCAGGGCGCCCGCGCGGAGCACGATCGAGAGGTCCCGGGCCTCGACGTCGGTGAAGCTGCCCTCGATGACGCCCCTCCCGTCGGGGATCTTGCTCCGGATGACGGGGTACGACTTGATCTTGCCGTCGAGGATGATCGCGGTGAAGCGTCCGACGTTGTCTCCGGTGAACCGCGAGAGCTCGCGGGCCCCCTTGCGGTTGAACACGAAGTTCACGGAGAGCTGGGTCGGCGACTGCGGATTCGGCTGCGGCTCCGCGCTCGTGAGGTTCGAGCCGGACACGAGCACGTCTTTGGCGACGAGGAAGAGGGCCTTCGCCCTGCCGCCCTCGGGAAGGTTCATCCACTCGTCGAGCCACATGAACTCGGAATCCCTCGGGAGGGCCTCCTGCACGTCGGCGCGGGCGAGCATCCGGCGCACGAGCGGGATATTGTCCTCGCGGACGATGAGCCAATCGCGGTAGAAGCTCGCGAAGAGCGAGCTCATCGGCTTCGACTTGTCGATCGTCTCGAGCGGCACGTTCATCGGAAGCTGCCCCTCGCTCTTTTTCGCGAGGAGGCTCTCGCTCGCGGCGTCCTTCTCGAGCGCCGGGGGCGCGGGCTTCGACGGGTCGGGCAGGGCGGGAACGACCCCGAGGCTCTCGGCCTGAGCCGGGTTCACCTCGACGAGGGAGCCCCCGGAGAGCCGCACGAGCGTCTCGTCGAGCTTCCGGAGCACGGCGGCCACCTCCGCCTGCTGGCGGACGAGGCGCCACTCGAGCATCGCCGTCTGGCCGAGCAGCCGTTTCGCCCGGTCGGGATCGGTGAGGCCCGGGAGCTGGACGATGATCCTCTTGGTGCCCTCTTTCTGGATGGTGGGCTCCGATACGCCGAACTGGTTGACGCGGTTGCTGATGATCTCGTAGGCGCGATCGAGGACGTCCTTCCGCTCGTCGGCCTTGAGCTGCGAGTCGTCCACCTCGAGCACGAGGTGCATGCCGCCGCTGAGGTCGAGGCCGAGCTTGAGCGCTTTCTGGTGCATCTTGTCGAGCTTTTCGGGATGCTCGATCTCGAGCGTCCGTTTCTCCTCGGGCTTCATTCGGTAGTAGTTCCAGGTGGGCACGAGGAAGTAGACGCTCGCCGCCGCGATGATGACGACGAAGATGGCTCTTATTCTTGCAGACTTGTTCACGTTCCCTCGCTTCCGAATATCCGATTTTATTGGCGCAAAGAGAGTGTAAAATATACCAATTATAGCCGCTCCGTCAATCGGAAAATCCTCCGCCGGAAACGATTCGAATGCGTTTCGGGGCCGCACTGTAGTAGGATCGATGAACCCGCTTTCAACAAAGGAGTTGAATCGCATGAAGAGGATCCTCCCCGTCGCCGCGGCCGCGGCTCTCGTGCTCTCCGCCCCCGCGCGCGCCCCGCGGGCGCTTCCCGCCGCCCCGGCCGACACAATCGCCGGCCGCGTCTTCCCGATGAACGTTCTCGAAGACACGGACAGGTTCGTGGTGTACGCGAACGAGGAGCCCGTCGTCCGGATCGACACGCGGTGGCTCTCGAGCGGCGCCCTGTCGAACGACTACACGGTGACGTTCTCCGGTCAGACCCTCTCCGTTTCGATGACCGTCGAGACCGACTCTTCGGGGCTCTGGACCAAAATCCTCCTCGCGAGCTCCCGCGGCGACGTGACGGTCGTCCGGGACGGTCTCGCCGCGACCATCTCCGGCAGGGGGGACGCGCGCACGGTCGAGCTCAAGCCGGGAACCGTTCTCTTCGAGAACTACACCCCCGTTCTCATGAGTCAGGCGGTCGCCGCGTACGACGGCGAAAGGGGAGGCGCTCAGACGATCCCCGTCTTCATCGTGCCCGCGGCCGTCATGGACGCCACGCTCGAGCGGATCGACACCGAGGAACGGTTCGTCGGCGGGCGGCTCGAAACGTTCGCCGTCTACCGGTACGGCCTCCCCGGCGTCGACGTCGTCGTCTGGATCGACGCGGCCGGCAAGGTCTGCCTCGCCGACGTGCCGGCGCAGCGGGCCGCGTACGTCCGCGGGGGGTACGAGTCGCTCCGCCTCCCGCCCGCGTCCGATTCCCTGCTCTCCAAGCCGGAGCACGAGGTCGAGGTCGAAACGAACGTCATGATCCGCATGCGCGACGGCGTGCGGCTCGCGACCGACCTCTACCGGCCGCGGGGCGTCGAGCGCGCGCCGGTCATCCTCGTCCGCACGCCGTACGCGAAGGGGATGCAGGAGCTCAAGGCGCGCTTCTACGCCCGGCGCGGCTACGCCTTCGCCGTGCAGGATTGCCGCGGGCGCTTCGATTCGGAAGGCGTCTGGAACCCCTTCTTCGACGAGCCGCGCGACGGGTACGACACGATCGAATGGCTCGCGGTCCGTCCGTGGTCGAACGGCAAGGTGGGAATGATCGGCGGCTCGTACCTCGGCTGGGTGCAGTGGTGGGCGGCCCGCGAGGCGCCGCCGCATCTCGCCGCTATCGTTCCGAACGTGGCGCCGCCCGATCCGTGGTTCAACATGCCCTACGAGTACGGCTCGTTCTTTCTCCTCGGCGCGATCTGGTGGGCCGACGTGCTCGAGCGCGAGGCGACCGCCGATCTCAGCGGCAAGGCGATGTCCGAGATCTCCGGCAAGAACTACGCGAAGCTCCTGCGCGGCCTTCCCGTGATCGATCTCGACAAAACGGTGCTCGGCGCGAAAAACAGGTACTGGCGCGAGTGGATCGCCCATCCGAACAACGACTCGTACTGGGACCGCGCGAGCTTCCTCGCCCGGCTCGACCGCGCCGCGGTGCCCGCCTACCACCAGTCGGGCTGGTTCGACGGCGACGGGATCGGCTCGAAGCTCAACTACCTCGCTATGCGGCGGTTCGGGCACGGAAACCAGAAGCTCGTTCTCGGGCCGTGGGGGCACACCGACGCCGCGACGCGCATGGGGCCCAACGAGCGCGACTTCGGACCGAACGCGATCGTCGACCTCGAGGCGAGCTACCTGCGCTGGCTCGACCGCTGGCTCAAGGGCGTGGAGAACGGCGTCGACGGCGACGATCCGGTGGCCCTCTTCGTTATGAACGCGAACCGCTGGCTCACCGGAGCGGACTATCCGCTTCCGGAGACGAAGCTCGCGAAGCTCCACCTTCTGAGCAGCGGCTCGGCCAACACGTCGAAGGGGAACGGGTGGCTCGCTTTCCATCCGCCGTTTCCGGGGGTCGCGCCGTACGACACGTTCACCTACGATCCCGGCGATCCGACGCCCGATCCGAGGTTCTACGCAAACGAGAGCGATCTCGACGAGGCGGCGGCGCGCGATTCCGCGAAGGTCCTCTCGACGGAGGCGGAGCGCGCGAAAATCCTCGCCCATTACGGCGTCGTGCTCGAAACGCGCCGCGACATCCTCGTCTACGACACGGAGCCGCTCGTCGACTCGCTCGTGATCGCGGGGCCGGTCTCGGCCGTGCTCTACGCGAGCAGTTCCGCGAAGGACACCGACTGGTTCATGAGGCTTTCGGAAGTCGACGAGACGGGCGCCGTCTTTCCGCTCGTCCACGGCACGGTCCGCGCGAGATTCCGCGATTCGTTCTCGAAACCGAAGCTCCTGCGGCCCGGCGAGATCTGCGAGTACCGGCTCGACCTCTGGCAAACCGGGATCATGATCCCCAAAGGGAGGAAGCTCCGCGTCGAAGTCGCCTCGGCCTCCTTCCCCACGTTTTCGCGCAACCTCAATACCGGCAAGCACAACGAGAGGCGGACGAAATACGTCCGGGCGGCCCAGCACATCTACCACGACGAAGCGCACCCGTCGCACGTTCTCCTGCCGGTGATCGAGCGGCCGGTATTCCGGGACAGCCCGTGGTAAAGAAATCCCTTGCTTTTCCCGGGGCGCTCCTTACATTTGCGCTAATTTCTCTAAGGCAAAAAACCGAAGGAGGTGCCTTATGAAGAAGCTAGTAGCGTTCGCTCTCTGCCTCCTCCTGTGCGCTTCCTTCCTTTACTGCAGCAAGAAGGAAGAAGCTCCGAAGGAAGAGTCGATAGCGACGACGCCGGGCGACATCGTCGAGATCGCCGCGGCGGACGGCCGGTTCACGACACTCGTGAAGGCCGTCGAGGCCGCGGGCCTCGTTGAGACTCTGAAGGGCGAGGGTCCCTTCACCGTGTTCGCGCCGACGGACGATGCGTTCGGGAAGCTTCCGCCGGGCTCGCTCGACGGGCTCATCGCCGACGTCCCGCAGCTCAAGAACATCCTGCTCTATCACGTGGTCCCGGGCAAGGTCATGGCCGCCGACGTCGTGAAGCTCGCGACCGCCGCGACGGTGCTCGGCCCCGAGATCGCGATCGCCACGACCCCCGAGGGCGCGGTCACGATCAACGGCGCCACCGTTCTCGTCACCGACATCGAGGCCAAAAACGGCGTCATCCACGTCATCGACGCCGTTATCCTCCCGCCGCCGCCTCCCGCGCAGTAACGGCCAGAGAGCGAGAGTATCGAGAGCGAGCCGGAGCGTCGCGCTTCGGCTCGCTTCGTTTTCACGCCCGGGGCGACCGGGCGAACTGCGGTGGAACCAACGCCCCGGGATTTCGTATTCTCATATGAGGGCCGATGGTCGCCCCGAGCAAACCGCACCGGCCGCCGAATGACCCGCTCGCATGGAGGTGTACGGGATGAAACCCGCCGTCATCGCTTTTTCGATTTTCTTCACGGCACTCTGCTCCGCGTGGGCTCCTCCGGCGATTGCGGCGGAGGACGAATGCAGCCCCGGCGGCTGCAGCCTCGATCTCGCCGTGAACAACACCGGCGTGAGCTTCGGCAACTCCCGGCGGTTCAACGGCCTCAGGCTGAATCTCGTCGACAGGGACGTCGAGGAGATAAACGGGGTCAACGTCACTCTCTGGAAGCCGGGACACAATCCCCACGCCGTGATGCGCGGGCTCATGCTCGGTCTCGTCGCGGTGGACGCCGCGTATCTCCAAGGCGTATCCATCGGAGGCCTCGCCGTGGTCGGGGAGTCCTGCATGGAGGGCATCTCGATCGCCGGGCTCGCTTCCGTCGCGGAGGGCAGCATGACGGGATTCTCGATCGCCGGGCTCGCCTCCGTCGCTGAGGGCAGCATGACGGGCATCTCGATCGCCGGGCTCGCTTCCGTCGCGGAGGGCAGCATGACGGGATTCTCGATCGCCGGGCTCGCCTCCGTCGCCGAGGGCAGCATGACGGGATTCTCGATCGCCGGGCTCGCTTCCGTCGCCGAGGGCAGCATGACGGGCTTCTCGATCGCCGGGCTCGCCTCCGTCGCCGAGGGCAGCATAACAGGGTTCTCGGTCGCCGGGCTCGCCTCCGTCGCTGAAGGCAATATGGCGGGTATCTCCCTCGCGGGGCTCGCCTCCGTAACCGAGAAAAGCATGACCGGGATCTCCATCGCCGGCCTCGCCGCCGTCGCGGAGAGAAACATGACCGGGATCTCCGTCGCAGGCCTCGCGTGCGTCTCCGAAAGGAACCTGACCGGCATATCGATCGCCGGCCTCGCGATCGCTGGAGAGGACGAGATCAACGGCCTCGCGGCGAGCCTCGGAAGCATCACCTCGGATGGGGACATAAGCGGTGTCGCGCTCGGCGCCGTCGGCCTGCTCGGCCTGCGATCATCGAGAAGCGAGGACGACGAGGGATATTCCCGGAGCCTCGACATCAGCCCGTCATTCACGGGGATCCGCGCGCGCAACGTTCGCTGGCTCGCGATCCACGGCATGGACATCAGGGCCGAGGACTCTCTCTTGGGAATGGGGATCTCGGGGATCGCCTTGCGCGCCGACGAAATCCGCGGCGGCGCCGTCGCCGGCATCGTCGTCAAGACGCGCGATCTCGGAGGCGTTTCGATATCGTCCGTGAACTACGTCGACGGTCTGCAGGTCGGGCTCTCGCTCGGCGTCGTAAACTACGCCCGCGAGCTCAGAGGGTTCCAGCTCGGGCTTCTCAACATCGCGAAGAACAACCCGCGGGGTCTGCGGGTCCTCCCGATATTGAACGCGCATCTATAATGGCGAGATCCCCCGGCCCTTCGAGGGCCGGCCGGCGCTCGATCGCATCGAATCGGCGGCCGCGCGACGCAATGCCGCGCTACCGCAGCATCACGACCTTGCGCGTCGCGCTCCAGTCCCCCGTCTCCATCTTGCAGAAATAGATCCCGCTCGCGGCCGCGGAACCGAGGTTGTTCCTCCCGTCCCATACGGCCGAGTAGCTCCCGGCGTCTTTGATCCCGTCCACGA
>DHHB01000087.1 GCA_002403075.1 bacterium UBP1_UBA4783 | reverse complement strand
TGTCGCCGTCGTGCGCGATGCTGAGATGGCACCGCGTCACGCCGCGCGCCTTCAGCATCCCCTCGAGCCTGTCGGAGAACGCAAGCTCGGGTCTCCCGAGCCCGTTCGTTTTCACTTCGATGTCGCGGAGCGACGCTCCGGGAACGAACCCCGTTCCGAGCGCCTTGACGAACGCCTCGCGGGCGGCGAACCGCGCCGCGAAAAACGGGGCGGTTCCCCGTCCCCGCCGCGCGCCGTCGGCGATCTCGCCGGGGGCGAAGACCCTGCGGAGAAACCGGTCGCCCCGCAGGGCGATGAGCTTCTCGAACCTCGCGATCGAAACCGTGTCTATGCCCGTCCCGACGATCATGGACGCCCGTTTCCGCGGCTGTGACGATTGCGGCGAAACCCCGCTGCAACTCCAGAGCGCATGATACAATATTTGAATAGCAATGTAAAATAATTTTGACAAATAGTAATCGTTTAAAATTGCGCGCTATTTTCTCATTGAAATATTGCCGGGGCGTCTTTATACTGAAGCCATTCATGGAGGAGATCATGTCCGGGAGCCGCTTCACGCGCTTCGCCGCGCTTTTCCTGGTGGTTTCATGTCTCCTCGCGGGGGGCGCGGCGCCGCGCACGTGGCGCGTGAGGATGGACGGTTCCGGGGACGCGCAAACGATAGAAGCCGCGATCGACGGCGCTTCCGCGGGCGACACGGTGCTCGTCGGGCCGGGGAAATACGTCGAAAACACCCTCTATATCCGCACGGACCTCCATCTCGTCGGCGAAATGGGTCCGGATCTCACCATCATCGAGCGGGCCACGTCGTACCAGATAGAGAACGCCCCGGTCCTATGGCTCGACAGTCTCGGGACGAACTCATCCGTCTCGGGATTTACGATCGCGCGCGGCACCGCGTGGCCGACGACCGAGGGCGGCGGCCTGGTGCTCTATCGTTCATCGTCGACCGTCGAAAACAACATTATCAAGGATAACATGGGTTGGGGCGGCGCCGGCGGCGTGACGTGCATATACGGCGCGCCGGTGGTTCGGAACAACCTGATATATCGCAATGCGGGATATGGAGGCTGCGTCTTCGTCGCATTTTCGGGAGCGACGATCGAGTCGAACACGATCGCGTTCAACATCGGGTTCTTGTATCCCCCCGGACCGGCCTTTGCGGGCGCGGGAATCCGTATCATGAGCTCCTCGTGCGTCGTTTCGCACAATATCGTGGTCTTCAATTGGGCTTCGACGGGCGGCGGCATATTCTGCGACGACCCACAGAGCGCCGCCTCGACCTTCTCGTGCAACCTCGTCTACGGCAACGAGGGGGGAAACTACGGCGGATCCCTCGCCGATCAGACCGGGGCGAACGGAAACATCTCCGTCGATCCGGAGTTCTGCGCGGCGCATCCGGACAGCACCGGCAATTTCTTCCTGCAGAGCGATTCGCCCTGTCTGCCGGGTCCGGGCGCGGGCGGCGTCTGGACGCTCGTTCCCTGCGGTCTCATCGGCGCCCGCCCGCAGGGATGCGGTCCGACGGGGACGGAATCCGCGACGTGGGGCGCCATCAAAAGCGTCTTCGCGCGCTAGCGGCCGCGTTCGACCGCGTCAGCGCGGCGCGCCCCCCATGGCCCGCTCGAGATCGGCCCCGGCGACGAGATAGGCGATCTTCGCGCTCGAGAGCCCCGTCTCGGCCTGCGTGAGAAGCACGACGGCGTCGAGAAGTTCGGTATTGGTCGAAAGCCCCTCCCGGAAGCGATCGCTCGTCACGCGGAAGTTCTCGCGAGCGGAAGCGAGGGCCTCGCGCGAGACCTCGATCGCGCGCCACGCCTCCTCGCAGGCGAGGTGGGCCGCGGCGATCTCGAGGGAGACGGCGTTTTCGGCCTCCCTCGCGGCGGCCTCGACCTGCTTGAGACGGCTGCGCGCCTGTCCCGTCCGTCGGAGCGTCCGTCCCCAGTCGAAGACGTTCATCTGCGCCGCGACGCCGATCGACCACGCGGAGTAGAAGTCCGGTTCGTACTCGCGGTCCGGGTTCCGGAAGGAGAGATCGCCGAAGAGAAAGAGCTCGGGCAGGTAGCCGTTCCGGCTCGTCGCGATCTCGAGCTCCGCCATCCGCGCGCGGTGCGAGAGCTCCCGGAGCTCCGCGCGGTCCGCGAGCCCCGCGCGGAGCGCCGCGCCGAGATCGATCGCGGACCGCGAGACGCTGTCCGCGCGCGAGGTGAGGACGACGCCGGTTCCGAGGGGCATATCGAGGAGCGCGCAGAGCCGATCCTTCGCGAGACGCGAGGCGTTTCGGGCGCGTAGCAGGGCGAGCTCCGCCTCGGATCGATAGACCTTCGTCTTGAGGACGTCGTTTCGCGCGGCGAGCCCCGTCTCCGCCATCCGTTCGACGTCGGCGAGCTGCGATTCGAGCCTCCGCGCCGTTTCCTCCGCGAGACGGACGCCCTCCTCGGCCCGCACGCAGGAGAGGTACGCGCGCTTCGCTTCGAAGACGAGCTCGCGGGAGGAGCGCTCGAGCTCGGACCGCGCCGAGCGCTCGGCGAGCTGCGCGATGCCGTGCGCGCGCCGTATCCGGCCGCCGGTGAACAGCGGCTGCTGTACCCGCAGAGAAGCGGCGTAGTTGTCGACGCGGCCGATCGCGATCCGCTCGGGGAGCGCGCCGGCCGGAAACGATCCGCTTCCCATGAGCTCGAATATCCTCGTCGGGAGGTAGGGAGCCGTATCGAGCCTCGTGTACCCCGCGCTCGCGGTGACCTGGGGGAAGAAGGCCGTTTTCGCCTCGCCCGTTCTGTCCGAAGCCTCGTTCGCGCGCTCGCGGGCGGCGAGCAGCCGGGGGTTGCGCTCGACGGCGAGCCTGACGCTCTCCTCGAGCGACAGCGCGAGGCTGTCGGGACCGGAAGCGCCCCGCGGAGCGGCGATCGCCGGGGCCGACGCGACCGACGCGCACAGAAGCATGAACAGCAACCGCAGCATGGGCGGAATCCTCCTCTTCGATATCGTGAACGACGCCGGCGCGGTACGCGCCGGGCACGCCGGGGGCGCGAGCGGCGCGCGCATCCGTGAAGCCCAGTTTAATATTGATTTCGCCGTTTGAATATAGTAGGTTTTGCCGGATTTTTCCGGCGGCCGCGGGCGTTCGCGCGGCGGCGCTTTCGAGACGGATCGTATCTATCGAAGGTGCGGAATGAAAACCCTCGTCCTCATCATCGTGAGCGCCGTATTCGTCAACAACTTCGTGCTCAACCGTTTTCTCGGCATCTGTCCGTTCCTCGGGGTGTCGAAGCGGGTTTCGACGGCGCTCGGCATGAGCGCGGCGGTCGTTTTCGTCATGACGATGGCGTCGGCCGCGACGTGGCTCGTCTACGAGTATCTCCTCGTGCCGTTCGACCTCGTGTATCTGCAGACCGTCACGTTCATCCTCGTCATCGCCTCGCTCGTGCAGCTCGTCGAAACGGCGCTGCTCAAGATGAGCCCCGCGCTCTACAAGGCGCTCGGCATATATCTGCCGCTCATCACGACGAACTGCGCCGTGCTCGGCGTCGCCGTGCTCAACGTCCAGAAACAGTACGATCTCGTCGAGACGACCGTGTTCGGATTCGGCGCGGCGGTCGGTTTCGGGCTCGCGATGCTCATCTTTTCGGGCATCCGCGAGCGCATCGAGCTCTGCGACACGCCGGTGCCGTTCCGCGGCACGGCGATCGGTCTCGTGACGGCGGGGTTGCTGTCGCTCGCGTTCTGGGGATTCACCGGTCTCGTGAAGATGTAACGGGAGATCGCGCCGCCATGGTAGCCGCCATCATCGCTCTCTCGGCCCTCGCGCTCGTCGCGAGCTTCGGCCTCGCCATGGTCGCGCGGGCGTTCGCCGTGCCCGTCGACCCCAAGGTCGAGGAGATCGAGGGGGCGCTTCCGGGCGCGAACTGCGGCGGCTGCGGCCTGCCGGGCTGTTCCGAGCTCGCGCGCAGGATCGCGGAAGGGCGGGCGGACGTGGACGCCTGCCCCGTCGGCGGCGAGAGCGTCGCGCGGAGCATATCGCGCATCATGGGCGTCGCCTTCGCGGGCGGCGGCGCGCGGAAAACGGCGCTCGTGTTCTGCGCGGGCGACGACGAAACCGCGCGGAGACGTTTTTATTACAACGGCGTCAAGGACTGCGCCTCGGCCGCGCTCCTCTTCGGCGGCGACAAGCTCTGCGGATACGGCTGCCTCGGCCTCGGCACCTGCGCCGGCGTCTGCCCGTTCGGCGCGATCGAGATGTCGGCGCTCGGCCTGCCGGTCATCGATCCGTCGAAATGCACCGCGTGCAACAAGTGCGTGCTCGCGTGCCCCAAGAAGATCATCAAGCTCGTGCCGGTGAGCCGGCGCGTGCACATCCTCTGCTCGTCCCACGACAAGGGCGCGAAGGTCCGAAAGGCCTGCAGCGTCGGCTGCATCGCGTGCACGAAGTGCGTCAAGGAGGCGCCCGAAGGCGCCATCGCGATGCAGGACAACCTCGCGGTCGCGAGCGGCGTGCCCGAGATTCCGGACTCCGTCGCGGCCGTTTGTCCCATGAACACGATTCGCGTCGTCGATCTCGGCATCTCGGCGCCGGCGGACGCGGCCGGGGCGGCCGCGGAAGGGGCGGCATCGTGAAAAGCGGAACGTTTTTCGGCGGGGTTCATCCGCGGTACGAGAAGGATCTCGCGGGCGGCCGCCCGATAGAGACGATGCCTCTTCCCGCGCGGCTCGTCGTGCCGTTCGCCCAGAACCTCGGCGCGGCGCCGAAACCCGTCGTGAAGAAAGGCGACGAGGTCAAGCGGGGACAGCTCATCGCCGAACCGCAGGGGTTCGTGTCGGTGCCGCTCCACGCTCCGACCTCCGGCGTCGTGCAGGCGATCGACGTTTTTCCCCACCCGGTCGGCGCGGATCTTCCCGCCGTCGTGATCGTGCCGGACGGGAAAGACGAATGGGCCCCCGGGTTGAACGTGGAGCGGGACGCGGGAGATCTCGGCGCCGACGCGCTTCGCGGCGTCATCCGCGACGCCGGGCTCGTCGGCATGGGGGGCGCCGCGTTCCCGACGCACGTGAAGCTCTCTCCTCCGAAGGACAAGCCGATCGACGTCCTCGTCTTGAACGGCGCCGAGTGCGAGCCCTACCTCACCGCCGATCACCGCCTCATGGCGGAGCGTCCGGCGGAGATCGTCGAAGGGGCGTCGTGGTTCGCGAAGGCGCTCGGCGTCGAGAACGTGATCGTCGCGGTCGAGAAGAACAAGCCCGACGCGATCGCGGCGATGCGCCCGGCCGCCGAGGCGCGCGGCTACGCCGTGCGCGCCCTCGACGTCGTCTATCCGCAGGGCGCCGAACGACAGCTCATATTCGCCCTCACCGGCCGCCGCGTGCCCGCCGGAGGGCTCCCCATGGACGTCGGCGTCCTCGTGCAGAACGTCGGAACGTGCTACGCCGCGTTCGAGGCCGTCAGGCGCAACCGCCCGCTCACCGAGCGCGTCGTGTGCGTGACGGGCCGCGGCGTCGCGAACCCGAAGAACGTTCTCGCCAGGATCGGGACGACCTTCGGCGACGCGATCGCTTTCTGCGGCGGGCTCCGCGAGGACGCGGGCAAGATCATCGGCGGCGGCCCCATGATGGGGGTCGCGCAGTACTCGCTCGACGCCCCGGTGACGAAGGGGACGAGCGGGATCGTCGTTCTCACGCGCCGCGAGGCCGTGCAGTACGCGGGGGATCCCTGCATCCGCTGCGGGCGCTGCCTGCGCGCGTGCCCCATGCTGCTCAATCCGTCGGTGCTCAGCGTGTACGCCGAGCGGCTTCGCTTCGACGAGACGGCGGCGCATCACGTCCTCGATTGCATCGAGTGCGGATGCTGCGCGTACGTGTGTCCCTCGCGCCGGCCGATGGTGCACCATTTCCGGCGGGCGAAGGCGGAGATCCGGAAAAAGCAGGCGCGGGCGGTCTGACGTCCGCCCCGCCCGCGATCGCGGGAGACGGGAGAGGTTCGTGGAAGAACGGTTGCCCGACGCCGGGCCGAAGGCTCCCGGGACGAAAGAGAAGACCGAGGAGCCGATCGCGCGTTTCCTCGTAAGCTCGTCGCCGCACGTGCACGAGGGGATACGGATCAGGAGCGTCATGGGGCTCGTCATCGTGGCGCTGCTGCCCGCGAGCGTCTTCTCGATCTACCTGTTCGGGCTGCCGGCGCTCTTCACCATACTCGTTTCGGTCGCCTCCGCGGCGGGCTTCGAGTGGCTGTGGCAGAAGGTCGTCCGCCGGCCGGGAACGGCCGGCGATCTGAGCGCCGTGCTCACGGGGCTGCTGCTCGCCCTCAACCTGCCCGCCGGAAGCCCGTGGTGGCTCATCCTCGTCGGCAACCTCTTCGCGATCGTCGTCGCCAAACAGCTCTACGGCGGCATCGGATACAACATCTTCAACCCCGCCCTCGTCGGCCGCGTCGTGCTGCTCGTCGCTTTTCCCGTTCACATGACGTCGCGGTGGATCTCTCCGTCGGCGTGGGGGATGGACGCCGTGACGACGGCGACGCCGCTCGGCCGCGCGCGCGAGGCGCTGCTCGCGACGGGAAGCGTCGACGCGGCGCTCACGCGGAACGAGGCGATCGACCTGCTCATCGGCAACAGGGCCGGTTCGCTCGGCGAGGTGTCCGTGATCCTGCTCCTCATCGGGGGGATATTCCTCCTCGCGAAGCGCGTCATCACGTGGCACGCCCCCGTCGCCTTTATCGGGAGCGTCTGGGCGATGGCCGGGATATTCCACCTCGCGAACCCCGCGCGGTTCGCCGATCCGAGCTTTCACGTCCTCACGGGCGGGCTCTTTCTCGGCGCCTTCTTCATGGCGACCGACTACGTCACGACCCCGCTCGCGCCGGCCGGCAAGATCGTCTTCGGGATCGGGTGCGGCGTCGTCACCGTCGTCATTCGGCTCTTCGGAAGCTATCCGGAGGGCGTGAGCTTCGGGATACTGCTCATGAACGCGTTCACGCCGCTCATCGACCGGGCGTTCAAGCCGGCGGTGTTCGGCGCGCGCAGGGCGAAAACCGCCTGACGGCGGTCGGCGCGGCGGAGCGGGCCGGGGGATCGCCGCGCCGGGGAAGGACACGATGAAAGAAACGTTCAGGATGTGCTTCGTTCTCACCGTGATCGGGGCTGCGTGCGCCGCGCTCATGGCGTTCGTGAACGCCCAGACGAAGGAGCCGATCGAGCGCAACGCCGGCGGCCAGAAGCTCGACGCGGTGAGCGCCGTGATGCCTCCGTCCGACAACGACGTCGCCGCGGACACGCTCGTGCTGAACGACGGCACGCGCGACGTGAAGTTCCATCGCGGGACGAAGAACGGCGTCCCCGTCGGCGCCGCATTCGCCGTCGTCGCGCCGGACGGCTACTCCGGGGACATCGAGATCCTCGTCGGGGTCGACACGGCGGGCGCCGTCACCGGCCTCACGGTCCTCAAGCACCTCGAAACGCCGGGTCTCGGCAGCAAGATCGAGACGCCCGAGTTCCGCGACCAGTACCTCGGAAAGAGCGTTCGCGACCCGGAGACATGGTCGGTCGCGAAGGACGGAGGCGTCTTCAAGCAGATCACCGGCGCCACGATCTCCTCGCGCGCCGTGACGAACGCCGTCGCGGCCGGTCTCGCGTTCTTCGAAGCGCACAAGGCCGAGGTTCTCGGCGGGGCGCCCGCGACCGCGCCGAGCGGCGGAGGGGGGAAGTGATGGGAGCCGGCAGGGAGTTCGCGAAGGGGCTTTGGAGCGAGAACCCCATCTTCCGCGTGGTGCTCGGTCTCTGTCCGACGCTCGCCGTCACGACGAGCGCCCAGAACGGCGTGGGCATGGGGATCGCCGCGACCTTCGTGCTCCTCTGTTCGAACGTCATCATATCGGTTCTGCGGAGCTTCATTCCGAGAAAGATCCGCATCCCCGCCTACATCGTCATCATCGCGACGTTCGTCACGGTCGTCGATCTCGTGATGAACGCCTATTTCAATCCGCTGCACAAGGCGCTCGGCATCTTCATCCCGCTCATCGTGGTGAACTGCATCATCATGGGGCGGGCCGAGGCCTTCGCGTCGAAGAACGGCGTGCTCTACTCCCTGCTCGACGGACTCGGGATGGGGATCGGATTCACGATCTCGCTCGTCGCGATCGCTTCCATCCGCGAGCTTCTCGGAAACGGCACTATCTTCGGCGCGGCGGTCATGGGGTCCTCCTACGTGCCGTTCATGCTGCTCATCCTCCCGCCCGGGGCCTTCATACTCCTCGGAACGATGCTCGGCGCGATGAACCGCGTCGAGATCGCGCTCGCCCGCCGCGCGGGCAGAGCGCCGTCCATCCGCAAGGAGCACGACTGCGCGAGCTGCGCCATATTCGCCGGATGGTCGAACGCGGCGGACAAGATAAAGGCGCTGGAAGAGGCCGGCCGCTAGAAGCGGACGATCGTTCCGAGGTACAGCACGATCGCGATCGCCGCGGCGTGCAGGATCCACCAGCCGATACGTCCTCTCAGGAAATGCTTCACGCCGTCACCTCCAGACGATCCGGCCGATCGAGAAGACGGCCGCGATATACACGAAGTGCCTCGCCCACCATCCCGCGGTGAAGAGCCGTCCCATGCCGTTCGGATGGTACTGGCGGAGAACGATCTCCCCGAGAAAGAGCTTCGGCAGAAGGAGCAGTATGCTCGAGAGCATCGTGCCGAGCATGATCCCTCCGAACGTCAGGGGCGAAGGCGGCGACGCGACGCTCAGGGACGCCATCGTGACCGTGCCGACGACGACGCTCATGCCGTTCCAGAGATACCCGGCGACGAACGTCCGCTTCGACGCGAGAAGCATCGGCGCCGCGATCACCGAAAGGAATCCCGCGGCGAACGGGACGACGTTGGCGGGGTTCGACGGATCCGCCGGGTCGAACGACACCGCGTGAACCCGCAGGTGCAGGAGCCATCCGCCGAGCGAGAGGAGAACGATCGCCGCGATCGGCGCGGCGAGCGCTTTTCTGTTCATACCGCAACACCTCTTTTCATTCGGAACTTCGCCGGGCGTCTCCCGGTCAGAACGTGCGGTAGATGTTGAACCCGAGGCGCGCGTCTCCGCCGTCCGGGAGATCCCCGCCGGGCAGGTACCGGTTCGGCGTGAGCCCGTATGCGTTGTTCAGGAATACGTGAAATACGTGCCCCCCCTTTCTGGCCTCGACCCCGAGGCCCCAGGCTTCGGCGTTCGTTTCGAATCCCGACAGAACGGGGATCCATTCTCCCACGAGCGCGACTTCTTCGAAAACGACCGCCCGCGCTCCCAGGCCGAGAGCGACTGTATTCTCGCGATTCGATCCCGGCGGCGACGCGCCCGTATTGCCCGCGAAGGAAGGCACGACGAGGAAGGAAACGCGGTTCGCGACGCGGCGCGAGAGCGCGAGCTGAGCGACGAGATGCAAGTTGTCGGCGTCGAAGAGGTCCCTTTCTTCCGGGCGCGTCGTGGTGAGAGCGACGCCGACGCGGAGAGCCGCCGAGAACGGCAGGGAAAAATCCCTTCCCTCGCGGGCCACAACGACCGCCGTCGACAGCTCAACCTCGTCGTTCAGGTTCGAGCGGCCGAGCGCGGCGCTCACGCGGTCGCGGATGCCGTATGCGAGACTGAGGAGAACGAAGGCGGGACCGTCGAGACCGTACATCTGCCCGCTTCCGGAGCTCGTCGGATAATAGAATCGGTGGGAAACCCGGAAAAGGATCTCACCCCGGCGGGGCGTTTCCGTCGTCGGGAGGTTGATGAGCGTCACGCCGGCGAACGGAGGAGGTTCGAGCCCCGGGATGTCGTCGTCAGGGTGTTTCAGGGCTTTTTTTTTCCAGGTGGCGCGGGCGGTTCCTCTTTGCGAGCCTCGAGGCTCGCCGCCCAAAGCTCGATCGTTTCCACCTCCGAGGTCTTGAGGCGGGGCATGTCGATCGGCATGAGCTCTCCTTTGATCCCCTCGTCTCCGCGGATCTTCATGAGGAGGTAGCTCCGGCCCGGCTCTCTCGTATCCACGAGCATGAGCGTGTCGACCTGGCGGCTCCGCACGTCCGCGACGGCTTCCGTCATGTTCGCCGGTTCGAGGGAGAGGCGCGCCTTCGGGTAGGATCCGCCGTGACAGCCGGAGGTGGCGCAGCTTCGCTTGAAGATCTTTGCCGTTCGCGCTTCGAGCGCGGCGCGCAGGGAATCGGTGAATGTCGCCGTTTTCGAAGCGTCCCGCCCGGCGGACGGAGCCGCCGCGAGTTGGGTGAAAAACGCCACAATGAGGACGAACGCCACTCGCGTGCCGGTGTTTTTCATACACGCCTCCCTTCGCGCCCGATGGCGGCGTCAGTTGTCTCGTGCGCCTTTCGATATCCAGTTCTTCACGGTCTGGATGCGGTTCGATGAAAGCGGCATGCCCGGCGGCATGCGTTGCCCTTCCGTTTGGCGGCCCTCCAGTTTCGTTATGAGATAGCTCTCCTCCGGCGCAAAGGGCTCGACACGTTTCAGCGTGGGCTCCTGCGCGGAAAAGACGTCGACGAGCCCCGCGTACGACTGCCCCGTGGAGAGCACGAGTCCGAGCTGCCCCGGCGCCGCGTGGCATCCCGAGATCGCGCAGCTGCCGGTGAAGATCGGCTGGATATCGACGGCGAAGGAGGGATCCTCTTTGACGGTCGGGCCCGTCGAGTCGCCGTCGCCTCCGCCGCAGTGCATGATGAGCGCCAGGAACGCCGCCGCCCCTGCGATGACGATGTATCGCTTCATACTTGTGGGATCCTCCTTTGCGCCGCTATCGAGGGCCGTCCGTCTCCGGGCCGAGAACGAGACGGCGGCCGAACTCCCCGATCACTTTGTAATCTATCCGGACCCCGTTCGGCAACGCAAAAAGGGCCGCGACGCCCTCGAAAGAGGAGATCGCCCTCGCCGCCTCGACGGGGCCGAGCACGAAAAATCCCGTGGAGAGCGCGTCGGCGGCGAGCGCCGTCGGCGCGGCGACGGTGACGCTCAGCACGCCGTCGACCGTGCGGCCGGTGCGGGGATCGATGATGTGCCCGTAGCGGCGTCCGTCGATCTCCACGAAGTTCTCGTAATTGCCCGAGGTCGCCACCGCCGCGTCGGCGAGAAGGATCGTGCCGACCGTTCCGAGGCCTCCCCGCGGATCCCGGACGCCGATGCGCCAACCCCGCCCGCCGGGCGGCGAGCCGAGGGCGTATATGTTGCCGCCGAGGTTGACGAGCGCCCTGCGGATGCCGCGCCGCTCGAGGATCGCGGCGCCGCGGTCGACGGCGTATCCCTTGGCGATGCCGGCGAAATCTATCTGAGCGCCCGCCGAAAGCGAGACGGCGAGGGCCGCGTCATCGAGCGAGATCCCGTCGCAGCCGACGAACGCGAGCGCGGAGTCGATCGCGTCCGGGGACGGGAGGGCCGGCTCGCCGCCCTGGAAACCCCAGAGAAGAACGAGCGGACGGACCGTGGGGTCGAAGGCGCCGAACGTCTCGCGCGAGTACCGGAGCGAGTTGTCGACGAGGGCGAAGAGCTCGGACGACACGGCGACCGGACCGCTCCCCGCGCCGGCGTTGAGGAGGGAAAGCTCGCTCGAGTCCGCCCACGTGCTCATGACGCTCTCGATGCGGCGGAATTCCCTGAAGACCTCTTGCGCCGCTTCCTCGGCCTCCGCGGCGCCGACGCCGGCGACGGTCACCCACGCCGCCGTGCCCATGACGAACGTCTCGGCCGTGTACGGCTCGGGCCGGGCGCACGACGTCGCTGATACGGCGCAGGCCGCGGCGAGGATGGAAAGGACGGTCGTTCGGGCGGAGCTCATGGCGTTCTCGGCTTGCCGAGGAGCCGGCACACACGGCTCTTGTATTCCTCGACGCCCGGCTGGTCGAAGGGGTTGACGCCGAGAAGACGCGCCGAGACGGAGACGGCGACCTCGAAAAAGACGAAGAGCGCGCCGATCGAGTCGGGGGTGACGGAGGGCGTTTCGATCGTGACGACGGGCAGTCCGCCCGCGGCGTGCGCGTCGCGCGTCCCCTCGAAGGCGCAGCGATTCACCTCGGAGAGGCTCTTCCCCGCGAGGTAGTTGAGTCCGTCCGAGTCGTCCTCCGCGCTCTCGAGCGCTATATCCGCGCGCGGACGGGCCGCGGCGAGAAACGTCTCGAGCAGCAGGCGTGATCCCTCCTGGAGATACTGTCCGAGGGAATGGAGATCCGTCGTCATGACGGCGGAGGCGGGAAAGAGACCGCGTCCCCCCTTGCCCTCGGATTCGCCGGCGAGCTGTTTCCACCATTCCGCGAGCGAGGCGAGCTCGGGATGGAAGGTCGAGAGGACCTCGATCGCGACGCCCCGTTCGTGCAGGAGATGCCGGACGGACGCGTACCGCACAGCGCCGTTCGAGGCGTCCATCCTCGTCGAGCGGCCGAGCTCGGCACGGGCTCCTCCGATCAGTTCCGCGACCGGTATCCCGGCCGCGGCGCAGGGGAGAAGACCGACGGGGGAGAGGACGCTGAACCTCCCGCCGACGTTCCCCGGGATGTCGAACGTCCGCCACCCCTCGCGCGCGGCGGTCGCGCGCAACACCCCCGCGTCGCGGTCGGTGACGGCGGTGATCCGCTTCGACGCCTCCGGACCGCCGGCCGAGGCGGCGAGGATCTTCCGGACGAGGCGGAACGCGACCGCGGGCTCGAGCGTGGCGCCGGATTTCGAGATGACGCACACGGCGAAGCGTTTGCCGGACAGGGTATCGAAGAGACGCGCGTGATATTCGGGGGAGAGGTTGTTGCCGGCGAAGACGACGGGGAAGCGCGCTTCACCGGGAAGGGCCTCGATCGCCGCGCGCGCGCCGAGGTAGGAGCCGCCGATGCCGATCACGACGAGGCAGTCGTTCTCGTCCTGGACGCGCTTTCCCCAGTCGGCGATCCCGCCGATCTCCCTCTCGTCCGCGTGGGGAAGATCGAGCCAGCCGAGCATCCCGGCGCCGGCGCCTTCCCGCCGGACGAGCGTCCGGAGCGCCTCGAGGGCGCGGGGCGCGTCGGCGTCGAT
The DNA here is from genome assembly GCA_002403075.1 of bacterium UBP1_UBA4783. Classification (GTDB taxonomy): domain Bacteria; phylum Krumholzibacteriota; class Krumholzibacteriia; order Krumholzibacteriales; family Krumholzibacteriaceae; genus SSS58A. The sequence continues at coordinate 14,950 of DHHB01000087.1, read as the reverse complement.
CTCGCCGCCCGAGAGAAACGGGGAAACGCGCGAGAGATCGATCGTGAGCATGCCGCCTCCTTCATTCCGGGCGGCGCGGCGGCGCATGCGCGCTACTTCGCCGCGTCCATGATCTCCTCGCAGCTGCGGATCGCCTCTTCCGCGTCGCGGACGATCTCGTCGCGCAGCGCCCGCGCCTCCTCGAGCGTCTCGCTCTTCCACGCGGCGTCCGCGATGCCGGGGAGATTGATCTTCACGTTGAGATAGGCGCCCTCGGCGGCCGTTCGGGCCGCGGCCGCCGCCACGCCGCCGTCGCTCGTCGAGTTTCTGTTGCCGTGCCGGACGACCGCGCCGGCGTGCGCGACCGCTTCGCGGCAGCGCCGAAGCACCCCGAGGGGGACGAGGGTCGCGCCCTTCGTCGCCTCCTCGATCGCCGCCGCGCGCGCTCCCTTTTCCGCGTCCGTCGATTTCGGAAGGCGCATCGCGTCCATCACCCGGTTGAAGGCGGCCGTGTCGCGGTCGACGTCCGCGAGGAAGGCGGCCGCGAGCTCCTGCGCGCCGGTTCCCACGCGTTCCATCTCGGCGAACGCGTTCTCGTACCCCTTCTTGCCGTGCGTCAGCGCGGCGACCATGGACGAGAGGGCGCAGCTCAGGGCGCCGCAGAGGGCCGCCACGCTTCCGCCGCCGGGGGCGGGGGAGTCGGTCGAGAGGACGTCGACGAACCGGCTCACCGTCATGCCGGCGAGAGCCCCCGCGGTCCGGAACTGGTACTCGATGATCTTCTTGTCCGGTTCGAAGGGGTAGAGCTCGCCGAGACCCATCGAGAGGACGGCGACGTGGACGAGCTCCGACTCGGGAACCCCGGCCGTCTTGCCCTGTTTCGCGAGGTAATGGCGCCCCGCCCGAATCATCGCCTCGAGCGGGATGAGGCCGACGAGCTCGCTCCCCGTCACGCGGACGCCGAGCTTGTCAGCGAGGGCGCACGCCTCGTCGAAGACGGCGTGCGGCGCGGTCACCTTGTAGTTCACGAGGTTCATCGATATCTGCGCGCGCCCGAGATCCTCCATGTACCAGCCGACGGCCTTGCAGGCCTTGAATTTTCCCGGCGCGAAGACCGTGCAGCCGCTGTCGTCCTTGCAGATCGCGCCGGCGGCGTCGCGCTTCGCGCGCCCCTTTTCGCGAAGATCGAAGGCGATCTCGCGCGCGATGCGCACGTCGCGCGTATTGAGATTGACGTTGAAGGCGATGAGGAACTCCCGCGCCCCGACGACGGTCGCGCCGGTCTTGGGGTTGAAGGAAGCGGGGCCGAAATCGGGCTTCCACCTCGGATCCTTGAGCTTTTCCGGGAGACCCTCGTACTCCCCGGCGCGGATGTCGGCGAGGTTGCGGCGGGCGGGATCGGATGCGGCTTCCTCGTAGAGGTACACGGGGATGCCGAGCTCGGAGCCGACGCGCGCCCCGAGCCTGCGGGCGAGCTCAGCGCATTCGGCCATCGTGACGCCCGAGACGGGAACGAACGGACAGACGTCCGTCGCGCCGAGGCGCGCGTGCGCGCCGGCGTGCGAGCGCATGTCGATCGCCTCGGCCGCCGCGGCGACGGCCCGGAACGCGGCTTCGAGGACCTCCTCGGGTCCGCCGATGAAGGTGACGACCGTCCTGTTCGTGTCCTTGCCGGGATCGACGTCGAGGAGCTTCACTCCCTCGACCCCGCGGATCGAGGCCGCGATCCGCTCGATCTTCGCGGCGTCGCGTCCTTCGCTGAAATTCGGAACGCATTCGACGAGCTTCATTCCGTGCATCACCTCGTGCCGAAGGGCCGCCCTTGCGCGGCGGTCGGACAATATGATACGTTCACGCCCGCCGGCGCGGCGCGTCGCGGCGGACCGGATGAAGCATACAGAGGGCGCGCGCGACGGTCAAGGACGGTTGTGCTCCGGAGGAGATCCGTGAACGGCACGCGGTTCCACGTCAGCGTCATGCTCGATAGATTCGACGGAGGGCTCGCCGCCGCGCGCCGCGAGGGGTTCCTCCCGGAGATCCGCATGGCGGACGTCGAGCACTTGCGTCTCCTCGACGCCGCTTCCCTCTCGCGCATGCGCGCCCTCCTCGACGAAGGGGGCGCGGGCGCTCTCGTGCACGGCCCCTATCTCGGTCTCGACGTCGCGAGCCTCAACGGACACATCGCCGGCTACAGCGCCGAATGCCTCGAACGGGGCCTCGCCGCGACCGCGGCGCTCGGCGGCTCCGTCATGGTCGTTCACACGAACTATTCCCCGTTCTTCTCGCGGGCGGGGCTCCGCGACTGGATGCGAAACTGGAGCGAGCGCATGACGGCCGTGGCCGGGTCGGCCCGTACGCTCGGGGTGCGCGTCGCGCTCGAGAACGTCTGGGAGCGGACCCCCGAAGAGCTCGAGCGTCTCGTCGATGCGCTGCCGCGCGGCTCCGTCTCGGTCTGCCTCGACACGGGACACGTCGCCGCTTTCTCCCGGCTTCCCGTTTCCCGGTGGTGGGACCGCCTCGGCGACCGCGTGGCCGCGCTCCATCTCCACGACAACGACGGGCTCTCCGACGACCACCTGCCGCCGGGATCGGGCATATTCGATTTTCCGGCCCTCGCCGCGATCCTCGAAGGCGCCGCGGAGCCTCCCCTCATGACCCTCGAAGTCGATATCGCGCGCGCTGCCGCGGGGAGGGATTACCTCGAGTCGCTCGGGATGATCCCGGGTGGCGTCCGGAGGGCGGGATGAGCGCGGACGAGCTGCGGATGCTCCACACTTCGGACGTTCACCTCGGCGCTCCGTTCCGCTTCCTCGGCGCGAGGGGCGACGAGCAGCGGCGCGCGCTCCGCGGCGCCCTCGAGCGAACGGTCGCGATCGCTCGGGAGCGCGACTGCCGGTTGATCCTCGTCGCGGGGGATCTCTTCGATTCGGCGTTCGACGTTCGCGAGAGCGACGTGGCGTTCGCGGCGGGATGTCTCGCGGGGGCGGGGCCGCTCTGCCGCGTCGTGATCCTCCCCGGCAGCCACGACTGTCACGCGCCCGGCTCCGTTCTCGATCGCGAGCGGACGCGCTTCGAGGCCTGCGGCAGCGTGGTCGTCCTGACCCCGGGCCGCCCCGTCGCCCTGTTTCCCGATCTCTCGCTCGCCGTCCACGGCGCCGTTTTGACCGCGCCGTCCCCCGCGCCGGGGGCGCTCGGCGCGCTCGCGCCGCTCTCGGAGTGCCGCTACAACGTCTGTCTCGCGCACGGCTCGGTCGCCGGGGCCGGTCCTCCCCTCGATCCCCGGGAGGAGCCGCTGCGCCTCGAGGAGCTCCGCGGAGGGTTCGATTACGTCGCGTTCGGCCACTGGCATTCCCATCGCTGCGTGAGGCCCGACGGACCTCCCGCGTACTACAGCGGTTCTCCGGAGATCGTCGCGCGCGACCAGCAGGGGGCCGGTACGGTCGTCTCGGTCGCGCTCTCTTCGGCCGGGACGCTCGTCGAGCGGCTCGACGTCGGACGGAGGCGTCTGCGGCGCGTTTCCGTCGACTGCACGGGGCTCGGCGCCACCGAAGAGCTCGTGCGGAAGGTCGCCGAGGCGGCCGCGCCCGATCCCGATCTCATCGTCGAGCTCGAGCTCTCGGGGTACGTCGGCATGGAGGCGGCGATCGACGCGGAGGCCGCGGCCGCGGTTCTCGCCGGTAACTACTTCTCCGTGCGTCTCGCCGGCGAGGGCCCCGCGCGGGAGATCGCCCGGGACGAGCTTCTCGCCGTTTCGGAGGACACGGTGGCCGGCCGGTTCGCGCGGATCATGCTCCGCGCGATCGACGGGGCGGCAGGCGCCGATCGCGGGCTCCGCGAGGAGGCGCTTCAGATCGGCATGCAGGTTCTCAAGGGGAGGGACCCCTCGTAGCGGCCGCCCGGCGGCGCGAAAGGGACGGCGCCTCGTGTGGATCGAACGTCTGATCGTCGACAACTTTCACGCGTTTCGCGCGCTCGACGCGTCCTTCGACCGGGGCTTCAACGTGGTTCTCGCGCCGAACGAAGGGGGAAAAAGCGGCCTCTTTCGCGCGATGACGACGGCCCTGTTCACCGACGCCGGGTCGCGGAGCGCGGAGGTGCGGTCCCTTTCCCGGTGGGGCAGCCCGGATCTCTTCCGGCTCGAGCTTCTGTTCTTCGTCGGCGATCGTCGCCACCGTCTCGTCCGCGATTTCCGAGCGAAGTCTCAAGAGATCTTCATCGACGGCGAGTCCGCGCCAGCGGCGCGCGGAAAAGCCGTCGAAGCGTTTCTCGCCGCGCGTCTGCCCATAGCGGACGAGGATCTCTTTCTCCGCGTCTGTGGCGTGCGCCACGGAGAGCTCGCCCGCGCCGCGGACGGCTCGGCGAACATCGGGGAACGCCTCGAGGAGATCGTCGGCGGCGGCGGGGGGGCGTCGGGCCCGGCGCGGGCCGCCGAGATCATCGACCGCATGCGCAAGGATCTCGCGCGGGGGCTCGGCCACCCGGCCAAGGAAGAGAACTGGGGGGCCGTCAAGCGGTTCACGGAGGAGCGCGCCGCGGCGAGCGCAGCTTTCGAGGAGGCGCGCGCCGCGGCGAAGCGCCGCGAGGAGCTCTCGCGCTCGATCGCCGCGCGGCGCACGTCGCTCGAAGAGGTCGAACGCGATCTCGAGGCGCTCGCGATGAAGCGCGACCGGGCTGCCCGATACCGCGATCTCGCGTCGCGGGGGGCGGAGGCGAGGGCGAAGGCCGGCGGTCTGCGCAAAAAGATCGAGCGGCTTCGCGAGCTTTCGGCCGTGCGCGAGAAAGCGCTCGCGGCTCTCGAACGTCTGCCGGAGCCCCTGCGCGGGGCGGACGCGGCGCGGATCGCGGAGCTTCGCGGCGCCCTCGAGAGGGAGTCGGCGCTCGAGCGAGAGCGCGAAACGCCCCGCGCGGCGGCCCGGCCGGGGCCGGCGTCCGGGCTCCTCGCGGCCGGGCTTCTCCTGCTCGCCGCGGGCGTCGCGCTCGGTTCGCTCCTGCATCGCGCGTTTTTCGCGGCGTCGGCCGCCGGTATCGCCCTTGTCGCGCTATGGGTCCTTCGCCGCCGCGCGAACGCGGCTTCGGGCGCGGCCGCGGACGAATCCGATCTCGCTCGTCTCCGGGAGGCGCGCGCGGCGTGGTTCCCCGGCTCGTCCGTGGAGAAGGCGCGCGCGGCGCTCGAGGAAGCCGCGCGTCTCGGCGAGACCCTTCGCGACGTCGCCGCTCGTTTCGATGAGGCTGCCGGGGGCGCCGGGAGCGCTTCCGGGGGTCTCATCGAAACGCTGGACGGGGAGTACGGCGCGGCCGCGGTCGAGGCGCGCGCCCTCGACGAGCAGCGGGAGTCGCTCGCAGCGTTCGAGGCGGACGCGGATCGCATCCTCGCGATCGAGCGCGAGCTCGAGGGGAAGGCGGCGGTCCGGCGCCGGCTCGCCGCCGAGATAGAAGACGATGAGCGCAGGCGCGCCGCCGTCCCCGCGCTCGACGCCGCCGCCCTCGCCGAGCGCCTCGAGACTGCGGAGGCCAACCTCGCGCGCGCGCGGCGCCGCATGCGCGTCCTCGACATCGCCGCCGCGGCGCTCGACGAGGCGCGGCGGGCCGTCTCCGGTTCGCTCGCCGAGGGGCTCCCGCCGCGGGTCGCCCCGTACCTCTCGCACCTCACCGGCGGCCGATACGAAACCCTTTTCTTCGATCCCCGAACGCTCGCCGTCGCGGCGGCGCCGGCCCCGGCGGACGGGGAGCGCGGGGCGCACGCGGCCTCCGCGCCCGAGCGGATCGATCCCGGCGCCTTGAGCCAGGGCGCGCGGGACCAGCTCTACTTCGCCGTCCGCCTCGCCCTCGTCGATCTCCTCGGAGGGGACGAGAGCCAGCCGCTCTTTCTCGACGATCCCTTCGTGCATTTCGATCCGGAGCGCCGGGCCCGCGCGCTCGAGCTCGTCCGCCGGTTCTCCGCCTCCCATCAGGTCGTGCTTTTCACGTGCGATCCCGCGTATCGCGAAGCCGGCGGGCGCCTGATCGAGCTCGGCGTCTGACGCCTCGTTTCGATCCCGATGAAGGGCCGCCGCGGCCGGACGGAGCTCTCGACGGGGCTCTCGGGCCTTGTCATTTCCCGCGCGCGGGCGTACACTGGGCCGCGTCGGCGGCACGGCCCCGGCGGGTCGTGCGAAAGGGGATGAGAGCATGAAAGAGATCGAAGTCGGCGTCGTGCAGGATTATTTCGCGCGGATCGGCGTCGCCGCGATCGACATCACGGCGGGAGGCGTGAAGGTCGGCGACAGGCTTCACATCAAGGGACATACGACCGATATCGAGATGACGGTCGAATCGCTCCAGGTGGAGCACGCGCAGGTGGGGGAGGTCGGCGCCGGCGCCTCCGTCGGCACGAAGGTCCCCGACCGCGTGCGGGCGGGGGACGCGGTTTTCAAGGTCGTCGAGGGCTGACGTCTACTTCCCGGCGAGGATCAGAACCCCGAAGACGATAAAGAGGCCGCCGGACACGAACCGTATCGTCCGTTCGCCGAGAACGGCGGGCAGGAAGCTGCCGACGGCCGTGCCGATCGCCGTCGCGAGGACCATCGCGAGCGCCGCCCCGGCGAAGACGGTCCAGGGCGACCGGAATCGCGAGGCGCACGAAATCACGGCGAGCTGCGTTTTATCTCCGAGCTCCGCGAGAAACATCACGCCGAACGTGGTGAAGAACACCTTCCACATGGCTCACGTTCCTTTCGTCAGTCCGTCCTCCATGCGCCGGCGGATCGCCGCGATCATGGACGCGAGGGCGGGGAGATCCCCCCGCTCCGCGACCCCTTCCTCGAGAAGATCGAGCCCCGGCGGGATCGAGTCCAGGAATTTCGGCTTCCCTCTCCTCAGGCCGAGCTTGGCGAACGCGGCGAGCGCCTGAAGGTTCCTCTGTATCCCGGCGAGAACGAAGGCGCCGTAGTACGCTTCGAAGCTCCCGACGAGGCGCGGGCCGAGCTCGCGGAGGCCCCCGTAGAGCTCCTCGACGAGCGCGCGGCGAAGCGGCGCCGCGAGCGGGTGGTACGCGTCCTTGAGGAGCGAGGCCGCGTCGTAGAGCCCCGGGCCGCGGTGGGCGGTCTGGAAATCGACGACGCGGAGGCGGTCGCCCTGGACCAGCAGGTTCCTGCTCTGGAAATCGCGGTGCATGAAGACCGCGGGCTCGGCGGCGAGCGCCGAAGCGATCATCCGGCGCTCGCGATCCCATCCCGGGGACAGCGGTATCCGGCAGAAGCCCTCGACGAACTCGCGCACGAAGTAGTCGGTCTCGCCGAGGAGCGCGCGTTCGTCGAAGATCCGTTGCGCGAGGAGCCCCTCCCGCTCCATCGCTTCGGCGACGCCGGTCGCCAGCGAGACGAGGACGCCGACCGCCTCCCGGTAGCGCCGGGTCTCCGTTGCCGCGTCCGCGCGCGAGAGCTCCTCGTCGAGATGCAGGTCGCCCACGTCCTCCATGAGGACGAAGCCCCGCTCCCTGTCGAACGCGAATATCTCCGGGACGCCGACGCCGTTGCGCCGCAGAAAGCGTCCGACGTCGATGTAGGAATCGATCTCCCAGCCGGGTTCCTGCGACAGAAGGACGGCGCTCCTGCCGCCCGCGGCGATCCTCGCGAAGAAACGGTCCGAGCCGCCCTCGAGCGGCGTGAAGACCGCGTCCGCCCCGGGCGCGCACAGCCCGGCGCGCGCGAGGAAGCTCCGCGCGTCCGCTCCGGCGGGATCTCGGCGATCGTCCGTCATACCCGGATCGATCCTCCGGCGAAGATGATTTCGTTCCGGCGCCGCTCGCCGGGCGCGACCCGCGCCCCCTCGAGCAACACGCAGTTCTCGACGGCGGCGTCGCGGCCGATCGCGGCCCCCCTTCCGATTTCGCAAAAACCGGCGAGCGTCGCCCCCGGCTCGACGACCGAATCAGCGCTCCGATGGACGCTGCCCGGTGGGGGAGGGACGAGTGGATCGAAGGCCGTCTTTTCGACGAGGATCCGGCGGTGGACGTCGAGGTACGGGGCCGGCGAGCCGCAGTCGCCCCATGCGTACGGCGCCCCGCCGCCCCCGGCGTTCCAGCCGGCGACCGAGCCCGGCCGGCGCGCGATCATGCCCGAGAGCACGTCGACGAGCCCCCCCTTCCGTCCGGCCGGAAAGAAGGCGAGGGAGGCGGGAGCGAGGATCGCCAACCCCGTGTACCCGAGGAGCGAGGCTCCGGCGGGAGCGCCGGGGCCGATCGAGCGCACCTCGCCGTCTTCGGCGACGGCGACGTTCGCGCGCGGGCCGTCCGGCGCGAGAACGAGCGTGACGAGCGCGCCGCGCGCCTCGTGAAAGGCGAGCGCCGGCGCGAAGTCGATATCGGCGACGACGTCGCCGTTGTGGAGCAGGACGCAGTCCGCTCCGGCCGCTGAGGGGGCCATGTTGCCGATGCCGCCGCCAGTGCCGAGGATCTCGCGTTCGCGGTGAAAGAGGACCGGAAGACGGCGGCCCTCGGCGTAGCGTTCGATCTCGTCGGGGAGATGGTGCAGGTTGGCGAGAATTCGTCCGGCGCCGGCGCGGAGCAGCTTGCGCGCGGCGATCTCGAAGAGCGGCACACCGAGGACGGGGAGGAGCGGTTTCGGAAGCGTCCTGGTGAGCGGGAGCATCCGTTCCCCGCGCCCGGCGGCGAGTATCATCCCCGCGATCGTTCGACGGCCGTCAATCATAGAGTAGATACGCCTCGCGATCGCTCATGAATCGCGCCTCGTCCCGCTCCCACGCCGCGAAGAGCCCCTCGAGGCCGCCTCCTCCGTCGATCGTCCCGCGCAGCGCGGCGCTCCCCGAGATGACGTCGATCGGCGGACGCCGCGTCTCGTACTCGTACGGGGGATCGCTCCACGCGAAGGCGTCCGGTCCGAGCCGACGCGCGGCTGTGAGCACCGCGGCGCCGCAGCGGACGGGGGCGAAGCGCTCCGCGTCGACGACGTGTATCTGCGCGCCGCCGCATCGCACGCCCGCGTGCTTGTCCCACGCGGGAACGAAATAGAGCGGCCGGAAGGAAACCCCCGGAATCGCGAACGACTCGAGCTCCCGCGCGAACGCCTCGGGATCGAGCCACGGCGCGCCGACGATCTCGAACGGCCTCGTCGTGCCCCGGCCTTCCGACACGTTCGTTCCCTCGAGCATCACCGTGCCCGGATACACGAGGGCCGTGTCGGGCGTCGGCATGTTCGGCGACGGGAGGACCCACGGAAGCCCCGTATCCGCGAAGCGCATCGACCGCCGCCAGCCGCTCATCCTCGCGACGCGCAGATCGCAGGGCGTCTCTTCGGCGGCGTTCATCATGGCGAGCGCCTCGCCGATCGTGAGGCCGTGCCGCATCGGGAGCGGCGCGAGCCCGACGAACGACCGGAATTCCATGTCGAGAATGGAGCCCTCGACGGCCGCGCCGCCGATCGGATTGGGCCTGTCGAGCACGAGGACGCCGACGCCGGCCCTCGCGCAGGCCCTCGCGACGAGGAGCGCGGTCCAGAGATAGGTATACGGGCGCGCGCCGGCGTCGGGGAGGTCGATGACGAGCACGTCGAGGCCCGCGAGCGTTTCGGGAGATGGTTCCCGGCGTTCGCCGTAGAGGGAATGCACGGGAACGCCGAGACGCGGGTGCGGAAACCCCTCCCACTCGATCATGTTCGCCTGCGTCTCGCCGTAGAGCCCGTGCTGGGGGCCGAAGATGCGGTCGATCCTGACGCCGCACGAGAGGAGCGCGTCAAGCGTGGGGCGAAGCGTCCCGGTGACGGAAGCGGGATTGGCGAGAAGGCCGGCGCGCCGGCCCGCGAGGCTACGGCACGATTCCCTGAGGAGGACGTCGCAGCCGGTTTCGACCATGTTCATGATGATGCGCCGGGGCGGGGCGTTCGCTCCCGCCCCGGCGTCGCATCGATTTCAGAGGCTCCAGTCGTACACCCGCAGGGTATCGGAATATCCCGGGTCCTGCGAGACCATCTGCACGGGGCCGACCCCCGGCGCCAACCACATTATTTGATGCGCCGAGCCCTCGTCAACGGGAATCCCGTTCTCGTACATGATGAAATCCGCGTAGAGATGGTGAACGTAGCATCCCCGGAAGGTGCCGTTGAGCACGCCGCTCACGAGATTGACCTTCGCCGCCTCGATCTCGCACCGGCCGCTGAGCGACATCGATCTCGTCGCGCTGATCGTCGCGGTCGTCGAGAAGTTCCAGCTCTGCCCCAGGTAGCTCTCGAGCGGGAAGCGGAGATAGAGGATCGGATCGTTCCACATCATCGAAAACTGATACGCGCCGTCGTCGTACTCGCTCCGGCCTCGATGGTATACCTCGGACGCGGTTTTGCGAAGGTGCACGATCTCCCGCGTCTGGCCGACTCCGTTTCGGTGGACTTCGTCGAAGTTGCCGGTCGAGGGCGAATAGTCCTCGATCATGCGCGTTCCGGTCTCGTCGTACCTGCCGAGGAGGTTCCAGACGGCGCCGCTCTTGACCGGGTAGAGGGTCTGGGTCCCGGCGGTCGTGAACTCGTAGGACGTCGGATTCGGATCGATGACGTTGCCTGCGGCGTCCGTCACGTTCAAGAAGCGGATCCAATAGGTGCAGCCGGGAAGGAGCGTCCGCATGACGGGCACCGTGATGGCCGAATAGCTCGCGTTCCACGAGGGCTCCTCGCGCACAACCTGAATGATGCGCGCGTCGATGTGGTCGGCCGGAATCTGGAACGAGGTCCGGTCCATCGGCTCGCTGAAGGTGAGGACGATCTGCGAAATGCCGGTCGAGACCCCCGCGGCTCCGTTCGCCGGCGACGCGCTCGCGAGATAGGGCCGCGTGTCGTCGCTCGCCGTCGTGAAGCTCAGCGCGAACAGCGCGGCGAGGTTGTTGCCGGAGAGATCCGCGGCGCCGGTGCCGATCGCGACCGTCACGGGCTCCTCCTCGGGGAACGCCGAGTGGTGGATCGTCATCGTGGCCGATTCCCACTCGATCCACCAATCCTCGGGCTCGGGCGATATCTCGACCGCGCTCTGCGCCGAGTGCCTGTCCATAGGCTCGCTCCACACGATCTCGACGGGCTGGATGCCGCTCACGTGGATCGCCCCATTCACGGGGACGGTCGAAACGACGTGCGGAGGCGTTTCGTCCTGCACGGCCGTCGTCGTGAAGTCGACCGCGTAGGCCGCGCCGAGGGCGTTGCCGTGCTCGTCCTCCGCCGCGGCGCCGACGGTCATCGTGTAGGCCGTTCCGGCGGAGAGGAGGGCGGTCGGCGTGACGACGAGCGTGTCGCCGCGCCAGTCCGTTTCGAAGTACACCGGCCCCGGCGCGAGGGAGAAGGCGGCCTGCGCCGAAAGCTCGTTCATCGGTTCGCTGAACGCGACCCAGAAGGGGCCGCTGCGGGAGACGCCGGTTCCGCCGCTCGCGGGGTACGATCCCGTCACAACCGGCGGCGTTTCGTCGAGCTCGGCTTCCGATCCGGAGTCGCTCGAGCAGGCTGCACAGAACAGCGCCATCAAGGCTGCGCAGAAAACGGCCAGGACGCCCGTCGCGGAGCGATGCATCATAAACCTCCTCGCGGATGTATCCGCTTTATTCGCCTATAATTGAAACCGCCGTGCCCGCTGCTTTCCGCCGCCGGCGCCTCCGCCGGGGAGGGCCGTATCTTCGCTTGTTGCACATTTCGCGCCTTCGCTATACATTTCTCCCATGCCCGGGCGCGCCGCGCGGAAGCGGCGGCGGAAGGGGCCGGCGGCGGATACACGCGGAGGCTCTGCGATGATGACGCACGGTTCATGGAGACGTTTCGCGCTGCTCGCGCTCGCCGTCGTTCTGGCGCTCGCGTCCGGCTGCGCGAGGAAGGATCGCGCGCGGCGCGGCGGCACGCTCGTCGTCGGCGAGATCAACGACTACGAGTCGCTCAATCCGATGGGCACGACCGACGCGCACGCGAGGGACATCTGCAACCTCATGTTCCTCTCGCTTCTCGAGGAGCGCTCGGACCTTCTGACGTTCGGGCCGCGCCTCGCTGAGTCGTGGGAGTTTTCGGACGACCGGCTGCGGCTCACCTTCCGTCTCCGGCGCGACGTCGTCTGGACGGACGGCGCGCCGCTCACCGCCGCGGACGTCGAAGCGACCTTCCGCGCGCAGAAGGACCCGGCGACCGCGTGGGCGAGCCGCCACCTCAAGGATCGCATCGACAGCGTCCGCGCGACGGACGATTGGACGGTCGTCTACCATTTCAGCGCGGCGTATCCGTACCAGCTCATGGACGCGAACGACGGCGTCATCATGCCGAAGCACGTCATCGAGACCCTTCCGCCCGGGGAGATCGGCGCGTTCCCCGTCGAGAGGCTTCCCTCGAGCGGACCGTTCAAGCTCGAAAGCTGGGTGAAGGGGCAGGCGCTCACGCTCGTCAAGAACGAGCGTTACTACGAGGAGGGGAAGCCGTACCTCGATCGGGTCATCTTCAAGATCATCCCCGACCCCGTCACGCTCGTGACCCAGCTCAAGGGCGGGGAGATCGACTGCATGGAGATGGTTCCGCCGGGAGAGATCGAAGCGATCAGAAAGAATCATCCGGAGCTCGTTTTCTACGATTTCCCGACGCGCGCCTACAACTACGTCGCGTGGAACGGAGCGCGGCCGCCCTTCGACGACGCGAAGGTCCGGCGCGCCCTCACCATGGCGATCGACCGCCGGCTCATCAACGAGAACATCTATTACGGTTTCGCGGACGAATGCACGAGCCCCTTCCCGCCGATCATCTGGGCGTACGACCCGGAGATCGAACCGCTGCCGTTCGACACGGCGGCCGCCCGCGAGGCGCTCGCCGCGGCGGGGTTCCGCGACTCCGACGGCGACGGCTGGCTCGACCGCGCGGGCAAGCGGTTCGAGTTCGAGCTCGTCACGAACCACGGGAATCAGATGCGCGCCGACATGCAGATCATGATTCAGGAGATGCTCCGCAGGGTCGGCGTCAAGGCGAACCCCTCGACGCTCGAATGGACGGTGTTCCTCGAGAAGATCAAGCGGGGGGACTACGACGCCCAGATCAACTCGTGGCGGGTCGGGACGAAAGCGGACCTCGCTCCGATCTGGGCGTGCACGTCGCGGCAGGGGTACAACCGGGTCGGCTACTGCAACCCGCTCGTCGACAGTCTCAACGCGGCGGCCTCCGCGATGCTCGACTTCGAGCAGGCGAAACCGCTCCTCCACCGGGCGCAGCGGATCATTTACGAGGAACAGCCGTACACGTTTCTCAACGTCGTCCGGGCGCGGAACGTCGTGCACCGGCGGATCACGGTCGTGGACCCCGACGCGATCAGCATGTATCACCACCTGCAAGACTGGTGGGCGGCAAGCGGAAAGGAGTGACCGGCCCGCGCCGGCGCCGTCGCGGGCGCCGAGCGGCCGGCGTCGTCAATGGTGCACCGGATCGGTCTCGCCGCGCTCGCCGCCGGGCTCGCGGCGCAGGTTCTCAAACCCTTCGTGGACGCTCTCCGGACGCGGCGGTTCAACCCGCTCCGCATCCTCGACACCGGCGGCATGCCGAGCTCGCATACGGCCGTCGTCACGGCGCTCACGATCGGCGTCGGCGTCTATCAGGGCGTCGCCTCGCCGCTCTTCGCCGTTTCGCTCATCATGGGGCTGTACTTCGTGTTCGAGGCCACGGGGCTCCGGCAGGAGGTCGGCAACCAGGCGCGGGTCTTGAACGAGATCATGGAGCGGCTCACCGTGCGGCACGAGCACCGCGTCGAGCCGGAGGAGCTTCGCGAGCTCATCGGGCACACGTGGATCGAGGTCGTGGCGGGACTGGCCGTCGGCGGGATCGTGGCCGTCCTCATGTACTGATCGAGGCCCCTCGGGACCGCTCCGTCGCGCCGCCGAAGAGAAATAAGGAAGAGAAATAATGCTTGACACGGCGGCTCCGTCGCGCCAAATATCGCGTCGATGAATGTGCGTGTTCGCATCTCGGCGGGCGTCGTTGGGCCAGATCATCGGGGGATGATAGGGCCTTTTTTGTTTATCGGCAGGCCGCGCGCGGGCGGCCCCGGGAGGTTTCGGAAATCATGCGGATCATCGCGATAATTAATCAAAAGGGGGGATGCGGGAAAACGACCGTCGCCGTCAATCTCGCGGCGGCGTTTCGCGAGCTCGGCAGGAAGGTGCTCCTCATCGATCTCGATCCGCAGGCGCACGCCTCGCTCGCGCTCGGCGTCGCGGCCGACGAGATCGGGACGACGATCTACGATCTCCTTACGGATCCGCGCGTCAAGACCCCGGACGCCGCCGTGAAGGTCGAGGGGAGCCTCTTCATCATACCGTCCTCCCCGGTGCTGAGCGCGTTCGAGCAGGAGCTCGCGGGAAAGCCGGGCCGCGAGAGCCGGCTGCTCGCGAAGCTCTCGCGCAATCCCGGCGATTACGACTACGTCGTCATCGATTCGCCGCCGAGCATCGGACTTCTGACGTTCAACGCGCTCATGGCCTCCGGCGAGGTCGTGATCCCCGTCGATCCGAGCTGCTTCTCGGTTCAGGGGCTCGGAAAGCTCGACGAGACGCTCGCGCTTCTCGAGCGCGAGACGAAGCACGCCATGACCGTTCACGTTCTCATGAACGACGTCGAGCGCAGGACGTCGTTCAGCAGGGACATCGTCGCCGGCGTCGAGCGCGCGTACGGAGCGCGGATGCTGAAGACGATCATCTGCCACTCCGTGCGGTTCAAGGAAGCCGCCTTCCGCGGCGTGCCGATCTTCGGCATGAAGCACGTCGACCAGCTCCGCGAGGATTTCCTCGCCCTCGCAGGCGAGCTCGAGGCCCAGGGCCCCTCCCTCGCGGTCGAGAACGTCGACGAGTGGATGGTGCGGCTCCACGGCCCCCGGCGGGTCGCCGAGGGGATACTCTTCGTGCTCAACGCTCCCAACGCCCGGAACGTCTATCTCACCGGGGAGTTCACGAACTGGTCGAGCGAGGGGATCCGGATGGAGAAGGACGAGC
>DHHB01000016.1 GCA_002403075.1 bacterium UBP1_UBA4783 | reverse complement strand
CTTCGCGCCGGCCACACCGTTTACGCGGCCGCCGCCGGCGTCGCCCGCCGGCGTCGCCGCGGTTCGCGGCCGAGTGCCGGTCCACCCCCTGTGCCATCGCCGCATCTCATATAATAACAACAAGATATCGGCGTCCATACTCTTTGCCGACCGCTCTTCTTCCGGAGCGTGGTGCACCGGCGCCGCTGGAACCGATCTTGATATTGGAGGCGGCACGGGAGGTGAGGCCGGATGTTCAGAAAACTGTTGTCGCTGTCGCTCGCGGCGTCGCTCGCGGGCGCCCCGCTCTCCTGCGCGGAGGATCCGATGGCCGCCATCGAGCGGATCGAGGAGGAGCTCGGCGCCTCGGCCGAGGTCCAGGAGCTGCTTTCGATGCTGGAGGGGGTCGTCGGGCGGCTCGCGGCCCGCGGGATCGCGCCGGGCGATCTCGCCCGGCTGCAATCGTCGAAGGGCAACTCCGTCGAGGCGCTCGGATGGTCCGCGGAGGAAGCGGAGCTCTTCCAGGCGCGGCTCGAGGCGCTCCGCGATACGCTCCTCGCCCGCTACCCCGAGCTGCGGGCGCTCGTGCCGGAAACCGGGGCTGCGCCTTGTGGCACGGGGGCGCCGAGGCTCTCGGACGACGTGAACGAGGTGCCGCTCGATCCGCCGGTCAAGGGATCGAACCGCGTCACGTGCAAATGGGGACCGTTCGTGATAGCATTGATCGCATGCGCCAACGCGGCGATAGCCGCCGGCGGCAATCCGGGCGTGTACTTCATCTGCGCGTATCAGGCGCTCTGCTCGTACTGCGGAGGCGGGTGGGTGGACAGCGCTTGCAACTAGGAGGAAACGATGTTCGCGACGATCCTGATAGTCGTTCTCGTCGTCGTCGGCTTCGCGCTGAGCCTCTATGTGAAGCGGTTCGCCGAAAGCCCCGCGCTCTTCTTCATCCAGCTCGCGTGCGCGATCTATCTCATCGCGGAGGCGATCAAGGCGTGGATGAACGGCGACCGCGTCTTCGGCCACACGATCATAGCGCTCATCGCGGTCGCCGTGCTCGGAACGTTTCTCTGGAGACGCGTGAAGAGCGGCCGCGCGGGGTGAGAGCGCCGCGCCGCACCGCGGCCCGGGCCGCGATCGCAGCCTATAATTCCATTATTTGGCGCGGCTCATCATGATCGCGGCGATCACGATGACGGCGACGGAGACGGCGAGGATCGAAAGCGCGACGATCAGCGGCCGCCGCGCACGGCGGCGCGGCGGCGCCGGTTCCGACGCGGCGGCCCGCGAGACGCGGGCCGCCGCGCTCTTGAGGGCGACCGTTTTCGCGAGGCGCTTGAGATCGACCATGAGGTCCTCGGCGTCCCGGTAGCGGGCGTCGGGATCCTTTGCGAGCGCCTTTTCGACGATCCTTTCGAGCTCCGCCGGCGCGCCGGCGCGCCTCGACGCGAGCGGCTTCTGCTTCTCGCCCGCGATCGCGAGCAGAGAGGCCTGATCGTATTCGGCGGGGAAGGCCGGCACGCCCGCGATCATCTCGTACAGCATCGCCCCGAGCGACCAGATGTCGCTCCGCTCGTCCGTCTCCTCGCCGCGCGCCTGCTCCGGCGTCATGTAGCGGGGCGTGCCGGGATGCGAACCGGGCGTCGAGAGCCGCGCCTCGGCGGCAAGCGCGGCGAGGCCGAAGTCGAGGATCTTCACGAGCCCGTCGTGGGTGACGAAGATATTCGCCGGCTTAATGTCGCGGTGGACGAGCCCTCTCGCGTGCGCCTTCGAGAGCCCCTGCGCGACCTGCCCGGCGATGTCCAGCGCCTCGTCGAGCGCGAGCGGACCGCGGGCGATGCGTTTCTGGAGGGTCTCGCCCTCGTAGTATGCCATCGCGAGGAAAGTCTCGCCGTCGCGCGTCTCGTCTATTTGGAAAATCGTGCAGATGTTCGGATGGCCGAGAGAGGAGGCGGCGCGCGCCTCCTGTATGAACCTGCCTCGGGCCTTCGGGTCGCGGGCGAGATCGGGGTGGAGGAACTTGAGCGCCACCGTGCGGCCGATCTTCGTGTCCACGGCCCGGTAGACGAGGCCCATGCCGCCCTCGTCGATCTTCTCGCCGAGGCGGTAATTGCCGACGATGGTGCCCGTCGGGCGCATCCGCGACGCGCCGCCGTCGTACCTCGGTCCGCCGTTCCTCTCCACGGGAAAACCTCCGGATCCCCTCGCGGACCATCATACGACGGCGCGGGGCACGATGTCGATTGATATACGCCGGACGGCGGCCGGCCCGCGGGTCCAAGCGGGCGGCTCGCAGGGCGGACGTCGCTATATGTCGGAGTGCTCCGTGCGGGCGATGATCTCGTCCTGGAGGGCCTTGCCGAGGTCGCAGAAGTAGTCGCTGTAGCCCGCGACCCGCACGATGAGGCCGCGGTGCAGCTCGGGGTTCGCCTGCGCGTCGCGGAGCGTCTCCGCGTCGACGACGTTGAACTGCACGTGATGTCCTCCGAGGCGGAAGAAGCCCCTGACGAGCCGCACGAGCTTTTCGAGGCCCTCGTCCCCCGCGAGGAGCCGCGGCGTGAACTTCTGGTTGAGGAGCGTTCCGCCGGTGCGGACGTGGTCCATCTTGGCCACGGACCGGAGCACGGCCGTCGGGCCGCGGCGGTCGGCGCCCTGCACGGGCGAGACCCCCTCCGAGAGGGGGGTCCCCGCGCGGCGTCCGTCGGGAGTCGCCCCGGTCACCGATCCGAAGTACACGTGGACGGTCGTCGGGAGGAGATTGATCCGGTATTCGCCCCCCTTCGTGTTGGGGCGCCCGTCGATCGCCGAGAAGTAGATCTCGAACACGCGGACCATCTCGGCGTCGGCGTAGTCGTCGTCGTTTCCGTAGCGCGGCGTCTTGTTGAGAAGCGTCTGCCGGAGCTGCTCGCGCCCCTCGAAATCGCCCTCGAGCGCCGCGAGAAACGCCTCCATGGAAACCGTCATCTCGTCGAAGACGTGGAATTTCAGCGCCGTCATCGCGTCGGCCATCGTGCCGAGACCGACCCCTTGGATGTAGCTCGTGTTGTACCGGGCGCCTCCGTCGTGGTAGTCGCGTCCGCGCGCGACGCAGTCGTCGATGAGGAGCGAGAGGAACGGCGCCGGCATGAAGCCGGCGTAGAGGCGCTCGATGACGTTGTTGCCGCGTATCTTGACGTCGACGAACCGGCGGACCTGTTTCTCGAAGGCGGCGGCGACCTCGTCGAAGCTCCGGAAGCTCCGCGGATCGCCCGTCCTCGCGCCGACGAGGCTCCCCGTTCTCGGATCAACGCCGTCGTGGAGCGCGATCTCGAGAACCTTCGGCATGTTGAAGTAGCCGGTGAGGTTGTAGTTCTCCTTGCCGAAGGCGCCGACCTCCACGCAGCCGCTCGAGCCGCCGCTTCGCGCGTCGGCGACCGATTTGCCCTGCCGCACGAGCTCCTCGACGATGAGGTCGGCGTTGAAGACGGACGGCTGACCGAACCCCGTGCGGATGATCCTCGCGGCGCGCTCGATGAACCGGTCGGGATTTTTCCTGCTCGCCTGCACGGAGGAGCTCGGCTGGAGGAGCCGCATCTCCTCGACGACGTCGAGGATGAGGTAGGTGATCTCGTTCACGCCGTCCGAGCCGTCCTCGAGCAGACCCCCGGTGTTGATCTGCGCGAAGTCGGTGTACGTCCCGCTCTCGGCGGCGGTGACGCCGACCTTGGGAGGGGCGGGCTGGTTGTTGAACTTGATCCAGAGGCACTGGAGGAGCTCCTCCGCGCGATCGCGCGTGAGGGCGCCGCTCTCGATCCCGGCGCGGTAGAAGGGCTCGAGGTGCCGGTCGAGGTGCCCCGGACAGAACGAGTCCCACGTGTTGAGCTCGATCGTGACCCCGAGGTGAACGAACCAGTAGTACTGGATCGCCTCGTGGAAATCCCGCGGGGCGCGGGCCGGCACCCGCGAGCAGACCTCCGCGATACGCTCGAGCTCGGCCCGGCGCGCGGGATCGCTCTCGCCCGCGGCGAGCTCCCGCGCCCGCTCGGCGTGCCGCTCGGCGAAGCTCACGAGAGCCGCGGCGACGAGGTGCATGGCGAAGAGCTCCTGCTCCTTGTCGTAGGCGCGCGGGTCGCTCAGGTAATCGAGCGAGGCGAAGCTCCGCTCGATATCCTTCTGAAAATCGAGCATGCCCTTGCGGTAGATCTTGTCGTCGAGGACGGTGTGTCCCGGCGCTCGCTGCTCCATGAACTCGGTGAAGACGCCCGCGTCGTAGGCGGCCCTCCAGTCGGCCGTCATCTCCCGGAAGATGAGATCGCGCATCGAGCGCCCGCACCAGAAGGGGATGATCGTATTCTGGTAGACGTCTCTCGCCTCGGGGCTCACGGCGAACGGTATCTTCTCGCGGGAGTTCAGGATGTCGAGGTCGTCGAGGCTGTGGCAGCAGAGCTCCGGGTAGGTCGGCGTCGCCTTCGGCGCGGGACCCTTCTCGCCGACGACGAGCTCGCCCTCGCCGATGTATATCGCCTTGTGCTCGAGGATGTACTTGAAAGCGAGTGCGCGCCGCACCGGCTCCGACATGAAGCCGCCGTTTTGCCGGTAGAACTCCGTGACGAGCTCGGCGCGCTCGGTCGAGATCGACGGTTTCGCCTCGAGGCTTTCTTGGCGCAGCCGCTTGACGCGATCGGTCATCATGACGTCACGAGCCTCCGACGCTCACGCGCAGCCCGTATCCGACGAGCACGCGGGAGATCTCCGAGAGCCGCTCCTCGGCGGGCGCCTCGAGATCAGCGTAGACGTACTCGCGCCCGAGAAGCGCATATTTGTCGACGCCGAGGCGGTGAAACGGCAGGAGGATCACGCCGTGGTTGCCCGGCAGCGCCGCGGCGAACTCGCCGAGCCGCCGCGCGGCCTCGGTGTCGTCGTTCACCCCCGATATGACGGGGACCGCGAGTATTATGTTATGTCCATGGCGCGAAAGCAATTGCAGATTATTCAATAATGATTCGTTCGAGGCGCCCGTGTACCGCCGGTGCCGTTCGTCGTCGATCATCTTTATGTCGTAGAGAAAGAGGTCTACGTACGGCCGTACGCGGTCGAGCGTCTCCCACGGCGCGTGCCCGCAGGTGTCGACGGCCGTGTGAATGCCGCGCGCCTTGCAGGCCTTGAGGAGCTCGAGGGCGAACTCCGCCTGCGCGAGAGGCTCTCCCCCCGAGAGCGTGACGCCGCCGCCCGATTCCTCGTAGAAGGGCGTGTCGCGCTCGACCTCCGCCATGACCTCCGCCACGGCCATCTCTCGTCCGACGAGCTCGCGCGCGTCGGTGCAGCAGGCCTCGGCGCAGGAGCCGCACCGCTCGCAGCGCCCCGCGTCGACGACGGGGACGTCCCCGGACCACGAGATCGCCTCGTTCATGCACGCGGCGAGGCAGGCCTTGCATCGCATGCAGCGGCTCTCGCGGTAGAGGAGCTCCGGCTCCGGGGTCTGGCTTTCCGGGTTGTGGCACCAAGCGCACGCGAGCGGGCAGCCCTTGAAGAAGACGGTCGTCCGGATGCCCGGCCCGTCGTGGATGGAGTAGCGTCTGATGTCGAAGACGAGTCCCGTCGCCACGATCGCCTTTCCGCGCGGCTACCGTTTCCGGGCCGCGCCCGCCGCGAGCTCCGCCTGACGGGCGAGATCGATCGCCTCGGCGAGCACCCGCGCCGCCTCCTGCGGGCTGTGAAACCCCGTGCTGTTCTCCGACGCGATGAAATCCCACCGCATCTGCGCGGAGCGGTGGAGCCGGAGAGCCTCGGCGAGCGCTTTCTCTCCCGCCCCCGCCTCGCGCGCACCGGCGATCGCGTCGATCGCCGAGACGAGCGCCGTTTCGGTCCTCCCGAGGAGCCCCGCGGTGCGGTCTTGAATCGACGCCACGCGGTCGAGGAGCTCGTCTTTCGTGAGGCGGTGGCAGACTTGGCACGCGCGCTCCACGTTGACCAGCGGGCTTCGCACCCAGTGGTCGGAGATCTTGACGCTCCCCTCGCGGATGTACGGCATGTGGCAGTCGGCGCAGGCGAGGCCCGACTGCGCGTGCACGCCCGTTCCCCAGAGCTCGAACTCGGGGTGCTGGATCTTGATCATCGGCGCGCGCGTCTCCGCGTGCGTCCAGTCGCTGAAGGCGTACTCGTCGTAGTGAGCCTCGATCGCATCGATCGTTCGCCCTCGGCTCCACGGGAAGGTGAGTATCTTGTCGTCCCCCTTGAAATAGTATTCCGAGTGGCACTGCGCGCAGACGTACGCGCGCATCTCCTGGCGCGTCGCCTTCGCGAGATCGACGCCGGCCTCCTCCATCGCGTTCCTGAACGCCGGACGCGTGACGCGCAGCGCCATCGTCTCGGGATCGTGGCAGTCGGCGCACGAGGATCCCGTCGTGAGGCGCCCCTTGAGGTCGTTGTACGGGGTTTTGTTGAACGCGACCCAGCCGAGCTCCTCGATGAGCCCGGGCGCTTCGGCGGCGTGGCAGTTGATGCAGGCGCCCGGCTGCGAGACGACCTCGACGCGCTTCGTTTCCGCCTGATCGATCTGGGAGTAGTAGTGCCCGCGATCCTCCTTGTAATCGACCGCGAAGGCGTTGCCCGCCCAGAGGCGCCGGAGCGCGGGCTTTCGCTCGAGCTTGTCGTACGGCGTCGAGCCTCCGTACGTCGTCGCGCCGTAGTCGAGCTTCGTCTTCACGAACGCGTCGTACTCGAAGGGGAAGTTCTTCCCCCATACGGCCGGATCGATCTCCGTGCTCGAGACGTCGACCACCTTGAACGGGTAGCGCACCGCCTCGCGCTTGCGCTCGACGATGTTCACGAGAAGCGCCGCGACGACGATCGTGAATGCGGCGGCGAGAATGAATATCGCCGTGTAGAGCTTGTTCTCCTTCGAGAGCGGTTTGATTGCCATCCCCGGGCTCCTTTTCGTGCGCGGGCGCGACCGCCGGCTACGTTCTCTCCCGATGCCCGACGTTGCCGTGGCATCTCGTGCAGTCGAGCTCGCTCGGTTCGTTCAGCATCAGCATCCGCCCAACCATCCCCTCGTGGCAGCGGTAGCAGTTACCGCGGGCGACGCCCGCGTTGAATTGCTTTATCACGATGGGGTCCGGAAACCGGCCCGTCGTGAAAGCCAGTCCGTGGTTGAAGCCGTTCAGGCCCTTGACGGCGTATTTTGCGAACATGTTCTTCGGCGTGTGGCAGCCGTTGCACGCGGCGGCCGCGCGGTGGCTCGAGCGGTTCCACGAGTCGAACTGGGCGCGCATGACGTGGCAGTTCATGCACGTCTTCGCCTCGTCGCCGAGATAGGAGAAACCGCGCGCGTATATGAACGTGTAGACCGAAAGGCCCGCGGCCGCGCCGAGACAGATCGCGAGAGCGTGTTTCCTGTTGAATGCCATGCGTGTCGTCGCTCGAACAGGCGGGGCGGGGCTCCGGGGCCGGCGGGCGCCGCGCCGCGGTCCCGTCACCAATCGAGTATCCGCCGCTCCCCCTCGAGCGCGCGGACGCCTGAAACCTCCTGGCTCACCTCGACGACCCCGCGATAGACGCCCTGCGCGTCGTACACGGGGAAGTATCGTATGTGGATGAACTGCCCGTTCGACTGAATCCAGAACTCGGCGACCGATTTCGTTTTCTCGCGGAAGCTCTTGATGATGTCGTTCACGACGTGGACGCTTTTCGGCGGATGGCAGTTCTGCACGGCGCGGCCGATGATGCCGGGGCTGCGCGGAAAGATCCGGTGCTCACTCGCCGAGTAGTACCGCACGACGTCGTTCTCGTCGACGAAGGTGACGTCGACGGGAAGCGCCCGCATCATGAGATCGATCTGTCCGGGAGAGAGCGCGCCCTCGGAGAGAATGATCCCGCCCGGTCCCGCGAAGGGGACGCTCCCGGCCGCGCCGGATCCGCCCGCGTTCGCGCCGGAGTCCCGCGGAGCGTCCGTGGCGCCGGAACCGGTGGCGGCTCCCGCCGCGGCGCCGGAGCCCGTTCCGGCGGCCGGGGCTCCTCCGTGGGCGAGGGAGAGCGCCTTCGCGATCTCGGCGTCCCAGAGGTTCGACGGCGTCACCCACGCGTATCCGATCTCGCTCTCGCCGCGCTTGATGTCGGCCCATTCGACGTCGGTGAGCTTGCGCGAGGCGGTCGGGTAGAGGATCTTTTCCTCGAGGAATATCATCTTCTTCGCGGCGTCCCGCAGCGATTTGACGTGCTCGCGGAGGTTCTTCCAGTCCTTCGCGTGCAGCGCGGCCTCAGCGGCCCTTATCGTCGCGCGGATCTCGTCGTGCTTGCTCCACATCACTTTCGTCGGTCCCGTGAAGCCCTTTCGCTCGAGCGCCGGGAAGAGCTGATACTCCTTGCGGGCATAGTGCTTCTCGATCTGCTTGAACCGCGCGAAGCTCTCGGCGAAGGCGGCGAGGGCCCCCATCTTCGTGTCGTTGTCCCGCAGGTGCTTCGAGCGTTTGTCGAGCTCCTTCAGGATCTCCTTGGCCGCCTTGTTCTCCTGCAGAAACGTGTACACCGGGTGGCCCGGCACCTTGCCCGGCTTTCCGAGCTTCTTCAGCGCCTTGTCGAACACCCGCACGTGCACGTCGCAGAGCCTCCGGACCTCGTCGACGGGAAAGCCCTCCTCGATAAGGGCGTTCTCCATCGCGGCGATCTCCTCCGGCGATGTGTCCTTGATGATCTTCGCGAAGGTCTTCTGGAGCTTTTCGACGGGAACGCCGGCATGCAGCTCCTTGATAATCTCTTTGAGCCGTTCCTGCCGCTCGCCGCGGTCGCCGCTCGTCGGCTCGCTCATGATTCCGCTCCTTGTCTCGCCGTCCGTTTTACCCGCGGGCTAGCGGTCGTAGTGGCCTTCCGCCTCGGGTTGGTAAAGAATCTTCTCTATGCGAAGACGCCGCGTGCCGCTCGGAACCTCCCACTCGAGATCGTCGCCGGCCCGGAAGCCGAGAATCGCCGTTCCGAGGGGAGCGAATATCGAAATCCGTCCCTCGTCGATGTTCGCGTCCCGCGGGAAGACGAGGGTGTAGGTCATGGTTTCGCCGGTTTCGAGATCGCGGATCTCGGCCCGCGAGTTCATGGTTACGACGTCGGACGGGATCTCCTTCGAATCGAGGATCTCCGCGCGCTCGAGCTCGCCGGCGAGCTTGGCGAGGTCCGTTCTGCCGTTGTACGAAAAGGTGTTGGCCACGCCGAGAAGCTCTTTCAGGCGCTCGTAATCGAACTTCGTCATGTAGATGGTCTTGCCCTTCACGCTCGCTCCTTTCGACGTGTACGCGAATCCGTCGCGCGAGACGCGGACACTGCTCCTTCGCCGCGCGGCCGTCGTGCGCCGTTGCTTGCGGCCCCTCTGACCGATCGGGGCCTCGGCTGTCCAGGATATACTATCGAGGGTTCGAAAGCAACGGGGGATGCCGCCCGGGCGGCGGCGCCCGGGACGGCATCGACGAGGGTGTAACCGCCTTTATTGCAAGCGCTTGATGAGGGCGCCGATCGTGCGGCCGACCGACATCGCCGCCGGAGGATCGTAGTTCGAGAGCACGACGACCGTGAAGCCCGCCGCCGGGAGCGTTTCGAGAAAGGCGTTCATGCCGGGGGCTCCGCCGCCGACGGCCATGCCCTGTGAGGCCGTCCGCGCGGCCTCGGGGGCCGAGAGCCTGCCGGCCCCGAGGGCGAGAACGAGCCTCAGAAGATCGTCCACGGTCGAGTAGCCGCCGCCAGCGGAGCTCCCGCGGCAGGGGCGCGTATAGACGTTGTTGCGCCGCGGCTCGTTCGGATGCTCCTCGAAGTCCCAGCCGAAGGTATAGCCGCTCGCGACGTTCGGCGCGGGGACGTCGGTCTCGAGATGGCCCGTCGCCGTCATGCCGGCCGGCGCGTAGACGTTGTCGCGGACGTAATCGAAGTAGCTTCGGCCGCTCGCTTTCGCGACGATGAGACCGAGAACGACGTATCCGCCGTTCGAGTATGTGTTGCCCGTGCCGGGCTCGAACTCGAGCGGGTCGGAGGCGAAGAGCGGGAGGTAGTCCTCGAGATCCCTGATAAGGTTCTTCGGAGTCGCCGCGTACTTCTCGCCGAAGAAATCGCCTATCCCGGACGTCATCTCGAGAAGGTGCCTGACGGTGACCTTGGCGGCGGCGTCCCTGTTCGGATAATCGGGAAGGAATGTATCGATCGTGTCGTCGAAGGAGAGCTTGCCTGCTCCGGCCAGCTGCTCGATCGCGATGCGGGTGAAGAGCTTGTTGAGCGAGCCGAGGTTGAAGCGCGTATCCTCGCGGTTCGGCGCGCCGTATTCCTTGCTTGCGAGGCCGTACGCCTTCCGGAAGACCGGCGTTTCGCCCTTCGCGACGAGCACGACGCCCGAGAAAGCGTCCTTCGCGACGAGTCCGTCGAGATGGGCCGAAAGCTCCTTCACGAGCTCGGCCTCGGTGAAGGGCGTGTCCGGGGCGTCGAGATCCGGCGCTTCGGGGAGAATGTTCCAGCGCACGCCCACGAGCCGATAAGGAGGCTCCTGCTCGAAGACGAACGCCATCTCGAACCACACGCCGGTCGAACCGCGGGCGATAACGACGATGCCGCCGTCGCGCCCGGGCGTGACCTTGGCCAGCTCGATCGTGCCTGCGTCCTCGCGGATCCGCCGGAGCGTCACCATGCGGCCCTCGACGGGCATCCGCTCGAGGGCCTCGGGAGCGAGGTTCGCCGCGAGAAAGGCCGCGAGAACGGTCTCGTCGGGGGAATTGAAGGCCGCGACGTATCCGGCCGCGCGTTCCCCGGCATCGCCGGGAGGGAACTCGACCGAGGCGTCGGAGGCCGCCGCGAACGCCGGAAGGAGCGCTGCGAGCAGAGTCGCCGTGAACAAGGATCTTTTCCGCATAGCTCGAGTCCTTTCGCTGAAAAACGTCTTTTGGATTATACGCGGATGAGCCCGGCGCGCTACGAGGAAAAGGCGCGCGAGGCGCACAATGCGGGGGCTCCGCGTCGTCCGGGCGCCCCGCGGGGCCGAGGCGGTTCTATACCATGCGTTTGATCGCCCGCACGACGTCGTCTATGTAGCCGACGATCACGGCGGCGTTCTTCTCGCATTCGACGCCCTTCTCGAACTCGCGGATCGCGGCGGCGATGCGATCGTTCGCGAAGGCAAGCCGCGAGACGATGAGATGCGCCTTGTCGTTCCAGTCCTGATACGGTTGCTCATCGAGGTTCGCCGAGGCCGCCGCGAGGCGAAGCGCGATGTCTTCGAACCGCCACGCGTCGTCGTTCTTTCCCTGCTCCTCGCAGATCGTCCTCATGCGATCGACGAGGGCCTGAAGAACGTTGAGCTTGTCGCTGATATCCTGTTTGGTCGGTAGCGCCGTCACGGAAGCCCCCTTGCCCCCCACCGCGATCCCCCTGCGGCCGGATGCTACTCCGCCGGCCGACGCGCTGTCAAGAGCCCATAGGAGAAAGTCCGGGAAAGTCTTGCAAGGGGCAGGTTTCTCAAGCGGGAACTGGGCGGGGCATCCGCTGTGGTTACACCGAACACTTTTTCGCGGAGCTGTGCTCGCTCTCATTATCACCCTTTATTGGCCCTATTCATTGGCGTTGCAAGCGCGTTATAATTCCCAACGGCTCGCCAAATCGACATTTCTCGTTTTGTTCTTGACAGCTGATTTGCTTTGTCCTAAAAGCAGTTTATAAAGCCCATACATTCCGGTTAATTGTGGTGCGCCCAACTCAAGGAGGCGCAAGCCTGTTTTGGCGCGACGTCTCTCTGCTCATTAATTTTTACAATATCTGGCATAGGGGTGAAGAAGGTGATCTCTAGAAGAAAAGCAATACAGTTATGTGGGGGGGTAGCAGGATCCATTCTGCTATCAGGCGTTGCATGCTCACCCGATAATTCTATCCTCTCCCCTCTGAAAAGCAACGAGTTAGACTCCTCACCAAACCCCTTGTCGCGCTTTTCGGCGGAGCAATTGGGAGAGGCACAATTTTTAGCATCCGAATACTACTCAAAGTGCTTGAATGGGGAAGTTATCAACAACCCCTTCCTATTTGGAAATCGAGTGATGATTGCAAAAGAAAGCTCTGCGATCATGATTATAGACAATGTAATATTTCATAAAATTGCGGTTTCCCGTAACAAGGTTTATGTAATAATGCGTGTTATATATTTCGGGATAATACGGGGGCTCGTATTTTATCACTATGCGCCAAAGGAAGGTTACAGCAAGAACATTTTAGTAAAACATGAAATAGTTAATGACGCGAGCGTTGTTCGCTTACGTGAATGCTTGCCTCTTATTCTATCTCCACAGGCTGCCATATTGCATTATGGCAAGATGATGAATCAAAGCAGAAAAGCCCTGGCTTTGGGAACCCTGGGCATATATGGGCAAGAGATTGTAAATGAGCTGGGAATCCTTTTAAATCAAATCGCGAACTTGCAGAAATGATTAAAGGGAACAAGCAATGTACATTATTGACACATGTTCATGCATTGGCTGCGGAGGGTGTCCGCCAATCTGTCCTGATTGCGCGATCTATGATATGTATGAGTACTGTGTTATAAATGGAAGCCGATGCGTAAATTGTGAAAATTGCTGGGCTATTTGCCCAACTGATTCAATTAGTCGTCTTCCAGATGCGGATCCGGATCCAGATTACTTCGATTCCTATTGGGACGGCGACATGTTGATGGATTTGGTGTTGTGGTGGTGGGGCGTGCCATATGCCGATACGCCGGATTTTTCGGATTGGTCAAAAGGAGCCGATTGCTCCTGGACTGTTTGGAAGATTTATCAGCAAGCTGGATTGAATTATCCCTATACAAGCACAGGTTGGGCTTGGGATCATGGTATGCCATATCCGTTTGTCGAAATAGCCCCGGGCGATTTTCAGGATGGGGACATTCTACTATTTAGGAATCACATGGCAATTTATGTTGAACATCTTCCTTCTGGCGTTAGTAATCCCGAGGCGCATTGGTTCAATGCGCGCAGAAGCTCTTGGTCGCACGAATTTAATACGCTCGAAGAACTCACAAATGCAGTGGGCTCCGATTACAAGGTATTCAGATGGGAAAACCATTAATGCATAGATCTTCTTATTTTGCTCTATGTGCAATAATGGCATTGGGGTGCTGCAGCGCAAAGCTGCCCATTGACCACGAGAGCCGTACAAGCGAAAAGAAAATGCCGAGTGGCGCTTGTCGATTAGAAGGCGCATGGCTAATTAGAAATTATTATGCGGATATTATTTCCGGAACAGCGCCCGAGCAAGCGTTTCATAATGCAGTTCCTTATAGTGCGCTATTCATTTCAGAGTCATGCGAATCGCTTATTGTTGTGAATAATTTTCATGACAGAGAATTTTGCCGCCTTGAGCCAAGGAGAGGCAATGAATGGAGCATTTTCAATTTCTATACGAATCAGGTGATGGGATTACTGCAATTGGCCGAAGGTGATAACGTGCTCAATATGATTAGGGAGAAGGGCGAATATTTGTTTATTAAATATCCTCCGGAATACAGCGAGCATAAGTTGCCCGCTGATTTCGTAAACGATTGGACTATTGCGGGAAGATATGAAATATTGCATCCCGACAGTGGAAGAGTAGAATTTTGCGCCAATGGCAATCTCATGGGGCTCGAGAATTATTCATGCTACTTGGTTGGATTCGATTTTGTTCTTGATCATTGTGATTATTTGATTTTGCAAAATGATACCGGCTCAAATCGAGAGACATATCAATGGTCATTTAAAGGAGATACGCTGAGGTTATGGAAGGGAGTTTCCGCGGACTGTGATGCGGCTCTCAGAAGAAACGCAGCTTATATATTTCTGCGCAATGATGCGCTGTGGTAGCGGCATCGAAACGTCATTCACGGAAAAGGGAGGACTCGCATGAAGGGCAATCCGAAGGTGCTCGAGAAGCTGAACGATCTGCTCGCCGACGAGCTCACCGCCATCAACCAGTACATGGTCCATTCGGAAATGTGCGACGACTGGGGATACGGCAAGCTCCATACGGCCATCGAGAAGCGCGCGATCGGCGAGATGAAGCACGCCGAGTCGCTCATCGGCCGCATCCTCTTTCTCGAAGGCCGCCCCGTCGTGAGCGAGCTCAAGAAGATCCACATCGGCGCCGACGTCGAGGGCATGCACAAGAACGACTGGGTCGCCGAGCGCGAGGCGATCAAGTCGTACAACGACGGTCTCAAGGTCGCTTCGCAGGCGGGCGACGGGGGCACGCACGAGCTCCTGAAATCGATCCTCAAGGACGAGGAGGATCACATCGACTGGCTCGAGGCCCAGATCGAGCAGATAAAACAGATGGGGATCCAGATCTACCTGACCGAACAAATCTGAAGCCCGGTCACTCCTCGCCGAGGAGCCTGAGCAGTCCGCCGGCGCCGGTCGCCGGCAGGCCGCACGTGTAATCGCGGCAGACGTATGCGGTCACCGCGCCGTCGACGGCGACGAGCTTCTCCGCGAACGGAGCGAGCTCCAGCCACTTCTCGTGACGCTCGGCGCCGGGCGGGCGGAGCAGCACCGTCGCGTTCGGCAGGTAACGCTCCGCGACGGCCCGGATCATGGCGCGGGTATCCTCCGAGGCGACGCTTCCGACGATGACCGCGGCGCTCGAGGGACCCGCCGCGAAATCGAGCGCCGCGAGAAACATCGTATGCGCCGCGGGCGAAAGGGACACCGCCGGCTCGAACGCGGATGCGAGACGGGCGGCCCGCCGCTCGAACGCCGCGTCGCCCGTGAGGC
>DHHB01000035.1:22374-98553 GCA_002403075.1 bacterium UBP1_UBA4783 | reverse complement strand
AGCGCACGAGGATCAACTTCCGCCCCGCGGCCGTCCCCCCCGCCTCGACGCGCGCGAAGTAGACGCCGCTCGGCATCGGCGAACCGCGATCGTCGCGGCAATCCCACGCGACGCGGTATCTCCCCGGCCCGAGCGGCGCGTCGACGAGACGCCGAACGAGGCGTCCCGCGACGTCGTAGATCGACACGGACGCCGCTCGCGGCGCCGCGATCCGCGGAGCGCCGTTCGCGCCGGAATCCGGCACGTCGAACTCGATCGTCGTCGCGGATCCGAACGGATTGGGAGCGTTCACGACCTCGGCCCGCGGAGGCGCGGCGGCCTTCTCCTCCCCTCCTCCGGCCAGCCCGCCGAAGGCGAGCGACGAATAATACTCGCGGCCCGCGGCGAACTCGGCCGCGGCGCGCGCCCGCGCGGCCGGATTCGGCCATACGCCCTTCTCCGCGGCCAGGACCTCGAGAGCGGCGATCCAGTCCACGAAATACAGCGCCGCCTCCGGATCGACGATCCGTTCCCCCCCCGCGCTGAAATACACCGGACTCGTGTGGGCGAAGAGCCTCGAACCGACGGTCAGCCAGCCTCCCGCCGGACCGTCGACCCTCGCCGCGATCCACGAGCTCCCGGCGATCCGCAGGGAGAACGCGGTGTCGATCGAGGAGCGGGCGGGCGCGAGAGCGATCGTGACCGCCGGATCGCCGTTCACCACGATCTCGATGGACGAGACGGGATGGAGGCTCCGGATCGATATCGAACCGCCGACCGTCGTGCCGCCGGGGAACACCTCCGCCGTATCTCCAGGCTCGAGCCCCGCGACGGAAAACTCGGTGACGAGCGGACCGTTCGTCACGAACGTCCTTCCCGCCGCGAGCCCGGCGAGCCATTCACGATATCCGAAGCCTCCGCCCGGTATCCTCACGTAGACGCGGTATCCACCGAGAGGGAGCGACTCGAGACGGTTCATCGCGGCGTCGGTTCCCGCGGCGGCCGGGATGCGGAATCCGCAGTTCAGCAGCCGGTACCAGAGATCGATCTCCATCCCTCCGTGCAGCGCGTTGCTGTAGCTCATGAGCTCGAACGCGTCGACCCGTCCGCCGATGACGTCGATGGGGAGCTCGCGGGCAAGGCCGCTGCCGGGCCAGGCCTCGACCTCGTCGAAATCGCCGGTCGTGACCGGATGGGCCGAGACGACGAGGCCTTCCCGCCCCGCGTGGCAGGAGTCGAGCTGATCCATGGCGAGGGGCCACCATATCGAGGAGGTCGGCCGCACGAGGGAGCGCACGCCGAGGGCTCCCCAATGCCCCGAGCTGCCGCTCCGTATCTCCTCGGCCATGAACACGACGAACTCCGGGGTGCTGCAGGAGGCGGGCGCGCCCGTGAAGAAGTACTCGTTGTCGAGGCAATTCACGACGTCCAGCCCCTCCGCCCGTCCCATGAGCGCCGCGTCATCGGGCGTGAGGGTGTAGTGCCCCCCGGCGTGGTTGATGTGCACGTGCGCGTCGCCTGAGAACCATCCCTTCTCCGCCATCGAGTATTTCCGCGCGAGCGGCGCGACGATGACCGTGTCGCCCGTCACGTAGAGCGTGTCGACGCGCTCCCGGTACTCGAAACCGCGCCCCGACCGGATGATCACGCGTCCGGGGGGAACAGCGACGGCGAAGATACCGTCCGTGTAGAAATAGCCGCCGTTCGAGGTGTGGTAGAAGGAGGTGAGAAGCTGCGGATATCTGTTGTACCCGTTGCAATCGATCACGCGGCAGCGCGCGGGGACGAGAACGGAGCGCGCCGAGTCGATGACGGCGCACGTGATCCTCGGCAGAAGCGCGGCCGCGGCGCCGGGAGGAACGACGCTTCCCCCGAGCGAAAACGCGGCCGCGAGCAAGCAGGCGACGAAACTCGATGCGCGGCTCTTCATGCGATGCAGCCCCCGTCAATCGTCGCGGACAGCGCGCGGCGTCAGGGCGCGCGGATGCCCCAGAGCTCGAACACCGTGTTCATGATCGCGTCGACCGCGGTACGGTTGAAGTACCAGAGCTCGAATCCGAAATGCACGCTCGGCGCGGCCGTGCCCGTCGGCGTCTGCGCCGGATCGAGGTTCTCGTACTTCGTGACCCAGATCGCCGCGGCGGCGTTGTCCACCGGCGAGGCCGTGCTGCGGGAACGCATCCGGAACATCGGGTGGAAGCAGCCCTGCGTCCCGATGAGCTTCGCGTTCATCCAGTACGCGGGGTTGTACAGCTCGACGAACGTGAATCCGCGCACCCGCGGATCGAAGAACCGGCCCGCCTTCGCGACCTCCTCCCAGAGACCGAGGCTGTCGGGGAGCGCCGGATACCGCGCCGTCACCGGATCGGTCCGGTCGAGCCGCGCGAATCTCATCGCGTCGAGCGATTCGTACCGGCGCGGGACGTCGGGACCGGTCCGGAACACCCCGACCACCTTGTCGAGCACGGTTACGCAGTATTCCTTGTAGGCCATCATATTGACGCCGCTCGTGTCCCCCTCGCACCCTTCGGAGGGTCCCGTGATCTCGCAGCGGAGGTTCAAGGGAAAGACCTGAACCGCCGGCAGCAGCCCCGCGGCGAGGCCCCCTCCGCGATCGGAACGCCCCTCGGTGAGGAGGCGCCCCCCCTTCGAGAGGAAGATCGGAACGTAGTTGATCGTCAGCCGCGTCCCCTGTCCGACGTAGCTCTCGGGAGTGAAGAGGATGACGTCGTCCCAGCAGGTGTTGTCGGCCGACGAGGAGTACGTCCATATGATGTTCCGGTACCGGCCGATGAGCGAGATGAGCGGCGGCCGGCTGTTGTAGCTGTAGTAGGCGTCGTACACGTCGCGCGTCGGGTCGAACCCCTGGACCTTCGCGCAGTGTCCGAGCCAAAACGCGTCGTGCTCGTTCTCCGTCGGCATCGCGTAGTCCGTCTGCGAGAAGTTGGACGACGGGAAGTCGTCGATCCAGAGCAGGTTCCGGTCCATGAGGAACGGCACGACGTTGATCTCGATCTGCCCGATCGTCTCGGTCCCCGCGTTGTCGACCACGCGCACGAACAGGGTGTGCACGCCGGAGTACCACGTCGCCGTGCAGCCCCGCACGAACGGCGAGCAGTCGGAATCCCAGTCGTCGGGGTTGTTCAGGTCGGAGACGTCCCACCCGTACTGGTAGCATACGACCTCCCCGCCGTAGCTCGACGCGTCGGCGAACCACCGGAAGTTGAGCGTTACGCCGGGGGGGAGATCGAATTTCTCGGCGCGAACGCGGGTGCCGAGAAACCGCACGCAGCCGAGGTAGGGCTCGCAGACGGTCAGCAGCGGCCCCGCCTGCAGCGACACGATGAACTGTCGCACGTTGGACCGCCGGTCGAAGATGCCCGTGACGGCCCCCGCCTCGTCCTTCGCCTGCACGGCGAAGATGTGGGAGCGGTTCATCTCGAGCACCTCGTCGTCGCCGAGGATCGTGCACCGCCCCGAATCGCCCGGCGCCCGGTACCAGACCCAGGGGCTCCATCTGCTCTCGTAGCGTTCGGGACGCGCGTTGAGGTCCGCGACGATGTCGAACTCCGGATCGTAGATCCCCTGCGGATTGACGATCTGGCTGTAGAGCCACCGCACGGAATCGGGATCCTGGACGTTGTCGGGGGCGTCGATCGGATCGCGACCCGTCCAGCAGAACGTTATGACGCGCGCGAGGGTGCCCACGGTTCCGCTCGAGGGGGGCCGCGGACGCTCTATCGAGACGAACGGCGCGAGCGTCCACGCGGTGAAGGAGCGATAGGCCGGGTCGGAGCGCTTCCCCTGGGCGTCGACCGCGCGGATGAAGAAGGTGTGCGTCATGTCGTATCGCGTGTACAGATTGCCGCTCACGGAAACGGTTCGCGGCGAATCGTTCGCCGCCACCTTGAAGACGCTGTCGTAGGAAGCGGTCCGCTGCCATTTTTCAAGGCCGGTCGTGTCCTGTCGGTCGAAGCCGAAGGGGTTTCCCTTGACGATGACGAACTCGAAGCGCCGGATCTCCCCGTCGGGGTCCCACCCGCCCCAATAGAAATGCACTTGGTAGGCGGTCGTATCCCCCTCGACGGGACCGCTCGAGAGCCAGACCTCGGGCGGCATATTGAAACCCCGCTGGCCCAGCAGCACGTCTTCGGAGCATCCGCAGAACGCGGCGAGGACGCATCCCGCGAGCAGGGCGAGCGCGCCCGCAAAAACCCTCTTCATTGTTCGCCTCCCGTCGGCGCGCGCCGCGCGCCGATCCCCATAGTCGATGACTATTAATTATAATAGGACGCATGCGCCGGCGCAGTATCCATTTTTCGGGAGACGGATCTCCGTTCGCCGGATCAGGCGCGCCGGAGCAGCGCCGCGAGCGCCGCGAGCGCTCCGCCGCCGAGCGTCAGGTACGCCGCGCCGGCCGCCCAACGTCCGAAAACGAGGGCCCCGATGCCGAAGAGGACGAGATAGACCGCGGCGACGCCGCAGCAGATCCGAAGCGCCGTCCCCCGGCCCGGGCCCGCGGCGGACGCGCCGGGAAGCGTTCTGCTCACGCGGAGCCATCCCGGTCCGCCGGGGCTGCAGCGCTCGTAGAAACGCTCGAGATGCTCGCGTCGGACGGGCTTCGTGAGGAGCGTCACCGCGATCCATACCGGCGTCGTGACGAGCACGGTGAGCGCCGTCGAGTAGGGAAACCGGACGAACGCGCGCGCGCCGAAGCGGTCGCTCGCCGCGAGCGCTCCGATGACGAACGTGCACGCGAGCGCGGCCGCCATCGCCGAAATCTCCGACCACGCGTTGACGCGCCACCAGTACCAGCGGGCGATGTAGACCGATCCCACGCCCGCCGTCACGGAGATGATGAGCTTCCACGCGAACGAGATGTCGTCGATGGCGAAGGAGGCGAGCGCGCCGAGCACGGCCAGCGCGACGACCGAGACCTGCGCGGCCGCGAGGTAGTGGCGCTCCGGCCGGCCTTTCCAAACGAACCGCCGCAGGAGATCGTTGACGATGAGCGAAGAGCCCCAGTTGAGCTGGGTGCTCTCGGTCGACATGAACGCGGCGAAGAAGGAGGCGAGCGCGAGCCCGAAGATCCCGGGCGTGAGGACCGCGCGCATCACCATCGGGTAGAGGCGCTCGGGATCGTCGACGCGCCCGAAGAGGGCCATGCCGCATATCCCGACGACGATCCACGGCCACGGGCGAAGGGCCACGTGGGCGATGCTGTACCAGAGATACCCGAAGACGGCGTGCCGCTCGTTCCGGGCGGCGAAGAGCCTCTGGGCGAGGTACCCCCCGCCGTCGATCGTGTAGGAGGACCACCACACGACGAGAACGAGGATGAGGAACTCCGTGAACGGGTTCGCCTCGGCGAGCGGCGCGGCCGCCGGTATCAGGCGGAACGTGTCGCCGGCGGAAAAGCCGCCGGCGGCGACGCTCTCCCGGATCGCCTCCCATCCCCCGGCCGCGCGAAAGGCGAGGACCGCCGTCGCGACGCATCCACCCATAGCGAGGATGAACTGGAAGAAATCGGTGATGACGACCCCCCAGAGACCGGAGATCGTCGTATAAACGACCGTCACGATGAAGAGCGCGAGGACGGTGAACGATTCGGCCTCCATCCCCATGATCGTCCGGGACTCGTCCCAGCCCATGACGACCACGACGATCTTCACCATCGCCTTCATGACCCAGGCGATGATGAGGATGTTCTGCAGGATCCCGAACCAGATCACGCGGTAGCAGCGGAGGGCCGCGGCGGGGCGTCCGTCGTAGCGCAGTTCGATGAGCTCGGCGTCGGTCGTTATCCGCGCCCGGTGCCACAGCCCCGCGAAGAGGAAGACCGTCACGATCCCGCCGACGCCCCACTGCCACCACAGCCAGTTCTGCCAGATACCCCCCTTCGCCACGAGCCCCGAAACGACGAGCGGCGTATCGGCCGCGAAGGTCGTCGCGACCATGGAGGTTCCGAGCAGCCACCAGGGCAGGGAGCGTCCGGAGACGAAATAGTCCTCGGTGCTCCGCCGCGCGCGCTTCGCGAGGAGGAGGCCGACGGCGAACGAGGCCGCGAGATAACCGAGGATGATGACGACGTCGATCGGAGCGAGATGCGTGTCGGCCATGGCGTCTAAGCGCGCTCCTCCCCTTCCGCCGGGCGCTCCCCGACGAAACGGTCGTACAGAAAAAGCGCGACGAGGGCCGCCGCTCCGATCGCGGCGAAGGTGAACCACATGACGTGCGGCGCCCGGAGACCCGCCTCGGGGACGTACCGCTTCACGAGATACGCCGAGAGCGGCGCGCCCGCGCTGTTGGCGATGAAGGCCCGCAGATAGGCGTATCCGAGGTAGAGCCCGACCTTGCCCTTCGGCGCCATGCACGAAACGTAGTCGAGGAACCGGGGAGCGAAGGTCATCTCGCCGAGCGCGAACGTCGCGATGGCGAGACACGCCCCCCAGAGGGTGGGCACGAGACCGAGGATCAGCATGGCGGCCGTGGAGATCCCCATGCCGAGCGCCATCGTCGCGAGCGGCCGCATCCTCGACACGGCCCACGCCACGGGCATCTGCAGGAGGATGATCATGCCCGGATTGATGGCGACGATCCATTCCATCGGCGCGCGCTCGGAGATGTGGCGGACGATATAGAAGGGCACCGAGAGGTAGAGCTGCCAGAACATGAGGTCGAAGCCGGCGAAGATGACGAGGAACGCCATGAACTTCCCGTCGCCGAGCACGCGGAACATATCGGCGAAGGTCTGCTTCGTCGAACGGACCGGCTCGCCCGCCCGGTCCGGTTCCCGGTACGCGATCGCGGTGAAGAGGAGCGCGACGAGCGCCATCGCCGCCGAGAAGAGGCAGATGACCTGCATCCCGAAGCCCTGCCACTTGAGGAGCTCGACGAAGGCGCCGGGGGCCATCGGCGGGGTCTGTTCGGCCGCGCGGGCCGCGAGCTCGGGCGTGACGGAGAAGGGAGGCACGTGGGACGCGACCCAGCCCTGAAGGGACGCGAACTGCGATCGCGACAGCCACGAGCCGAGATCCTGCCGGAGCGCCTTGGCGACGATCTTTCCGGAGAAACCGCCGACGTTGACGATCATGTAGAAAAACGAGAAGCCGAGCTTGGAGAGGCCGGCGGGGGACGTCTTCTTCACGGTGCCGGAGATGACGGGCTTGACGAAGGAGCCGCCGATTGCGACGAGGGCGAGCGCGGCGAGCGCCGTCGCCTTGGAGGGAAACACGCCGAGGATCCCGTAGCCCGCCGCGAGCACGGAGAAGGCGATGAAGAGCCCGTTGCGGAAACCGATCTTATCGGAGATCGCTCCCGCCGGGATCGGCAGCAGGTAGAGCGACGATATGAAAACGGACGTGATCGCGACCGCCGCGGCGTCGTCGAATCCGACCCGCCGCGTGAGGTAGATCGCGAGGATGATGTTCATCCCGTAGTAGGCGAGCCGCTCGAAGAGCTCGATCGCGTTCGCCGCCCAGAAGGTCCGGGGAAACCGTTTGACGTCCGCGAACGCCATGCCGGGAGCCTTCCTCCTCCGTCAGAACGCCACGCGAAGCCCGAGCGAGACGCCGAAGCCCCCGAGATCGACGGCGCCTTCGCCGGTTCCCGCGGCCTCGTCGGCCCTCACGGGACCGTAGATCATGTAGCCCTCGCCGCCCTCGAAATACCCGAGAACGACGTCCGCCGTCTCGCCTTCCGTGCTCGTCGCCGTTCCCTCGAACCCCTTGATCTTCGCGTAGCGGAGGCGGACGCCGAGATCGAGACCGATCCGCGGGGCGACGGCGAACGACAACCCCGCGCCTCCGTGCAGTCCGAACCCCCACGCGGAGAGCTCCGCGTCGTATCCGACGACGTCGCCCGTGCCCCCGAGCCGTTCCTCGAAGCGGACCGTCGCGTAGTACGCTCCGCCGCCCGCGAACGCGTAGGGCTTCGCGAAGGCGAACGGCGCCGGTATGTCCGCGTAGACGGTCGCCGTGAGGGGGTACGCCTTGACCGTGTGCTCGAACGAGAGCGTCGACCCCCCGGCCGAGAACTCGTACGACGACGAGCCCCACAGCACGCCGGCGCCGGCGCCGAGCGAGAACGGCGCGGCGACGGGAACGGTCGCCTCCAAACCGATCTCGGGTATCCAGCGGATGGCGCCGAGCTCTCCGGTGATCGTCGGATCCGCGGCGATGACCGCGTTGACCCCGTCCGCGAAGGTGTTGTAGTCCCCGTACGCGACGCGCGTGTACCCTCCGGTCACGCGAATATCGACGGCGCCGGCGGCGCTCGCCGCGAGGATCGCGGCGGCGACGCACGAGACGGCCGCGACGACACGAAACGCCATGCGCGCTTCCTTTCCTTCGGTTCCGCCGGCGGGCGCGGTCCGGACGCCGGTCATTTCTTCTCCTTGAGGGTCTTGATCTTCTGGATGTCGAGGCGCTTGCCGATCACGATGAGGATGTCGCTGTCCTTTATGACGAAGCTCGCCGGCGGAACGAGGATGAAGTTCTCCGGCACGAGCTCCTTGATCCCGATCACCGTGATGCCGTACCGCGACCGCAACTGCAGCTCCGCGAGGCTCTTCCCCACGAAGGCTTCGAGCGGCGCTATCTCCGCGATGAGGAAGTCCCCCGACATGGGGATGTAGTCGAGGACGTCGGGCGTCGAGAGGCTCCGCGCGACCTTGATCGCCATGTCCTTCTCCGGATGGATGACGTCGGTGGCGCCGACCTTGCTCAGGATCTTCCCGTGATCCTCGCTCGTCGCCTTGACGACGATGCGCTTCACCCCGAGCTCCCGCAGGTAGAGCGTGATGAGCGTCGCCGCGTTTTCGTTGTCGCCGGTGCTGACGATCACGGCGTCCATCCCCTCGAGTCCGAACGCCCGAATCATGTCCTTCTGGGTCGCGTCGGCGAGAACGGCCTGCGTGCAGTACGGCTGCACCCGCTGGATCGCGTCCTCGTCCCTGTCGATCGCGACCACGTCGTGCCCCTCCTCGAAGAGGGTCTTCGTCACGTTGAAGCCGAAGTTCCCGAGTCCGATCGTCGCGTATTGCTTGGACATCGACGTTCCACTCTCCTTCCGGCGGAGGCCGGCTAGCCGATCATGACCTTCTCCTCGCCGTACTGGTACGGCGCGGCGACGCGGCGCGAGGTGACGACGTACGCCACGGTCAGAAGCCCCACGCGGCCGAGCAGCATGAGAACGATGATAATGAGCTTGCCGATCGTGTTGAGCGCCGGGGTGACCCCCATCGACAGGCCTACGGTCCCGAACGCCGAGACCGCTTCGAAGACGTACGTGAGGAAGTATTCGCGCGGCGGCGGCTGCTGCGTCATGAGGAGCAGCACGATCCCCGCGGTGAGCGTGATGACGGCGAGAATGAACACGGCGAGCGATCGGGAGACGGTTTCGGTCGGTATCGTCCGGCGGAAGAGGCTCGTCCGCACCCGCCCGCGGATCCTGCTCGAGAGGATGGCGACGAGGACGGCGAGCGAGGTCGTCTTGATGCCCCCGCCGCAGGATCCCGGGCTCGCGCCGACGAACATGAGCATGACGAGAATGAAGAGGGTCGCGACCGACAGCGAGCCGACGTCGAGCGTGTTGAATCCCGCGGTCCGCGCGGTGATCGATTGGAACAGCGAGGCGAGCACCTTGTCCTTCGGGGCGAGCGGCGCGAGCTCGTTCCCCCACTCGAGCACGAAGACGAGCCCCGCGCCGGCGAGGATGAGGGCCGCCGTCATCGTGAGCACGGCGCGCGAGTGAAGCGACAGCGCGACGCGGCGGCGCATCCGTTTCGCGCGCGCGCGGCTGGCGAGCTCGTGGATGACGGGGAAGCCGATCCCGCCGAGCACGATGAGGCAGCAGATCGTCGCGTTGACGAGAACGTTCCCCCTGAAGCGGACGAAGCTCGTGCCGAAGAACGAGAATCCCGCGTTGCAGAAGGCCGAAACCGAATGAAACACCCCCGCGAAGAGCGCCGGCCCCGTCGCCATGTCGTTGCGCATCGCGAGAAAGAGGAGGAGCGCTCCCGCCCCCTCGGCGATGAAGGTGAAGAGGAAGATCGACGCAAGCAGGCTCGCCACGTTGCGGATCGGCGACGGCATGAAGCTCTCCGTGATGATCCACCGGCCGCGCGCGCTGAATCCGCGTCCGAGAAAGAAGAAGAAGACGACCGAAAAGGTCATCACGCCGAGTCCGCCCGTCTGGATGAGCGCGAGGATGACCGCCTTGCCGAATACGCTGAAGGCGGCGCCCGTCTCGACGACGGCGAGTCCGGTGACGCAGAGCGCCGAGGTCGCCGTGAAGAAGGCGTCGACGAGCTCGAGCGGCTCACCCGCCGAGGCGGCGGGAAGGGACAGGAGCAGCGTGCCGACCAGTATGACGATGAGATAGCTGTAGACGATGATCGCCGCAGGATGCAGCTTCCGGAAATGCCCCGCGAGCCGGCGCCGCTTCGAGCGACGCGCGCCCGGCATCTCCTCCTCGAGCATGGCGATGAGCTCTTTCATTTCACGAATCCGATGCGTTCTTCGCTCCCCGGACGGGCGCCGAGCACCGCGCCCTCCGCCCCGGGGACGTCCCCCTCCGCGAAACGCACCACGGTGTGAACGATCCGCCACGGAACGAGCAGCGTCGCAACGCTGCGCTTCGGCTTCTGCCGCCGCTTCGGGATATAGCGTCCCGCCGCCGTCCGCACCTCGACCGTGACGAAATTGCGGTTTTCGACCCACAGGCCGATCTCGTCGACGGCCGCGACGCGGCAGAAGACCGGTCCCTCCGCCGGGAAGCCCGCGAAGACGAGCCCCTCGTTGCTCGTGAGCTTCACGAGCACCGTCTCGCCGACGAGATCGCGCGCATCTTCCACGATGTGCTCCTTCCCCCGCGCGCCGGACGCGCCCGGATTCCGCGCGGGCCGATTGTGGAGACTCGCCGGAAAAAATTCAAACAAAAACGGCGCTCAGGCGGGGGGACCGGGCGCCGCGGCCTTCACGCGGGAGGCGAAGCGCCGCGGTGCTCACGCGGGAAACGAGGCGCCCCGCCGCCCCCGCCCGGTCCGGACGCGCCCGGCGAGCTCGAAATAGAACCGCGCCGCCTCCCCCGAACCGTCGAGCCGCTCCGCGTAGAGGGAAGCGACCCCGTCCGGGGTGAGCCGTCCCTCGTGCGCGAGGCGATGCAGCCCGGCCGCGAGGCGCGCGCCGAGAGCGCGCTCGAGAGCGAGGCGGGGTCGCGGACCGAGCGCGAACAGGCGGCGCAGCGGGCGCGTCATACGCGGAACGGCGGGCGCGGAACGCTCGCGGAGGGCGTGGTACCGAACGAGGCGCTCGATCGCGGGCTTCTCGAATCCGGCGCCGCGGATCCCCCGCCCGGATCCGGCGCCGCGCTTCCCCGGATGGCCCGCGGAGGGAGCGGCGCCGCCGCACTCGCCGGCGGGGTTCACCGTCTCGACGGCGAGGCAGATGAGCGCCTCGTCGATCACCGCGCGGTAAAAGGCGTCGGCGGGCCCGCGCCGCGGCGGGCGCTTGCCGCCCAGGTCGTCGCGCAGGGCGTGCACGACGAACCGCGCGGCCTCCCGAAGGGCCGCCTGGGAACGGAACTCCGTGACGAGCACCGCGTTCTCGGCGGGCACGTAGGCGGCGCCGCCCGAGGCGAGCCGCTCGCCGGCGCGCAGGATCTCGCGCGGCGGTATCCTCCGCGACCGAAGATGGGCCGCGAACGCCCGGTACGTCTTTCGGAAACGAACCTCGGGCAGCGCTCCGCCGATCGTCTCCCGCCATCCGCTGCGTATCGTCACCGTTCGCTTCGGGCCGCCGGCGTCGAGGAAGCTCAGAATGCTTTTGATCGCGTCGTGCACGAAGGGCGTGTGCCGGTCCCCTTCCTCCCCGTCCGCCCACACGTCGATGATGTCGCGGTACGCTTGGTACTTGAGGAGAGGCGAGGTCGTGACGAGGCAGAAGCGCGTGCGGTCGATCTCCACCGCCTCGGCGTCCTCGCGGCCGGCGCGAAGGAGCTCCCAGTAGATCTCGTCGACGTTCTGCACGATGACCGTCTCGCGGAACGGCTCTCCGATCGCCGCCCGCACCGCCGCGGGCAGATGGTTCGACGCGAGATGGGACTCCCCGACGACGACGAGGATCGTGTGCTTCGGAAAGAACCGGCGGATCGTCGCTATCCGCCGGGCGGCGAGGCGGTCCCGGCGGCGGATGAGGCGAAGGTGCTCGCGCGGCTCGGAGTCGATGCCGAAGATCGGGATGAACGGGTCCTTGGCCTGCGCGAACAGCCGGCGGAAGCTCGCCCAATTGAACCCCCATTCGGACCGGTAATCGATCGCATCGAGGAACTCCTCCTCCGTCATGCTCCCCTGCATCCACCGGTCGAGGTGCTCCTGCTGATGAACGTATATCATCTCGAGCGCGAGCACGACCTGGCGTCCCCGGGCGGTGAGATCGCGCATGAGCCGCAGCGCCCAGTCCTGGCTCGAGTCGAGCGGATGGTAGTCGCCGAAATAGACGACGTCGGCCTTCGCGGCCCGGTCGAGCACCTTCTCCGCGGTCGCGACGCGCCGGAAGCGGCGGAACTCCGCGTTGAACTCCCTGATGTAGCGCGACCGATGCGTCTTGTCGACGCCGAAGATCTCGCGGTTGAGGCGGGAAATGAGCCGCCGGTGCGTCTCTATCTCCCGTTCCACGACCGTGGCCGCGGCCATGTCCGACTCCGTTCCCCCCGCGCCCATATTTCCGTCGACAGCCGGCTTCCGTTCAATATAGCATGGGACGCACCCGGGACGCCGGAGAGCGGGGTCCCGGGACGCATCCGCCCGCCGACGATACCACGAATGCCGCGGCGCCGCCCGCGCGAATCGCGCGCGGAAGGCGGGCGCCGGAAGAGGAGGAGCGTTGAGCGCGTCTCACGACGAGGGCTTCCGGGCCATGGACGATCTGCTCGCCCGTTTCGCGGACCGCGGCAGGCGGGATCTCGGAGAGCACGAGGCGTACGCGTTTCTCGAGGCGGCG
Source organism: bacterium UBP1_UBA4783 (assembly GCA_002403075.1). Classification (GTDB taxonomy): domain Bacteria; phylum Krumholzibacteriota; class Krumholzibacteriia; order Krumholzibacteriales; family Krumholzibacteriaceae; genus SSS58A. The sequence goes on along the minus strand of DHHB01000035.1, from coordinate 85,573 downwards.
GGGTTCCGCGTTCCCCGGGCCCTCTTCGTGTCTCACGCCGGAGAAATCGACGCACTCCCGCTCGACCGGCTCCCCGGCGACACGGTCGTCTGCAAGCTCGCGAGCCCCGGCATGCCGCACCGGACGGAGCACGGCGGGATACGCTTCGCTCCGCGGTCGCACGAGGCGCTCGAGAAGGTCTTCGACGATTTCGCCCGCATCGCGGCCACGGCAGGCGTCGTTCTCGCGGGCATGCTCGTCGTCGAGCGCGTGGAGGGCCGCGACTGCATCCCCCATCAGCTTCTCCTCTCCCTGAGGCAGGATCCCGCCTTCGGCCCCGTCGTCTTCTGCGGCCTCGGGGGCGTGGGGACCGAGCTCTACCAGAGGAGTCTTCTCCCCGAAAAGGGGCTTTTCATGCGCGCCGCCTCGTCCATGGGGGACCGGACCGCGACGGAAGAGGCGCTCGCCCGGACGCTCTTCCACCCGATGATCACGGGGGGCGCCCGCGGGAGCGCCGCTCTCGTCGACGGCGAAAAGATCCTCGGTGCGCTCGAGGCGTTCGCCCGCATCGCCGCGCGCTATTCACACCGGTCGACGGCCACTCCGCATACGATAGAAGAGCTCGAGGTGAATCCGCTCCAGATAACGGCGTCGGGAGAGCTCGTGCCGCTCGACGCGCTCATGCGGATCTCGACGGCGAAACACGGAGCGAGGAACGCCCCCGCGGAGCTCATCCGAAGGCTCCTCGAGCCGCGGAGCGCGCTCGTCGTCGGCGCCTCGGCGACGAAGGTGAACACGGGGCGGATCATCCTGCGGAACCTCGTCATGGGGGGAGGCGTCCCGCGCGAACGCATCTACTGTCTCCATCCCGACGCCTCGGAGATCGACGGCTGCCGTGCCTTCCCGGGCGCCGACGCGATCCCCGAGAAAACGGACATGACGGTCTTCACGGTGCCGGCCGACGAGAAGGCGGCCGCGCTTCTCGACGAGCTCATCGACGGGGGGAAAACGTCGTCGATAACGGTCATCTCCGCCGGATTCGGCGAGACGGAGAAAGGCCGCGCCCTCGAGGCGCGTCTCGGCGAGACGATCGCGAGAGCCCGCTCCCGGCCCGACGGCGGGGTGGCCGTGAACGGGCCGAACTGCATGGGGATCGTCTCGAAGCCGGGCGGTTACAACACGTTCTTCATCCCCGAGCACAAGCTTCCGTTCGGCGGCGACCGCGGCGACCGGTGCGCCGTGATCAGCCAGAGCGGCGCGTACCTCGTCACGCTCGTGAGCAACCTCGGGCGCGTATTCAACCCGAAGTACATGATCACCTTCGGCAACCAGATCGACGTGACGGCGTCGGACTATCTCCTCGCGCTCAAGGACGACCCCGGCATCGATCTCTTCGTTCTCTACCTCGAGGGGCTCAGGCCGTACGACGGCGAGCGCTTCCTCGCGGCCGCGCGCGAGATCACGGGGAGCGGCAGGAACATCATCCTCTACAAGGCGGGACGGACCGAAGCGGGCGCCGCCGCGGTCGCCTCCCACACGGCGGCGATGGCGGGGAACTACACCGTGTTGAAACGCCTCCTCGAGGAGGCCGGGGTCATCGTGCTCGAAGGCCTCGACGACGTCGAGGACGCGATCAAGGTCTTCGTGCTTCTCGAGGGAAAGCGTGCGGCGGGCCGCCGCGTGGGCATCTTCTCGAACGCCGGGTTCGAATGCTCCGTCGCGGCTGACACGCTCGATACGCTCGCGCTCGCCCGTTTCTCGGAGGCGACGGAGCGAAATCTTCGCGCGTCGCTCCCGCCCGGCATCATCGACGTCCACAATCCGGTCGACGCGACGCCGCTCACGAACGCCGTGAACTACGGCCGCTGCCTCGAGGCGATCCTTTCCGACGACGGCGTCGACTGCCTCGTGGCCGCGAACGTCGCGCCGACGCCCTTCATGGAGAACCTCCCGTCCGGAGAGGGGCACGACGAGGACATCCGCCGCGAGAACTCCTATCCGAACGTCACGATCCGCGTGTTCCGCGCGACTGAAAAGCCGATGGTCGCGTGTCTCAACTCCGGGGCGCTCTACGATCCGGCGGTCCGCATGATCGAGGACGCGGGCATCCCCTGCTTCAGGAAGATCGACCGGGCGGCGAGGGCGCTCGGGCTCTTCGTTCGCGGACGGAGCGGATGATCCGTCCTCCGCCCGGGGCCCCGCCCCGTCGGACGCTTCCGTCAAACGAACGCCTCCTCTGCTCCCGGCACGGGACCTCCCCGCCCTGCACCGGAGGGAACACCGTTTCCCGAGTCGTGAACGGATCCGTTCACGAATGACGGCGGGCGGCCTCGCGCGGGACATCGCATCATTCATATATTATTATGTAAAATAAGGCGTTACGACTTATTATCCGAAAGCTCCCGGACGGGCATCGGGCCTGCAAGGAATGGCATCGGGGGCGGGGTCGTAACTCCCGCAACAAGCCGGCCGTCGCATCAGCGAACCGGCCGTGAAATATCCAATCGGTGAAGCGTGGAGGTTGACATGATGAAAAGGATCCTTGTCGCGACGGCCGCGCTCGCGTTCGTCGCCTTCCTTTCGGGGTGCTTCTCGAGCGAGGATTCGCCGACGTCGCCGTATCCGGTCCCGCAGGCGCCCGAGAGCGGCGTCGATCTCGATTCCCCGACGGGCGGATTCACGACCTCGGACGAGGCTCCCGCTTTCGGAGAGCCGGAGCAGTACGAGGCGCTCTCGCTCGAAGAGCCGGTGAACGATCCGATCGAGAACACCTACGAGTATCAGACGCAGTTCCGCGCCCGGGGCGCCCGGATATTCGAGCTCCGCGCCGTCTGGGGAGCCCTGTGGAACCTCGACGACTCGACTCGAACCGATCCGTGCCCGCTCGACTGGTCCGGAACGCTCTCCCTCGAAGGGGGCGTCATAGCCGTCCACCGGACGATCGCCTTCGAGCCCGAGGACTCCCTCTACCGCGTCGATCCGTCGACGATCGGCTGGGTCTCCGGCACGGGACCCCACGTCGACGGCATCCACGTGAAGCTCGTCGTGCCGCCGCCCCCGCCCGGGGACAGCGCGAGCGCCGACCGGGCCGCGCCGCGCCTCGTTTTGACCACCGGGCCCTTCAGCCGGACCTTCGCGATCGAGGAGCTCGCGGCGCTCCGTCTCATCGAGCCCGTCGACCGCTGCGGCAACGGCATATCGATCGCGAGCGTCGCCCAGCCTCCGCTGTGCCCGCACGGCCAGCTCGCGGGCGCCTGGAAGCTCCTCCCGCCAGACAGCATCGCGCCGCCCGATTCGAACGGCGTCGTGTACGGCCGTTTCCGCGGCGTCTGGATCGGCGCCGGCGGCCGGATCGCAGGCCATCTGCGCGGCGTCTTCGGCGTGAACAGCGACGGCGCGCGCGTGTTCTTCGGAAAGTACATCGACACGAGCGGACGCTTCATGGGGATCCTGCGCGGCGAGTACGGCGCGCGGCATGAAGAGGTCGAAGGCTGCCGCTATCCGCTCGGCTTCTTCGCCGGCGAGTGGGTCGGACGCGCGGACGTGATCGGAAGGCTCAGGGGAAACTGGATGATGGACGCGGAGAACGGCGCGGGATGCTTCCACGGCGTGTGGGGCATGAACTGCAGCCCGAACCTCTGACCGCGCCGTGCGTTCATCCTGTGCGGCGGGGCCGCGGGAAACCGCGGCCCCGTATTTTTTATCTCCCGATGAAATGCGTGGCGAGACCGGCGACGCCGGCGGGCGTGAAATGCCGCCTCGTGACCTCGACGATGCGCCCGTGGATCGCGGCGGGGCCGGCGACGACGTTCCCCGATTCGAGGAACCCGGATTCGCCGAAAAAGTCGCTCGTCGCTCCGCCGGCCTCCCGGACGATGAGAGCCCCGGCGGCCGTGTCCCACGGCTTGAGATAGAGCTCCCAGAAGCCGTCGAGGCGGCCGCAGGCCACGTGGCAGAGATCGAGCACGGCGGCCCCCGCCCTGCGTATGTCGCGGCAGAGGCCGAAAAGGTCCCGGAACGTCCCGAGATAGGGGCCGATGTGCGCGGGCGCGCTGAAAGGGAAACCCGTTCCGAGCAGGCACCGCTCGATCGCCGTCTCGTTCGACACGCGGATCGGGGCGCCGTTCAACGTCGCGCCGCCGCCGCGCTCGGCCTCGAAGAGCTCGTTCCGGAGCGGGTCGTAGGCGCATCCGAGCACCACGTCCCCTCGCTCCCAGAGCGCGATGCTCACGGCGACCGCTTGGTAGCCGTGAATGAAATTGGTCGTGCCGTCGAGCGGATCGACGATCCAGAATGAATCCCCGGCCACGGCGGCCGCGGACTCCTCCGCGAGCAGCCCGACGCCGGGGAACGCGGCGGCGAGGATCCCCCTGATGATCGCCTCGCTTCCCGTGTCGTACGCCGTCACGAAATCGTTCCTCCCCTTCTCCGCGATCTCTCCCGCGAACCCCCGTTCGAACCGTTCGCGCAGAAAGGCGCCCGCGGCGAGCGCCGCGCGGCGGGCCGCTTCCCTCCGATCGCGCATCGTGGCTCCTTTCCTCATCGCCGCGGCGGCGCCGCTGAGCGGATCGAGACGCCCGCCGTGAGACGCCGCGGCAGATCCGCGTCGAGCTCGGCCGAGAGCACGGCGAGAAACGCGCGCACCGTCGCGCTCAAGTACCCTCGAGCGGGGACGACGATCCCGAGCGTGCGCTCGAGGGAGAGGCCCGCCATCTTCGGAGACCGAACGGCGCCCCTGCGGACGTCGTCCCGTACGAGGCGCTCCGGCAGGAAGGCGAGCCCGAGACCCGCCGCGACGAGGCTCCGTATGGCCTCGGGGCTATCCGTCGTGATCGTGACGCGGGGAGAGACGCCGTGGCGCGCGAGCCCCTCCTCGATGATGCGCCTCGTCGTAGCCCCCTCGTGGAACGAGATGAACGGCTCCTCCTCGAGATCCGCCGGCGAGAGCCGACGCGCCCGGGCGAGACGGTGCCCGGGAGGGGCGATGAGAACGAGACGCTCGCGATAGACCGGATGAACCTCGAGATCGGCGCCGCGCTCGACGGGGAGCGTCCCGACGACGAGCTCGAGCGATCCGGCGCGGAGCGCCCGCACGAGAGGCGAGGTAGCCGTCACCTCGAGATGTATCTCGATCCCCGGATACCGCTCGCGGAACCGGGAAAAAACCGGCGGCAACACGTAGGAACTCGCCGCGTCGATCGTTCCGATCGCGATGCGCCCCCTCGCGAGCCCCTCGAGGTCGGAGAGCTCGCGGGCGAGCTCCCCCGCGTCCCGAAGGATGCGGCGGGCGGAGGCGAGCGCGGCCTCGCCCGCGGCCGTGAAACGGATCCTGCGCCCGCTCGCGTAGAAGAGCTTCGCGCCGAGCTCCACCTCGAGCTTGCGCAGCCTGATGCTCACGGCCGGCTGAGTGATGTGGTTCGCGTCCGCCGCGGCGGTGAGGCTCCCGAGGTCGGCGAGCGATACGAGGCATTTCAGGGTCGTCATATCCATAAGCATCTCTTATACGTCGCATAAACAATATAAAATTGTTTTATCATCCCGCGGGGCGGAGAATCAAGACGATTATTCGATTCGACGGCGAACGCACGGATACCGCGAAAGGAGTTTCGACATGGAGACCGCGAAAAAACCGGCGAAGCCCTCGGGCAGGCTCGGCATACTCACGCCCGGCATGGGTGCCGTGGCGACGACCTTCGTCGCGGGGGTCGAGGCGGCGCGCCGCGGCTACGCGAAGCCCTTCGGCTCGCTCACCCAGATGGGAACGATCCGTCTCGGCAAGCGCACGGAGAACCGCTCCCCCCTCATCAAGGAATTCGTTCCGCTCGCGGAGCTCGACGATCTCGCCTTCGGCGGGTGGGACATCTTCGAGGACAACGCCTACGAGGCGGCCGTCAAGGCCGGCGTTCTCGACCGCGCGCTCCTCGACCGCGTGCGCCCCTTCCTCGAGGGAGTGAAGCCGATGCCGGCGGTCTTCGACCAGCACTACGTGAAGCGCCTCTCCGGCACGTGGGTCAAGAAGGCGAAGAACTGGTACGAGCACGCCGAGCAGCTCAAGGAGGACATCCTCGCCTTCAAGGAGCGCGAGCGCTGCGACCGGCTCGTCGTCGTATGGTGCGCGAGCACGGAAATATTCTTGAAGGAAACCGCGGCTCACCGGGACCTCGCCTCGTTCGAAAAGGCGATGAAGGAGCGCAGCCCCGAGATCGCCCCGAGCATGGTCTACGCGTACGCGGCCCTCTCCCTCGGCGTTCCCTTCGCGAACGGCGCGCCGAACCTCACGCTCGACGTCCCCGCCCTCATGGAGCTCGCCCGGGAGAAGGGCGTCCCCGTCTGCGGCAAGGACTTCAAGACCGGCCAGACCCTCATGAAGACGATCGTCGCCCCCGGCCTCAAGGCCCGCATGCTCGGTCTCAACGGCTGGTACTCGACGAACATCCTCGGAAATCGCGACGGCGAGGTGCTCGACGATCCGGAATCGTTCAAGACGAAGGAGGAGAGCAAACTCTCCGTGCTCGAGTACATCCTCCAGCCGCACCTCTACCCGGAGCTGTACGAGAAATTCTCGCACGTCGTCCGGATCAACTACTACCCGCCCCGCGGCGACAACAAGGAGGGCTGGGACAACATCGACATCTTCGGCTGGCTCGGCTATCCGATGCAGATCAAGATCAACTTCCTCTGCCGCGACAGCATACTCGCCGCGCCGATCGTGCTTGATCTCGCGCTCTTCATGGACCTCGCCAAGCGGATCGGGATGCACGGGATACAGGAATGGCTCTCGTTCTACTTCAAGAGCCCGATGCACGCGCCGGGCCTCTATCCGGAGCACGACCTCTTCATCCAGCTCATGAAGCTCAAGAACACCCTCCGCCACGTGCAGGGGGAGGAGCTCATCACGCACCTCGGCCGGGAGTACTACGACTGAGGCGGGGGGGGCCGGAACGGACGAAGCGGCGGACCTTCCCTCCCGCCCGCGGGGCGCGGGGTCCCGCGCGCGAAAACGAAACGGGGCGCCCCCCCAGGGCGCCCCGTTTTTCTCTCGCTTCCCGACGCTGCTTCGCCGGCCGCGCTATTCCTTCAACACGACGTACTCGCGGGAACCCTCGCGCCAGATCGTGAGAAGGATCTTGTTTTCCTTGAGGCCCTTGATGCGCGCGTTGAACTCCCGGAGGTTTCGCGTGGGGAGCTTGTTGACCGCGACGATCACGTCCCCCTGCCGCAGCCCCTTGTCCGCCGCCGGGGAGTTCGGATCGATCTCCGTGATGAGTATCCCCTGCAGCTCGGCCGGTATCTGGAGCCGCGCCCGGTAGGTGCGGTTGAGCTCCTCGAGACCGATGCCGTTGAGAAGCGCGAGCTCGGGCTTCACCGCTTCGATGCCCGGCTCCTGCGTCTGCGCGGTTTCGCGCTCGTCCGGACGAGTCCCCACCGTCGCCGTGATCTTCATCCGCTTTCCGTCCCGCACGAGATCGATCGCGGCCTTTTCGCCGGGTTTGATCGCGGCGACGATTCTGCGCAGATCGTTCGTGTTCTTCACCGGCTCGCCGTTGATCGCCGTCACGACATCGTCCGCCGCGAGCCCGGCCTTCTCCGCGGGGCTTCCCTCGACGATGAAGGTGATAATGGCCCCCTCGCCCTTGTTCAGGCCGAAGAACTCCGCCTTGTCGGCGGTGAGGTCGTCCATGTCGACGCCGAGGTACCCTCGTATGACGCGCCCGTGCGCGATAATGTCGTTCATGACCTCTCTCGCGAGGTTGATCGGGATGGCGAAGCCGAGCCCCGCGTAGCTTCCCGTGTTCGATACGATGAGCGTGTTGATGCCGACGAGCTCTCCCTGCGCGTTGATGAGGGCGCCTCCCGAGTTCCCCGGATTGATCGCGGCGTCCGTCTGGATGAAATCGACGAAGAGCCCGCTGCGCTCGGCGTCCTTGAACGTCCTCCCCAGGGCGCTCACGATCCCCTGCGTGACGGTCTGCCCGACGCCGAAGGGGTACCCGATCGCGATGACCGTCTCGCCGAGCCGGAGCGCCGACGAATCCCCGAGGCGTATCGTCGGCAGATCCTTCGCCTCGATCTTGAGGAGCGCCACCTCGGTCCTCGTGTCCGCCCACACGACCCGCGCATTGAACTCGCGTTCGTCGGGCAGTATGACGAGCACCTCGTCGACGTCGCCGACGAGATGGTTGTTCGTGAGGATGTAGCCGTCCCCGCTCACGACGACCCCCGAACCGAGCGAACGGGACACCCGCTCCTGCGGCACGTTGAAGCGCCGCATGAACTCGTCGCCGAAAAACTGCCGGAACATCGGATCCCGGAACATCGGGGGCACCTGTTGGCTCACCCGGGTGACCTTTTTCGTCTGGATGTTGACGACGGCCGGGACGGCCTTCTCGACGACGCTCGGAATGTCGACCGGAACGGACGACTGCGCGCGCGCCGCCGGGAAGAGGGTATCCCCCGTGCCGGGCCGCCCCGCGAGGCTGATGATGCGCTCCGCGCCCATGCCGAGGATAAAGATGACGGCGACGCCGACGACGGCGATGATCGCCTTCGATCGCTTCGTTTTCACGTCCATGACTCGACCTCCTTGGTCTGCGGTGCGCCGGAACACGCTCACCATAGTACGCCGAACCGGCCTCGAGGTTCCCGTCTTCCGGCCCGTTCGGCGGCCGCCCGGCGCGGCGTGCTCACTGAATTTTTCGTGCGCCGCCGGTCAAAATCAAGAAAAAACGACGCGACGGCAAGATGCGAGCGCTAAAAACGCACGGAGAAACCCGTTTCGGCTCCGAGCGGAGGGATCTTCTCGACGGCGAGTCCGTCCACCTCGGCGCGGCTGGGTCCGATGCGGATATCCCGCAGAAAGGACTCGACGATGGCCCGCTCCGCCTCCGCCTCGAGCTCCACGGCGCCGTCAGCGCGGTTGCGCACCCAGCCCTTGATGGCGTACTCGCGCGCGAGATGCGTCGCGAACGAGCGGAATCCGACCCCTTGAACGACGCCGGTGACGACGACGCGGACCCTCGCGATATCATCCATCGGCGATCCCCCGGGCGGCGGAAGCGGGCCGGCATCCCGGCGCGGCGCGCTTTTCACCGGTAGGTTTTTATGAACCGCTCGAAGGAGCGATCCCATGTTCTCTCGACGTCGGGCGGAAAAGCGCACGCGGGAAGCTCGCGGGCGGCGATGTGATACCGGAGGCACTCGCAGCAGTTGCCGTGGCGAGGGCACCCCTCGTACGTGCACGGGCACCGCTCGACGTTGTCGTCGATATGTGCGCACCGTTTCGTCATCGAACCTCGGTCCCCGCAGCCCGTGGATACGCCGTTCCTCTCGAAGCGCGGGGCTATCGGCCGCCCACGCCTTGCGCGATATGGTATACTATAGCACATCGGCCCGAGGAAGGAAGAAGCAACGACGCCATGACATCACGCCGAGCCGCAGCGACCGCCCTCGCGATCATCCTTCTCGCCGCCGGCGCGAGGTCCGAAATCCTCACCGCGCGGATCGTGTTCGACGCGCCGGCGCTCGACCGCCGGGACGGCGGCGTGTTCGTCTCGGTCGGCGGCTGCCGCTCGATCGGCCGTCCGGGCGAGCCCATGATCCCCGTCCGCGCGGTCCGTTTCATACTGCCCCCGGGGGAGCGCGTCGTCGACGTCGCCGTCGAGCCGGAAGGCTCGATCGAGATCCCCGTCTCCTTCGACCTGCTCCCGATGCCGCCGCAGGCGCCGCCCGGCTCTCCCGCGCCGCGCGCCGGCCGGGACGAGTCGATCTACCTCTCCTCCCTTCCGTTTCCCGCCCGGCGGGGCGAGCTCGATTCCGAACAGTCCGCGAGCGGCGTCCGCATCGCCTTCGTCAACGCATACCCGTGCGTCTATCTTCCCGCCGAGCGGCGCATCCTCTTCTCCCCGGCCCTGCGGGTGACGGTGCGCACGGCGCCGAATCCGGACGGCGGAGCGCCCGCGGCCCGGCCCGAACGGGCGCTGCGCCTTCTCGGAGGGAGCGTGGAGAATCCGGGAGCGGCCTCGCTTTACCGATTGCGCTCGACGGCGGAGGACGTCCCCGCATCCGCCGACCTCGCCCAGTACGTCATCGTCACGGCGCCGGAGTTCGTCGCCGCGTTCGAGCCGCTCGCGGCGTTGAAGACCTCCTGCGGCATGCGCGCCCGCGTCGTGGACACGGCGTGGATCGCAGCGAGCTTCCCCGGCGCGGACCTGCAGGAGCGGATCCGCGCCTTCATCTCCCACGCGTACGAGAGCTGGGGCGCCGAGTACGTGCTCCTCGGCGGGGACGACGAGATCGTCCCGCACCGCGGGCTCTACGCGAAGGTCGGCGCGACGGTCGATCCCGACGTCGCCTCCGATCTCTACTACGCCTGTCTCGACGGCACGTGGAACGCCGACGGCGACGCGTACTTCGGGGAACCCGGCGAAGAGGATCTCCTGCCGGAGGTCTGCGTCGGACGGCTTCCCGTCGATTCGACGGCCGAGATCGCGAACGTGATCGCGAAGATCGCGCGCTACCAGCTCTCCCCCGTCGCCCCGCAGTGCGAAAGCGCGCTCATGCTGGGCGAGCTCCTCTGGTCCGAGAACGGCGTCGACACCTGGGGCGGGGATTACAAGGACGAGATCCTCTTCGGCTCGTCGAGCTGGGGGTTCGACACGCAGGGCGTTCCGCCGTTCTACGGCTCGATCACGCTGTACGACCGCGATCTCGGCTCGTGGAACGCGGCGCAGCTTCTGCCGGTTCTCAACGCCGGCGTGCACCTCGTCAACCACGCCGGCCATGCGAATATCGACGAGGTCATGCGCCTCTCGGGAGCGCAGGTGCCGCTGCTCGCTAACGACGGCGTCTCCTCGAGCCATTTTATCTGCTGGTCGCACGGATGCTACGCCGCCTCGTTCGACAACCGCGATCCCGCCGGCGCCGTCCGCGCGGAAGACTGCATCGCCGAGAAGCTCCTCACCGGGCCCTGCGGCGCCGTGGCGTTCATCGGCCATACGCGTCTCGGCTGGGACGCGCCCGGCTCGACGTGCGGCGTCTCGCAGTTCTTCGACCGCCGCTTCTTCGGCGCACTCTTCGGCGGCGGGAGCCGCCGCCTCGGCGAGGCGCACGACCGGTCGCGCGTCGACAACGCCCCGTACGTCTCCTACGGCGCCGTCAGGTGGGTGTACTACACGCTCACGCTGCTCGGCGACCCGGCCCTCCCCGTATGGACCGCCGAGCCGCGGCGCCTCGACGCCGAGTATTCGGCCCCGCCGTTCGCGGGACAGGACGGTTTCGCGGTCAGGGTGAGCGACGACGGCGGCCCCGTGGCCGGAGCGCGCGTCGTCCTCGACGCGGCGGCGCCGGGACCCTACCGGGAGGCGTTCACGGACGCGGCCGGCGAGGCGCTCGTCGACTTCGGCGCGTTCGCCGCCGGCGACGTGCTGCTGTCGATCGTGTCCCCGGATCACTACCCGTATCACGACACGATCACGGTCGCCGCGGACGCCGAGCTCCTCTGCTCGGCGAGGCTTCTCGGGGTGCGCGACGACTCGCTCCTCTCGCGCGCCGGCGACGGGGACGGCGTCGCGGAGCCCGGCGAGCGGATCGCCCTCGTCGTGCTGCTCGCGAACGCGGGCTCCGCGGATCTCACCGGCGTCGAGATCTCGCTGGCGAGCGCGGACACGGCGATTCGCATCATCGACGGAAGCCGTTTCGTCGGGAACCTCGGCGCCGGATCGGAAACGGCGATCGACGACGCGTTTTCGGTGGAGATCCTCGCGAACGGCGGCGGCCCGCGCCTCGCGCCGATCGTCCTCGCCGTGGCGGCGACCGAGGGAACGTGGCGTTCGCCGCAGCTTCTGCTCGTGAGCTCCCCCGCCGTGGCGCTCGAGTCGTGGTCGATCACCGACGCGCCGGAGGGGGACGGAGACGGCTGTCTCGACGCGTGGGAGTTTCAGAATTTCATCTGCTCGTACCGGAACGCGGGATCGACGGAGGCGCGCGGCGCCGTTCTCTCCCTCTCCATACCGGAAATCGGCTTTGCCCGAGTCGTGCGGGGAACGGTGGAGAGCGCCGCCGTTCCGCCGGGGGGCTCGTTCGGATCCGCGGGGGAGCTTCTCTGGTTTGTCGCCGAATCGACCCCTCCCTTCACCCCCCTCACCCTCGTTCTCACTCTCTCGGGAGAGAACATTCCGACGCGCGCGGACACGATCAGGGTCCGCACCTGCGGCTTCGAGATCGACGATCACGGGGAGAGCGAGGAGCCCTTCGACCATCGCGCGATCGCCGGGATGGATCAATGGCACGTGAGCGGGGAGCGCTTCCGCTCGGCGCCCTCGAGCTGGAAATGCGGCGGCGCGGACGAATCGCCCTACGCGAACATATCGGAGTCGGCGCTGACGCTTCCGCCGCTGTGCCTCTTCACCGGCTCGACGCTCACCTTCTGGCACCGGATGGAGGCCGAGGCCGGGGCGGTCTACCCGTACTGGGCGCTCGACGCCGCGGTCGCGGAGATCTCGCGCGACGGCGGACTCACGTGGACGATCCTCGCTCCCGCAACGCCGTACCCGTCGCGAGCGAGTCCGTACAACACGATCTTCCTCGCCCCGTACCAGCGCTGCTGGTCGGGCGCCTTCGACTGGCGGTTCGAGACGTTCGATCTCTCCGCCTATTCCGGCCCCGTTCTCGTGCGGTTCCACTTCGCGAGCGACGAGCAGCGCGGTTTCGAGGGGTGGCACATCGACGACATCCGCGTCACGACCGTCGTTCCGACCGACGCCGGCGGGCCGCAGGGCGGACCGGCGACGACGCGGCTCGATCCCGCGTACCCGAATCCGTTCAATCCGTCGACCGTCGTCCCGTACGCGCTCGCGCGCGACGGCGCCGTGGAGATCAAGATTTTCGACGCGTCGGGAAGGCTCGTGCGCACGCTCGTCGACCGCCGCGCCGCCGCCGGACGCTACGCGGCCGTGTGGGACGGCCGCGACGACCGAGGGAAATCCGCGGCGAGCGGCGTATACTTCTGCCGGCTCGCGGCGGGGGCGTACACGGCGACGACGCGTCTCGTTCTCGTGAGATGATCTCAGCCGACGATTTCGACGGCGCCGCTCTCGACGTCGTACACCGCGCCGACGACCGCCGTCGAGCCCGCCGCGACGAGCGCGGCGATCACCGGCTCGCAGGAGGAGACGAGGGACACCGCCGCGGCGACGTTCTCGCGGACCGCGTCCCGGCGGATATCGCCGCCGAGGAGGCGCGCCCGCTCGACGGACGGACGGATCGCCTCGACCACGAAACGCGCGCTGCCGCACGTTTCGCCGCCCGCGAGAACGGCCTCCACGGCGCCGCAGCGCGTGTGTCCGAGCACGACGACGAGCGGCACGCCGAGGTGCGACGCGGCGTACTCGAGACTGCCGAGACCTGCGGCGTCGAGCACGTGCCCCGCGGCGCGCACGACGAAGAGATCGCCGATCCCCTGATCGAAGAGGATCTCGGGCGGCACGCGGGAGTCCGCGCACGACAGGATCGCGGCGAAGGGCCTCTGCCCGGACGCCGTCTCGGCGCGGCGCCGCCCGTCCCGCCGGGGGTGCGCGGGATTGCCCTCGCGAAACCGCGCGTTTCCCTCCATGAGCGCTTCGAGCGCTTGCCGAGCCGGATCGTTCATCATGCCGAGTTTCCTTTCTTCGCACCGGAACGTTCGATCGCTCCGCCGCGCCTTCGTCACCCTCCGGCCGCGGGCCGGGGAGCGGAGCGGGCGGCTCTCGCCTTGAACGCTTCGAACCACACGACGCCGAGGACTCCGGCTCCCGCGCACACGAGCAGATCCGCGGCGTGCAGCGTCGCGAGCCGGAACAGCCCCCGCAGAAACGGCACGTACAGGATGAGCCCGAGGAAGAGGATCGCTCCGCCCGCGCACCACCACGCCGCGGCGTTCCGGGTTCGCAGCGTCCGCGCGATCGAGCGCGACCAGGACCGGTTCGTGAAGATGAGGGCGAGGTTCGCGACGACGAGCGTCGTGAAAGCGAAGGCCCGCGCCTCATCCGTCTCCCGTCCGAGCGAGCGGGCCGCGGCGAAGATCGCGAGCGTCACCGCGAGAACGACGAGCCCCTGAAGCACGCTGAACTGCACCGTGCGTTTTCCGAAGAGCGGCTCCCCGAGCGCGCGCGGCGGCCGACGCATGATGTTCGTCTCCTCCGGCTCCCCTTCGAAGACCACCGAGCAGGCGGGATCGATGATGAGCTCGAGGAACACGATGTGCACGGGGAGCAGCACGAGGGGCCATTTCAGGAGCACGGGGATCAGCGAGAGCCCCGCGATCGGCACGTGTATGGCGAGGATGTAGGCCATCGCCTTCTTGAGGTTGTCGAAGATCCTGCGTCCCATGCGCACCGCCTTCACGATCGACGAGAAATCGTCGTCGAGGAGAACGATGGAGGCGGCCTCGCGCGCCACGTCGGTCCCCCTCCCCCCCATCGCGATCCCGATGTGCGCCGATTTGAGGGCGGGCGCGTCGTTCACGCCGTCCCCCGTCATGGCGACGGTTTCGCGGTTCGCCTTGAGGGCGTTCACGAGGAGGAGCTTCTGCTCGGGCATGACGCGCGCGAATACGTTCACGCGCGCCGCGAGGCGTTCGAGCGCCGGCCGGTCCATCCGCTCGAGGTCCGCCCCCGTCGCGACCTCGCCGTTCCCTCGGAGCCCCGCCTGCCGGGCGACGGCGCTGGCCGTGCCGGGATAATCGCCGGTCACCATGACCACGCGGATGTTCGCGTCCGCGCATTCCCGCAGGGAGTCCGCGACTCCGGGCCGGATCGGATCGGCGAGACCGACGAGGCCGAGGAACCGGAAGTCGAAATCGTGCTGGCCGCCGGGAAGCTCTCCCGCTCGGACGTGCGCCTTCGCCACGCCGAGCACCCGGAGCCCGCGGCCGGCCATCGCCTGCACCGGCCCGGCGAGTTCGCCGATCTCCCGCTCGCCGAGATGACAGAGGTCCGCGACGACCTCGGGAGCGCCCTTCGCCGCGATGACGAGCTCGTCTCCCCCCGGGGATTTCCAGACGCGCGATATCGCGAGCAGGCTCTCCGAAATCGGATACTCGTGAACGAGGGTCCAATCGTCGTGGAGGTGCTCGGTGTGCGCGAGACAGTCGTCACCGAACCGCTTGAACGCTTTCTCCATCGGGTCGAACGGATCACGCTGGCTCGCGAGGATGGAAAACTCGAGGATCTCGTGAAAGGCCTCGGGCAGCGGCTCGTCGCCCGCGCAGCTCACGTCGAGCGAGCGCCCGCCGGCGAAGAGCTCTCGCACGGCCATCCGGTTCATCGTGAGGGTGCCGGTCTTGTCGACACACAGAACGGTCGCCGATCCGAGCGTCTCTATCACCGGCATATGCCGGGTGAGCACGCGGCTGCGCGAGAGGTGCCAGGCGCCGAGCGCGAGAAAGATCGTGAGCACGACGGGGAACTCCTCGGGCACTATCGCCATCGCGAGCGTGATGCCGGCGAGCAGCCCGCCGATCCAATCGTCCCGCGTCAGCGCGTAGGCGACGACGACGACGGCGCAGAGCGCGAGCCCGGCGACGGCGAAGCCGCGGACGATCCGGGCCGTCTCCTTCTGCAGGGGCGTGTCTTCGGATTTCAGCGCCTGGAGCGTCCGGCCGATCCTGCCGATCTCGGTGTCGAGCCCGACGGCCTTGACCTCGACGATCCCCTGTCCGCGCACGACCATCGTTCCCGAATAGACGAAGGGCAGCCCGTCGCCGCCCGGGCACCGCATGCCGGCCGTTCCGTCCCAGACGGTCTTGTCGACGGGGAACGACTCTCCGGTGAGAAGCGATTCGTCGGCGGCGAGGCTGCCGTGCCAGAGTATCACGCCGTCGGCGGGGACGCGGTCTCCCTCGGCGAGGACGATCGTATCGCCGCGGACCACTTCCCGCCCCGCGACGCGCCGTTCGACGCCGCCGCGAATGACGAGGGCGCGCGGACTCGAGAGGTTCTTCAGGGCCTCGAGCGCGCGCTCGGTCTTGCGTTCCTGATAGAACGTGATCGTCATGATGACGAAGACGAAGCCGAGGAGCATGAACCCCTCCGCCGCGTCTCCGAGCGCGAAATAGAGGGAGCCGCAGGCGACCAGCAGAACGAACATGGGCTCGCGGACGACGCCGAGGGCGATGCGGAAGATCGACCGGCGGGCCGCCGACGGCAGCTCGTTCGGGCCGTCTCTCGCGAGCCGGCGCGCGGCCTCTTCGTCGGAGAGCCCCCGGATCGCGTCGGGGGAAAACGCGCGGGTCCGGTCGTTCATCGCGTCTCGATCTCCCGCCGCCCGCCGGCCCGCGGGGCGGAGCGTCACTTGCCCTTTTTCCAGAACCGGAACACGTCGAGATGCCTCCGCAGCGGCGAGCGGCCGTCCGCCGGAAACACCCCTTCCCTCGCGAACCGGACGTCCTCGATCGTGTAGAAGGCCCGCGGATTGAAGCGGTCGATGATGCCGACGACGCGCGCGAGATCCGCGCGCTTCACGATCGTATAGATGAGGTGCACCTGCCCGCGCGCCCCGGCGGCGTCCACGCTCGTCACCCCGTAATCCTCCGCCTTGAGCCGCTCGATGAGCGCCTCGTCCCCCTGGCTCGTCACGATGCGGATGAGCATCACCCCCATCGCGAGCTTTTCCTCGATGTACATGCCGACGAACGTGCCCGCGGCGAAACCTCCCGCGTAGGCGACGTAGTAGAAGCCGTTCGTGAGGTTCGTCATGATCTGGCGTATCGCGAGCAGCCAGATGAGCACCTCGAAAAATCCGAGGAACGGCGCGATGACCTTGTTCCCTCGCCCGATAAAGATGATCCGGATCGTGCCGATCGACTGGTCGCCGATGCGCGCGAGAAAGATGAGGAGAGGCGTGACGACCCATCGAAAGAGCGTGCCGTCGATGATCGTGTTCCAGTCCATAGGCGTCTTCCCGCTGAAGCCCCGGGCGATGCGGACCGCATGAGCCCGCGGGCGGCGCCGGTCGCCCGCGGGAAGGCTCACTATAGCGCACGCCGCGCGTCCCGCACAACGGCGCATTTGCCGTCGGCAGTTGCCGCCGGCGCGAACCGATTCGAGCGGGACGGGCGAGCGAACGTTCCGGCGCGGGGCCGTCCAAAAGCGGTCTTTACACCCGGGCGTGAAATCGCTACATTTCATCGTTCACGTTCACCGGAAACGCACGGCACGGGGTGGCCGCCGCATGGCGCAGATACGCAATTTCAGCATCATCGCGCACATCGATCACGGAAAATCCACGCTCGCCGACCGTTTCATACAGCGCGCGAAGCTCGTCGAGGACCGCGAATTCCACGATCAGATGCTCGACACGATGGATATCGAGCGCGAGCGCGGCATCACGATCAAGAGCCAGACCGTGTGCATGCCCTACACGAGCGCCGCC
Source organism: bacterium UBP1_UBA4783 (assembly GCA_002403075.1). Classification (GTDB taxonomy): domain Bacteria; phylum Krumholzibacteriota; class Krumholzibacteriia; order Krumholzibacteriales; family Krumholzibacteriaceae; genus SSS58A. The sequence continues at coordinate 68,188 of DHHB01000035.1, read as the reverse complement.
GGCGAGCAGTACATCCTCAACCTCATCGACACCCCGGGGCACGTCGATTTCTCGTACGAGGTGTCCCGCGCGCTCGCCTCCTGCGAGGGCGTGCTGCTCCTCGTCGACGCGACGCAGGGGGTGCAGGCGCAGACGCTCGCCAATATGTACGCCGCGCTCGAGCACCAGCTCGCGATCATCCCCGTGATCAACAAGATCGATTCCCCCTCCGCCGACATCGATCATACGCGCGTCGAGATCGAGACGGAACTCGGGCTCGACGCCGACGACGCGATCCTCTGCTCCGCCAAGGAGGGGACCGGCATCGACGACATCCTCGAGGCGATCACGCTCCGCATCCCGCCGCCGGCGGGGGAACCCGAGGCGCCGCTCGCCGCGCTCATCTTCGACGCGAAATACGACCCCTTCCGCGGCGCCATCATCAGCTTCCGCATCTTCGACGGAACGATCCGCGCGGGGGACGACATCCGGCTCATGTCCCTCGGCACGTCGCACCGCGTCGAAGAGGTCGGCGTGTTCCGCATCGACCGTGAACGCCGCCCCGCCCTCCGGGCGGGAGAGGTCGGATACGTCATCGCCGGGATCAAGACCGTGAGCGACACCCGCATCGGCGACACGATCACGCACGTCGACAGACCCGTGGCGGCGCCGCTTCCCGGGTTCCGCGAGGTCAAGCCGGTCGTCTTTTCCTCCATTTATCCCGTGAGCAGCGAGGACTTCGACGCGCTCGCCGATTCGATGGAGCGCTACAAGCTGAACGACGCCTCGCTCGTGTATCAGCGCGATTCCTCCGCCGCGCTCGGGCAAGGGTTCCGGTGCGGCTTCCTCGGGCTCCTCCACCTCGAGATATTCCAGGAACGGCTCGAGCGGGAGTTCGATCAATCGATCATCATGACGTCGCCGAGCGTCGAGTTTCACTTCGTTCTCAAGAGCGGAGAGACGATCGTCGTCGACAATCCCGTGCACTACCCCGATCCGATCGCCATCGACTATGCCCTCGAGCCGTACATCCGCGCGACGATCCTCATGCCGGACCGCTACCTCGGGGCCGTCATGAAGCTCTGCCTCGACCGAAGGGGGGAAAACCCGCGTTACGGCTATCCGGTCCCGGGCCGGATCGAGCTCCTCTTCGACCTCCCTTTGAGCGAAGTCGTCTACGATTTCTACGACAAGCTCAAGAGCGTCACGCAGGGCTACGGCTCCTTCGACTACGAGCTTCTCGATTACCGCCGGAGCGAGCTCGTGAAGCTCGACATCCTCGTGAACGGCGAGCGCGTGGACGCGCTGGCTATCGTCGTCCACGCGGATCGCGCGCGCATGCGCGCGGTGAACGTCTGCGAGAGGCTCCGCAAGGAGATTCCGCGGCATCTCTTCAAGATCGCGATCCAAGGGGCGATCGGCGGCAAGATCGTCGCCCGCTCGACCGTGGCCCCCTTCCGCAAGGACGTGACCGCCAAGTGCTACGGCGGCGACATCACCCGGAAGCGGAAGCTCCTCGAGAAGCAGGCGAAGGGCAAGAAGAAGATGCGCACCGTCGGCCAGGTCATGATCCCCCAGAGCGCCTTCGTGGCGGTTCTCAAGACGAATGAAGAGGAATGACGGCTCTCCCGCCGCGCCCGCCTGGCGCGTCCCGCCGACGGCGGGCGGCGCCGGAGCGGGTCTCTACGTCCACGTGCCGTTCTGCCGGACGAAATGCCCCTACTGCGGATTCTACTCGACGCCCGAGAGCGGAAACGAGCGCCGCTGGCTCGCCGCCCTCGAGCGGGAGGCCGCGCTCTACCGCGGCGTCTTCCCGGCGTTCGACACGCTGTACATCGGCGGCGGCACGCCCTCGCTGCTCGGCGCCGGGGACGTCTCGCGCCTCTTCGACACCCTTCGCGGCGTCTTCGTTTTTTCGGCCGGGGTCGAGGCGACGATCGAGGCCAATCCGGACGACGTCGACGCCGATCTGCTCGCCGCGTGGCGGAGGCTCGGCGTCACGCGGCTCTCTCTCGGCGTCCAGTCGTTCGACGACGCGGTTCTGCGGCGGCTTCGACGCCGGCACGACGCATCGACGGCGCGAGGGGCGATCGCCCTCGCGCGCGAGGCGGGGTTCGCGAACCTCGGCGTCGATCTCATGTACGGTATCGAGGGGCAGACGTTCGGCTCATGGATGCGCACGCTCGAGACCGCCCTCGATCACGCGCCCGAGCACCTCTCGTGCTACGAGCTCACGATCGACGCCGGAACGGAGTTCGGGGCGCGCCGGGCCGCGGGGACGCTCCGCGGGATGAGCGAGACGGCGGGACGCCGATTCCTTCTCGAAACCTCCGCCCTGCTCCGGTCGCGCGGGTATATCCACTACGAAGTCTCGAACTTCGCGCGCGGCGCGGCGCACGTCTCGCGGCACAACCTCGCCTACTGGCGAGGCGTGCCCTACCTCGGCCTCGGCCCATCGGCGCACTCGTTCGGCGGGGACGAGCGGTGGTGGAACGTGCGGCCGCTCGACGCGTACCTCGGCGCGGCCGAAGAGGGCCGCGCGCCCGTCGAGGGCCGGGAAACGATCGGAGAGGAGGAGCGCGCCCTCGAATCCCTCTCGCTCGGATTCCGGACGGCGGACGGCGTTCCGCTCGCGACGCTGCGGCGGCGCCCCGACTGGGAGGCCGTGCTCGACCGGCTCGTCCGCGACTCCCTCGTCTCGGTCGAGGGCGACCGCGCCGTTCCAACGATCGAGGGGTTCTGCGTCGCCGACCGGATCGCCCTCCTGTTCGCCGCCTGAGCTACGCCTTGAACTGCCCCGTATCGATCCACTCGTTCTTGAGCAGCGACCAGACGTCGTCGGCGAGCCCCTCGAGAACGTAGGCGTAGGGCAGCCAGCCGTACCCCTTCTCCCCCCACGAGGCGCCCCACGAGTTGCGGACGAGGAGCGCTCCCGTCGTTTCCGGCGAGCCCGAAGAAGCGCCGCGGATCTTCATGCGGTCGTCGTAGCCGACCGCCGCGACCGCGTGCCCGCCGACGACTTCGTCGCTCCCTCCCGGAAACGGTATCCGTCCCGAATCCGCGGCCTCCGCGATCGAGCCGTACACGGTGAACCCGAACATCGCGGGAAGCCCCGCGGCGAGGTTCGCGCGCAGGCGCAGGAGAAGCTCTTCCGGAGCGGCGCCGGGCGGATCGAGCCGGTAGTAGCTCACCGCCCGGTAGCTCCGGGCGAAGGCGTAGCAGAAGGCGGGCGGCTCGCGATCGAACGCCGCCGGGCGGTACGGCCAGTATTCCTCGGGGGGGGCGCCGAAGAGCACGAGCGCTCCCATCGCCGCGCGGATGAACGCCCCCGTGTCGCCGTCGGCGCGCATGAGGTTCCGCGTCGTCTTGTAGACGAAGAGGCGCGAGACGTCCGTGTGGGAGCCGAACGAGCGCCGCTCGAAGTACTCGACGAGGGAGGCGGCGGCGTGCGCCGTGCACGAGCCGATCTCCCCCTGATCCTCCACGCGGGAGCACCACCGCCGCAGATCGGCGGTCGCTGGGATCGCTCCGCCGCGGCGGCGGCCGCCGAGGGACTTGGCGAGCATCGCCCGCACCGAATCCCGCTCCCCGAGCTCACGCAGCCGCGGACTCACCTCGCCGCGGTCGACGGTGTAATCGCGGACGTCCGGATAGTCGGGGAGCCACCCCGTGCCGCGGCCGAACACGCGTTCGTTCATCGTGGTCACCTCGCCGAGAATGGATCGCCGCCGTCGCAGCGCTTCGTTGTCGAGCGGTTTCTCCGGGGATACAGCGGCGCGAACGCCGTTATTCGGCGCGCCCGCGGACGGAACCGCGGGCGAGAGAGGCGAAAACGGCGGCGACGCTCAGGGCGGCGAAGACGACGAAGGCGAGTCTCACGCTCTCGACGAACCGCCCGTGCAGCTCCGGGGTGATCCGCGCGCCGCCGAGCACGAGCGCGAAGACGAGCATCGCGATCCCGAGGCTCATCATCTGGCCGGCCGCGCGCATGGTGCCGAGCGTCGCCCCGGCGACGCCGTAGAAGCGGCTTTCGACGGAGCTCATGACAGCGTTCGTGTTCGGCGAGGAGAACAGGGCGAAGCCGAGCCCGAGCAGCATGAGGTTGAGAACGACGGCGGCGAGCGGCGTCCCGGCGCCGAGAAAGATGAAGAGAAAGAGGGAGGCCGCCGTGATCGCCATGCCGGCGGAGGCCACGATCCGGGATTCGATCCGGTCGGAGAGCCGCCCGGCGAACGGGGAGCACAGCGCCATGACGATCGGCTGAGCGACGAGGACGGCGCCTGCCTGGCGCGGATCGAACCCCTTGACGTACTGGAGGTAGAGGCTCATGAGGAATCCGACGGCGAAGCTCGCGCTGTAGTTGACGAGCGCGGCGAGGTTCGAGAAAGCGAAGACGCGGTTCCCCGCCGCGAGGCGAAGATCGATGAGCGGCTGCCGGGCGCGGAGCTCCCAGAGCCCGAAGGCGAGGAGGCCCGCGGCTCCGGCGAGGATGAGCCACGCGCCGGCCGCGGCGGGAAGCCGCGTGAACCCGTACATGAGCGAGGCGAGCGAACCGCTCGAGAGAACGGCGCCGGGCGCGTCGAACCGCTCCCCCTTCGCCCCCGTCCACTCCCCCTCGAGACGAAGGACGACGAACGCGATCACGAGCGCCCCGAGCGGCGCCGTGAAGAGGAAGATGCTCCGCCATCCGAGCCAGTGGGTGAGAAATCCGCCGACGACCGGTCCGAGAGAGAGCCCGAGGTAGGTGGCCGCGACGGCGACGCCGAGCGCCCGCCCCCGTTTCCCCGGCGGAACGGCCGAAGTGACGATGGCGACGCTCGTTCCGAATATCATGGCCGCTCCGACGCCCTGCAGGAAACGAGCCCCCACGAGCATCGTCGCCGAGACCGCGAACGCGCACAGGAGCGAGGCGATCGTAAAGAGGACGTTGCCGGCGAGAAAGATCCTTTTGCGGCCGTACAGGTCGCCGAGTCGTCCGAACGGCAGGAGGAATATCGCGGCGGCGAGAAGGTAGGCCGTCGCGACCCATCCGAGCGAGACGGCCGGCAGCGAGAACTCCGCGCCGATCGCCGGGAGCGCGACGTTGACGGCCGCCCCCATGAACGGCGCGACGAACGAAGCGATCGTCGCGACGAGGATCGCCGAGCGCCCGTCCGGTCCCCCCCCCTCTCCGCTCACGCCCGCTCCTTTCCCGAGAAACCGTACGTCCCGATCCGCTCGCCGAGGCTCCAGTATTCGCCGTTCACGTACGCGACGAGCGGCAGCTTCGAGAAGTCGACGCGGCCGCCGCGGACGAGATCCGCGTCCGCGTGGCGGGCGACGATCTCGCCGATGAACATGTCGTGCGCGCCGAGGGGAACGACTCTCGCGAGCGCGCACTCGAAGTTCACGGGACACTCGGCCACGAGCGGCGCCGCGACGGACGTCCCCGTGAGGGGCGTGAGCCCCGCGCGGCGCCACTTGTCGCCGTCGCGCCCCGAGACGATCCCGCAGAGATCGAGCTGACGGAGCAGGTCGCGGATCGGGACATTGACGGTGAAGCAACCCGATTCCGCGATCATCCGGTGGGAATGCCTGCCGGGTCTGATCGACACGTGGATCGCGGGAGGATCGGAGCAATCGATCCCCGTCCACGCCACCGTGAGAAGGTTGAGCCCGAGCTCCGCGTGCGCGCACCCGACGAGCACGACGGGAAGGGGCGCGAGCGTCTGCGACGCGTCGAAATCGACCTTGCTCTTCATGAACGATCCTCCGTTTCCGCGGCGGCTCTCCCCGGCGCGCCCTCGCGGCCGAAGCCGCGCGCCGCGCCGGCAACCACGAAAAAACGCCCCTTCCGGCCGTCGTCGAAAGGGGCGTTCGAGCCTGTCGCGTGCGCGCCCGGTGCGGCGCGGGTCATCCGCACTTCGAGAAGCCGCACCCGTGGCACACGGCGCAGCCGCTCTCGTGCTCGAGCATCCCACCGCAATCGGGGCAGAACCCGGCGACCCTCTCCGACGAGGCGGCGGCGAGCTTCGCGACCTTCTTGCCGGCGGGGGTCTTCTTTTCGGCGAGATAGCGCTCGAGCGCCTTCGCGATGGCGTCGCTGCACGAGAGGATCATGCCGCCCTTTTCCCACCCGGGGTTGGGACACCGCACGCCGCGGAGCTGCTTCACGATCGATTTCGGATCGAGCCCCGCGCGGAGCGACAGCGAAATGAGCCGGCTGATCGCCTCGGCCTGCGACGACGAGCACCCGCCCGCCTTTCCCATCTGGGTGAAGACCTCGAACAGCCCGTGCTCGTCCTCGTTGATCGTGACGTAGAGGTTGCCGCAGCCCGTCGTCATCTTCCGAGTGCTCCCGACGATGACGGAGGGGCGCGGCCGGGGCGTGAGCAGCGGATCCCCCGCGGCGGCCTTCTCCTCGACCCGGTTCACGGAGCCGATATTGAGCACCTGCTCGTCGCGGCTGCCGTCTCGGTAGATCGTCACGCCCTTGCATCCGAGCTCGTACGCGAGCACGTATACCTTCTCGACGTCCTGCTTGGTGGCCGCGTTCGGGAAGTTCACGGTTTTCGACACGGCGTTGTCCGTGTACTTCTGGAACGCCGCCTGGATCCGCACGTGCCACTCGGGGTTGATGTCGTGCGCCGTCGTGAATATCCGGCGCCATTTCTCGGGGATCTCCTGGATCCCGGCGATCGTGCCTTCGGCGGCCACCTTCTTCATGAGCTCTTCGCTGAAGAACCCCTCGCGCTCGGCGATCTCCTTGAAGTGCGGGTTCACCTCGACGAGCTCGTCGCGATCCATGACGTTGCGGACGAACGCGACGGCGAAGAGCGGCTCGATGCCGCTCGAGCACCCGGCTATGATGCTGAGCGTTCCCGTCGGCGCGATGGTGGTCGTCGTGGCGTTGCGCATCCGGGAGCCGCCCTCGCGGTCGTACACGCTCCCCTTGAAGGCCGGAAAGGTGCCTCGCTCGGCGGCGAGCGCTTCGCTCGCGGCGCGCGATTCGCGCTGGATGAACCCCATGACCTCCTCGGCGACCTCGAGCGCCTCCGCCGAGTTGTACGGGATCTCGAGGGCGATGAGCATGTCGGCGAATCCCATGACCCCGAGCCCGATTTTGCGGTTCTGGAGCGTCATCTCCCGGATTTTTTCGAGCGGGTAGCGGTTCATGTCGATCACGTCGTCGAGAAAGCGAACCGCTTTCCGCACGATCTGCCCGAGCTTCGCGAAGTCGATCGCGGGCTTCGGTCCCGACCGGTCGATCATGTGGGAGAGGTTGATCGAGCCGAGGTTGCACGACTCGTACGGCAGGAGCGGCTGCTCCCCGCACGGGTTCGTGCTCTCGATCTCGCCGACGTGCGGCGTCGGATTGAACCGGTTGATCCGGTCGAGAAACACGATCCCCGGCTCGCCGTTCTTCCACGCGAACTCGATGATCATCTCGAAGACCTTGCGCGCGCTGATGCGGTCGACGACCTCGCCCCCGTGCGGATTCATGAGCGCGTAGTCGCGGTCCTCCTTGACCGCGCGCATGAACTCCTCGGTGACGCCGACTGAGATGTTGAAGTTGTTGAGCCGGCTGTTCTCGCGTTTCGCGGTGATGAAATCGAGTATGTCGGGGTGATCGACGCGCAGGATCGCCATGTTGGCGCCGCGGCGGGTGCCGCCCTGCTTGACCGTCTCCGTCGCTGCGTCGAACACGGTCATGAAGGATATGGGGCCGCTCGAGATGCCCTTCGTCGTCTTGACGACGTCGTTTTTCGGACGGATGCGCGAAAAGGAGAACCCCGTGCCGCCCCCGCTCTTGTGTATGAGCGCCGTGTGCTTGATCGTCTCGAAGATGCTCTCCATCGAATCGTCGATCGGCAGCACGAAGCACGCGGAGAGCTGCTGCAGCTCCGCGCCGGCGTTCATGAGCGTCGGCGAGTTCGGCAGGAAATCGAGGGAGGCCATCATGTCGTAGTACTCGTCGTTCCACTGGCGGCATTTCTCGGTCTTGCCGTAGAGGCGCTCCGCCGACGAAACGTTCAAGGCGACCCGCTGGAACAACTCCTCGGGGGTTTCGGTCACGTTTCCGTCGATATCCTTGCGAAGGTAGCGTTTTTCGAGCACGCGAAGGGTGTTTTCGGAAAGCTGCGGCTTATTCCGAGGCGCATTCATGCCAACCCCCGTTCCTTTAATAATTTAGATCCTGTCGATTGTTTCGCCCCGTTCCGCGGTTTTCGATACCAGCTATTGGGGCGAGCCACAATATTGCATACCAGATATGGGGTGTCAATATTATTCTCCAGGAATTTCCCGAGCGATTTCGACGCCCCGGCAATGCGCATAACATTAATAATTTAAATGTGTTACACGTTCGGTGCGGCTTCAGGCGATCTTCTCGGCGATGAGCACGGTGATGTTGTCGCTCCCGCCCTCTTCCTTCGCGCGTTTCACGAGCTTCCGGCAGGCCTTTTCGGGGCTTCCCTTCGCCGCGATCTCGGCGATCTCCCGTTCGCCGAGCATCGAGAAGAGCCCGTCGCTGCATATGAGGACGCGATCCCCGAGCGCGATCGGAGCAGTTTCCTCGATGTCGACGTCGAGGCTTCCGCGGAGCCCCATCGCCCTCGTGATCACGTTGCGGTGCGGGTGCCGCGCGGCCTCCTCCTTGGAGAGGATTCCCTTGCGCACCATGTCGCCGACGAGACTGTGATCCTCGGTGAGCTGCGCGATGTCGCCGTCGCGCAGGAGGTACGCCCGCGAGTCTCCGGCGTGCGCGATGACGACGCGATCGGGAAGCAGCACGGCCGCGGTGCAGGTCGTGCCGGCCATTCCGTTGCGCCCCTCGCCGATCGTCTCGTAGACCTCGCGGTTGGCCTCGAGAAACGCCCAGCGCAGCCGGTTCGCCCGGGCCGGGGCGAGATCCCCCGCCGCCGCGCCGTCCGCGTAGTACGCGTCCCCGAGCGTCTCCACCGCTTTCTTGCTCGCCTCGGCTCCGGAGAGATGGCCGCCCATGCCGTCTGAGACGACGACGAGGACGCCGAGCGACTCCTCAAGCTCGGCCGTTCCCGGCGAGACGATGCCGAAGTAATCCTCGTTGCGTTCGCGGATCGACCCGCGGTCGCTCGCGGCGCCGACGAGATAGCGTGTGAATCGTTCCTGCGTCATCACGATACCATAACGCCGGGAAGGGTCCTTCCAAAAGCCTTTTTTCGCGCCGCCGGGCCGATCCTCTCCCGCCCGCCGCCGCGGCGGATTACGGATGGGCCCACGCGGGGAGATCCGCGAGGCGCAGGCCGAACACCGGGATCGCGACGAGATACATGAGCAGCGTCACGAGGGCGACCCCGATGAGGTTCATGACGATGCCGATCCGGACCATGCCGGTCATGGGGATCATCCCGCTCGAGAACATGATCGCGTTCGGGGGCGTCGCCACGGGCAGCATGAACGCGCACGAGGCCGATATCGCGGCCGGGATCATGAGCACGAAGGGGTGGACGCCGAAACCGATCGCGGTCGAGCCCAGGATCGGCAGCATGATGGCGGCGACGGCCGTGTTCGACGTGATCTCCGTGAGGAACGTGACGATGGTCGCGGAGAGCGCGATGACGACGGGGAGCGGCGCCCCGGCGAAGAGCGACATGCCCGCCGCGATCCGGGCGGCGAGCCCGCTCTCGAGAAAACCCGCGCCGAGGGCGATGCCGCCGCCAAAGAGGATGAGGATGCCCCAGGGGATCTCCTTCGCCGCCCGCCAGTCGAGAAGAAACACTCCCTTCCGCCAGTCGACGGGGATGACGAACAGCGCGACCGCCGCCGCGACGGCGACCGTGGCGTCGTGAACGTAGCCGGAGAGGCCCGCGAGCGACTCCCAGCCGCGGAGGGTGAACGAGCCGATCGCGACGTCTCCGCGCGTCACCCATCCCGCGACGGCGGCGAGAAAGACGGCGAGCGCCGCTCGTTCACCGCGACTCATGGGACCGAGCTCGCGCCGCGCGGCGCGGATCGCCTCCCCCGCGTCGCCGAAGCCGAGCCGCGAGCCCCGGAGAGCCGCGCGCGTGAGAAAGAGCCATGCGATCGGCAGAAAGACGGCCACGAAGGGAAGCCCCACGGCCATCCATCGCACGAAGCTCACCGGCTCCGCGCCGGGATAGAGCGACCGCACCTGCGCCGCGAACACGAGGTTCGGCGGCGTGCCGATGAGCGTGCCGACGCCACCGATGCTCGCTCCGTAGGCGATGCCGAGGAGCAGCGCCGTGCGGAACTCTCCGAACCCCGACTCCGACGCGCCGCCGTGCTCCTCGAGCGTCCGGAGCACCGCGAGCGCGATCGGGAGCATCATCATCGCCGTGGCGGTGTTCGAGACCCAGAGCGATATGGCGGCGGTCGCGATCATGAAGCCGAGGATGATGCGGGGGCCGCGGCATCCGAAGATACAGACGATCCCGAGCGCGATCCGCCGATGAAGACCCCAGCGCTGCATCGCGACGGCGATGAAGAATCCTCCCATGAATAAAAATATCTCCGGAGCGGCGTAGGAGGACGCGGTCTTCGGGAGCGGTGCGATGCCGGCGATCGGGAAGATGACGACCGGCAGGAGCGCGGTCACGGCGAGAGGGATGCTCTCGCATATCCACAGCGCGCCCATGAGCGCGGTGACGGCGGCTACAAGGCGCGCCTCGCCCGACAGGAAGCTCTCCGGAAGGAGGAAAGCGGCGGCGAACAGAGCCGGGCCGAGAACGATCCCGCATCGATGACGGGTTCCGTACCGTTCTTCCGTAGCGATTTCCATCGCGCGGGATCCCTTGTCCCCTTTCCTCCGGCGTGATAGAGTACGGGGAGCGTATTCGCCGCCGGATGCGGCGTCAACCGAAAACCCCGGGCGCGGCGCCCCCGGCCGAGACCGAACCGCCATGACAGAACCGACACCGTCAGCCCGTCGTTCGACGGCCCGCCACGCGATCATCGGCATGGCGATCGTGATCGCCGCCGAGGCGCTGCTCCGCGCGGGCGTCGTCTGGGCGGGCGTCTACTTCACTCCGCTCGTCTGGACGGGGTACATCGTCTTCGTCGACGCGATCATCGCCTCGCGCACGGGCGTCTCCCCCCTTACCGCGCGCCGAAGGGAGTTTCTCCTCCTCCTCCCCATATCCGTCGCGAGCTGGTACGTTTTCGAAGGCGTGAACCTACTGCTCGGGAACTGGTCCTACGCGAACCTTCCGCCGGGCCGCGCGGCCCGCTGGCTCGGATACGCGTGGTCGTACGCGACGATCACGCCGGCGATCTTCGTTACGGCGGAGCTCGTGGAATCGTTCATCGGCGAACGCTTCCGCGGCCGGCGGCCGCTCGGCGTCCCGCCCGCCGCGGAAGCGGGGTTCTTCTACGCGGGGCTCGCGCTCTTCGCCGTGACGCTCGTCTTCCCGTCGCCGTGGCTCGCGCCGCTTCCCTGGGTAAGCGTGCTCCTGTGGTTCGAGGGGATGAACGACCGCCGCGGCGTCGGATCGTTCGGCGAAATGTTCCGGGGCGGAGATTACTCGCTCTTCGTGTCGCTCCTCGTTTCCGGCGCCGTCTGCGGCGTGCTCTGGGAAGCGTGGAACTTCAGGGCGGCGACGAAGTGGCACTACCACGTTCCCTATCTGCCGGGGGTGAAGCTCTTCGAGATGCCCGTTCTCGGGTTCCTCGGATTCCCCCCGTTCGCCCTCGAGTGTTTTCTCATGTACCGGCTGTTCCGTTTTCTCGCGCCGGTAAAGCTCGCGACGGACGTCCTCGGCAGGCCGTGGAGCGTCCCGCGCCGGGGAGGTCCGTGTTGAACAAGCCCGATGCGCTGAAGCTGCTGCTCGAAGCCTCGACCGCCGTCGTCTTCGACTTCGACAACGTCATCGTCGATTCCGAGCCGTACCACTACGAGGCCTACGCGCGGGTGTTCGCGAAATACGGACACGTCATCGACCGCGACGAATACTGGCTCGAGTGGACCTCGCGGGGCGGCGGCGCGGAGAGCGAAATCCGCCGCTACGGTCTCGCTCTCGACCCGGCGGCGATACGAGCGGAAAAGGATCCCATCTACGCGGAATTCTGCCGTTCCGGAGCGATCCGACCCTTCCCCGAGGCCTCCGCCGTCATCGAGCGGCTGCGCCGCCGGGGACTCGCGCTCGCGATCGCCTCGGGATCGTACGAAGCGGATATACGCGCGGTACTCGACGCGTGCGGACTCGGCGGGCGCTTCGCCGCGATCGTGGGAAAGGACGGGATAGCGCGCTGGAAGCCGCATCCCGACACCTACCTCGCCGCGGCGGCCGCGCTCGGCGTCGCCCCCGGCCGATGCCTCGCGGTCGAGGACGCCGAGAAGGGGGTTCGAAGCGCTCGGGAGGCGGGGATGCGCGTCATACTCATCGAAACGGAGATCACGAAGCAGCTCGGTCTCGGCGGCGCCGACCTCGCGCTCGACGGCCTCGCGGAGTTCGAGTCGCTCCTCGATACGATCGGATGATGCGGGGACGTCCGCGCGGCTACCGGTAGATGCTCTTGATCGCTCCCCAGCTCGTTTCCTCGATCGCGATCTCGCACTTTATCTGGATCCAGTCGACCGCCGAGCATTCCACGAACGAATCGCGGACGATGAGACCCGACGCGTCCCGCGTGAGCGAGAACGCCGTGTAGTACAGAACGGCCGGCGTCGGTATCTCGACGTGGTACCGGTAATAGACCTGGCCCGGATTGGTCGGAATCTCGAAGGCGAGGTGCCCGTCCTCGATCCCGGTCGGGAAGCGGTGCGTGCTCCAGCGGACCATCGTGCGGTTGCCGCCGCCCGCCGCCCAGCGGACCTTCACCCGGCAATCTCCTCCGGGCATCACGTCGAAAGCGGTGGCCGTCGTGTTCGGCTCTTCGCAGATCGGCTCCTGGCAGGCGTAGAGATACGACTGGCCGAGATATCCGCCGTGCATGGGCGAAAAGGCGAGGTGGTATCCGCCGCTCGCGTCGCGCGCGACCATCCGTCCGGTATCGGCGTTGGGCCCGAGATCGACCCACACCGGATCGCGTCCCGCCACACGAACGACCTCGGCGTATCCGACGCGCGCCGGGCCGCACACGGCGGCGCAGGCCTGCACGACGACGTTGAGCCTCCAGACGCCCGCCGCGTAGGACCTGCTGCTCGAGACGACGCCGAAGCAGTTGTCGGGAATGAAAACGCCGAGGCTCTCGTTCGACGCGACCGAAAACTCGGCGTAATCCATTCCTTCGTGAAGGTTGTACGCCCAGATCGGCACGTTGACTGCCGTCTCCCCCTCGACGAGGCCGCGGGAGCAGACCACGTCGCAGGAGTTCGTGAGAACCTCGCCGAAATGCACCGCCAGTCTCACGAAATACTGATATCCGGAAGCGCTCGAGGAAAGAGCGAGCGACGGCTGGCACTGCGCTCTCGCCGAGACGCCGAAGGATACGAGAAACACGAGCATCATCGCGCTCGTCGTTATGATTTTATTCATTCTCATAGACCGATCCTTTGACCTCCGTATCCCCAACGACAGGCCTCGTAAAAAATCTTTACTCAGAGTCTATTATGACACATCGGAACGATTCTGTCAAGAAGGCAAACTACATTGTGCGGCTTATAGTTACAGATGAAGAAAAATCGCACCGGAGGGGCCGGGAATTTCCTTCGACCGGCGCCGCCTTCCCGGCCCGGCGAGGCGTGCGCGGCGGGCGCCGAGGCCCCCGGAGCCCGCCGCGTCTCAGGCCCCGCTTTTTTTCTTCTCGCGCAGGGACCGCCAGTACTCGAGCCGCTTAATCATTTCACGTTCGAAGCCCCGCGCGACGGGCAGGTAGTAGCGGCGCCCCTCGAGACCTTCGGGAAAATACTCCTGATCGACGACGGCGTCCGGATCCTCGTGCGGGTACCGGTAATCCTTTCCGTACCCTATGTCCTTCATGAACCGCGTCACGGGGTTCCGTATGTCGCGCGGGACGGGGAGCGCTCCGTGCAGGGCCACGTCCCGCGCCGCTTCCTCGTACGCCGAGTAGAGGGCGTTGCTCTTCGGGGCGAGCGCGAGATAGACCGCGCACTGGGCGAGCGCGAGCTTCCCCTCGGGAAGCCCGATGAAATGGAACGCCTGCATCGCGCCGAGCGCGATCGAGAGCGCCTGCGGATCGGCGTTCCCGACGTCCTCCGACGCGAAACGGACGAGCCGGCGCGCGACGAAGAGCGGATCCTCCCCCGCCTCGAGCATACGGGCGAGCCAGTAGAGAGCGGCGTCGGGGTCCCCGCCGCGAAGGCTCTTGTGCAGGGCCGAGATGATGTTGTAGTGCTCCTCCCCCTTCTTGTCGTAGAGGATCGCCTTTCTCTGCGCGGCTTCCTCGATGACGGCGCGCGTAAGGCGGATCGCGCCACCGGGGCGTCCGGCCGACTCGACGGCGAGCTCGAGGGCGTTGAGCGCGGTCCGGGCGTCACCGAACGAGAGATGCGCGAGGTAGCGGACGTCCTCCTCCGAGACCTCGATCGTTCTCCCGCCGAGCCCCTTTTCGGCGTCGGCGAGCGCCCGCCGGACGACGGAGGCCACGTCCTCCTCGCCGAGAGGCTCGAGGACGAACACGCGGCAGCGCGAGAGGAGCGGCGCTATCACCTCGAAGCTCGGATTCTCCGTCGTCGCGCCGATGAGCGTTATGGTGCCGTTCTCGATGAAGGGAAGAAAGGCGTCCTGTTGGGCCTTGTTGAAGCGGTGGATCTCGTCGACGAAGAGGATCGTGCGGCGTCCCCGCAGCCGCGAGCGGTTCACCGCCTCCGCGGCGACGCGCTTGACGTCCTGTATGCCCGCCGTGACGGCGGAGAAGAACTCGAAGTGGGCGTCCACGGCCTGCGATATGAGATGGGCGAGGGTCGTCTTGCCGCAGCCCGGCGGCCCCCAGAATATGAGCGACGAATCGAGCTTCCCGTTCTCGAGGATGCGGCGCAGTATCTTCCCCTCGCCGACGAGGCCGGCCTGTCCGACGAAATCCTCGAGCGCGCGCGGCCTCATCCGCTCGGCGAGCGGCGGCGCGGGGCTGCTGTCGAAGAGATCGGACACGGGGCTCCCTTTCCGTCCGGCGTCCGCGGACGCGCGGAACGGCGCCATCATACCACGGCGGAGCGCCGGGGCGCCAGAACGCGGGAAGCGCGCCGAGCGCCGGCGCGCGGACGGGTTCAGGTGTAATCGGGTGTCTTCTCGAAGAAATGCTCGGTTTTGAGGAACCGGATCGTGCCGGATTTGCTCCGGAACACGGCGCTGTGCGTGACGGCCCCGCCCGGCCGAAACATGACGCCGTCGAGAAAATCGCTCTTTGACACGCCCGTCGCCGCGAACATGACGTTGGCCTCCGTGACGAGGTCGCGGACGCGGCGTATCCTCCCGAGGCCTGGATCGAGCTCGGCGGGATCCGTGCCGGGAGCGGGCAGAAACTGCGCCTGAAACCCTCCGCCGATGCAGGCGAGGGCGGCCGCCGCGACGATCCCCCGTTTCGCGTCGAAGGTGCCGATCGAGACGTCGATGCCCGTCCCGGGAAGAGCCGCCGAGATCGCGGATGCGAGCTCGCCGTCCCGCTGGAGCTCGATGCGCGCGCCCGCGCGCCGCGCCTCCTCGATGAGGGGCCGATGGATCTCCCGATCGATGATCGAGACGGTCAGATCCTCCACGTACACCCGCCTCGCCTCGGCGATCCGCACGAGATTGTCGAACACGGACGCCCCGAGATCGATCCGGTCCGCCGACTCCGGTCCCGTGGCGATCGCGCGCATGAACGGCGCCGGCGGCGCGGAAAACGTTCCCCGGGGACCCATCGCGATCGCCGAGATCGAGTTCGACTGTCCGTCGGCGAGGGCCTCGATGCAATCGACGGGATCGATCGCGAGATCGAACTGCGCGTCCCCTCCCGCGCCGACCGTGTCCCCCGCGCAGAGTCTCGAGTGATCGCCGAGACGCTCCTCCCCGATCACGACGAGGCCGGTGATCTTGACCCCCGCGAACGCGAGCTCCATCGCCTCGGCCGCGGAGCGATCGGCCCCGAGCGGATTCCCCTTGCCGAAAAAGCGCGCGGACGCCAGCGCGGCGGCCTCCGTCACCCTCACGAGCTCGAGCGCGAGGTTTCTATCCACGCGATTGTTCCTCCGGGCGGGGCGCCGGATCTACGGACGATCGAGGAAGCCGGAGCCGCCCGACGCGGCGTCGGCGTTCTCTTCCTTCGGCGGCACGGATATGAGCTCGTTCACGTCCCTCGCCATCTGGTACTGGTGGATGCCGTATACGATCGGAAGAAGCGGATAGGCGAAGAACGCGGTCAGCGGGTACGCGAAGATCTGGATGATGAAGGTGAGCCAGAACCAGTTCCATTGACCGAGGTAGATGTAGCCCACGGGGCCGAGAAAGATCCAGCTGAAGAAGAATCCGAGCGCCGCGGCGCCTTTGGGGTTCTTGATTTCCTTCGGCGCGCGGAGCCTCAGGAACTCGTGACTGTAGATCCCCCGCGCTTTGTCGGACTCGGCGGCGAGCCGCTTGCCGCAGTAGCCGCAGAACTCCGCTCCCTCGTGAAGCTCCCTGCCGCAGTATGTGCAGTACATTCGGTTACCTCCGGTAATGGAATCTTCTACTGCTCAATACGATTCCATTGGAGGAATGTTTCCTCACCCGCCGACATTCTATTGAAAAGAGTCGCGCGCGTCAGCACATTTTTTCTCGGCCCGCGCGGATCCGCCCGTCTTCGCCCCGGTTTCCCCGCCTGCCGCCGCTCATCCGCCGCCGCGATCGGGATTCCGAGCGCGCAGCAGCAGTTCGAGGTTCGTCCGCGCCGCCGCGTTCTCCGGTTCGAGGACGATAACGCGCTCGAGGAGTCTCTGCGCTTCGTCGAGCTCTCCGCCGGCGGCGAGAATGACGGCGAGGTTCGTCATCGCCTGCGGCCAGTCGGGCCTCGCCTCGTTCGCCCGCCTCGCCCACGGGAGAGCCTCGTCCGTTCTCCCCAGGTTGTGGAGGCACATCGCGACGCGGTCCATCGTCTCGGGCGATTCCTCGAGCCCCCGGTAGAGATCGAGGGCCCCCGCGAAATCCCCCGCCTTGAAGAGGGCCCTCGCGAGACCGCGCCGGAGAGCGGACTCGTCCCGCTCGGCGAGAAGGGCGCGATACGCCGCCTCCGCGTCGCGCGGCCGCCCGGCCCGGTCGTACGCCTCGGCGAGATGGGCCCGGACGGCGCGATCCCCGGGCGCGGCTGCGGACGCCTTCTCGAGAAGGGGCACGGCCCTGCCGGCATCGCCCGCGTTGAGGAGCACGAGCGCGTAGGGAACGAGAAAATCCTCCGTGTCCCCGCCGGCCGAGAACGCCCTCGCGAAGAGGCTTTCTGCGGCCGCCGGGCTCTCGCTCGCGACGAGCATGCCCTTGAGGCCGAGAAGGTAGGGATCTCCGGGAGCGGCCGCGAGGCCCTCGTCGACGTACCGTTTCGCCTCGACGATCCTCTCGAGCTTGATGTCCGCCACGGCGAGGTTCCTGTAGATCAGCGGAAAGTGCCTCGCATCGCAGAAGAGCTTCGCTTCCATGAACTCCGTATGCGCGCGCCCCGTCTTTCCCGCGCGCATGAGGGCCGTCGCGAAGTGCAGGTGGTTCTCGCAGTTTTCGTAGTCGGCGAGGAGGGCCTCTTCGAAATCGGCGATCATTTCGCCCGTCCTCCCGAGGCCCTCGAGCGCCAGGGCGCGCTGGGAGAGCGCCCGCGGACTCCGCTCGCCGGCCGCGATCACGCTGTCGGCGAGCGCGAGCGCCGCGGCGTAATCGTGTCCGTCGAGCGCCGCGGCGACGCGCCGGTCGAGAAGAGCCCGCTCGTCGTTCCACCCGCCCGTCTCGTCGAGACGTCCCGCGCCGCACGAAACGAGGACGAACGAGGCGGCGCCGAGAGAGACGGAGGCCGCTGCGAGGCGAAGCGTTCGCATGAGCCTATTGTAAGGAACGGCGGCCGATCGCCCTAGAGCTTTTTCCAGGTAGGTTGCTTGAACCCGAGGATTCTGTGCCGGAAGCGGCCCAAAACCATGTTGAGCGGATTGTCCCGGGAGAGGAAGGGAATGACGGGCTGGCGGCGCACCCCCATTGCCGAGAGCTCGAGCGCCGCGGCGGATTGCGTGTTGTCCATCGCGTACGCGCGGGAGAAGAGATCGTGCGCCTCCTTGCGGTTTCCCAGCATGAGCCGCAACCGCCCGAGATTCACGCAGGCGATCGGAGATGTGGGATCGAGCTTGAGCGCCCTCGCGCAGAGATTCTCGCCCTCGCCGGCTCTCCCGAGCATGCCGATGCAGAGACCGTAGTAGGAGAGGTACCGGGCGTTGTCGGGAACGATCTTGATGGCTTCGGCGAGAAGGCTTTCCGCCCTGTCGTAATTGCGTTTTTGCACGAGAACCTGCGCCCGCCGGAAAAGATCCTGCGATTCGAAGGTTTCGCTCGGCGCCTTCGGCGTCTCGGCCGTGGCGCGCAGGTCGTTGCCTTTATTGTAGGTTCCGGCGATTCTCGTGCCCATATCGGTCGCGCCCTCCCGCGAACCCCGTGCAGGTCTGTTTCACACCCGGCGCGAAGTGGCAAAAAACATGCCCCGGCATCTCGCGGGGAACGGTCCTTGCTACTTGACAAAACGGTGCAGCTTGCGCGGTTAATCCCAAGGGCTACTTTGCCTTTGACTTCGCGAGCAGCATCGGATATAATGAGTATGTAAAATAATTTAACGCCGCCGATCGATGCATCGAGGCAGTGCACCGAAGGGGTGAGAACTATCGCATGGTGCGTCGCAGCGTCGCAATAATCTCCATCGCTCTCGCGCTTCTCGGAGCGAGGGCGGCCGGAGCTCAGGATATCCTCTCTGTTCAACTCGTCGGCAATTTCGACGGCATATCGTGCGAGCCCGAGGACCCCGCGAACGATATGCTGCTTCTCGGGGACAACGTCTGGCGCAAGCTCGTTTTCATCGACCAGCCGGGAAGCCCCGATACCGTCTTCTTTAAATTTACGAAGAACCGCACGTACCTTCCGCTCCATTGGGGGTGGAGCGGCGCGTGGGGCGTCGCGGCGCTCGCCTGGAACCCTCCGAGCATCGCGGCGATGCTGCCGGACAGCGGCTATCATTACTTCTACTTCAACGACGCCGATTATTCGTACTGGATCGAGCAGCCGGCGGGGAGCATCTCGGGGACGGTGACCGCCGGATCGACCGGCGTTCCGCCGGGCGCGAGCGTCACGCTGTTCGATTCCCTCTATAACGCGATCGGCACCTTCGAGGCGTGGAGCGACGATTCCTACAGGTTCAGCCGCCTGTGCGAGTCGGTCTACATGATATCGGCCCGCGCGCCCGGATACCGGGACACGACGATCGCGGACATACGGCTCGAAGCCGGCGAGGCGAAGGAGATTCCGATCAGCCTCACTCCTCTCGTCGGCGTTCTCGTCTCCTCCGCCGAATGCAGGAGGGTCGAGGGCGGCGTCGCGATCTCGTGGTGCACGATGGGCTGCACTCCGCTTGCGTCCTTCGACGTGTACCGGGGATACGAGCCGGATTTCCGGACGACGGCGAAGCGGAGCGCTTCGCCGGTGTTCGCGGACAGAACGTACGAGTTCTTCGATCCCTGCGACGATCCTTCGCGCGATCTCTACTACTATCTCGTCGAGGCCGGAACCGATGATCCCTCGCGATACGGCCCGATCTTCGTGAAAGGCGAGGCGGCGGCGGCCTGGCTCGGCCAGAACTATCCGAATCCCTTCAATCCCTCGACCGTCATTCCGTACACCGTGAGCGCGTCGGGAGCCGGGAAACCAGCCGTGCTCTCCTTCTATGACGCCGCGGGCCGGCTCGTCGACCGGCACGATCTCGGGATACGGGAAGCCGGACGCCACAGCTTCCGGTGGAACCCGGCGGCGGAGAGCCGCGGGGGCTTCCCCTCCGGGGTCTATTACTGCAGGCTCGCGATCGGCAAGGAAGTCTTTTCGAGAAAGCTCGTGCTCCTGCGATAGCGGCCCGGACCGCGCCCCGCATTTCCCCTGTTGTCGAATCGACCGTCTGTGCTATGGTGGCCGCATGAGAAAGACCCTTCCGGCGCTCGTTTTCGCGCTGTGCTTTCTGTGCGCCTCGGCGGCGCCGCTCGCCGCTCAAGGGATCCGCGGCCGCGAGCTTCTCGGCGTCCGCGTCGGCGGCGTCGTCGGATCGCCGCCGCTGAGAGACGCGTTCGGCGCCGGCAGCGAGCTCGAACTGCACTTCATCGAGGGGCTCGGTGCGTGGTGGGGGATCGGTCTCGCGCTCTCCTCGCACAACTTCGGCGCCTCGAAGGACACCCTCGCGAACATCGCGTACACCGGGATGAACCGGGATGTGGAGCTCAGCATCTTCTCGATGACCGGCTCCTTTTTCGCGCTCAAGCGGATCGGCGGGAGGTTCACCGCCACGGGAGAAACCGGGCTCGGGCTCTACTCGCTCACGGCGAGCATCCCCGCGGGGTTCTATCAGGGCACGAGGACGGAGAACCGCTTCGGCGTGTACGGAGGGGCGGGGATGCTGATGCGGATCTCCCGCGGCGTCTCGCTCAACCTGAACGTCAAGTACCACTACGTCTTCGTCGGAGACGACGAGTTCGAGCCGGTTCACTTCTTCACGGGCGAAACGAGCGCTCATTTCGTACAGATCGCCTTCGGCGTGCTGCTGTTCAGCGTATAGGCGAGGCGGCCGCGAAGCGCGCGGCAAAGGAGTCGGCATGAACGAGCGCGAAGAGCTCAAGGAGATCTTCAAAAAGCGATCGATCCTCAAGGGGGACTTCACCCTCGTCTCGGGGCGAAAAAGCAGCTACTACATCAACGGCAAGATGACGACGCTTCATTCGCGCGGCCTCTACCTCGGCGCGAAGCTTCTACTCGAGCGTCTCGAGGGCGTCGAATACGACGCCTTCGCCGGCCCCACGATCGGCGCCGATCCGATCATCGGCGCGCTGCTCGCGCTCTGCGCGGAGCGCGGCGCGGAGAAACTCGGCCTTCTCATCCGCAAAGAAGCGAAGGATCACGGCACGAAGAACCTCGTCGAGGGAAGCTGCGCGGCGGGCACGCGCGTCGTCCTCCTCGAGGACGTCGCGACGACGGGAGGCTCGCTGCTTCGCGCCGCCAAGGCGATCGAGGACGCGGGGGGAACGATCGTGAGGGTCGTCACCCTCGTCGACCGGGAAGAGGGCGCCACGGACGCCCTCGCCGAGGCGGGGTACCGCTTCGATTCCCTGTTCAAGGTGAAGGAGCTGCTCTAGCGGACCGCCTTCGCCGTATCCGATCCCGCGAGCGTCAAGACCGAGTCGGGCAGCTCCGCGCGGACCTCCACGACCGATAGCAGGTACTCGTAGAGCGGCTGTCCGCGGTAGGTCGCGGCGTGCCGCTGCGGAAACGGCGTTCCGTCGAGATCCATGTACGCGTCGTAGCGCTCCGTAAAGAGGAAGGTCGTATCGGTCGTGCTCCGGATCTCGACGCGGTCGAGAAGCCGGGTCGTCCGGTCGACGACGAGCGAGAGCAGCATGTCCGCGTGCCGGTAACGAAGGTGCAGTTCGCCGTCCGCCGGTCCCGTCTCGAGCGCCTCCGGCGCGCGCCCCTCCTCCCCGATCCACGAAAGCACGAGCGGAAAGCGGAACCGCAGCAGGCCGAGCTCCATCGGAGAGACGCTCCGGAGCCCGCCGCGGGCGCTCCATTCCCACGTGTCTTCGCCGTCGTGCCAGTGGACGATGACGTCGCCCCGGCTCCCGCCGGAGGTCCGCGTCATCACGTGCTTGTACCGCTCTCCGGATCGATAGACGTCGAACGCGTTGCTCTTCACGACCACCGTGTCCGTGAGCTCTCTCGTGTAGCCTTTCGCCGTGAATGTTCCGAGACGCTCGATCCTGCGCGCGCCCCCGTGCGCCTGCACGAGCCTCCGCGCGGCGCGCCCGGGGTTCCGCGGCGTATCCGAGCAGGACGATACGAGGAGCGCTCCGAGCGCCGCGAACGCGCAGACGATCGCGGTCCTTCCCGTGAATATGCGAGTGAACGATTCCGACACGTCAATCCTCCGCGTTGTTCGCCGGCTCCGCCCTGCCGTCACAGGAGATACTCGGCGTCGATGAGCTCGTTTTTCCCGTCGACGGCGACGGCGTACTGGAAATCCTTCTGGAGCGAGAGGGCACCGACCTCCCCCTCTTTCGAGAGCGCGATGAAGGCGACCTGAAAGGCCGGCTTCGCCGCGTGCTTCTTGACGATGCGCTCGAGCGCCTTCTTGCACGCCGCCCGAGGGGAGAGCCCCTGCCGCATGAACTCGACGACGAGGAAGCTTCCGCAGGTCTTGAGAACCTCTTCGCCCTTGCCGGTCGCGGCCGCCGCGCCGACCTCGTTGTCGACGTACATGCCGGCGCCGACGATCGGGGAATCCCCCACCCGCCCGTGAATCTTGAACGCGAGCCCCGAGGTCGTGCACGCGCCGGCGAGATCCCCCGCCGCGTCCCGGGCGACGAGTCCGATCGTATCGTGGTCGAGATCCTTCGGGAACCAGTCGTCCGTGTCGCTCATCCGCTGCTTCCACTTGATCCACGCCTCGCGGGCGGCCTCGGTGAGAAGCTCCTCCCGCTCGAATCCGTGCTTGCGCGCGAACTCCTCCGCCCCCGCCCCGACGATGAGCACGTGGTCCGTCGTCTCCATGACCTTCCGCGCGATCGATATCGGATGGCGGTAGCTCTCGATGAAGGCGACCGCGCCGGCTCGGTAATCGGGCCCCATGATGGAGGCGTCGAGCGTCACCGTGCAGTCCTCGTCGGGCAGGCCGCCGTAGCCGACGCCGTTCACGCCGGGATCTCCCTCGGAGACGCGCACGCCCGCTTCGACCGCGTCGAGCGCGGCCCCGCCGCCGGCGAGTATCCTCCACGCCGCGTCGTTCGCCGGGTGGCCGTGCTTCCACGTCGAAACGACGATGGGGCCTCCGGAACCGGCCGCGCTCGGGGCGGGAAAGCCGGCGAAGGGAGACCGGGCGAGGGCGCCGCGGAGCGGCAGCAGGCTCCCCGCCGCGCCGAGTCCGGCCGTGAATTTGAGAAAGCTGCGACGTGAAATGCGCCGCATCTCGGTACCTCCCGCGTACGACGTCCCGTTCCGGAGGGATCCGCGCCGGCGTCCTCCGGACCGGTCGCTCAGCCGATCTTTTCCTTCACGAGCTCCCGGCGCAGGGCCTCGATCGCCTTCGTCGGATTGAGACTCTTCGGGCAGGCCTCGACGCAGTTGAAGATCGTATGGCAGCGCCACAGGCCGTGCTTGTCGTCGAGGGCGTCGAAATGCTCTCCGGGCGCCTCGTCGCGGCTGTCCGCGATGAAGCGGTACGCCTTGAGGAAGGCGTGCGGGCCGAGGTACTGCTCGTCGGCCCAGAAGGACGGGCACGACGACGTGCAGGCGCCGCAGAGGATGCACTCGTAGAGGCCGTCGAGCCTCGCCCGCTCCTCGGGGCTCTGAAGCCGCTCGGCGTCCGAGGGCGGCGGCGTCTTCGTGATGAGGTACGGTTTCACGGCCAGCAGCTTCTCGACCATCGGATCGATGTCGACGGCGAGATCCTTGATGACCGCGAAGCCCTTGAGCGGCTCGACCGTGATCGTCGAGGAGCCGAGCGCGAGCGCCTGCGTCTCGCAGGCGAGGCGGTTCACGCCGTTTATGGTCATGGCGCACGATCCGCAGATGCCGCTCTTACAGGAGCGGCGGAAGGTGAGGGATCCGTCCTGTTTCCAGCGGATCTCGTTCAGGCAGTCGAGCACGGACTGCCCCTTCATGACCTCGACCTTGTATTCCTGCGAGAAGCGCGTCCGCTCGCCCCCCTCGGGGTTGTAGCGTTTCACGCGAAAGGTGACGAGCTTCTTTTCCGTATCTTGATGAGCCATCTCCGCGGCCCTCCTTGCCGGTGGCGGATGAATCCGAGACCGCTGCCGTCCGCGCGATCAGTATTTCCGTTCCTGCGGCTGGAATCGCGTGATGACGACGGGCTTGTAGTCGAACGCGACCGCGCCGTTCTTTCGGTACGCGAGCGTGTGCTTGAGCCAGTTCGCGTCGTCCCGCTTCGGAAAATCGGTGCGCGAGTGGCCGCCCCGCGACTCGTTGCGGTTCAGCGCGCTCGCCACCATGATCTCGGTCACGTCGAGCATGCGGCCGAGCTCGAGCGCGTCGATGAGATCCATGTTGAAGGTCTTCCCCTTGTCGTCGATCCGGATGCGCCCGTAGCGCTCGCGCAGCGACGCGACCTCTTTCCGGAGCTGCTCGAGGTTGCAGCCGTTGCGGTACACGGCGCAGTTCGCCGTCATCTGCTGCTGCATCTCCGCCCGGATGGCGCCCGTCTTCTCGCTGCCGGTCGCCGAGAGGATTCCGTCGATCTCCTCGATCGCCTCCTTCGCGGCGTCCGAGGGAAGCTCGGGGAGCGCGGGCTCCGTGCGGAGGAACCGCACGATCGATTTTCCCGCGCGCCGGCCGAAGAGCGAGGCCTCGAGAAGCGAGTTCGTGCCGAGGCGGTTCGCCCCGTGCACGCTCACGCAGGCGCACTCGCCCGCGGCGTAGAACCCGGCGACCTTCTTCCCCTTGCCGTCGGCGAGCACCTGGCAATCGTTGTCCGTGGGGATGCCCCCCATCGAGTAGTGCGCCGTCGGCTGGATCGGAATCGGATCCGTGACGCAATCGACGTGCATGAACTTCCACGCGAGCTCGTGGATCTGGGGGAGCAGCGTCATGATCTTTTCCTTGCCGAGGTGGCGAAGGTCGAGGTGGATGAAGTCCTTGCCCCCGATCCCTCGTCCCTCGTCGATCTCGCGCTGCATGGCGCGGGAAACGACGTCGCGCGGGGCGAGCTCCATCTTGTCGGGGGCGTACTTCTTCATGAAGCGCTCGCCGGCGTCGTTGACGAGGTAGCCCCCCTCGCCTCTCGCCGCCTCGCTCACGAGGATGCCGTGGACGTACAGCCCCGTCGGATGGAACTGGAGAAACTCCATGTCCTCGAGGGGTATCCCGGCGCGGAGCGCCATCGCCGGTCCGTCCCCGGTGCTCGAAAGCGAGATCGAGGCGATCCGGAAGATGCGCGCGTGCCCGCCGGTGCCGAACATGACCGCCTTCGCGTGAAAGACGTGCACGCCGCCGTTCACGACGTCCCACGCGACGACCCCGCGGCAGACGTCGTCGCGCACGATGAGCCCGAGGACGTAGAACTCGGGGTAGAAGCGCACCCCTTCCTTCACGCAATTCTCGTAGAGGGTGTGGAGCAGCGCGTGCCCCGTGCGATCGGCGGCGTAGCAGGCGCGGAGTATCGGCCCGCCCTTGCCGAAGTTCTTCGTGTGCCCGCCGAAGAGACGCTGGGCGATCCGGCCGTCCGGCGTGCGCGAAAAGGGGGCTCCCATGTGCTCGAACTCGCGGACGACGACGGGCGCTTCCTTGACGAGGATCTCGATCGCGTCCTGATCGCCGAGGTAGTCGCTCCCCTTCACCGTGTCGAACATGTGCCACTCCCAGTGGTCCTCTTCCTCGTTCGCGAGGGAGGCCGCGATGCCGCCCTGCGCGGCGCCGCTGTGGGAGCGCGTGGGAAAGACCTTGCTCACGACCGCCACGTCGTAATCCTTCGCCGCTTCGACCGCGGCCCGCATGGCGGCGAGCCCCGCCCCCACGACGACGACGTCGTGGCGGTGCACGTTATGCGCCGGCACTCCCTCGACGTCGTGAATGGTTTCGGGATCGATCGGTGTCATATCCTAGAAACCTCCTGCCTGGAACGGAAGGATGGTGAGAATGCCGAGCGTGAGCGCGACGAGCGCCACGATCGATATCGCGCCGTAGATGAGGATGCGGAGCCACCCGCGGTGGACGTAGTCGTCGAGGACGATCCAGAGCCCGTAGAGGCCGTGGAAGAGCGCGACGACGAGGAACGAGATGTCGATCGTCTTCCAGAGCGGCGTGGCGACGCGATCCGCGACCGCGGCGAAGCCGAGCTCCCCGTCGAGAAGATAGTGGAGGAGCCACACGTGCGCGAAGAGGACGACGGCGAGATAGACGCCGGTCACGCGCTGGAAGAGCCACATGATCGCGCCGCCGGAGCGGACGTTTCCGCGATACTTCATGACAGCCCACCCCCTCCGGCCCTGACGACCGCGGCGAGGAGACCGCCGACGCGGGTCAGCATCGCGTACGCGACGACGGCCCACGTCGCGAGCCAGAGGACGACGGCCGCGCCGAAGACCTGCTTCTGCTTCTCGATGAACAGCCCGAAATCGAAGAGCGTGACGCGGAGCCCGTTCCAGAGGTGATAGAGGATCACCCCGACGAGCCCGACCTCGAGAAACTTGAAGAGCGGGTTGTTGAACGAATGCATAATGCCGTCAAACTCCGCCTGCCCCTTCGCGAGGTGATGGATCACCCAGATGTGAAGGAGCAGGTAGAGAATGAGGCCGAGACCGGAGAGACGGTGGAGAATCCACGCCGCCGTCCCGAGGTGTATCCGGTACCGCTGAAGCGCCCTCATCGATCCCTCCTCTATTGATTGGACCGCGGGCTCCCGCGGGGGAACCCGCATGTGCGAAGCTCGCATCGGGATGAAAAAACACGCCGGGCGAATATATCACGGGGGCTCTCGGACGTCAATGCTTAGTGAGCCGGGAGGCCCCAACGCCCTCCGTATCGCGAAAATATATTGACAGTTGCGCGCGTGCGCGGATAGTTTCGCCGCATGCGCGCCCGCCGGCCCGGCGGCGATCCGGGCCGCGGTTCGCGCCGGTTCCAGGAACGTTCAAAGGAGGTTTCCATGCCGCGTTCGAAAACGCTCGTTCTCGCGTCCGTTCTCCTTCTGCTCGGCTCCCTCTTCTCATGCTCCGGGGAGGACGGCGCTACGGGGCCGAGGGGGCGTGACGGCAACGCGAACGTCGTCGTCTTCCAGTACGGGACGCGCACCACGACGTCGGGCAACATCAACTATACGTTCGAAGCCTCGCAGGGGCTCGTGGACTCGTCCCTCGTTCTCGCGTATTACAACCCGTCCACGGAGGCCCCGACGGCGTGGTATCCCGTGCCCGGCCTCGGCTCCGGGGGCATCTACATGACCCGCGGCATGTGGTTCCAGAGCAGCGCGGATCCCAGCACCTACACGTACCGGGCGTTCCTTCTCACGCCGAGCGGCTCGGCGACCTATACGAGCTCGGTCACGTGGACGAAGTTCAAGATCATCCTCGCGCCCGCCTCCGAGATCATCCCGCTCGCATCGATCGGCTTGATCGACACGAACGACTACCGTTCGGTGCGCGACTATTTCGGGCTCGCGGAGTAGAAGCCGGGTTCCGGAAACATTCGGATCATGAAAACGGCGCGGCCGGCCGGCCGCGCCGTTTTCGCGCACCATCCCGCGCACCAGCGGCTCCGGGGGAAGCGAGCGCTCCCTCATATATCTCTTATCGCCGGCCCGTTCCCCGCTTCTTCGCGAGCTCCGCCCGGAGCTTCCCCTGCAGCTCAAGCGGAAGCGGCTTGCCGCGCGGGCGCTCGGGAGGCGGCCCCTCGCCGGGCGCGCGCTCGAGCGCGCGCGGCGTGTAGGGCCCGATCTCGAGAAGATGATGGAGGATGACGAGTGAGGCCTCCTTGTCGGGTATCATCCCCTTCCCTCCCGTCTCGGGATCGAGCTGCGAGAAGGGGGGTATCGGCGAGCCGACGCAGGAGGGGCAGCCGCGCGTGCAGGTGCACGACGAGATGAGATCGAGCGCCGCCTTCATGATCTCCTCGACGAGGTCGTACGCCTTGAGCGAGAAGCCGAGGCCTCCGGGATACTTGTCGTAGACGTAGACGGCCGGGCTGTCGGTCGAGCGCGAGTTCACCGTCGTCCCGATGTCGAGCGGATCGCACATGACGAAGAGCGGCAGCACCTCGCGCAGCACGTTCGAGACGCCGAGGAGCCCCTCGCCGGGCGCGCGGCCGTGCCGGCGCACCTCCGCGAAGGTCTCGGGAGGCGGCACGATCCAGAGCCCGGCGGTCTCGAGCACCTGCGGCGGAAGATCGCATTTCCCGTAGCCGATCGAGTCGCGGCTCCCGAACTTGATCTTCCGGAACATGAAGGTGAGCGAGGTCACCGAAACGTCGCCGAAGGAGACCTTCGCGATCCGCCACTCCCGCGACTTCTCCTCGCGGTCGACCTTGACCTGGGTTTCGGTGATCGACTGGGTGTAGTAATCGACGTTCGCGGGCTCGACGAAGGCGATCTTCTTCTCCGTGTCGAGGGCGTTCACGAAATACGTCTCCGCCTCGTGCAGATAGATCGCCTGCGGATGGACCTGCTGGAAGGCGCTCGACTCGTCGATCGTGCCGATGACGGAGTTTTCCGCCTTCTCGTTCACGATCGTGTAGATGTTGGGCGAGATGTTCCGGAGGTTCACGTCCGCGCTCGGGTACCCCTTGCCGGTCCAGTAGTACTTGCCCCTCACGAAACCGATCTCGCGCTCGTCCTCGAGGAGCTCGAGGATCGCGGGCGCGTACTCGCCCGCGGCCTCGACCTCGTCCACCGCGAGGGGCAGCTCGAATGCGGCCGAGCGGAGCTGCGCCATGAGGATGTGCGGGTTCCCCGGATCGATGATGGCGTTCTCGGGGGATCGCCCGAAAAAGTACTCGGGGTGGCTCGCGAGGTACTGGTCGAGGGGCGTGTTGTAGGGAATAAAGATCGTGAGCGCCTCTTCCTTTCCGCGCCCCGCGCGCCCGGCCTGCTGCCAGGTCGAGGCGATGCTCCCCGGATAGCCGACGATGATCGAGGCGTGGAGCGCCCCGACGTCGATCCCGAGCTCGAGGGCGTTCGTGCTGATCACGGCCTTCAGGTCTCCCTCGAAGAGCCGCTTCTCGATCGCGCGGCGCTCCTCGGGGAGGTAGCCGCCGCGGTAGGGATGCACCGAGTCCTTCATCGAGGAGCGGTGTTTGCCGAGCATCTCGCGGGCGTAGCGCGTGATCACTTCGCTCACGACCCGCGCCCGCACGAAGGCGATCGTCTGGACGTCGTCGAGGACGAGCCTCGTCACGAGCTCGGCCGCCTCGACGTTGGAGCTGCGCCGCTCCATTTCGCCGACGTCGATCGTCGGCGGGTTCCAGAAGAGGAATTGCTTGCGCCCGCGCGGCGAGCCGTCCTCGGCGACGACCCGCACGGCGCGGCCGAGAAGCTTCTCCGCGTGCTCGCCGGGGTTCGCGATCGTTGCGGACGAGGCGGCGACGACGGGACGCGCGCCGTAGTGCGCCGCGATCCGGTCGAGACGCCGCATGACGTTCGCGACGTGCGATCCGAAGACGCCGCGGTAGCTGTGTATCTCGTCGACGACGACGTACCGCAGGCGCGAGAGGAAGTTCGCCCATTTCGCGTGGTTCGGGAGGATCCCCGAGTGGAGCATGTCGGGGTTCGTGAGGAGCACGCGCGCCTCGTCGCGCAGCTTGCGCCTCGAGGAAGCCGGCGTGTCGCCGTCGTAGGTGCCCGCCCGGAACGCGATCCCCTTCGGCCCCATGTACCGCTGCAGGACGCGCAGCTGGTCCTGCGCGAGCGCCTTCGTCGGATAGAGATAGAGGGCGCGCGCCTCCGGGTCCTCGAGAAGGCTCGAGAGGACGGGTATGTTGTAGCAGAGCGTCTTGCCGCTCGCGGTCGAGGTGACGACGACGGTGTCCGCCCCGCCGCGGAGCAGCTTCACCGCCTCGGCCTGATGGACGTAGAGCTTCTCGACGCCGGTGTCCTTGAGGAGCCGCGCGAGCGCGGCGGGCAGCGGCGGCGAGAGCTCCGCGAAACGCGCGCCCCGCGCCGGAATCGTGTGCTTGTGCGCGATCTGACCCGCGTAGAAATCCTCCGTCTGCACGCGCTTCAGGAACTTCGTTACTTCCAACGCCCCGTCCTTTCAGGATCCGCTCGACAGGAAGATCGTGATGAGCTGGAGCATCGTCACGAGATCGAGCCTGTTGTGATGCAGGATGCTCGCGACGTCCTTCGCGTTCCCCGTTCGCACGAACTCGTGGTAGGCGCCGGGGATCTCGGCGCCGGGGATGTCCCCGACGCGCTTTCGTTTGCACAGGTGCAGCTCGAGCGTCTGGAGCCGGTGGTTCGGCGTGCGGCTCCCGACGACGCCCCGCGCGACGAGGAGAAGATCGACGTGCGCGGGGGGCGGAGCGAACGCGAGCCGGTGCACGGTCGCCCGGTCCCGTATGTACGGCACGTCGAATGATATCCCATTGAACGTCACGAGCGCGTCGAACCGGCGCGCGAGACCGTCGAGATAGGCGAGGACCGCGGCCTCCTCGGAATAATCGCGCGCGAAGAGCTGATCGACGACGAGCCGCCCGGAGGCGGCGTACATGAGCCCGACGAGAAACAGCGGCGCCGCGCCGCCGAGGCCCGTCGTCTCGATGTCGAGATAGAGAACGCGGTCCCGCGGAGCGCTCGCGATCGCGCGAAGCGGCGCGAGCGGCCCGGCGGCCGGGACGAGGGCCGCGGCGAGGCATTCGAGATACTCCTCGTGGAACGCGTCCGCGTCCGGCCACACGGAGGCGGCGTCCGCGGCGATCCGGTAGAAGACGCCCCGTCCCGCCCGGGTCTCCTCCCCCGCCGCGGCGTCGGCGAGCCGGAGAGCCTGAGGCGGGCGGGCCTTCGCGGCGATCCTCCCCGCCGCGAACGCGCCTTCGGCCCGTTTCCGGAGCTCCTCGAGCTCCCGTTTGAGATCGCCATGGCCTTTCGACACGAGATCGCATCCTCCGGGGCGGGGCCGCCGCCCGACGCCGCTGTCCGGCGCTCCGCGCGCGCTCCGGCGGCGAGGATAGCACGAACGCGGGAAAAAGAGAATCCGCCGCTCGCGGACGCCTGCGGGCGAAACGCGGCCCGTTTCTTGCAAAATAGTCGAGGAGGGGGGATGGTTTCGCTTGACGCTCGCCCCCGTCATCGGGTATTTTACGGCAAATTCGGGTAAGACCATGCAACATGATACATTAAAATCGATCGTGCTTCTCGTGGGATCCCTCTTCCTGCTCTTTCTCGTCGCGGCGAAGCCCGATTTTCTGCGTCCGACCCTCCCCGGCGGGCAGGATCCGTCGGGCGAAAGCGCCGAGGCGGCCGAGGGCGGCCCGTCGCCGGCCCACGCGGGGGTCGTCGCGGCGAACATGTCCTTCTACGATCTCATGATCGAGTTCGGCTTCGACGCCCCGTCGATCGGGCTCATCGAGAAGGCCGTCCGCAACGTCTACGATTTCCGCAAGATCTATCCCGGGCAGCGCTACGAGGTGTTCGCCGCCGAGGACGGCAGCGTCGAGAGCATGCGCTTCACCGAGCGGGGGGACGAGGCGTACATCGATATCAACTTCAAGGACGGCGCCGTATCGGCCGAGAAGAAGGAATACGAGTACGACCTGCGCCTCTGCCCGGCGGGCGGAACGATCGCGACGAACCTCTTCGCCACCCTCGACGCGGCCGGCATTCCGCAGGAGCTGGGACACAAGCTCGCGGACCTTTTCGCGTGGGACATCGATTTCCACAACGACATGCGCCGCGGCGACTACTTCCGGATGATCTACGAGGAGAAGACGCGCCGCGGCGACGGCGCGAAAAAGCTCGGCCGCATCGTCGCGGCGGAGTTCTACGCGCGGGGCAAGAGCCACTACGCGTTCATGTTCGACAACGGCGCCGGCGGCGCCGACTACTTCGACGAAAACGGCAAGGCGCTTCGCAAGCAGCTCCTGCGCGCGCCCCTGTCCTTCACGCGCATAAGCTCGAGCTTCAGCCACCGCCGCTTCCATCCCGTTCTCCATCACTACGCGCCGCACTACGGCGTCGACTACGCGGCGCCGACCGGCACGCCGATCATGTCGACCGGCAACGGCACCGTCGTCGCGGCGGAGCACAAGGGCGGGAACGGAAAATACGTCAAGATCAAGCACCCCAACGGATACGTCACCTACTACCTGCATCTTTCACGGTACGGGAAGGGGATCCGCGCCGGCGCCCACGTCAATCAGGGTCAGATCATCGGCTACGTGGGCTCGACGGGATACGCGACGGGGCCGCATCTCGATTATCGCGTTCAGAAGAACGGCAGATTCGTGAACCCCCGCACGATATCCCTGCCGCCTGCCGATCCCGTCTCCCGGACGAACATGGCCTCCTTCATCGACCTGCGCGACCGCCATCTCTCGCGCCTCTCGAGCATCGCGCGGGGCGGGGACGGAACCGCGCTCGCCGCGGGCGGGTCCTCGGACGGCGGGCCGGGCGATCCGCGGACGGACGGCGCCGCGCGGGGCGCCTCCCGCTGAGCCATGATCGGCGCTCAATCGATCCTCGTTCATGCGTGCTGCGCCTCGTGCGCGAGCCACGTTCTCACGCACCTCGCCGGGACGTACGACGTCACCGCCTACTTCTACAATCCGAACATCCAGCCCGAGCGCGAGTATCGCCTGCGGCTCGACGAGATGCGCCGCGTCGCGGGGAGGATCGGCGTCCGGCTGATCGAGGGGGACTACCGGACCCTGCGCTGGTGGAAAGAGATCTGGATCTACCGGGATCTGCCCGAGCGCAGCGAGCGGTGCTTCGCCTGCTACCGGCACCGGTTCGAGGTGGCCGCCCGGAAGGCGGCGGAGCTCGAAATCCCCGTCTTCACGAGCACGCTGTCGGTGAGCCCGCACAAGGTCTTCGAGCGGATCGCCGAGATCGGCGCCGAAGCGGGCGCCTCCTACGGCGTCGCGTTCCTCGCCGAGGATTTCAAGAAGCGGGACGGATTCAAAAAGAGCGTCGAGTACGCGCGCGAGCACGGCCTCACGCGGCAGGATTACTGCGGCTGTCTGATGAGTCTCGAGGAGGCCCGCCGCCGCAGGGAGGAGCGCGGCGGATGAGCGCGCCGGTCAGCCTCCGGCCTCGACGACGAGGCGCGCGTCTCCGGGAGCCGTCACCTCGCCGATGATCGCGGCGCCGCGCACGCCCCGTTTCGCGAGAGCCTCCATGTAGCGGCGCGCCGCGACGGGGGGCAGCGCGACGAGCAGCCCGCCCGACGTCTGCGGATCGACGAGTATCATCTCGAGGGCCCCCGGAAGCTTCCCCTCGATCGCGAGATCCTCCTTCACGTATTCCCGGTTCGACATGCCGCCCCCGGTGAGGAAGCCGCGCCCCGCGAGCTCCGCCGCGTCCGGCAGGAACGGCAGGGCCCGGACGTCGATGCGGAGGCTCGCGTTCGAAGCGCGGGCCATCTCGAGAGCGTGGCCGAGGAGACCGAATCCCGTGATGTCGGTGCACGCGTGCGCGCCGAAATCGTAGAGACCCTCGGCGGCGGCGCGGTTGAGCTCCGACATCGACGCGTAGAAAAGCTTCTCCCGCGCGCCCCCGAGAGCGCCGTTCTTGAGCGCGGTCGAGTAGATGCCGGTTCCGAGGGGCTTCGTGAGAACGAGGAGATCGCCGTTCTCCGCTCCCTCCTTTCGCAGAACGCGGTCCGGATGGACGAGACCGACGACCGAAAGGCCGTACTTGACCTCGTTGTCCTTGATCGTATGCCCGCCGACGACGACCGCTCCCGCCTCGTTCACCTTGTCGGCGCCGCCGCGGAGCATCTCCCCGAGCACCTCGAGGGGCAGCTTTCCCTCGGGGAATCCGACGATGTTGAGCGCCGTGATCGGTTTGCCGCCCATCGCGTAGACGTCGCTCAGGGCGTTCGCCGCGGCGATCTGCCCGAAGACGTACGGGTCGTCCACGATCGCCGGAAAGAAATCGACCGTGAGGACGAGCGCGATGTCGTCCGTGACGCGCACCACGGCGCTGTCATCCGCCTGATTCGCTCCCACGATGACGGCGGGATGATGCTGCGGGGGCAATCGCTCGAGAACCGGCCACAACTCCATTGGGCTGAGCTTCGCCGCTCAACCCGCGCAGGACGCCATGGCCGTGAGACGGATCTTCTCTCCCACGGAGCGCTCGCCTTTCCCGGCCGCCGCCGGCGCGGCGGACCGCTAACGGACCTTGCGTATGGCGCCCACCGGGCACACCGCCTCGCAGGCGCCGCAGTCGGTGCACAGGAGCGCGTCTATCACGTACAGATCGGCCGTCTGCGTGATCACCTCGACGGGGCATTCCGGCTGGCATGCTCCGCACGATATGCAGTCGGTCGTTATCTCGTATGCCATGATCCCCTCCGAAGGCTACGGATTCGAATATCGGAATTCATATGCCGCCCCGCGGTCGCCCGTCAACATGAATCGAGGTTCCGCGATCGCGCGCGGGAGACCGTCCGCGCGGGACGAACGGGCGTTACGGCGACCGTTTTTCCGGCACGAGCCGGAGCTCCACCGCGCGCTCCCAGACGAGCGCCCGCTCGACGACCGAGCGGACGTCCGCATCGCGCGCCGACGCGACGGCCGATCCGAGGGGGAGCGGAGCACCGTCGCCGCCGAGCAGCACGCCGAGTCCGAGCGCATAGGCGCCGTTGACGCTCGAAAGCTCGCTCCGCGATCGCTTCCCCAGGAGCCGGCTCTTCGCCGTCGCGATCTCGTCGTCGTCCGGCGGGCGCTCGCGCAGCCCGCGGATCTCCGCTTCGAGCGCGGCCCTCGCCTCCTCGAGCCGCGCGGCCCCCGTGCCGAGGTAGGCGGTAACCGCGGCCCCTCCCGGCAGCGGCGACGCGCTGCAGTCGATCGAGTACGCGAGCCCCCGTTTCTCGCGCAGCTCGAGCTGCATTCTGCGCGCGAGGATCTCCGCGGCGACCGACGCGGCGGCCGTCTCGAGCGCGGACGCCGACGGCACGAGCCAGCCCGCGGCGAGGTAGGCACCCTCGGCGCGGACGGGCCTCTCCACGGGCCCCGGCGCGGCCGGATCAGGAAACGGGGGGCACGCGACGGCGGGGCCCGGCGGCAGGCGATCCACGAGACCGGCGAGAACAGCCAGGGCTCCGGCGCGCTCGAGCGGGGACACCATCGTCGCCACGACGTTGCCGCGCGCGAAGATCGCCGCGCGGAGAGCTCGAAGATCGTCCGCGGTCGCCCTCGCGAGCGCGGGCCGGGACGGGAAGAGCGGCGCGGCGTACGGATGATCTCCGAAAAGCGCCTGCATCATCGAAACGCGCAGCGCGTAGTACGGCGAGCCGCTCCGCATGCCGGTCTCCGCCGAGAGCGCCGCGCGGGCCTCGACGAGGGCGTCTTCCGTGATCGCGCCGCTCGAGAGGAACTCCCCGAGGAGGCCGGCCGCTTCCTCGATCCGCTCGGCCGGCCCTTCGAGCCTCACGAAGGCGAACGCGGGGCTCAGAAGATAATCGTCCTGCGGAACGTACGGATTGTCTCCGAAGGAGACGCGGGCGCCGAGCGCCTCGAGCCCGCTCGCGAGCGATGCGCCGCCCGGCGAAACCTCGAGAACCGTCATGAGGAGCTCGACGAGCCCCGGTTCCACGCCTTCACCGGCGCACGAGCGCCCGCGGAGCAGAAGATGGATCGCGGCGGCCGCGGAGCCCGGGCGCCTCGCGGCGCCGGCGACGCCGCCGCCGGGAAGCGGCTCGTACGCGGCGTCCGCCGAGGGGGGCGCGCCGGGCGAGGCTGCCTCGGCCGTCTTCCCGCCCGTGATGCAGGCGTTCCACTGCGGCTCGCGGAAATACCGCTCGAGCGCGCGGGCGCATTCCCTCGCGCCGACCCGCCGGACGCCTTCGGATATGTGCTCGAGGTAGCGCTCTCCGTGGAGAGCGATCGCCTCGCCGTGCGACATGATATAGAAATGGTACATCTCCCGGTCGAGCGCTTCCGAGGCGAGGAAGGCCGCTTTCGCCTGTTCGACCGCTTCGGGCGACGGCTTCCAATCCGCGAGGGCACGGACGAGCGCCGGTATTTCGCCGCAGGCCGAGAGGAGGCTTTCCGGGCACGCGACGCGAATGCGGAGCGCCGAGAAACCGCCCGCCGTCTCGAGGCTCGTCTCGGGGGCGCGCAGCGACCGCTCCGCGAGCGCGCGGGAGAACGGCGAATCCTCGCCGGCGACGAGCCGCGACGCGACGAGCGCCGCCGGAAAATCGCGCTCGGGGACGGCGGGAAGCCTGACGAGCATGTCGAATTCGGGAGACCCGTCCGCGAGCGGCCTCGAAACGATCTCGTTCCTCCAGAGAGGGACATGATACGCGCCGTATCCGGACGCGGCCCGCGTCGCGCGCCCGGACGCGGCCGCGGCCCGCGGGGACGGACGGCGCGCCGGCGCGCCGAAGGCGTCCTCCACGACCGCCGCCGCCCGCTCCTGATCGACTCCTCCCATGAGGATGACCCGCATCCGCGCCGGATCGTAGCGGCGTCGATAGAAGGTCCTGAGGTCGTCCCCGTTCATCGCCTCGATTGTCGCAGGATATCCCGCGATCGGCTCGGCGAGAGGCGAACCCCGGTAGAGGACGCGCTCGACCGTCCTCTCCCGGCGAGAGCGGGGATCGTCCGCCTCGCGGCGGAGCTCCTCGAGGATCACCTTCCGCTCCTTCTCGATCTCCGCCGGCGAAAAGACCGAACGGAGAAGCATCTCGGCGAGAAGCTCTATCCCCTCCTCGAAGAGCCGGGACGGCGCCACGAGAAAATAGACCGTCGTCTCCGTGCGGGTGAAGGCGTTGAGAAAGACCCCGTTGTCGTCGACCCACCGGCTCATCTCCTCGCGCGTGAACCGCGCGGAGCCGTCGAACGCGAGGTGCTCGATGAAGTGACACGCGCCGCGCATCCCCGGGGGCTCCGCCGCCGAGCCGGCCGGAACGGCGACCGCGACGCAGACGACGTCCGCGCTCCCGCCGCCGGCAAATATGATCTCGGGGCCGCCCGCCCGCGGCGACGCGGACGCCCGCGGCGCGGCAAACGGAACCCCCGCCCCGAGCAGGCAGAGAACGGCGCCCGCGAGCGCTGCCCGAAGAAGCGCCGCGGCGATGGCGCGGCGCGCGCGGGAGCAGGCGCGGGTACGCATCGAACAACGCAGACCGTTCATCGCGAAACCTCCAGCGGGGACGAAAAACCTATTTCACGAGATCTATCGCGCGCCCGTACAGCGATTCGGCGGCGCCCGCGAGCGTCTCCGACAGGGTCGGATGCGGGAAGATCGATTCGGCGAACTGCTCGCCGGTGAGGCCGCGGTCGAGCGCCACGATCGCGGGCGCGAGAAGCTCGGTCGCGTACGGGCCGATGATATGCGCGCCGAGAAGCCTCCGGTCGCCCTCGCGCGCGACCCATTTCACGAACCCGTCCTCCTCGCCGAGACCCTTGGCCTTTCCGCTCGCCGCGAAGGGGAAACGTCCGGTCACGACCTTCTCCCCGCGTTTTTTGGCCTCCTCCTCGGTGAGACCGACGCGGGATATCTCCGGGAGGGTGTAGATCGTCGCGGGGACCGCGTCGTAGGCGACCTCGCGGGCGCCGCCGAGGGCGTTCTCCGCCGCGACGATCCCCTCGCGCGTGGCGACGTGGGCGAGGAGGAGCCCGCCGACGACGTCCCCCGCCGCGTACACGCCGGCGCGCGAGGTCTCCATGCGGCGGTTCACCGCGATGCCGCCCCCGCCCGCCTCGATCCCGAGCGTCTCGACGCCGGATCCCGCGACGCGCGGCTTTCTGCCGACGGAAACGAGAACGATCTCGGAGGAGATCTCCGTCCCGTTCTCGAGCGTCGCGACGACGCCCGCTTCCGTCGTGCGGGCCGAGACGACCTTGGAGGAGAGATGGAGATCGATCCCCTTTTTCCGGAGAAGCATCTGCAGGGTGCGGGATACCTGAGCGTCCTCGGTCGCGACGAGCGAGGGGAGCATCTCGACGATCGCGACCTTCGAACCGAACGCGTGGAGGATCGTCGCGAACTCGCACCCGATGACCCCGCCGCCGACGACGAGAACGCTCGCCGGGATCCGTCCGAGGTCGAGGACGTCCTTGCTCGAGAGGATCCGAGCGCCGTCGAACGGCATGAAGGGGAGCGGCGCCTCGATCGAGCCCGTCGCGACGACGATGCGGGAAGCCTTGATCCGCCCCGTCCCCTCGACCTCGATCTCGCCTTCCCCCGCGATCCGCCCCTCGCCGCGGAGCACGTCGATCCTGCGCGCCTTGAGGAGCTTCTCGATCCCCGAAACGAGCTCCCGGACGACGCGCGCCTTGTTCGCGAACAGCCCCGCCGCGTCGATCGCGATCTCTCCGCGGGCGACCCCGGCTTCGCGGGCGGCGCGGGAGCGCTCGACGAGGTGGGCGGCCGCCTGGAGCGCTTTCGTCGGGATGCATCCCCAGTTGAGGCAGGTGCCGCCGAGCGACTCGCGCTCGACGAGGCAGACGCGCGCGCCGAGCTGCGCCGCGCGTATCGCCGCCGGATAGCCCGCCGGTCCTCCGCCGAGCACGGCGACGTCGTAATCACGGACCACGTTCTTCCTCCCCGCTTCTAAAAGAGCCGCTCGGCTTTGCTCCGCAGAAGCTTCGCCTGCGAGCGGTTGAGCCGCACCTCGGTCCGGTCCGCGTCGTCGAGCGCCATCATGAAATTGCCCCCCGACCATGGAACGACGTCGGCGATGCGGCGGATGTTCACGATATAATCCGCCCCGAGCCGGATGAAGCTCGCCGGATCGAGCTGCACCTCGAGCTCGTCGAGGTCCCGGTAGTTCGTCGGAAACGCGCCGTCCGCCGTGAAGGCCGCGACCCGCGAACCGTCGCGCCGAAGCATGGCGACGCGTTCGACGTCGACGAGCGAGGGCTCCCCCGCGACCACGACGACGATCCGGGGAAGGAAGCTCGTGCCGATCCGAATGCTGCCGGCCAGCGCGCGCAGCCGCCGCGCGTACTCCTCGCGCCGCGGCATCGCCGCGCGGACGCGATCGAGCGCCGCGCCGAGCCTCGCGCGGTCGATCGGCTTGAGGAGGTAGTCGAGGGCGTTCACCTCGAACGCCCTGATGGCGTACCGGTCGAAGGCGGTCGCGAAGACGACGAGCGGCGGCTCTCCCCCTTCGATGAGCGCCGTGACCACCTGAAATCCGTCCACCTCGGGCATCTGGATGTCGAGGAACACGAGCTCGGGCCGCTTCTCCCGCGCGAGATCGATCGCCTCCCGCCCGCCGGCGGCCTCGGCGACGATCTCGACGTCCTTCTCGCCCGCGAGAAGGAACCGCATCTCGTCGCGCGCGAGCTTTTCGTCGTCGACGATCATCGTTCGTATCGGCACGAGTCCACGCTCCTTGCCGGCGGCGGCGGAATGACGAGGCGCACCACGGCGCCGCCGTCCCTGCGCGGCGCGATCGTGAAGCGTCCCGCGCCGCACGTGTAGAGGTTGATGCGCTCGATGACGTTCCGCAGCCCGAGGCCGCGCCCGACGAGCGCGTCGAGCGCGCAGTCGGCGACCGGTTCCCCCTCGTTCTCGATCTCGATCTCGAGCCCGCCCCCGAGCGGCCGCGCGGCGATGCGGATGCTGCCCCCGTCGAGACGCCGCGAGATCCCGTGTTTGACCGCGTTCTCGACGAGCGGCTGGAGGATCATGACCGGCACCGGGGCCTCGAGCACCTCGGGAGCGACGTCCTTGACGATCCGGAGCCGCTCGTCGCCGAACCGCACGCGCTCGATCGAGAGGTAATCGTCGATGAAGGCGAGCTCGTCGCGGAGGCTGTGCGTCTCGTTCGAATCGTCGAGCGCCTTGCGGAAGATCGAGGCGAGACGGCGCGTCATCTCCCGCGCCTTGTCGGCGTCGGTGCGGATGAGGGCGGAGATCGAGTTGAGGGTATTGAACAGGAAATGCGGGTTGATCTGGCTCCGGAGGGTCACGAGGCGCGCGTGCAGGAGCTGGCGTTCCTCCTCGCGCAGGAGAAGCTCGAGCCGCGCGTTGTTGGCGAGCTTGAGCGCGATGCCGAGCGTGTAGACGATCGTGACGATCTCGAGAACGAGCGCGAACCCGTTCGTCGGCAGGAATCCGTAGATGTCGCGGCCCCTCGTGCGCTCGAGGAGGCGGTACCGGCCCGCGGCGAAGGCGAGGAGCATCGCGAAGGGGATGAAGTTGCGGTCGAGCCGGCGCCGCCACAGATTCTCGATGAAGTTGTAGACGATCGAGAGCGGGTTGAGCGAATAGCTCCAGATCTCGCCGCCTCTTCCGAGGATCGTGACGAGGAGTCCGCTCGCGAGCCCCGCGCCGGCGTAGAACGGCAGCCCCGCGGGCTCGCCGAAGAGGTAGCACACGACTCCGACGGCGGCGCCGACGCCGGCGCCGACCCAGACGCCGCCGAGGAATCCGGCGAAGAGCGCCCCCTCGAGGGAAAGATCCATCGCGCCCTGGTTCGTGAGCTTGCGCACGACGATCCCGACGACGAATATGGCGGCGAGCGCCGCGGCGAGCCGCGCCCGGTCCGCGGCGGACGCGGCGCTGCGAACGAGAACGTCGGCGACGAAACGGAATCCGAGCACGAGGCTCGCGATCCCGGCCATGACCGCGATCCGCAGCAGGAGGTTGATGATGAGGAGCTCTTCCTGCGTCAACTTCACGGGCATGGCGCATCCTAGAGCCGCTGCGCGCGGATCAGCCTGATCTGATCCTCGAAGCGCTTGGCGGTCTCGAAGCCGATCGCCTTGTAGAAGATATGCCCCTCGCGCAGGAGCACGTACGTGGTCGGCAGTTTCCGGACGCCGCCGAGATCGTTGACGATCGCCGCCCCGTTCGTGAACACGGGGAACGATATCGGCTGACGCTCCGCGAGCCGCCTGACCGCGGCGGGACCGTCCTTGTCGAGGGCGATGCCGAGAACGGTCATGCGGTGATTCTTGAT
Source organism: bacterium UBP1_UBA4783 (assembly GCA_002403075.1). Classification (GTDB taxonomy): domain Bacteria; phylum Krumholzibacteriota; class Krumholzibacteriia; order Krumholzibacteriales; family Krumholzibacteriaceae; genus SSS58A. The sequence continues at coordinate 27,525 of DHHB01000035.1, read as the reverse complement.
CTTCTCGTGGAGGCCGTTGAGCTCGCGAATCTGCGCGACGCAGTCCTCGCTCCACGTGGCGAAGAGACAGAGGACGACGATGTTCCCCCGGTAATGCGACAGCCGGTACGCGGTTCCGTCGAGGGCCACGAGCGGTACGTCCCCGAGCGTGTCGTACGTCTTGATCGTGACGTTCGGCGACGGCCGGTCGGCCTGCGCCGGCGGAGCGCCGTCCGCCTTTTCTTCGGTCCGCGAGCAGCCCGCGGCGCCGAGCGCGGTGAGCGCGAAAACGATTGCGGCGGCGACGGCCGGCCGCGCGATTCGTGTGCGATCCATCGCGACCCTCATTTCTTCTTGATGAGCGCTGCGGCGATCGTGTTCTTCTGGATCTCCTTCGTGCCCTCGTAGATCTCGGCGATCTTGGCGTCCCGGTAGAAACGCTCCACCTCGTATTCGAGGATATACCCGTAGCCGCCCAGGATCTGAACCGCCTCGTCCGTCACCGCCACGGCGGCGCGTCCCGCGTAGTACTTCGCCATGGACGTGAGCTTCGGATCGATGCGCCCCCGGTCGAAGTTCCACGCGGCCCGGTGGGTGAGGAGCCTCGCCGCGTCGATCATGGTCGCCATATCGGCGAGCTTGTGCTGGGTGACCTGGAAATCGGCGAGGCGCTGGCCGAACTGCTGCCGCTGCTTCGCGTACTCGAGCGCGCGGTCGAAGGCCCCCTGCGCGACGCCGACCGCCGTCGCCGCGATCTCGGCGCGGCTCTCGTCGAAAAACTCGAGGACGTGGTAGAAGCCCTTCCCCTCCTCGCCGATGAGGTTCGCGGCGGGAACGCGGACGGAGGCGAAGGATACCTCGGCGGTCGACGTCATGCGTATCCCCATCTTGTCGCCGACCTCGGCGGTCTCGATCCCCTCGGCGCCCTTCTCGACGAGGATGAGGGATTGCCCGCGGTACCCCGGCTTCGCGGCGGGGTCGGTCTGGCAGAGCACGATGAAGCAGTCGGCGATGCAGCCGTTCGTGATGAACGTCTTGGTGCCGTTCATCACCCACTCGTCTCCGTCGCGCACCGCCGTCGTATCCATCGTCGTGATGTCGCTCCCGTGATTCGGCTCGGTGAAGCAGCCGGCGGAGATCGTCTTGCCCGACGCGATCCCCGTGAGCAACCGCTCCTTCTGCTCCTTCGTTCCGTGGCGCATGAGGATCTCCGAAGCGAAATCGCAGAGCGCGAGCGCCGTGCCGATCCCGGAATCCCGCCGGCAGAACTCCTCGACGACGAGGGCGTTCTCGAGCACGCCGAGGCCCTGTCCGCCGTACTCCTCGGGGAAATGGATCCCGACGAACCCGAGTTCGCACGCCTTCTTCCAGATCGCGCGCGGGAACTCGTGCTTCTTCTCGAGCTCCATCGCCAGATCCTTGTCGAACTCCCCTTCGGCGAACTCCCGGGCCGCCTGGACGATATCCTTCTGCTCCTTGGTCAGATCGAAATCCATCGCTCCCTCCCGCTCATTTCGCGCCGAGCTTCTCGGCGAGCGCGTCCATGATCTTGAACATGTCCTCGACGACGCCGAAATCCGCCGCGCGGAACACCGGCGCCTTGGGATCCCGATTCACGGCGATGAAGACGCCGGGGCTCTTGACGCCGGCGAGATGCTGGAAAGCGCCGCTGATGCCGAAGGCGATGTACACCTTCGGCTTCACCGTGCGCCCGGAGGTCCCCACCTGCCGCTCCTTGCCGAGCCATTTCTTGTCGACGACGGGGCGCGAGCAGGCGAGCACGGCGCCGAGCCGATCCGCGAGCGCCTGCGCTTTCGGAACGTTCTCGACGTCCTTGATGCCGCGCCCGATCGCGAGCAGCATCGGCGCCTGCGTGATGTCGACCTCGCCCGCGGCCGTCTCGCGGTAGCCGCGGTGTTCGGTCCGCGGCGTCGCCGGCATCGCCGGGCAGGCGTGCGCGCGGATCGAGCCGGCTCCCGCCGTGGCTGCGGGGGCGTAGCTTCCGGACCGCACCGTCGCGAAATAGCCGCCCGCCGGAGCGAACGCGAGCCGCTCGAGTATCTTTCCGTTATATACGCTCCGCACGGCGGAGAGACCGCCCTCCGCCATCGCGACCTCCACGCAATCGGTCGCGCAGGGTCTCCCGAGCTCCGCCGAGAGACGAGGGACGAGCTCCATGCCGAACGCCGAATGAGGCGCCAGCACGAGGAGCGGCGCCTCCCGCTCGATGAGATCGCGGAGCGCGGCCGCGTGGGTCTCGTACCGGAAACGCTCGAGCGCCGGATCGTCGACGACGATCGTCTCGGGGAGATAAGCGGCGATCGTGTCCGCGAACGCCGCGACGCCGCTCCCGACGACGACCGCGGCCGGCTCGAGACCGGCGGACGCGTGAAGCTCGCGGGCCAGCGTGACGCACTCGAACGTCGCCTCGCGTATCGATCCCTGCCGGTGCTCGACGAGAACGAATACCTTCGCCATCTACGCCACCCCCCCCCGCTCCTTGACGATCTCCAGTATCTTCTGCGCAACCTCCGCGGGAGCGCCTTTCAACATGACCGACTCCTTGCCGGCGGGCGGGATCGAGAATCCGCGGGAGCGCAGGAGGTTCGCGTTCTCCCCGGCCTCGCCGGCGCCGACGCCGACGTCCGCCGCGGGGAGGACCGGTATCTCCTTGCTCCTGACCTTCCGTATCCCCATGATCGACACGTACCGGGGCTCGTTGATCCCCGTCTGGATCGTGAGAACCGCGGGGAGCTCGACGGCGAGGAGTTCCTCGAGCCCTCCCTCGAGCTCCCGCGCGACGACGGCCGTCTTCCCCTCGACCGCGATCGAGGTGACGAGCGTCGCGTGCGGCCACCCGAGAAATCCGGCGAGCACGGGGCCGGTCATTCCGTACCCGTCGTCCCCGGCGAGCGCGCCCGTGAGCACGAGATCGTACGCCCGCCGCCGCGCGAGTCCGGCGAGCCCCCGCGCCACGCCGTACGGATCGGATCCGCGGAAAGGGGCCTCGTCGATCATGACGGCCTCGTCGGCGCCCATCGCGAGGCACCGGCGAAGCACGTCCTCGCTCTCCGCCGGACCGATCGTCGCGACGGTGACCGAGCCGCCGTGCTTCTCCTTGAGCCGGATCGCCTCCTCGACGGCGTAGTTGTCCCACTCGTTGATGCCGAACGCGAGATCCTCCTCCCGTATGCCCCTGCCGTCGGGCCGGAGCGCGACCTCCGCGTCGGCGGTATCGGGTACCCGTTTCACGCAGACGAGAATCTCCATCCGCCGGCTCCTTTCTCCATCGGTTCGCCGTTCGGCGGGCGGCGGGGCCGCCCGCGCCGGTATGACTCGATCACGCGCCGCCGCGGCCAGGGAGGCATTCGGCGACGAGCTCGGTGAGGTCCTTCACGACCATCGCGCCCTCGTACCCCGCCGTTTTCACGGCGTCGTCGAGGTTCGTGAAGCAGAACGGGCACGCGGTGACGATCACGCTCGCTCCCGTCGCGGCGGCTTCGCGCGCGCGGACCTCGCCCATCTTCTCGCCCTTCGACGCCTCGACCCACATGCGCCCGCCGCCTCCGCCGCAGCAGAGGCTCCGCTCGCGCGAGCGCTCCATCTCGACGAGCCGCACGCCGGGGATCGCCCGCAGGACGTTCCGCGGCGCGTCGTATACGCCGCCGCGCCGTCCGAGGAAACACGGATCGTGGTAGGTCACGGCGCGTTCGCCGCGGCCCTCGAGCCGCAGCGCGCCCGATCGCAGAAGCTCCTCGAGAACCTGCGACACGTGCAGCACGCGGCGTTCCGCCGCGCCCGGCGAGAGACGGCGATACTCGTTCGAGAAGGTGTGCATCCCGTGGGGGCACCCCGTCACGATCTCCTCGACGCCGCGGCGTTCGAACGCGTCGACGTTCTGTTCGGCGAGCTCGAAGAAGAGCCCGTCCTCGCCCGCGCCGCGGACGAGCTCGCTGCAGCAGATCTCTTCCTTGCCGAGGACGCCGTAGCGGTACCCGGCCGCAGCGAAGACCGCGACCGCCGAGCGCGGCACTTCCTGAAGCCTCGCGTCGTAGGCGAACGTGCAGCCGACGTAGAAGCAGCGCTTCTCTTTCGCGCCGTCGGGGATGACGGGGACGTCGAGCCCGGCGGCCCAATCCATCCGCTTGCCCTTCGCGCCCTGCCACGGGTTCTTGAACTTGTAGACCGACTCGAGCATCTCCTGCAGGTTGTCGGGAACGTTCTCTCCGCTCTCGACCCGCGCGGTGCGGACCTCGCGGATGATATCCATCGGACTGATGGCGGAGGGGCATTCGACCCGGCAGTGGCCGCAGGTCGTGCAGAGCCACGCCTCCTCGGTTCCGACGGCCGTTCCCCGCTTCGGCGCCTCGGCGGGAAGGCGTTTCGGGAGAAGGCCGAATCCGCCGGCGCGGCGAACGAAGGCGCCCGCCTCGTCGACGGCCGCGCGCGGGGAGAGCGGCTCTCCCGCGACGGCGCTCGGACAGACGACGGTGCAGCGGTTGCACTGCGTGCACGCGTCCATCATGATCCGTTGCCGAGCGCTGAAATCGCTCCCCTGCGCCTCGCGTTCCTCGAGCGTGAGGAACGGGCTCGATCCCGCACCTTCGTACAAGAGGTTCACGGGCGCGGCGACAACGTGAATGAACTTCGAGAACGGGAACCACGCGATGAGCGCGAGGCTCGCGACCGAATGTATCCACCACCATATCCGGTGGGCAAGCAGGGCGCCCGGGACGTCGAGCGCCGAAACGGACGCGATCCACTGCCCGACGGGCGAAGGCTCCCCCCACGGAGGCGGCTCGGCGCGAAGGCGGAGCCCTTCGACGACGAAGCCCGTGAGGGCGACGAAAAATATGAGGAGGAGCACGGCGTGATCGCGGATGACGGTGACCATCTTTCCGCTCTTGAGAACGTATCGTCTGAGGTACGCGAGCGCGACCCCCGCCATGAGCGCGACGCCGGCGGCGTCGAGCACGAAGGCGTACGCGAGGTAAAGGTCCCCCTTGAGGTACGGGAAGAGCCAGTGATCGATCGTCGACATCACGGTTCCGAGAAAGAGGAGGATGAAGCCCCACATGATGAGGACGTGCGTCACGCCTCCGACCGGATCGCCCCTGAAAATGGAGGCGTTCGCGAAGACGCGGCCGGCGACGAGCTTCCAGTCGAACGAGC
>DHHB01000035.1:412-22287 GCA_002403075.1 bacterium UBP1_UBA4783 | reverse complement strand
AAAGGCTCCATCGCTACCCCCGTTTCAAGGCCGAACGTGGGGCATTCTAGCAGGAGAGGGCGTCGAAAAGCAACCATGTACTTGGAAAACGGCGCCTCACGCCGCTTCAGCCGCCGTTCTGGAACGCTCTTTGCGAAGAGCGGAGCGGGGAGGTCCGCAATGAGGCACCGCCGGCGCGGCGCGGCCGCGTTCATTATCATAGCGTTCTGCGCCTGCGCGCTCGCCGCGGCCGAACCGGCCGCCGCGGCGCCGCAGAATCCGTCGGAAACCCTCTTCATCGAGGCGCAGAAGGCCCTCGCGCGCGGCGATTACGACGGCGCCGAAACGCTGCTCGCCGAATCGCTCGAGCAAGATCCGTCATTCGTCTCGGCGATCTGGCAGCTCGCGCAGANNCTCGCGCAGATCCGCGAATCGCGCGGCGATCTCGAGCGCGCGCGGGCGCTTCTCTCGCGCGGTCTCGCGATCGATCCGGGAGCTTCGTGGGCCCGGGAACGTCTCGCGGGGATCGACGCGCGCCTCGCCGCGATCGAGAAACGCAGGCGTCGCGACGAGCGGCCGGCCGAGCCCGAGCGGCCTCCGGAGCCTCCGCCCGATCCCGCCGCCCCCTCCCCCGAGACGGTCGCGGCGGCCGCGCACTCTCCCGAGGAAACGGTCGATTCGGCGCAAGCGGCACCTCCCGCAGCGGAGGCCCCCCTTCCGCCCCCGCGGGCCGCGCGGGAAGAATCGGCCGCGAGCGGGCTTCTCCCGTTCGTTCTCGTCTCCGTCGCCTCGGCGCTCGCCGCCGGCGTTCTCCTCATCCGCTTCCGCAAACGTCAGGCGCCCCCCATCCATCCCCTCGAGGGATCGATCGGTCTCGTCCCGGCGCTCGACGTCGTCGCCCTCCTCAGCGCCAACCGGCGCACGGGGCTGCTCGTCGTCGATGGAGACGGCGCCTCGGGCGAGATCCACTTCGACGCGGGAGCGGTCGTACATGCGGTCTGCGGGGCTCTCTCGGGGAAAAAGGCCTTTCACCGGCTCGTCGGGGCGCGCTCCGGGCGCTTCGTCTTCCATAACCGCCCGTCGCCCGCGCGCCGGACGATCGCCGAGCCGCTCAGCACGCTGCTTCTCTCCTCGATGAAACCGGACGGAGACGGCGGACCTTCGGCCGGCGCGCGTCCGGGCGCCCGCGAGACCGCGGCCGCGCGGCGCTGATCACCGATCACTGCGGAAGATACGATTCGACGAACGGACACGCCCCGGCCGCGTCGCTCGAGACGGCCCCGCTGTGGTACGCGACGTCCCAGCGGAGCGCCGGAAAGATCTCCTCGCCGCGGTCGCGGCACGAACGCGCGAAGCGGGCGCGGAGATTCTCCATCTCGGCGGCGACGCGGGCCCGCGGCACGCCGCAGGTGAACACGCTGAACGAAAGGGGCGATTCGCCTTGGGCGACGATCGCCTCCTCTCCCGCGAAGATGTCGTCGAGGGCGTCGGCGAGCAATCGGGCGAACGCGCGGCCGTCCTCCCGCGCGAGCGCCGCCCGGATCGATACGAGATTGAACTCGGCGCTCGAGAGGCGGGCGCGCTCGAGCATGAGATGGAACGGCTGGACGAGATCCAGATCGCGGTCGAAACGGGGCTCGGCGGGAACGGCGAGACGGATCGTCTCGCGTCCCGGAAACGCGATCTCGCCGCCGAGCGAGCGCGCGATGCGCTCGAGCACGAGCTTCGTATCGCCGGCCCGAGAGGCGATGTACTCCTCGAGGGAGGAGACGGACACGGCGCTTCGCGTGCGCGACGAGAGAACGATCGAAATCTCGGGATCGCGGCCGGCGAACTCGGGCGTATCCTCCCGGACGGCGACGACGCACTCGACGTGCGGAGCGCACTCGAGACGTCCCGCCATCGCGGCGACGGCGCTTCGTATGAACTCCTCGAGCCGGGCGCGGGAGACGATCGCCGCCGACGCCGGCGCGCGCAGGCGGAAACCGGAAATGATCGCCGATCGCTGTGCCTCCGCGAGAACGGCGTCCACCCCGCGATCGAGGCGCATGAGGGCGCGGCATCCACTCGACTCTCCCGACTCGGCCATGAAGGCCTTCTGGAGCTCGTCGAGCGAGTTCACGAGCCGCTCTATGTTCCGGCAGCCGATGTCGAGAAAACGCTCACGCTCCGCGCCCTCGAGCGGCGCTTCGCCGCTGCAGAGGATCGACACGGCGTTCCGCACGGAGGTGAGCGGCGTGCGCATCCGGTGCGACAGGTACGAGGCGAACTGCGACTGGAGTTCGTCGATCCTCCGCCGCTCGGAAAAATCGTGCAGCAGGACGATCCGCAGGGGCCGCGGCGAGCCGCCGATCTCGCGCACCTCGACGCCGACCGGATTCCGGGCGGCGCCGCCGGGACCGGACGCCTCGACGAACGCGATGCCTCCGTGGCGGCCTTCCATGATCCGGGACGCGATCCCGACGCGCTCGAGCGCCTCGACGGCGCCGGCGGCTCCGCCGATCCCGAGCGTCCGCCGCGCCCGCGCGTTCACGCACAGCGGAACGCACTCTTCGTCGACGACGAGCGCACCTTGATCGACGTGCTCGAGCGCCGCGGCGAGATGCTCGACGCCGGCGCCCGGAGACCCGCCGAGACGCGCCTTCGCGCAGAGCCAATCCAGATCGTAATCGCGCGGCGGTTTCGCGAGGACGAGGTCGGCGCCGCTCCGGAGCGCCTCGCCGATCGCGGCGTTCTCGCGGGACGCGGTGATGAGAACGACGAGTCCCGCGAACCCCCCGCGCCGCGCGCGGGATATGATCTCGGCCCCGCCCATGCGGGGCATCATGAGATCCGAAAAGAGAACGGCCGGCGCCTCTCGAGCGAGCTCGGCGAGCAGCCGCTCCGGATCGTCGAACGAGCGAGTCGAAAATCCGCGCCGCTCGAGACGCCGCGCGAGGAGGTCCGCCATGAGGGCGTCGTCGTCTATGATGAACGCGCTCGCCGTTTCCGGCGAGGGATGCCCGGCCTCGTGCTGCGTCGTCCCGGCAGCGGCTTCGTCCTTCATCGACATTCCTTTCTGATGCGGTGACACTGCTGTTCGTCCGACGATTCCGAACGCAAGGCGCGTGCCTCGCCGGGCGCGGAACGACGGCGACCGACGCATGCGAACCGGTCATCATGAGGAACGATGAAGAAGGGGGCGGCGTTGCACTCTGCAATCAGGGAGTCCGCGGCTCGCGAGGGGCGGGCGCGGCCCGAGGGGGAAACCGGTACGAGAGGGCCACGGAGGCCATCCGTTCGTACGCGGCGACGCCGCCGTTTCCGCTTTCCGCAGCCGCGGAGAGGGCGAGCGCGATCGTCTCCGACAGATCGACGGAGAGCGCGAGACACAGCGACCGGCGCGACGCGCCGCCGTGATACCCCGTCCAGACCGCGCACGCGGCGGCCGAGCCGACGCGCGGAATATCGACGGAGAGCACGCCGGCGAGGGACCCGTTGCGGTCGTGCACGAGATCTCCTTCGGCGGGCCGCTCCCCGGCGAGGGTATAGTACGCGGACGTCCGCGCCGAGAAGACGGAGATCCGTCCCCGCGCCTCCACACCCAGCGATCCGTCGAGCGAGGCGAGGGAGAACGGCGCGAGCGCCCGGGCGCCGGTCGGCGCCCGGCACGAAGCGCCGAGATAGAGACCTGACGTCTCGAGGCTGTCGCCCATGAGCCGGACGAAAACCGACGCGAAGCAATCGCCGACGCCGTGCGCGATCTCTCCGGCCGAACGGACGGCGGGATACTGCGCCGCGAGCGCGATCCTCGCTCTCGGTCCCTTCCGGAAGAGCGCCTCGGCCGAGAGGAGCGAGGCGTCGCCGTCCGCGAGACGGATCCCGGCCATGCTCACCGACACGACGGTCCGCGCCGTGTCGACGGGAGGAAACAGCGTTCGGGGATCGCTGAACAGACCCGCCGCGTTCGGAGCGCCGGACGCGGCGGCAAGCAGGATGAAAGCGGCGCTAAGCTGGTGGAGCGTTCCGGTGCGCACTTCCCGGCCCTTCTATGCCGTTCCCTCCAGCAGCTTGATCTTTCCCTGATTCACGAAATGCACGACGATCGTCTTGCGGTTGCCCGGGAGCGTTTCCTTGGCGATGACCTTGCCGTAATCGTTCCACGATCGATGATAGATGACCTCGCCGACCTCGTACCGGTCCGCCTCGCTGTACTCGCGTGCGTTCTCCGTATACAGATCCTCGATGGCGATATCCGCGCGGGTCTCCGCGCCCGCGTCGCCGTCCCCCTCGTCGCCGCCTTCGATCTCGTCTTGATTGAGCATGTGCGGGAGGTAGCCGTTGCAGCCCGGACACTTGAGCCAGATGACCTCTTGGTTGTCCGCCTCCTCCACGACCGGCATGTCGAACGTTTTCTTGCAGACCGAACAGTACTGAGCGACGGTCCGCGCGTCTTCTTTTCGGCTTTTCAATTTGCGCTGCGTCACGAAAGATCCCCCTCGACCTTGACCCTCACGGATTCCGTGTGGTTATTGCGATACGATGCGGCAGCAGTCGTCCGCTTCCTTCGCCGAAAGAAACCGCATCCCGCATACCGGACAGACGTGCTTGCCGTCGAGCCTGCCCTCCGCCTCGGCCTTGGCGAGGAGGCGGTGAAACTTAACGTAATTCTTGTCCTTCTGAAGTAGTGTATCCTCCTTTTCCACTCTCGTCATATCCTCCCTCCCTTTCCGCGGATAGACTGCTTCACGATATACCGTATAGTGTGTTCGACGAACCTCCATCATACCAGATATGGTGGGGTTATATCACTCGGCGTGTAGGCTGTCAACAGGATTTCCGTCCCGACGCCTCGGCGGCGGGACGCCGCGGAGCCGTCACCGGACGATGACGACCTTCCGCACGTCCTTCTTTCCCCCGGCCGTCACGGAGAGAAAATAGACGCCGGGCGGAACGAGGCTCCCCGAGTTCCCCGTTCCATCCCAGGTAAGGGATACGTAGCCGCCGAAGCGGCTGCCCGAGTAGATCGTGCGCAGTCGCTGACCGAGAACGTTGTAGACCGCCACGTCGACGGACGTCCTGATCGGAATCGCCGCGGACGATCGCCGCGGCGCGCCGGCGTCGAGAACCGCGCGGCTGTCGTCCACCTGCTTGAAGGTCATCGGCACGTCGATCGTGAACGACACGGCGCCGCTCGTCGGATTCGGGAGCAGGTTCGACACGAACGCTCCCGTCGCGATCGGTATCGCCGCGGTCACGCTCATCTCGGCCGAGGGAAACTCGTATTCGTGACGCTCTCCGCGAAAGTCGATCGCGAACGCGCCGACGATCCGGTAGCGGTACCGGTGCCCGGGCCGGACGAGCGTATCCGCGAACGAATAGATTCGCCGGTCCGCGGTCTCCGATTCAGGAACCGAAACGACGCCGATCGCGGCGTCCATCTCTCCGCTCGTGTCGTCGGAGCGCAGGACCGTGAACGCCGCGCCGAAAACCTCGCCGGGCGTGGCCCACGAAAGCTTCACGCCGGATGTTTCGGGCTCCGCGGAAAGGAAGTGGTATTTCAGACCGATCACGAACAGCTCCGTCGTCCCGACGGTCTCGAGCCCCACGATGTTGCGGACGCGGAGCGCGATCGTGTTCATGCCCGGCTGAAAGACGTTCCACGAATAGATCGTTCCGATGTCCTCGCGCGAGCTGTCCCAGCTGCCGCCGGAGGGCGCGATCGACGCGTACGGCGCCCCGTTGATCGAAATCTCTCCGCTCTTGAGCGCCGCCGCGTAATCGATCCGGTACGCCGGATCCTGCTGGGAGTTCTTGTTCGGAACCGCGGCGTTCACGATCCGCGCGGAGAGCACGTAATCGTCGCCGGGCAGCAGCGTATCGGTTTCGATGCCGGGAAAGCTGAGAAAATTGATCGTGGGAGCGAGGCAGTAGATGGACGGAAGCGTGAGGGGACCCATCTCGACCGCGGATATGCCGACCTGCCCCTGCGTCGTCTCGCAGATGGGCAGCGGCGCCTCGTACGGCGGGCTCGCCGTCTGCATGATGCAGGGAACGGGGGTCGACCGGCAGATCTCGGGCTGGTAGAGGGTGTTGAGCGTCGGCACGTTGAGATAACCCGAGCACTCCGTGCAGAACGTCTGGGCGCTCAGGTACTCGTCGAGCGCCCAGAAGATGTGGCTCATCTCGTGGATGAACACGCGGCCGTACCCGAGGCCGTACCCGTATCGGCACGCCGGATACGGAATGACCATGTACGGTCCGCCGAGGTACGCGTAGGCGACGTATCCGGCGCCGCCCCAGCATCCGGGATCGGGGCTCGGGGGGGTGGGGCTGTAATGGGCGCTCATGTCGACGACGAACGCCGTGAAGACCCAATCGGTCTTGAAGGAGGAGCGCGTGGCGTTGTTGAGCTGGTGCGTGCCGTAATACGCGCCGCCCGCGTATCCGAGCTTCGCCACGGCCTCGCCGATCCAGATGTGATCCGTCGACATGCTGCTTTCGATCGGCTCCATCGATACGGGCACGCGGGAATAATCCCGGTAGTTGTACACGAGGCGGAGCGGCACCGGCATCCAGCCCGCGCGGTCCGTGTACTGCTGGATTCCCGATATCATGTCGGCCACGGCGCCCGCGATCTCACCGTCCGTCCAGTTCTCGCTGCCGGACACGCTTTCCGGAAATACGATGTTCACGAGGATGCTGCCGATGAAGAACTCGCTATTCTGATTCGCTCCCCGGTCGGTCATCTCCCGCGGCGAGCCGAGGCGCGGACCGGGAGCCGTCGTCGCGCGGATGACGTCGGGAGGAACGCGGAGCAGGACGTCCTCGATCGGCTCCCCCGCCGCGGGCGAAAACGCCTCCGTCTCCGAGACGCGCCTGCCGAAAAGGGCGTCGAGCGCCGTCTCGGCGACGAGATCGAGACCCCTCCCGGAGAATCCGCCCGCCTCGAACACGAGATCGACGTTCAGGCCGGCGAAGAGCGAAGAGACGGGCCGCTCCGGAAAACGGGCGAAGAACGCGTCGGGCGGCAGTATATGAAGGGCTCTCGCGCCCGCCGACTCCGCGGCGGCGACGGCCGCCTCGAGCGACGCGGATCCGCCGCGCACGATGACGGCGCAGGAAACCGCCGGCGCGCCGGGCCTGTCCGCGGAGAATGCCTGTCCCTGCGTCGAGACGACGATCGCGCACGCGAGCGACAGCGCGAAAATCGGGCGAAGCTGCATACGTCCCCCTTGCGGTTACACTCTAGTATGGAAAATAGTTTTTCGCAAGAGGGAGCACAACGGTAATCGGCGCGAGAACGGCGATCGAACGCGGCCTCGCGGCGGTGAAACGGTCGCCCGCGGAGAGATGTGTTTCTATTTCTGAGAGGGCGCGCGGTACGAAAGAAGGATCGATTCGGTGATCGTGATCCGCGGCGCCGCGCCGGGCGCCCCCGCCCGCGCGATCGTGTTCCGCCGCTCCATCCGGCTCTTCACGAGCCCCCAGAGCGGCACGTCCGGCGATATCCAGACCCTCGTCGTCTCCTCCTCGATCCGCTCCGCCCGCACGCCCCCGAGCGTGACCGTGCGCGCGTCGCGGCGGGCCGTCTCGACGCCCGAGCAGAGAAAGGATCCGGCCGGCACGGATACCGTCGCCGCTCCGAGATCGCGCCGCGCCGCCCCCTCGGAGCGCTTGATGAAGAGATCCTCGATCGAGAGATCGTCGAGCTCCGCCGCGGTGGGCTCGCGGAAATCTCCGGTCCCTTCGCGGACGCGGATCTCGCGTATGCACTCGCGGAAATCCCCCGCGGATGCGGCGGAGACGGCGCTTTCCGAGAGGCGGAGCCGGACGGTGAGCGTCTCGTCGCGGCGCCGCGGATACGGAGCGGTCGACACCTCGAGTCTCACCTCGCCCCGCCCGCGCGAAACGACGGAGAGCTCCACGAACGAGCTGTCCGACGAGCCGAACGACTCCGTGACGACGAGATAGGAGACGCGCGCTCCGGCGGCGAGCGACACGGATCCGAGCGAGACGCCGGGAACGAGGAAATCCACCGCGCCGGCCGGCGGGGCCGGGAGGGCGGACGCGAGCATGATCGCCGCGACGACTGCTTTCATTTCACCGCTCTCCGGCGGCGGAATCCGCCGCGGCCGGACCGCAATGCGCCGACCGCCTCCAGTAGGCGTCGTATTCGAAATCGGGGCTCCACGTCGAGGTGTGGCAGGCGCCGCAGGACGACCGGCCCGACGCCGCGTACGTGCCGCCGCGCTCGTGCAGCGTCCCCGGACCGTGGCACGCTTCGCACTGCACCCCCTGCAGATACGGCGCGCCCGACGCTTCGGTTTCGGCGTCGTACCCCGTCGGACGGCCGAAACCCGTCGTGTGGCACCGGACGCAGGCGGAGTTCTCCGCCTCGCCCCGCGCGCGGAGCGTCTCCATGGCGCGGAAATGGCGGCTCAGGATGAACCGGGGCATGAGGTCGCCGTGGCAGCGCGCGCAGACGTCCACGCCGAGGTACCGCTCCACGATCCGTCCCGTCCGCTCGTCGCGCGGAATCGACTTCGATACGGCGAGCTCCCGCCGGCGGGCGCCTTCCTCGGCGAGGAACGATCGCACGCGCTCGGCCGTGGCCGGCTCGTCGGGGACCGCCGCGTCGAGATTGATGAGCCGCCGCTCGACGAGCGAGACCCTCTCTCCCGGCGGCGCGGCGACGACGACGAGTCCGACGGCGCGGGCGCGATCGCCGGCGAAGAGGATCGGCCGGACCGCGTCCTCGAACGCGCCTCCCGTCGTGTCCGAGCAGTCCTCCGCCGCGCTTTCGATATCGATTGTATGGCCCCGTACGACGAGATCGACGCCCTCGAGCGCCGGGAGCAGATCGTCGAGCCGCCCGCGCTCCATATGCGCGAGGAGAACGACGACGTCGGTCCGTCCCCGCATGCGCTCGAGCGCGTCGCGCCCCTCGGCGGCGGGATCGCGGATCTCGAGGCCGTGAAGCTCGCGCGGGGGCGTGTCGAGCAGCGCGAGAACGCCGACCCGCTTTCCATGAACCTTTTTGACGAGAAACGGCGGAAAGACGCGCTCCCCCCCATCGAAGAGGTTCGCGCAGACGAGCGGGAGCCCTTTTTCAGCGTACTCCCGCAGGGTCCGGATGCCGAACGAGAGGTCCCGTTCGCCGACCGCGACCGCGTCGTAGCCGAGCTCGATCATCGTCTCGGCGAGAAAACGGCCCCGGTACATCTCCACGATGCCGCCCGCTCCGGTGAAATCGCCCGCCGAGAGAAGCAGCAGTCCGGGGTCGTGCCCGCGGAGCTCCTTGATTTTCGCGGCCCGCCGGGCCGCGCCGCCCGAGGCGGCCTCGCCTCAACCGGCCGGGACGACCCAGCCGCGGTCGTCCCCGGTGAAGAGCACGGTGACGAAGCGCTCGTCCCGGCAGCCCGGGAGCGCCGCGAGCAGCGCGGCCGCGCAGAGCAGTGACGTCATGAATCGCATACGCGCTCCGGTCGAGGCGCAGCGCGCCTCCGTGGTTCGCGCAAGGAAACGGGGCAAAGGGAGCGGACTCTCTTTGCCCCGCGCACACGTGCGGTTATTTCGCGACGCGAGCCTTGAGGGCCTTGCCGGCCGCAAACGCGGGGAACTTTCCTGCGGGGATCGTGATCGCTTCGCCGGTCTGCGGATTGCGTCCCATGCGTTTCTTGCGTCTGCGCGTCATGAAGGTCCCGAAACCGGTGATCTGGACTTTCCTGCCGGCATCGAGCTCGGCGGCGATGATGCCTTCCCTCGGAGACGTGGCGAATATCGTTTCGACGACGGCACGCGAATCCTTCAACGTGAGCCCGGTTTTCTTTGCGACCTTTTCGACGAGATCGGTCTTGTTCATGATTCACCTCCTTCGTTTGATCTTGGATTCAGCGCCACCTTACAGCCCGTTCGCCGGGGTGTCAACAGTTTTATGGGGCTTTTCCCGCGAGGATACGCTCTGTTCAGGCCTTTCCGCGGCGGACGCGGAGCGTCCGCGATCAGTATCCGCCCGTCAGGAACCCTCCGCCCGTCGACCCGAACGACTGGATGCCGCGGGTGCCCTGCTCGTACATGATGTCGGGATGCGCCTTGATCGCGATCTGGAAGTAGTAGCTCCAGCCGTCGCCGAACCGGCGATGGTTGAAGCTCGCGCGCCAGCAGTGGAGATCGCGCTCCACGGTGTAGCGGTACTCGGTGAAATCGCGGGCCTCGACGTTGTAGTAGGCGTAGTAGGTGACGCGCCAGTTCTTCGTGAGCGAGAGCGAGCCGCCGAGATCGAGGTTGCTGTCCGTCCGCCTCGTCGCGGAGCTCGAGAACGCGCTGTGCGAGACGCTCTGGCTCAAGTTGTAGTTGAGACGCAGGGACCAGCTCCCCGCCCCCGCCGGTGCGCCGGGAACGCCGCCCCCGCCCGCGTCGGGGGCGGCCGGAGCCGCGTCGCGCGCGGCGGCGATGCGCTCGCGTTCGGGCTCTTTCCAGACGGCGGGATAGCTGAACGATCCGTGCAGATCGAACCCCGTGCTGAACGTCGTCGACACGATCTCGCGGTGCTCGGTGGACCACGTCTGGTTGAGGTTGAACGATATCAGACTCCCGGCCTGAAGCCGCATCGAGCTCGATATGTCCGAAAACGCGTCCGCGAACGCGCTGTCGGGATAGTACGACCCGCTCAGGTACCACGTGAAGACGCCGTTCTGCTTCGTCTCCTGCTCCCCTTTCAGAAGCTTCAGGTCGATCGAGTTGCGCAGCTCCCACGACACGCGCTGCGATGCGCGCTGCTTCTCGCTCAGCTTCGGCGTGTACTGCCATGTGGCGACCGGGTTCAGCGTATGCCGTACGCCGGCGAGCGATCCGATGCGCGGGCGGAAGGTGCCGTATATCTTCGTTCCGACTCCCGTCGAGAGGCTCATCGACGCCTCGTTGCGGTACTCCGCGCGCGCCGGCGTGAAGACGAGGCCCGTTCCCGCGGTGTCGACCGAATTCTCGATCTCCTTCTGGTAGTTCCAGCGCACGCTCACGGACGGGCTGACGTCGAGGAATCCGAGCTTCTGCTGGCGGCCGAACCCCGCCCCGGAGTTCGCCGAGACGACGGAGCGTTTCTGCACGTCGCTCTCGCTCCTGCTGTGGTTGGCGGAGATGTTCGGCGCGAAGGTTATCTCGCGGAGCACGCGCTCCCACACCCCCCGCTCGGAGACCGAATGAGCCTCGCCGAACCAGAGGGAGGTGCGCGGAAAGACGAGCGACAGGCTCGGCAGCGTCATCGTGACGGACGGCGTGCGGGGATCCTGCACGGCGAGCTTCTGGTCACGGCTCGCCGAGAGGCTGAGACTCGTTCCGCCCCACGACTGCCGGTAGCTCGCCGTCGAATAGATCTTGCGGTCGATGAACCGCTGCATGTCCTGGGAGCTGTTGATCGCCTGCTGCGCTTCGTCGCTCGAGACGAACGAGAGCCGGCTGCGAAGGCTCGCCGTCCGGGAGAACGTCTGGGAATGGTTCGATTCGAGGCGCCATTCGACGCCGCGGGGATCGAGCTGCCGCACGAAATCGAACCGGACGTCGCCGTCGAGGACGTACCGGAGCTTGTACCGGTTCGCCACGTTGAACCGGAAGTTCTGCCGCTCGTTGAAATCGCCGACGACGGTGAAATCGGTGTAGTCGTTCGTCGCCCAGTAGTAGCCGAGCCCGCGGATAAAGCGCCCGTCCCTGCTGTCGAAGCCGATGTCGAAGTTGGGCCTGAGAAACCCCGACGAACGGTCCCGCCGGAGCGAGTTGACCATGAACGGCAGGTAAAAGACCGGCAGCTCCCCGATGCGGAGGGTGATCGGCCCCGAAACGATCTTGTCGTCGATGTAGACCTTCATCTTGTTCGCCCGCAGCGAATAGTGCGGGTGCGCGAGATCGCACGTCGTATAGGTCGACCGGTACACCTTGAGCACGTCGCTCCCGACCTTGAAGATGTTCCGCCCGACGTAGTAGCCCTGATCGTATTTCGTCGAGCCGTCCACGACGACGCCCGCCTGGGTGTCCATGTCGTACCCCATGTCGGCCCCGTACATCCGCTGCCCCTCCTCCTCGAGAACGGGGTCGCCCGTGGCCTCGATGATGTTGAGGCGCGAGTCGTAGTCGATGCGCCGCGCCTCGAGGCTCGAATCCTGATACTTGAGCACCGCCGTTCCGCGCATGACCATGCTCTCCCGCGCGGCGTAGTACTCGATCGTATCGGCGTTGTACCGGACGCTCTCGCTCGCCTTCCCGAAGTCGCGGAAGGTGAGCGCGGTGTCGATCGAGGCGGCGAGGCTGTCGATCGTCTCGGTTCCGCCGAGGTTCAGGAATTTGTAGAGCCCCGTCGCCTTCCCGTCGATGCGCAGGTACGAGAGCTCGCCGCCGCGGAAATCGAAGAACATCCGCTCGCCCGACGAGTAGTTGTTCGACACCTTCCGTTCCGTCTCTTCGGCCGGATAGTACATCGCGCGCGCGTTGCGCCCGATCCTGACCGAATCGACGCGGTCGTTCGAGAGGTGCACGGCGATCGAATCCCCCTCGATCCACGAATCGTCCCGCCACGGCGAGCCCTCGCGCGGGGATTCGGCGATGCGCCCCTCCGAGGGGAGGAGGACGCTCGTCACGGCGTCGTCGTCGTACCGCAGGATCATCGTCGTGCCGCTCATCGAGGAGGATCCGCTCGTCGCCTCGGGCTTCCCGTAGAGCTCGATCCTCCCCTCGTCGTCGTAGATGGCGGCGCTGTCGCAGCTCGCCCTCGTCTCTCCCTTCGCGAGCCGGACGTCTCTCTCGGCGATACCGAGCTTCCGGTCGACGTCGAACCGCATGACGCGGCTCGTGACAATCCCCTTCTCGTCTTTGCGCAGGTCGAAGGTGAGCACCGGATCGACGTCGACGACGGCGCTCCGGCGGACGCGGTCGTACCGGGCGTGCGCGCCGGCGATCGAGTAGTCCTCGCTCTCGTCGAGGAGCACGACGCGGCCGCGCGCGTCCGCCGTTTCGCGGGCGCGGTCGTACACGATCGTGTCGGCGTAGAGGGTCCGCGTGCTGTCGGCGAGGCTGAGATTGCCGGTCATGACGGCGACCTGCCGTGTGCGGTCGTACGTCGCGCGGTCGCAGCGGGCATGCCAGCCGGTGTCGCGCACGCGGACCGATCCGCGCAGCGCGACCGTGTTCGTCTCTCCGAAATACTCCCCCTCGTCGCTCGTCATCACCGCGGTGCCGTCGACGACCCGGACGCTGTCGTGAAGCATGGTGTAGCGCTTGGACGGATAGTGCTTCCCCCATGCGCTCGTGATCGTCGTCGTCTGATGCTCGATGCGCACGCCCCCTTCGAGATAGATGACGCGTTCGCCGTCCTCCGTCGTCCAGCGAAGCCTCGCAGCGTCGACGCGATAGAGCGTGCTGTCCGCGGCGCCGCCGGCGGCCTCCTCCTGCGCGTCCGCCGCGGGCGGCACGACGGCCCACAGCGCGAGCGCGGCGGCGAGGGCCGCGAGCCGGAGCGGACGTGCGGGCGTATTCGACATATCCTTCATTCCGGGCGGCGCGCCCTGGGAGGCGTCATCGCGCGCCGCCGGCCTCCGCGCGGGCGAGGAGCGCCGATCCGAGAACGGCGGCGCGGTTGCCGAGCTCCGCCGGGACGATCCGGACCTCGGCCATGGAGGCATCCATGACGCATCGGCGCAGCGTCTCCCGCGCCGGACCGAACAGGATCTCTCCCGCCCCCGCCACCCCCCCTCCGACGACGATCGCCTCCGGCGCGAGGATGTGGACGACGTTCGCGAGCGCCACGCCGAGGAAACGGCCCGTTTCCTCGAACACGCGCGAGGCGATTTCGTCCCCCGCGGCGGCGGCCCGAGCGAGATCCGCGACGGATCCAATCGATCCGGAACCGGCCGGCGTCCCCTCCCGCGCGCCGTACAGCTCGCGGGCCCGGCGCGTTATCGCCGGCGCTCCGATGAGCGCCTCGAGGCACCCTCTGCTTCCGCATGCGCAGGGAGGCCCGTCGGCCAGGATGACCGTGTGCCCGATCTCGCCCGCGAAGCCGGTCGCCCCGCGATAGAGCGAACCGTCCAGCACGATGCCGCCGCCGACACCGGTGCCGAGGGTGAGGCAGACGAAGCTCCGGAGCCCGCGGCCGGCCCCCGCGCGCCATTCGCCGTAGGCCGCGGCGTTCGCGTCGTTCTCGACGGCGGCGGGCACGCCGAGCTCCCGTTCAAAAAGCGCGCGGAGCGGGACGTCGATCCAGCCGGCGAGGTTCGGCGACACGTGGAGGATCCCCCGCGCCCCGTCGATGAGACCGGCGCAGGCGATCCCCGCCGCCGCGGGGGCGGCGTCCCGTTCTTCGCACCATGCGCGGACGCGCGCGGCCGCGAGCTCCGGCCCCTCGCCGGCCCGCGTGGGGATCGTTCCGGAAACGATCTCCCGTGAAAACGGGGCTGCGGCGGCGGAATCGTCGACGATCCCGAGCTTGATGTCGGTGCCGCCGATGTCGACGCCGAGGATGAACGGCATGTCCGGCTCCTCTCTTCCTTATATATAGGAAGCGGCCTCTTCGACCGCCACGTGGGATCCCATGACGAGGACGGCGCCCCGCTCGCCCGCCGCGCGACGCGCCCTTCGCAGGGCGTCGGCCATCCCCCGCGCCGGAACGATTTCGGCGCGGCGCCCCCGCGCGGACGCTCGCCGAAACGCCGCCGCGAGCGTCTCCGCCGACGCCGATCGCCTGTCCGCGAGAGGCGTCACGACGATCGCGTCGACAGCGGCGGCGGCGCGGGACGTAAAGGAGCCCGGCTCCTTGTGCGCCAGCATCCCGAATACGATGACCTTCCGCCCCGGCGGATCGAGCGATCGCAGCGTATCGAGGGCGGCGTTGAAAGATTCCTCGTTGTGCGACACGTCCACGATGACGAGCGGCTCGCGCGACACCGTCTGGAACCTTCCCGGCACGAACGCGGAGGCGACTCCGTCCCGCACGGTCCGCGCGGAGGCGAGATCCGCGCCCCGCGCGGCGAGCCGGTCGAGCCCCTCCCGCCCTCGCGCGCGCCCCGCCCATAGGTGCGACCGACGGGCGGCGAGGACGCCGTCGAGCTCCTCGATCGCGCGAACGGCGGTCGCGACGTTCTTCGCCTGCGCCGCGCCGGGCATGCGGGAGAAGAGCTCGCCGTAATCGCGGCGGGGCGTCTCGAGCCGCAGCGTCGTTCCCTCCGCGTCGATCCTCGTGACGGAAACGCGGGTTTCCGCGCGCACGGAATGCCACGGCGCTCCGGCCGCCGAAGCCGCCGCGCGGGCCTGCCGCTCGAGGGCGGCGCTCGCGAGACTGGCGACGAGCGGCGCTCCGGGGCGCACGATGCCGAGCTTCTCGGCGAGTATCCGCCGCGTCGTCGCGCCGAGATGCTCCCGGTGGTCGCGCGAGATCCCCGTGACGACCGTCACGGCGGCTTCCACGAGGTTCGTCGCGTCGAGCCGGCCGCCGAGGCCCACCTCGAACACGGCGATATCCGCCCCGCGATCGCGGAAGACGAGGATCGCCGCGGCGGTAAAACACTCGAAATAGGTGAGCGCGGTCTTTCCGGACGCCTCCCGCACACGGCCGATCGCGGCGTCGAGCTCCCGCGAGGAGATCTCGGCGCCGTCGCACCGGATGCGCTCGTGAACGCGAAAGAGATGGGGGGAATAGTACGCGCCGGTGCGCAGGCCCGCCTCGCGCAGCATCGACGAACAGTACGCCGTCACGGATCCTTTCCCGTTCGTTCCCGCGACGAGAACGGCGGGGACGCCGCGCTGGGGGTCGCCGAGGCGTTCGAGCACGCGCGCGATGTTCTCGAGACCGAAGCGCATGCGCGACGGGGCGAGCGACGCGGCGTACGCGAGGTGGGGATAGAGGGGCGCTCCGCGACGATACCGGGATCGTGGCCCTGACAGCATCCGCAGTCTGCCCTCTCCTTTCCCCGCCGAAGCCGGACGCGGGCTTCCGGCGGGAAAGACGAGCGCGCGTCGAACGTTCGCCCGCTCGTGCCGCCGCACCGTGCCGAGATAGCGCGCCGGGGCGCTTTTCGGCGCGATGGTATCAGCTTTGCCGTGGGTCAAAAAGGGTTTTTTCCTCGCGCGATATCCCTACGCGCCGCGCCGGACCGCGAGATGCCGCTCGAGAACGGCGGCGAGCGAGCGTCCCGCCTCGGCGCCGCGCTTCATCACGTCCTCGTGATCGACGCTCCCGCTCGATACGCCGGCGGTGAAATTCGTGACGAGGGTGAGAACGGCGGCGTCGATTCCGCGCTCCCGCGCGGCGACGAGCTCGGGATAGACCGACATCGTCGCGGCGCGCGCTCCCGCGGCCGCGGCGGCGCGCGCCTCGGCCGCCGTTTCGAAGCACGGCCCGATCATCCACGCGAGCGCGCCGTCCCCGATGGAAACGCCGGCGGCGGAGGCGGCGCGGCGAAGGAATTCCCGAAGGCGCGCCGACACGAGCGGCGTCCGGCCGGCCCTCTCCGGGCCTCCACCGCCCGATGCGAGACGGGCGGCGAGCCGCGCCGGAAACGGCAGCACGTCCTCGGGGAGAAGCCACGAGCCCGGGCGAACGGCCGTCTCGAGGCTTCCCGCGGCGTTCGTGAGAATGAGCTCCGTGCAGCCGAGATCGGCGGCGAGCGAAACGGCCGCCGTCGCCCTCGACGGATCGTGCCCCTCGTACAGGTGGCTGCGGCCCGCGAAGATCAGCGCCGGGCGGCCGCCGAAATCGGCGAGCGCCAGAAATCCGGGATGCCCCGGGACGCCGGGCTCGAGCAGCGCCGGCACGTCGCGGTACGGAACGCGTCGTGCGACGCGCGCCGCATCGCACGCTCCCGAGAGCCCGCTCCCGAGCACGACTGCCGTCGCCGCGGCGCCCGCGAACGCCGCGAGGGGATCACTCCCCGCGGCGGTGTTCCATGATGACGGCATCTTCCCCCGTGTCCGCGTAGTATCCCCGGCGTTTTCCGATCTCGCGGAATCCGTGAAGACGGTACAGGCGGCGGGCGCCCTCGTTGGTCTCGCGCACCTCGAGCAGGGTCCGCTCGCAGCCGCGCGCCTTCCCCCGCTCGAGAAGAGCCTCGAGAAGCGCCGAGCCTCGTCCGGCGCGCCGCTCGGCGGGGCTCACCGCGATGCTGAGCAGATGCATCTCGTCAGCGGCGATCCACGCGGCGGTGTACCCCGTGATGACGCCGTCCTCGACGAGCACGAGGGTCACGGCCCGGTCCCGGAACCGCAGCTGCGTCCGGAACATCTCCTCGGTCCACGGCGTGAGAAAGCTCACCCGCTCGATCTCGAGTATCCGCGGGATGTCGTTCCGTTCGAGGTCGCGCAGCGTCCACGGATTCATGCGCGGTCTCCCCCGCCCTCGGCGAGCGGCGCCCCCGCGGGAAGACGCGCGTCCGGCGGACGCAGGTAGAGAGGCTCGAGCGCGGCGGTCTCCTCCGGGGCGAGAGGCCGGCGCCCCCGGGCGAGAAACGCGCAGACGGACGCGGACGGGATCGACCACCGCTCCGGCGCGAAGACGCTGCCGGCCGGGAGCGACGGCTCGATCTCCCCTCGGTATCGAAGGGCGCCGGTGCCGCAGAGAATGACCGGCCCCGAGTCGAGCGCGGCGCCGAGAGCCTCCCGGAGCCCGCCGGGACGGGCCGCGAAAAGGGGAACGATTTCGCGCGGCGCGAACGCGCCGGTGTCGTACATCGCGCCGTAGACCTCCCCGCGGCGCGCGTCGATGAGCGGCAGCACGGGGAGCGACGCGCACGGCAGCGCCGCGGCGAGGGTTTCGAGGCTCGAAACCGGCACGACGGGCGCTCCCCGCGCGGCGGCGAAGGCCTTCACCGTCGCGAGCGCTATGCGCAGCCCCGTGAAGCTGCCGGGGCCGGAAACGACGGCGAGGAGGCTCACGTCGCCGAGAGCCGCCTTCGCGGAGGCGAGACACGCGTCGACGGCTGGCAAGAGCGTGGCCGAATGCGTATCGCTCGCGTCGAAGAGGATCTCGGCGAGCACGCCCGCGCCGCGGCACACGGCGACGCTTCCCCGCTCGTGCGACGCGTCGAGCGCGAGGATGAGAGGTTCGCCGCCGGAGACGCCGGCGGCCGGTCCGGCGGAACGTCCGCTACAGGTTTCGTTCGAGCTCATCGCACAGATCCTTCGGCCCTTCGATGACGATCTCCCGGCTCTCCGGTCCCGTGATCCGGAGCCTCGCGACGGCGTCGAACGCCATGGCCCCGTCGGGCAGCCGGTCTCCCCACTCGACGATGACGACCGCGCGGCCGTCGACGGCGTCGAAGAGCCCGATGTCGGCGGCCTCCGAGAGCCGCGCGAGCCGGTAGAGATCGAAATGAAACACGGGGAACGCTCCGCGGTACTCCTCGGCGAGGATGAAGCTCGGGCTCGTGACCTCGTCGGACACTTCGAGACCCGCGCAGAGGCCCTTCACGAGAAGCGTCTTGCCCGCCCCGAGCCCGCCTTCGAGCGAGAGCGCCGTTCCCGCGGGAACGAGCGATCCGAGAACGCGCCCGATCTCGAGCGTCCGCTCCGGAGAGTCGCTCCGCAGCCTGAGCGTCGAGCGAGGCCCGGCGAGCCGAACGCGCCGCCCGAGGCGCGGGCCTCCGTTCGGCGACGGGCGGGATGACGGACGAGGCGCCATGCGTCACCTCGGGGTCAGGGTGATGCACGGCACGATCATCTCCTCGAGGGATATGCCGCCGTGCTGGAACGTCCCGAGGTACTGCCGCTCGTACTCGTGATACTTCGTCGGGTAGACGAAGTAGTAGTTCTCCTTGGCGAGGATGTAGTTCTTCGAGGGGCTCTCGGCGGGGAGCCGGTAATCGAGGGGCTTGCGGATGAGGAGCGTCTGCCGCGGATCGCCGTTGATGTTCTCGCCGAACTTGTACCGCAGGTTGGTCGACGTGTCGCGGTTGCCGTGCACGAGGCTCGCGCGCGCGCCGAGCACCGATCCGTGATCCGTCGTGATGACGACCGTCGCGCCGTGCTTCGCGATCCGCTGCAGGATGTCGAAGAGCGCCGAATGGACGAACCACGAGCGCATGAGCGAGCGGAAGGCGCTCTCGTCGGGGGCGATCTCCTGAAGGATCTCGCTCTGGCTCCGCCCGTGCGCGAGGATGTCGAGAAAGTTGAACACCATGGCGACGAGATCGATCGCCCGGTAGCCGTCGACCTGCTTGCGGATCTCGTTCGCCTCGTCGATCTCGTAGATCTTGATGTACTTGAAGGCCGCGTTTCCGAGACCGGCGCGCGCGAGGCTCTCCTGCAGGAGGTTCTGCTCGAACCGGTTCTTGCTGAACTCGTCCTTCGAGCGCTCGAGCCAGTAGTCCGGGGTGCGCTTCTGTATGTCGGCCGGAAAGGCGCCGGCGAAGAGCGCGTTGCGCGCGTACGGCGTCGCGGTCGGAAGGATCGCGAAGTAGCAGCCGCGCTCGATCGTGTAGAACGGAGCGAGGAGATCCTCGATCTTGAGCCACTGGTCGAAGCGCATGCAGTCGATGACGATGAAATACACGCGACGGCGCTCCCGCAGCGACGGAAAGACGAATCGGTCGAGCACGTCGACGCTCGTCGGCGGGCGCTCGTCGCTCCAGATCCAGTCGCGGTAGACGCGCTCGACGTACCGGCAGAAGTCGGCGTTCGCCTTCTTCTTGATGTCCTGATGCGTTTGTTCGAGCCCCGTGTCGCTGAACCGGTCGTACTCGACGTCCCACGCGGAGAGCTCCTGATGGATGCGGACCCATTCCCGCCAGTCGGGGCCCGCGTGGAGCGCCCCCTCCATGCGCTGGTACGACTGGAGGTACTCGCGGCTCAACGCCGTCTCCTGTATGCGGTGCGCGTCGAGGATCCGTTTGGCCGCGGAATAGATCTGAAGCGGGTTCACCGGCTTGAGGAGGTAATCGTCGATCTTCATCCCGATCGCCTGCTCGACGAGATCCTCGGCCTCGTTTTTCGTGATCATGATCACGGGGACGTTCGGGTCGATCTCTTTGATCTCCTGGAGCGTCTCGAGCCCGCTGCGCCCCGGCATCGTCTCGTCGAGGAGGATGAGATCGAACGGCTCGGCGCGGAGCGCGGCGATCCCCTCGTCGCCGCTCGCCGCGGGCTTCACCACGTACCCCTTCTCCCCGAGAAAGATGATGTGGGAGGCGAGAAGATCGATCTCGTCGTCGACCCACAGTATTTTCTTTTCCTTGGCCATTCCCGAAGCCTTCCTCAATCGACCGGAAAGGTGACGAGAAACGTCGTTCCCTTGCCGGGCTGCGTCTGGAGCACGCGGATCGTGCCGCCGTGCATCTCCTCGACGATCCTTCTCACGAGCGCGAGACCGAGCCCCCAGCCGCGGCTCTTCGTCGTGAACCCCGGATCGAAGACCCGCGCGCGGACGTTCGGCGCCATCCCTTTCCCCGTGTCGCTCACGAGCATCTCGACCCGGCGGTCCCGCCGGTTCATCCGGCATTGAATATGTATCTTTCCCTCCTCGCCCGCCATCGCGTCGAGCGCGTTCTTGATGAGGTTCTCGACGACCCAGCCGACGAGCTCGCCGCTGCACCGCACGAGCGGAAGCTCCTCGAACTCGGTCGTGATCGTCGAGTTGATCCGCAGCGTCGGCCGGCGGTGCTCGAAGTAGGCGACGGTCTCCTCGACGATCGGAGGGAGCTCCCGCAGCTCGAGCTTCGGCGCCGATCCGATCTTGCTGAAACGCTCCGATATCTTGCCGAGCCGGTCGACGTCGGTCGCGACTTCGTCGATCGCGCGCGCGAGCTTCTCCGAGCAGGACGCCGCGGAGATCTCCTCGCGGATCATCTCGAGCCAGCCCATGACGGAGCTGAGCGGCGTGCCGAGCTGGTGCGCCGTCTCCTTCGCGAGTCCGACCCAGATCATGCGCTGCTCGCCGATCTTGATGGCGCGGAAGCCGAGAAATCCGACGAGGAGGAACGCGACGAGAACGCCGAATTGGATGTACGGGGCGACGGCGAGCGCCCGGGTGAGCGAGGACGATCCGTAATGGAGCTCGAGCGAGAGACCGCCCCCCTCGATGGGGAGCGGCCGGTTGAGCCCGTCGAACTCCGCCGCGCGGGCGAGCACCGCCGCGAGCAGCGAGTCGTTCGGGGCGGCGGGATCGAACCGCTCGATCCGCTCGAAGCCGTCGTCGCCGAGAGGCTTCACGCCCGTTTCCTCGTTCCAGACCCACGGTTTTCCGCGCAGGTCGGTGAGTATGAACGGAATGTCGAACTTGTCGCGGACGGCGAGGATGAAGGCCCTGTTGTCCTCGTCGGCGGGCTGCTTGAGCGCGATCGCGACCGAGCGCGAGATGAGGCTCGTCGTGTTTTCCGACTGGGACCGCATCCTGCGGATGAGCGCGTCGTTGTACACGAGCGCGAACGCGACGACGACGGCCCCGCCCACGAGGAAGTAGAGCTTGAGGAGGAACGGAAGATTGCGCGGCGCCCTCATGATCCGATCATGCCTCGAGGTACTCCAACCCGCCCGCGTACGGCACGAGCGCCTTCGGAACGCGCACCTTGCCGGTCGGCGTCTGGTTGAGCTCGAGAATGGTGGCGATCACCCGCGGCAGCGCGAGACCGGAGCCGTTCAACGTGTGCGCGAACTCCGGCCGCTCCTGCTTCGCGCGGCGGAACCGGATATTGGCGCGGCGCGCCTGGAAATCCTCGAAGTTGCTGCACGAGGACACCTCGAGCCATCGCTGCATGCCCGGCGCCCACGTTTCGATGTCGTAGCATTTCGCCGCGCCGAAGCTGAGATCCATCGTGCAGAGCTCGATGACCCGATGGGGCAGCTCGAGCGCCTCGAGCACCGCCGTGGCGTCGCTCGTGAGCGACTCGAGCTCGTCGTACGACGCCTCGGGCGCCGCGATCTTCACCATCTCGACCTTGTCGAAC
>DHHB01000035.1:0-298 GCA_002403075.1 bacterium UBP1_UBA4783 | reverse complement strand
ATGAGAAAGAGATCGTCCTTCTCGCAGAGGTACATGTCCTCGGCGAGCTTCGGGAGCTGGCCGGTGCCGACCATGCAGTCGCGGAGCGCGAGGAACGGAACCGAGACCTCCTCGTACCCCTGCCNNCGAGCATGAAGTTGATGAGCGCGCGCGACAGCAGCGCGCCGCCTCCGCGGAGCACGACGAACCCCCTGCCGCCGAGCGCGGCGCCGGCCGCGAGATCGAGAACGCCGAGCCGCTCGCCGATCTCCCAGTGCGGCGCGGGCGCGAAGGGGAGCTCCGGCGTCCCGCCCCACGA
>DHHB01000067.1:2924-7976 GCA_002403075.1 bacterium UBP1_UBA4783 | reverse complement strand
GTGTACTTCTACCTCGGCGACTACGCGCGCTCCCTCGAGCGCTATGAGCGCTCGTTCGCCGTCGCGACGGAGCTCGACGACCCGGTCCTCGCGCGGCGGGTCGCGAGCGGCATGGGCGCCGTGTACGGATCCGCCGGCCGTTTCGATCTCGCGAGGAGCCTCTATGAGCGATGCCTCGAGCTCTCGCGGCGCTCCGGAGACCACAGCGGCGTCGTGTGGTCGATCAACAACCTCGCCTCCCTCGAGGCGGAGAGCGGCGATCCGGCGAGGGCGCGCGCCCTCGCCGGGGAAGCCCTCCGGATGCTTCCCGCGCGGGGGCAGGATCATCTTCGGGCGCGCTCCCTCTACATTCTCGCGAGGACCGAAAGCGGCGAGAGCGCCGTCGAGCACCTGCATCGAGCGCTCGCGCTCGCGGACAGCTCCGGGCTCGAGGATCTCAAGTGGAAATGCCTCTCCGATCTCGGAGAGCTTGCGCTCGCCTCCGGGGATACCGCGCAGGCCTTCTCCTATCAGCATCGGGCCGTCGTTTCGGTCGAATCGCTCCGCCGCCTCGCGGGGCCCGAGGAGCTGCGCCGCCATCTACTCGAGCCCGCGATCCGGCCGTACGACCGCATCGTGAGCCTGATCCTTCTCCGGTCCGGACGCCCGGCCGACGCGCGGGAGGCTCTCTCGTACACCGAGCGCAGCCGCGCGCAGACCCTCGCCGCGCTTCTGCGGGAGGCGATGAGCCGCACGGGCGAACGCGGATCCGAGAGGCTGCTCGCCGAGGAGCGCGACATCCTCTCGCGGCTCGCCTTCTACCAAACGCGTCTCCAGAGCGGCGCTCTCGATGCCGCCGAGCGCGCGGACGTTCTCGATCGGATCGAAGCAGTCGAGCGGAGGTTTTCGAAGCTCAGCCTCGAGTTCGAGAACGGCGGGCGGCCCCACTCCGACGCGCTTTACCCCCGCGTCGAGCAGCCCGACGAGCTCCTCGCCGCGCTCGAACCCGGCGAGAGGATGATCTCCTACTTTCTCGGCGAGCGGCGATCGTTCCTCTTCTCGGCGAAGGGGACCGAGCTCGAGGTGTTCGCGCTGCCGCCGCGCGAGACGATCGAGCGGCGGGTCGCGACCTTCATCGGGCTCCTGCAGCAAGCCGCGCAGTCCGAGGCCGGCGCCGCCGCGCCGGGGAGCGTGCCGGTTCCCGGTATCCCGCCCGACGTGATCGCGTTCGCCTCGAGGGAAATCTTCGATCTCGTTCTCGGTCCCGTCGCCGGCCGGCTCTCGCCGGGGGAGGCGCTCGTCGTCGTTCCGGACGGTCTCCTCGCGAGGCTGCCGTTCGCCCTGCTCAGACGCGGGGACGCGTTTCTCGTGAGCGATCACGTGATCTCCTACGCGCCCTCGCTCCGCACGCTCGCGTATCTGCGCGACCGGAGCGCCTCCCGGCGCCGCTCCGAGCACCGGCCGGGATACGACGTCATCGCCGTCGGCGCGAGCGGCGAAAGCGCCGGAATGGAGCGCCTGTACCCGTATACGCGGATCCCGATCGAGCCGCTCGCGGAAGCGGCCGCGGAAGCGCGCATGGTGGGGGCGATATTCAACCGTTCGCTCGTGCTCACGGGGCGGGGCGCGGGGGAGAGCGCCTTCAAGGCGAGTCCGATCTACGATGCCGGCATCCTGCACGTCGCGGCCCACGCGTACGTCGACGACGACGATCTGCGGCGCTCGTTCATCGTTCTCAATCCGGAACGCAGCTTCGACGACACGCTCGCGAGCCCCTCGGACGACGGCCTCCTGCAGTGGCACGAGGTCGCCTCACTGAGGCTGAACGCGTCTCTCGTCACGCTCTCGGCGTGCCGCGCCGCGGGGGGCGAGCTCGCGCGGGGAGAGGGGATCACGGGATTCACGCAGGCCTTTCTGTACGCGGGCGCGGGATGCGTCGTCGCTTCCCAGCTCGACGTGCCCGACCGTCTCGCGCGCGGGGTGATGGAGGAGTACTATCGCGGCGTGCGCCGCGGCATGGGAGCCGCCCGGGCCCTCGCCGAGGCCCAGCGCGCTTGTCTCGCGCGCGGCGGCGCCCTCGCTCGGCCCGCCGTGTGGGGGGCGTTCTGCGCGATCGGGGACGGCGGCGCGGCGCTCGAGCGCTCGCCGGGACTCGATCCCGCCGCGTGGCTCTCGATCGCCCTGATCGTCGCGTCCGGCGCGGCGATCGCCCGTATTCTCCTCCGGCGCAGGCGCTCCCGCTGATGTGCTATACTCGAACCGTCCGCGGCGCCCCGGCGGAGCAGGCTCCGGCGTGCCGCGTCCGCGTCCGAAAATCCGTGTGTCATTTCCCTGACGGAGAGCGTCTCATTGGATGAACGGATACAGACGGCGACCGACGAGGAGATAGCGTCGGCGATCGCCGTCGACCCGCGCGACGACCTCTGCGCGGAGCTCGTGAGGCGGTACGAGAAGCGCGTGTACCTCTGGTGCTTCAACCACGCGCACGACGCCGACGAGGCGGTCGAGCTCGCTCAGGAGATACTCGCGAAGATCTTCCGGGGCATCGGGAGCTTCGCGGGCCGCTCGAGGTTCTCGACATGGGTCTATCAGGTGACGAGGAACCACTGCCGCGGCGCGCTCTCGAAGCGTCGCGAGCAGTGGCGGCGCAGGCTCCTCTCGATCGAGGGAGAAATAGCCGAGCCGCTCGATCCGGCGTATGACGAACGGATCGACAACGAGCGCGACTGCGGCCGCATCCTCGAAGCCGCTCGGGGCGTCATGGAGCTCGAGGAGATCGAAGCGTTCGTTCTGCACTACCGCGAGGGGCTGACCGTGAAGGAGATAACGAAGATCCTCGGCTGCCGGAACGTGACGGGCGCCCGGACGCTCATCCAGAGCGCCCGCCGCAAATTCGCCCGTCTCGTGCGTGAGGGAGGGTTCGACGATGGCCGAAAAGGAGCCTGAGCGCCACGTGCCCGTCGAGACGCTCGCCGCGTATCTCGAGGGGAAGCTCTCCGAGCGCGACGCCGACGGCGTGAGGAGGCACCTCGCGCGATGCGCGCGCTGCGACATAGAGCTTCGCAGGTTCGAGCGGTTCCTGAAAATGGAATCGGACGAGGAGCTCGCCCGGTCGGCCGAGTGGATCTACGCCCGCGAAAAGCTCGAGCGAGCGTACAAGGAGCGGATCGCCCCGACCGTCGTGAAGGAGGATCCCGTTCAGCCGGCGAGCCGCTATCGCCGTGGCAGGCCGGCGTGGTTCTTTCCCGCCGCCGCGGTCGCCGCGGCCGCGGTCGTCGTCGTCGCTCTGGTCGCGACGAGGAAGGGACGGGAGACCGCCGACCCCGCCCGCGAGGTCTTGCGCGGCGCTCCGCCCGCCGTCTACGAGATCGCGCTCAAGGCTCCGCACGGGGATGTCGGCGGTTTTCCCGCGGAGTTCACGTGGGAGCCCTCGCGCGCGAACGGCTCGTACACGCTCGAAATCTTCGCTCCGTCGCTCGAGCGCGTATACGCGGCGGACGGCATCGCGCCCCCCCCCTTCGCCGCGCCCGACAGCCTGCGGAGGATCCTCAAACCGAACGTCATCTATCTCTGGAGCGTGAAGGGGCACGAAGGCCTCGGACACACGACGCTCTCGCCGAACGGCTGGTTCAGGTACCGGCCCTGACGCCGCGCGCTCCGGACGCCCCCCGCTTGACAGCCCCGGCTCCCCATGCTAGCGTGGCGGAAAATCGTTATTCCGCTCGAATTTCGGCAACGAGGGAGGCGCGGGACTCATGGATATAAAGGCGATTCAGGCTGCCCTCGCGGAGAAGGGCGTCGACGGCTGGCTCCTCTGCGATTTTCACAACAGGGATCATCTCGCGTACCGCGTGCTCGGGCTCGATTTCGCGAAGGGCACGTCGCGGCGCTGGTTCTACTACATTCCGGCGAAGGGAGAGCCGGTCCGCCTCGTCTCCGCCGTGGAACCGGCGCGCCTCGACGCGCTCCCCGGCGAGAAGCGCACCTATCGCGCGTGGGGCGAGCTCCACGCCGCCATCAAGAAGCTCCTCGGCCCGCCGAAGAAGATCGCGATGCAGTACTCTCCGATGAACAACATCCCGTACGTGTCGATCGTCGACGGCGGGACGATCGATCTCATCCGGAGCCTCGGCTACGAGATCGTCTCCTCGGCCGACCTCGTCCAGCAGTTCGAGGCGATCATCGACCGCAAGGGGTACGAGAGCCACCTGCGGGCCGGAGACAAGATCCAGCACATCAAGAACGAGGCCTTCTCCGAGGTCGGCAAGGCGCTCGCGAAGAAGCGCCGGCTCACCGAGTACGAGCTCGCGCAGTTCATCCTGAAACGGTTCGAGGAGGAGGGGCTCACCTGCGCCAACGAGTCGCCGATCGTCGGGATCGGAGACCATCCCGCCGACCCGCACTTCGAGCCGAAGAAGGAAGGCTCCTACGAGTTCAAGAAGGGCGACTGCTTCCTCATCGACCTCTGGGCGAAGTTCAAGGAGCCCGGGTCGATCTACTACGACATCACGTGGTGCGGCTTCGTCGGGGACGAGCCGCCCGAGAAGTACCTCGAGATCTTCCACACCGTGCGCGACGCCCGCATCGCCGCGGTGAACTTCGTCCGCAAACGCTTCGCCGCGAAGCAGCCCTGCTTCGGCTGGGAGGTCGACGACGCCTGCCGGAAGGTCGTCGTGGACGCCGGCTACGGCGACTTCTTCGTGCACCGAACCGGCCACTCGATCGGCGAGGAAGTCCACGGGAACGGCGTCAACATCGACAACCTCGAGACGAAGGACGAGCGCCGGCTTGTGCCGGGGATCTGCTTCTCGGTGGAGCCGGGGATCTACCTGCAGGGCGAGATGGCCGCGCGCAGCGAGATCGACTGCTTCATCACCCTCGACGGCGAGGTCGTCGTCCACGGCGAGGAGCAGATGGAGCTCGTCAGAGTGCACGCGTAACGCCGGCGCGGGCGGCGCGGCGCGGGATGACGGCGGCGCGGGCGTTTCCGGCCGCCGGGCCTCGCCGGAGGAGCGATGTCGGTACGGGAGAATCTCGAACGCGTGCGCGAGCGCATCGAGCGCGCCGCCGGGC
>DHHB01000067.1:0-2898 GCA_002403075.1 bacterium UBP1_UBA4783 | reverse complement strand
CGGAGGCGATCGAGGCGGGGATCGCCGACGTCGGCGAGAACAGGGTGCAGGAGTTCCTCGAGAAGGCTCCTGCCGTGAAGCTCCCCTGCCGCTGGCACCTCGTCGGACACCTCCAGACGAACAAGGTGAACAAGGTCATCGGCCGTTTCGCGCTCGTTC
The DNA here is from genome assembly GCA_002403075.1 of bacterium UBP1_UBA4783. GTDB lineage: Bacteria > Krumholzibacteriota > Krumholzibacteriia > Krumholzibacteriales > Krumholzibacteriaceae > SSS58A. The sequence continues at coordinate 2,739 of DHHB01000067.1, read as the reverse complement.
AGTCGGTCGACTCGGCGAAGCTCGCCGCGCATCTCGACCGGGCCGGCGTGCGCGACGGCGTCGTGACGGACGTCCTCATCGAGGTGAACACGAGCGGCGAAGAGTCGAAGGAGGGGCTCGCGCCCGAAGAGGCGCTCGAGACGTGCGGTCTCGTCGCGGCGATGCCGAACCTCCGCGTCCACGGTCTCATGACCGTCGGGCCGCTTACGTCCGACGCCGCCGAGGCGGCGTCGGCGTTCGCGAGGCTTCGCCGCGTCCGGGACGAGATCGCGGCGGCGCGTATCGCCGGCGTCTCGATGGAACGCCTCTCGATGGGGATGTCGGATGATTTCGAGCTCGCGATCGCGGAGGGCTCGACGATGGTGCGGCTCGGCCGCGTGCTGTTCGGGGAGAGGCGGCCGGTGTGACAAGAAACCGGCCAAGCGGTTTTGGGGACGGCCGCCCGCCGGGCGGGGCGCCCGCGCCGCGTTCCGGCCGGGGCGAATATAATATATTGAGCGACAGGAAGTTATGAGCTATTTTGTGGATGACAGGGTTGGCCTGACTATTGCTGCGCTCAACACGGCGACTTTTATAACGCTTTGTTACGCGTTTCTGAAGGCGGTCGAGGAGCGAAGTAGGCTGCTCCATGTTCTCGACAGGATCTACTCGCCGGTGCTCTCGCCCATGCGGCGGATTCTCCCGGCCTGGAAGATCGACGTCGCCTCGCTCATCTTCGCCGCCCTGTTGCAGGTCGCAGCGTTTATAATCAAGAGGCGCTCGCTCTAGGGATCAGGAGGAGGCAGCAGGATGCGAATCACCCCGCTCGATATTAGAAAGCAGGAGTTCAAGAAGGTCATGCGCGGGCTCGACGCCGACGAGGTCTACGCGTTCCTCAATACGGTCGCCGAGGAGTACGAGGCCGTTCTCTCGGACAACAAGAACCTCCGCGAGAAGCTCGTCGCCATCGAGGAGCGCATCAACGAGTACCGGAGCATGGAAACGAACCTGCGCAACACCCTCCTCACGGCGGAAAAGCTCACGCAGGAGGCCAAGGACAACGCGCGCCGCGAGGCGAGCCTCATCGTGCGTCAGGCGGAGATGGAAGCCAATAAGGCCGCCGAGGGCATCCGCGCGCACACGTCGCAGCTTCGCCGCGAGATCCTCGAGCTCAAGAAGAACAAGGACAACTACCTCTCGCGTCTCAAGACGCTCATCGAGAGCCACGCCCGGATGCTCGACGGCTTCGCGGAGGATTTCGCGGGGGTCGACAACGCGATCGAGAAGATCGGCAAACAGGTCGAGGAGGACGCGAGCCGCACGCCCGCCCCTCCCCGCATGAGCCGCGACAAGATCACGCAGGATTTCGGCCACGAGCCGAAGGACAAGGTCACGTGGGGCGAAGAGCCGCGGCCCGAGGAGGAGCAACGGCCGCAGATGCCGCGCCCCGGATTCGAGAGAAACGACGCGCCGAACCAGCGGACCCGGCCGCCCGAAAGCGCGAATATCTTCGCGGCCCCGCGGTCGGTTCCGACGGCGGCCCCGGCGCCCGCGGCCGACGTCACGGCGGCCGCTCCCGAGCGCCCGGCGACCGCGGCGGCTCCGGAAGAGCCGCAGCCGCAGGCGTCCCGCGACGACTGGCGCGGCTACGAAGTCCGCAAGCAGACGGTCGATTGGAAGAGCTACGTGATTCCGGATACGGCGGTCCCCGGCGCGGCCGCGCCGAAAGCCGCGACCCCGGTCGACGCCGAGCTCGACGACGCCCTCTCGAGCCTGAAAGAAGCGGCCGCGGGCTTCGAATCGGCGCCCGCGCCCAGGCGGGAACAGCATCAGCCGCAGGCCGCCCCCGCGGCTCCGCAAGCGGCTCAGCCGGCGGCCCCTCAGGCGCCGAGGCCCCAGCCGGCTCCGGTGAGCGCCGAGACCGCGTCCGAGCAGACGTGGTCGATGGAAGAGCTTCGCCGGAACCTTTCGAACCTGTCGAAGAATGAAGGACATCAAGGATAGAAACGACGCGCGGATCGGATTCCGCGTGAGAATTCAACCGTCCGCCCCTCGAAACGAGCTCCTCGGCTGGAACACGGCCGGGGAGCTTCGTGTTAAGGTGGCCGCGCCCGCGCGCGAGGGCGAGGCGAACGCCGAGCTCGTCTCGTTTCTCGCGAAACGCTTGGGGGTCGCGAAGCGAGAGATCGTCGTCGAGTCCGGCGCCTCCTCGCGGAGCAAGGTGCTCTCCGCGCCCGCCTCGGCCGCAGGGGCGCTGCGGGCGCTGCCCGAGCAATAGCTCCGATCTTATGCTTGAACCGGATTGCCCGCCGGGATTATTCTCTTCCTGAACACACGCACAATCCGCAAGCGATTGCGATGTCGGAGGTGAACCATGGGAAGCTATATAGCCGCCGCGCTGATCGTCGTCTTTTTCGTTCTCAGCCTATTCGTCAAGCGGTTTCAGGAGAAGCCATTCCTGCCGATCGTTTGCGCCGCTCTCGCGCTGTTCTTCATCGTGTCGGCCGTTACCGGCGCAAGGAACGTGTATTCTTCGTCCATTTTCGCGGTGCTCGGAATAGCACTCGCATGGAAGTATTTCCGTATCTACCGTGCCGCGCGCCGGAGAAGCGCCGCGAGTAATCAACCGCAATGATGGGGGCTGGGATTTTTCGAAGCGGGCGGCCTCGGGAAGCGATCCGCCAGGGCACCTTCAGGTCCCGGATGACTTGAGCGCCGCGGCCCGCGCCTCGGCATCCGTGACCTCGGGGATGCCGGGAT
>DHHB01000041.1 GCA_002403075.1 bacterium UBP1_UBA4783 | reverse complement strand
TCTAGATCTCCCCGAGCTCGTCGACTCTTTTGAGTATCTTTCTCAACTGCTGAATATTTTTTATCCTGTGCGGCATAAGCGGCAGACGCCTGTTCGAGAACAGGAGCCAACCCTGCGGAATGAACTTGAACGCGTGAAGCAGGTCGGCTTCGAGGATGTACCGCATCATGAGCTCGGTCTCGTGGTTCCGTCCGTACGTGTCGACCATGCGCGCGAAATTGCGCGAAAGCACGACGGCTTTCTTCCCCTTCGTTTTTCCCTCCGCCACGGCGAGACGCTTGANNAGCAGTACCAGATCGTGTTCGAGCGAAGCACCTCGTCCCGGAATCCCGCCCGGATGAGCGAGAAGATCTTCCGGGGGCCGTGGTCCATGACGTAGCTCAGGGGACACGAGCTGCTGCACGTCCCGCACTGAATGCATTTCTTGATTTCATGGCCGCCGGGGAGGGCGTAGATCTCGGAGAGAAAGTCATGATCGAGCTTGTATTCGGCGACGATATCCCTGTCGAGCATTGTCACTCCTGCGTTACGTCCGGGGAGCTCAGGTAGCCTGTAGCCTCATATGCGCGCTGAGGTTAACTCATAGGGCTCCCATGATACCGGCATTTCCGAAAAAGTCAACAATAATTCAAAATTTATCCCCTCGCGAATGAGCCGGATTCGACGACCCCGAACTCCGGCTTCCGATATAGCGCAATTTACTCTGTAATATAAGAATTCCGGATTCGATCGGCCAGCGGTATTTATCGGCCCGGAGCCTTTCCCCCGCTCGAGAACACGCGCGGCGCTCATCTTTTTCTTTCCAGCCGCCCTCCCCCGATGCGATATTGCTATGGATGCCGGTGCGACGAGATATTCATCGAACATCTTCGAGAAGGGGAACCGTACGATGACGAGACTCATGATCATCGCCGCCGCGGCGGCCGTTTGTCTCGGGCTCGCGGGCTGCGGGCCCGACAAGTCGATCGCTTTCTACAACTCCGGAATCGATGCGGCGAACCGTGAGGATTACGCGGAGGCCGCTCGGCTGTTCGCGCTTTCCGTCCAGCACGGTCCCCGCGACGCGGAGGCGCGCTACAACCTCGGCCTCGCCCTCTTCAGACTCCGGCGCTACGCGGAGGCCGAGGTGCACCTCGCGGAGGCGGCCGCCATCGACCCTCAGGACCCCGCCGCCCGCGAGCTGCTCGGCGCCTCTCTCGAAAAGCAGGGAAAGCTCGCCGAAGCGAAGTCCGCGTACCGCGCCTCGCTCAACATCAAGCCGACCCACGTTCCGGCGCTGCTCGGACTCGCCTCCATCGCCCTGGCGGAGGACCAGAACCGCGCCGCTCAGGATTACGCGACCGAAGCGGCCGATCTCGATCCGAACAATCTCGACGCGAACGTGCTGCTCTCGGAAGCCTATTTCAGAAACGGCGACTACAACTCCGCCTACGGCCAGATCCTCACCGCGAAGCGCCTCAAACCCTCCGACGCCGCCGTCATGCTGCTTTTCGGCAAGATCGCCTACAGCCGGCGAATGTACGCCGACGCGCTCGGAGCGCTCGCCGACGCCCGCGCCCTTTCGCTCTCGAGCTACGATCTGTTCCTCTACCTGGGGCGCACGAACCTCGCGCTCGGAGCGCTCGCCGACGCCGAACGCGACTTTCGGCTGGCGATATACAAGAACGACGCCGGCGTCCGCGCGTGGCGGGGCCTCGCGGAGACGTACATCGCCATGAAGAAATGGCCGGATGCCGCGGAGGCCGTCGCCCGGGCGTCCGCGCTCGAACCGGAAAGCCCGGAGACGGAGATCGACCGCGCCATCGTCGCCATGAACACCGGGGACATCGACGGCGCGGTGAGCGACCTCGAAGCGGCCGCCGCGCGCGCCGGCGCGCCGCAGATCACGAGCTATTATCTCGGACACGCGTACCTGAGGCAGGGACGCGACGCGAAGGCGCTCTCCGCGTTCGAGCGTTTTCTCGCGATCTGGCAGGGAGAGAGCTCGCTGCGCGAGGAGGCCCGCAGTATCGTCGAGCGTCTACGGCCCTGAGGCGCCGTCGCCGTCGGCGGCGTCCGCCGCATGCCCCCTCGAGAGGGCTATCACGATCCCGGCGAGAATGAGCGCGCCGCCGGCGACCACCGCTTTTCCGGGGGTCTCGCCGAGAACGGCGAAGGCGAGGATCGAGGCGCCGACCGGTTCCCCGAGCGTCGCGACCGCGACGTCCGCCGCGCCGAGGCGGCGAAGCGCCCAGTTGAAGATCGAATGTCCCGCCGCCTGACATACGAGCGCCATGAGAAATCCGTAGAGGTAGGTTCGCGGAGCCTGCCCGGCGAGAGAGGCGCCCGACGCGATCGTCCCGGCCACGAGAAGGATCGCGGCGATCGAGTAAACGGGAAACACGTAGGCGACGATCGACAGGCGCCGCCGGAGCGAGGCTCCCACGAGAAAATAGCCCGCGACGGCGATCGCTCCCCCGGTCGCGAGGAGGTTCCCCGCCGCGTCCGCGTGCGCGCCTCCCCCTCCGATGACGGCTCCTCCCGCGATCGCGAGCGAAAGTCCGCCCCAAAATACGGCCGGAAGCCGGACCCTGAGCACGACGACGGAGTAGACGCCGATCCATAGCGGGCTCGTCGTCACGAGCACGACGCTCGCCGCCACCCCGGTCCGCGACAGGGAGGATATCCACAGGATGAAGTGCAGCGCGAGAAAGCCCCCCGCGAGAGCGAGAGCGCCCCAGTCGCGGCGCGAAAGGCCGCGAAGCTCTCCGCGGATGCGCCTCGACCCCAACGCCGGCGCCGCGAGCAGCAGCGCGGAGAACGCCATTCGAAGCGCCGCCACGACCGCGGGCTGCGCTTCGGCGAGTCTCGTGAAGATCGCTCCGAAGGAGATAGCCGCTATCCCGGCTCCGAGAAGTGCGTGAACCCCGGCGCTGCGTGCGTTCATCGATCCGTCCGTCCCGCGGTTCGGCGCTTCGACCTCCCGCCGCGGCGCGGATATCCGGCCCCCTTCCGGGACGGAATCATATTGAACGGCGGCGCGCGTTCAAGTAGATTCTCGCATTGACCGCCGGGGGGTGCCGCGTCATGAGCTCGACCGCCGACAAACGTTCACGCGACCGGGTCCTCGGAGACGAATGGCTCGACTGGCACGGGAGCGACGAGCCGTCCGAAATCCGGGAGGGGAAGCGGACGTTTCTCGTCCTGTCGCTCGTCGTGCTCGTGGGGTTCGTCCTTCTCGCCGCTCTCTTCTGGTATCTCGTCCTTCCCCGGTTCGAGCAGTTCGGGCGCCCCTTCGCCGCCGCCTTCACCGCGGCAGTGGCCGCGGGCGCCGTTTTCTTTCTCGTCTGGTACGCGCTTCTCGCCGCCGCGGTTCATTCGCGCCGTTTCTACCTCGCCGTCTGCATGAGCCGGGGCAGGCGCCTCCTCTTCATCCTCTTTCCCGTCGTCGCGAGACTCGCGTCCTCGCTCGGCATCTCGCGCGACCGTATCGGGCACTCCTTCATCGCGGTGAGCAACAGGCTCGCCGAGGCGTCCCCGGGGCGGGGCGCCGTGCTGGCCCTCCTGCCCCGCTGCCTCAGCGCGGAGATCAAGCGCGAGCTGCGCGACCTCTGCTCCGCCTATCCCGACGTGACGCTTCATACCGCGCCGGGAGGAGCGGAGGCGCGCGCGTATATCCGGGACCTTCGCCCCCGCGCGATCGTCGCCGTCGCCTGCGAGCGCGACCTCATGAGCGGAATCCACGACGTCGCTCCCCGCATTCCCGTCATCGGCATTCCGAACATCCGGCCCTTCGGCCCGTGCAAGGAAACGGCGATCGACGTCGAGGCATTCCGGGAAGCGCTCGAGTTCTTCAACAAACCGTCCTAGCCCGGCCGCTGGCACGTTCCTTGATGCATTTCCGTTTCGGCGCCCGGAGACGAGCTCCGGATGGCCGAATTCCATCCGGATCGAGGGCGCTTCATCCGCAATCAAGGAGTGAACGGATATGAGCCGGATACACGATCAGGAGAGGGCCGGGAGAGCGGCCGATTCTCTCGCCCGCGGCGTCAGGAAACGGATCGGCATGCTGATACTCGCGAGCTCCGTCGCGGTAGCGGTCGTTTTCGGCTGCTCATTCTATTTCGCCCTTCTCGCGAACGAATCGGCCGTGGCGCGCCAGATTCCGGAGCTCGGACAGGTCGCGGCGCAGATGAGGAACCTTCTCATCGTGAATACCCTCGTTTTCGTCGGCATCATCGTCGCATCCTTCTATGCGCTCTCGATCGTCGTCTCCTCGCGCCTCTTCCGCCCGCTCGGGGAGATCCACGACGCCCTCCGTTCGATCGCGGAGGGATCGCCCGCCCCCTCCGCCGGGCCGCGCGGGACCGGCGCCTTCGCCGCGCTCGAGGAAGCGTTCGATGCGGCGGCTCGCCGCATGACCGCGAACGAATCGACCGACACCGCCGAGCTTTCCGCGATCGCGGACGAGCTGTCCGGCTCGGCTGCGACGGCCGGAGCCGCGGCCAAAATCCGCTCGTATGTCGCGCGGAAAACGTCGCCGGGACCGGGGGAGCTCCGCCGCCCCGACGGACAGGCTTCGCCCGAGAAGGATCCGCTCTTCATTCAGCCGGTGTAGCGCCGCCGAGAAGCGAGCGTATCCCTTCGAGAAGCGCCTCGAATTTGAACGGCTTCTCCATCCAGAGATCGGCCTCGATCGACTCGTCTCTTCCCCGGCTCGATATATCCCGGGCGGTGAGGATGATGACCGGAACGCCGCGCTCCCCCGCGGCGCGCTTTATCTCCCTGCATACGATGCCGCCGTCGAGCACGGGCAGAGTCAGATCGAGGATGGCGAGATCCGGCGCGGTCGCGAGGGCTTTCTCGAGCGCCTCTCTCCCGTCATGAGCGACGAGGGTGTCGTACCCCGCTTGCCTCAAGGTGAACTCGAGGATCCGCGTCAGGTGAATTTCATCGTCGACTATGAGTATCGTTCGCTTCACCGCTTTCCCCTCCCGCGCGCGAACCGGCGATTCGGCGCCTGATCGAGCCGTTGCCACAGCCGGCTCTTTTTGTTGAAAGATGCATGCCAGATACGATCAATAAGAATCCAGCTTAACCCCTCGACATCGTTGTCCGCTATATGCTATAATAACGTCATAGAAGGCAACTCATTGGTTGATTTGTTTGTAAATTAGAGTTAAGTAGCTTCTATAACATCATGGGAGGCAACAAAATGCGAAAAGCTACTTACGCGACGACCGCTCTCGCCCTCGCGGCGCTCTTCCTTTTCGCGAGCGTCGCTGCGATCGCCGCCCCGGCCACGGTGAAGCGGAGCGTCCAGAAGCTCGAGGACGGAAACTACCTCATCAAGCTCGTCGTCACGGCGGAGAAGGACGATATCTACGCCTTCGAGCTCAAGGACCCGAAAAGCACGATCATCGACGTATACGCGCCGAAGAGCTGGTGCATGCTCACCGACGGCGAGGTGTGCCACTCGCGGACCGGGGCCGCGCCGATCGAATCCAAGAAGGGGTTCGAGTTCATCATCCACGCGACGAGCCCCGACGCTCAGTACGTCTGGACGTTTTTCGATCGGGTGAAACAGATCGGAACGTCCGAAGTGCTCTAGAGCTCCGTTCGAAGCATCGGTAATCACCCGGGGTGATCCTCTCACACGTGAGGATGGATCGCCTCGGGTGACTCCTTTTCGGGGGATTCGACTTCAATCGATGCAGTACCGGACGCCGGCGACGTCGCGCACCGGGTCGTCGTGAACGCCGACGACGCGGCGAAGGGGATCCCCCGTCGCGGGATCGATCTCGCCGAGATCCACGACGATCTCTTCCGCGACCGGCGCGCCGGAAGGATCGGCGATGAGACGGACTCGCGAGATCTCGTCTCCGGACGCGCTGAAACTCACGACGAGCGCCGTCTCGCCGGTCGACAGCTCGATGACGCTCCCGAGCGGAACGTTGCCGAGCATGCGCAGAAAGGCGTCGAAATAGTCGCGGCGAAACTCCGTTCCCCTTCCCTTGGCCATGAGCTTGATCGCTTCGTACGGATTGAGCTGGCGCCGGTACGGCCGCTTCGTCGTGAGGGCGTCGTAGCTGTCCGCGATGCGTACGATCTCGCTCGCCTTGTGCGCCTCGAACCCTTCCTTCGGCTTCGGATACCCTTCGAGATCGTGGCGCATGTGGTGCTCGAACGCGACGCGGCGGCAGAGGAGATCGAACCCCTCCTCCCTGAGGATCCGCTCGCCGTCGACGGGATGGCGCTTCATCGCCTGCCATTCGCTCGGGGTGAGGCGCCCTGACTTGCGCAGGATCTCCCGGGGAACGTAGAGCTTTCCGATGTCGTGCACGAGCGCCGCGTGGGCGGTGCCCTCGACGAAGCCCCCGGGGAATCCGAGAGAGCGCGCGATCGCCGCGGCGATGACGGCCACGTTGACCGAGTGGGTGAAGGTGTAGTCGTCGAAATCCCTCAGCGAGTTGAGCAGAAGGAAGGTCGCCGTCCCCTTGCCCTCGCGCTCGATCACGCTCATGATCGTCTCGCCGGCGTTCGCGCCCTCCCTCGAATGGAACTTCTCGAGCCGCTGGAGGATGCCGCGGACGACGGCACCCATCGCTCCGCTCGAATCCCGCCCCCGCTCCGCGGCTTGCCGCTCGCACGCCACGAGGTTGCATCCGGACGGCACGAGGGCGCGATCCGGAGCGATCTCTCGGGGCGCGAAGCCGCTTCGCACGCGGATCGATCGCACCTGCGCGCCGAGCGAAGCGACATCCGCGCCTGCCGCGCCGCAGGGCGGGGAGGCGAGCAGCCGCGCGAAACACGCGAGCTCCTCGGGGGTCGTGTCCGGGAGCAGTTCCATCTCGCCGATCGAATGCCGCGAGAGCGCCTCGCGGAGGAGGAGCATCGCCCGGTCGCGCGTATCCCGCAGGTCGATCTTGAAATTGAGGCAATGAAGGGCGTCCCGCGAAAAAACGAGACGCAGGGATTTCCTTCGCTCGAGCGCCGCGGCGAGCTGCAGATGAGCCGTCGCAAGAGCGTGCCCGACCGCCGGATGTCCGGCGGGGAACAAACGGGATTGCAGAACGAGCCGCGCGAAGGAATCGACCGCTTCGCGCAGCCGCTGGAACTCGAGCGGCAGAGCTTCGGTAACCGGCTGCATCTCCCCTCTTTCCGGTGGGCGCCCCCGCGACGGGACGGACTACCCCGCCGCCATTCGATGCAAAATTCGTACCCGCTCCGTCCTCGTGCCGAGCCTCGCCGTGCGGCCTCCGTTGCATCATCCCCCCGTTTCTTGCATAATGGAAACGATGAAAACGGGCATCCCCATAGCGCTCGAAGCGGCGCCGCGGCTCTTCGGCACGATCTCGCTCGTCCTCTGCCTGATTCCGGCCTGCGCCCTTCACCCCGAGCGAAAGCAGACCGTCGAGGAGCGGGATTTCATCGAGTACGTCCCTCCCGAGGAACGCCGCGATCTCGACGAGCGGATAGCGGCGCTCTCCGCCGAGATCGAGGGGGATTTCAAGAACGCGGAGCTTCACCGGCGGCTGTCCGTCCTCTACCGTCTGCAGGGCACCCCGCGCGGCCGGCTCCTCTCGTCGGAGGAGATCGACCGGGCGATCATGCTCGACCCCGGCAACGCGATGTACCGGGTCGAGAAAGGCCTGACGCTCGCTGCCCGGCGATTCGTCGGCGAGGCGGAGGCGGCGTTCCTCGAGGCGACCCGCCTCGACCCCCGTTGCTCTCAGGCGTGGTTCCAGCTCGCGCGCCTCGAACGCGACGAGTATTTCCGCACGATGAGCCACCCCGATCATCTCGTGAAGGCGATCGATCTCTTCGGCGAGGCCCTGCGCCGCAATCGAAAGGACGAAGAGACGCTGCTCAATCTCGGATTTCTCCATTCGTTCCGGCAGATGCACCGGACCGGCCTGCAGTACGCTTCGCGCGCCGCCCTGTACCATCCCCGGAGCGCCCGCGCGCATCTCCTCTGCGGGATGCTCCGTACGAAGCTCAAGCTGTTCGACGAGGCGGCGGCTTCCTTCGCCGACGCGTTCCTTCTCATGAGCGGGGATGAGCGCAAACCGTACGAGAATATCGCGCCGCTCCTGCCGCGCGACGAGAGAGAGCTCTACCTGTCGTCGCTCCCCGCGAAACGAGACGACTGGAACCGGCGCTTCTGGGCCGAGCACGATCCGACCCCGGCGACCGAGGTCAACGAGCGGCTCCTCGAACACTACGCGCGCGTCCTCGCCGCGGACTGGGCGCTCTCGAACGAACGCATCGATCTCGACGGATGGGAATCGGACCGCGGCGCCGCGCTCATACGCTTCGGTCCTCCCGACCATGCGTACTACGATCTCGGATCCGGGACCTCCGGGGCGTGGGTCGTCTGGTCCTACACGACGCCGGGCGGCGCGATGCGGCTCTACTTCAACGACGAGTTTCTCAACGGCGACTTCCACTTCCCCATCGGGGATCACTACGGCGAGGTTTCGCGGCGTATTCTCGAAACGGCCCCGCAGCGGTACGAGTATCCCCTCGCCTACGCCGCGTTTCCGCTCGGCGTCGAAATGGCGGAGCTCCGCGGGGCGGACGAGCGGACGCGGATAGATTTCTCGCTCGCCATCCCCGATTCGATGCGCGCCCCGAGCGGCGGACGCTGGAACCTCTTCCTCACCTTCTTCGATTCGGAGTGGAGCCGCTTCTCGAGGAATCGACTGACGCTGCGTCCCGATACGCTGCCGGTCATCGACAAGCCCTCGGGACGGTACCGCGTTTACAGCGGAGCGATCGAGATGCTTCCCCGCGAGCTCGGCTGCACGTGCGTGCTGGAGCTCGTGAGCGACGCGGACCGAAAGAAGGCCGTGCGCCGCTATCCGCTCGAGATGCGCGCCATGCACGGACGCTCTCTCAAGCTTTCGAGCGTCCGCTTCGCGATCAAGGGCGACGCCGGCTGCGGCGACGCTCTCGATCCGGTGCCCCTGTATGCCCGAAGCGAGGCGCTGTGTCTCGGCTACGAAGTGTACAACCTCAAGGCGGGCGCGGACGGGATCTTCCGATACCGCGTTACGTACGCCGTCAGAAAACCGGATGCCGGGGACGCCGGCGCTCCGGCGGGCCCGCGGCGCACGCTCGCGTATATGTGGGACGGTATCCGCGGCGGAAAGCGGGGGGAAAAACCCTACGCGGAGGCGAGCTTCGAACAGCGCGCGGACGCGCCCGCCGTTTCGGACAATCTCCAGATAGATCTCGCGGCGCTCGAACCGGGCGTCTATCTTCTCGTTCTCCTCGTCGAGGATCTCTCGACGGGAGAGTCGGCGGGCGAAAGCAGGCGGTTCACCGTCGCGGGCCGAGACTGAACGGAACGACGGCGAACGGAATCGGCTTGCCGTTTCCGTCGTCGGCGGGGGCGTCGTCGCCGCCCGGGTCGATGAGCAGGTACACGACGTATCCGACCACGCCCGCCGCGACGGCGACCATGGCGATCTCCTTGTAGAGGCTCCGGTCCCGTTCCTCTTCCTCGAGCTCCACGTCGAAGGCTTCGATCGTGTCCTGCCCCGCGTCCACTGAGAGAGCCGCGAATGTACCGCGCGTCATCGCGCCTTCTGCGAGCTTCAGGGATGCGCCTCCGGCTTCCGTCCGTCCCGCCGCGGCGCCCGGGGAAAAGACGCTTTCGCAGCGGGCGGGGAAGGCCCAGAGGAGCGTGCCGGTCGCGAGGACGACGAGCGCCGTCAGCCGAGCCGTTTTCATGCGCATATCGATCACTTCCATAGATCCGTTTCGGCGTTCCCCCAACGGTCGTACATGAGGATATCCTCGAGCGCCTTGCGCGGACGCACGGCGCGCTCCCCCGAGGGATAGCCGAGCGGCGTCAGGGCGACGATCTTCTGCTCGGCCGGAACGCGGAGTATGGCGCGCACGTCGTCCTCGATGAATGCGCCGATCCAACACGTGCCGAGCCCCTCGGCCGCGGCGGCGAGCATGAGATGCTCGAACGCGATGCCGATGTCGACCGGCAGGCTGTTCCAGTATCCGCCCATCTTCTGGTAGGCGAGGTCCTCCCGTCCGCATGCGGCGACGACGACCGGCGCCTCCGCTATGAAGCTCTGCCCCTTGCACGCCTCGACGAGCCTCCGTTTCGTGCCGGGATCCGTGACGACCACGAAGGTCCACGGCTGTCCGTTCTTCCCTGAAGGGGCGAGACGGGCCGCGTCGAGAACGCGGCGGAGCTTCTCGGATTCAACGGGATCCGGTCGATACCCTCGGACGCTTGTCCGTAGTCTGATTGCCTCATACAGGTCCATCGAGCCTCCTTCGGCCGAACGCCCCGCTAGTAATATACAACGAGACGCCGCGAAATACCACGCCCGCCGTTCGCCGCCCCGGCCCGGCGGGGCTTCTTGCAATCGGCCCGCCGCCGACCGTATACTAGGAGCGGGGGCTCGACCGGCGACCCGCGTCGTCAGCCGCTCGATCCCCGGCCTCCAGGGCTTTCGACACGAGGACGTCGCCATGAGCGCCGCGGCGAGACTGCTTTCCAGAACGAGACGGAGCGCCCGCGAATGGACGGCCATCGTCGCGGCCGCGATCCTCGTTCACGCCGCCCTGCTTCTCTTTTTCAAGCCGCAGTACCTCGCGTTCCTGAGCCGCGACATCGCTCCCGAGGAGGGCGATTCCGGCCGCTTCCCGTATCTCGACAACCCCTTTCAGGTGATCCCTCTCGCGCCGGCGCTTTCCGGCCCGCGCGGCGCCCCCGCGATTCCCGTCGATCCGCGGGACGAGGGGATCGCGGCGCCGGACGACATCGGCCTCGGAGAGCCGCATCTCGAGGTGCTGCCTCTCTCCGGCGGCTCGCGCGAGGGGGCCTCGGGACGTCCCGGAACGCGCGGCGCGACCGTGCAGCCGAAGCCGCTCTATATCCCGTGGCCGACGTATCCGAAAGGAGTGAAGGAGATTCAGGGCAGCGTCGAGCTTCTCGTTCTCGTAAACGAGCGCGGGGAGGTCGAGGACGTCAAGGTCGCTCGAAGCCTCCCCGCTCAGGAACTCAACCGGATCGCCGTCGAATCCGCCCGCCGGATCCGCTTCATCCCCGGCATGGAGCACGGGGTGCGGACCCCGATGTGGGTCCGGCTCGCGATCGGCTTTCAACCCCGCTAGCCGCTCTCCCCCTATCTGAACAAGCTCTTCACGGCGGACCAGGTCGTCCGCTCGGTTCCGATCCGGCAATCCTTGAGGTTCAGGAGGCCGGCGCCGTCGACGTAGTCGTCCATCCAGTTCGCCGGATCCGCGTTCATGAGGCCGCCGTTGAACGCGCCTTCGCCGCAGTAGCCGGCGAACGTGCCCGTGCCGTACTTCATGACGACGAGGTTGCCGGAGAAGACACCCTGCATGCGCTCCTCGATGTCGAGCTGGCCGTCGCAGTCCCAATCCGAATAGGTGACCACGACGATGAGCGTGCCGCCCATCATGCCGTTCGTCGGATGAACGATCTGCCACACGGGCTTCGACGGCAGATTCGTTTCGTCGAAGACCGCGGTCCAGCTGTTCACCGGAGCGCCCTCGTATTCGAAATAGTTGCCGAATATGTAATCCCAGCGGGCCTGCGGATTTCCCACGCCGGGCCAGCCGGAATCGTCGATCGTCACCGTCCAGGCCGCGCCCACGACGAGGGGATCTCCCGAGAGGACGTCGCCGGAATAGACGACGGGGGAATGCATGACCGCACCGCCCGTCCCCTCGAAATTGAATTCAACGGAGAGGCTCGGCGGGAGCTGAGCGCCGGCGAATACCGGCGCCATGAGAAGCGTCGTCAGCGTCAGAATCGTCGCGTACGTTTTCATCGTCCTTCACGTCCTTTCGGCTCTATCGGTATATGGCTTTGATCTGTCCCCAGCTGCTCTCCTCGGTGCCGACGGTGCAGTTGCCGTCTCTGAGGTAGAGCCTGCCGGATGCGCTCGTGGCCGAAGGGACGTACCATTCCTCCGTCATCGTTCCCCAGTTCTGGACGTTCAACGTGCCGCTGAAGCTCCCGTTGCCGCAGAAGCTGCTGAAGCAGCCGCCGCTGTAATTGATGTACGCGACGATGTTGCCCGAGACGACCTTCGAACCGTATTCGTCGTCCTCCATGATCCCGTTCGCGTTGTAGTCGCGGATGGTGATAGAGACCTGCGGGCACATGCCGCCGATCGTGTCGCCCGCCGCGGCGTAGAAGCGCCATTTCACCTGCGCCTCGCCCGATCCGGTCGGCGGAAAGTATCCGTCCCAGCTCTCGCCTCCGACCGTGGCGTCGTAGTGGAAATAATGGGCCAGAACGTACTCGAGCCGCTCGTTCTGCGGCGTGCCCGGGTTGTCGACCGGCCAGCCGGTGTCGTCGAACTTGAACCAGAAGGTTCCCGGGAAGAGCGTGCCGCTCAGAATGTTGCCGCTGAATATCGGCGGGCTCTGCATGAAGGATCCGGCGCCCTGAAGCCCGAACGTTTCCGTCCGGAAGGTGATGGCGCCGGCGGGCGCCGCCGAAAGACCCGCGAATACGACGAGAAACAGGCCGATGAGTAGCTTTTTGGTCAAGGTCCCCCCTCCTTCTCCGTGCGGTGGCTTGCCTGCGGTTACAGCGCAATCGAAGGCGATAGTATATCACAGGCGCGGAAATTCCGGTATCGTTTTTTTCGCGAGCTGCGCGTGCGTTTTCCGCGGGAGTCGCTCCCTCGAACGCGGCGCCGACGGAGGCGCCGGCCGTCACCAGACCTCCCGCCGCGAGTACACGTCGAAGACCCGGATCGAATAGTCCGCGAATTCCCCCACGACGTCGGGATAGCCGTCGCCGTTCATGTCCGCGACCGCGATCCGGTCGCCGAACGGCTTGTCCCATTCCACCTCGACGTTGAGAAAACGCGAATCGAGGATGATGCCGCTGTTGAGAATGATCTCGAGCTGGGGATCCCTATCGACGTTTTCTATGAGAAGCTCCCCCGCGGAAAAATCCCGCGAGCTCACCCATTGCCTGCTTTTCGTCGCGCCGTCGTATATCTGAAGGCGGTTGTCCGCGATGAAGACGATCTCGAGCTGCGGGTCGGAATCGACGTTCTCGACGTCGATCGCGTCGATGCTCTGGTAGCGGTCTTCGAGGTTCTCCCAGAGACCGGCGTACGTTTCCATACTGTACGTGAGGATCCTCCCGCTCACCGTCGCGACGACGAACTCCATCGTCCCGTCCGCCTCGAGATCGCAGAAGAAGAACCTCCGCACCTTCGCCCCCAGGTTCGTGATCTCCCACTCGAGCTTCCATCCGCGTTCCGTCGCGCGAAGCAGGTGGAGCTTCCCGTACGTGTCGGCGTACATAACGCCCCACGCGTCCCCCCCGTCGAGCGCGACGACCTGCGCGAGCGGAAAGCGGCAGAAGATCATCTCGGCCCCGGAAAAATCGGCGGGGCGGTCTTCAGCGCGGGCGCCGCCGGCGACGAGAAGCGCCGCGCCGGCGAGGCATGCGGCAACGAACGTTCGAAACGACATCGATCGACTCCTTTCACCTGTGCGCCGGAAGAACGACGTCGACCCCGCCGGCCGCTCCGCCGCCGCGCGGGTCGCTCACGCCGCAGGCGCAATCCTCGCGTATCGCTATCGCCTGCACGTCGCCGATCGGCTCGGAACGCTCCTCGACGGTATGACCGCGGGCCGCGAGATGCCCGCGAAGGTAGCGCGTGAGGACGCCCTTCTCGAAGCTGATGCGATCCGGCAGCCATTGGTGGTGGAAGCGGGGCGCGGCCACCGCTTCCTCGAGCGTCATGCCGAAATCCGCGATATCGACGACGATCTGCGCGATGGTCGTGATGATCGTGGACCCGCCGGGGGTTCCGAGAACGAAAACGGGCTTTCCGTTCCTCAGCACGATCGTCGGCGCCATCGAGCTCAGCATCCGTTTCCCCGGTTCGATCGCGTTCGCGTCACCTCCGACGAGACCGTAGAGGTTCGCAACGCCGGGCTTCGCGGAGAAATCGTCCATCTCGTTGTTGAGAAGAAACCCCGCGCCCCGCACGACGAGGCGCGAGCCGTAGCTGTCGTTCAGTGTCGTGGTCGTCGCGGCGGTGTTTCCCCACCGGTCGACGACGCTATAGTGCGTCGTTTCCCGCTTCTCGCGGCCGGCGTCGCCCCCGCCGCCGACGCCGGCGGAGGGGGTCGCCCGCGGCGTTATCGTCCGGGCGAGCGTCCGGGCATACCGCTTCGACGTGAGAAGCTCCGTCGGAACGTCCGTGAAATCGGGATCGCCGAGATAGCGCGCGCGGTCGGCGTACGCCAGCCGCTCCGCCTCCACCATGTAATGTATCGCTTGCTCCGACAGGAAATCCATGTCCGAGAGCCCAATCTCCTCCAGAATATTCAGCAGCTCGACGAGAACGGCGCCTCCCGAGCTCGGCGGCGGCGCCGACAGGATCTCGTAGCCGCGGTAATCGCCGCGCACCGGCGTTCGCTCCACGGTCGCGTAGGCGGAGAGGTCCTCCCGCGAAACGATCCCGCCGCCCGCGCGCATCTCGGAGACGATGAGATCCGCGATAGGGCCCTCGTAGAACCCGCGCGGCCCTTCCCGGGCGACGATCTCGAGCGTGCGGGCGAGCTCCGTCTGAACGAGCGTATCCCCCGCCGCGAGAGGGGATCCGTCCGCTCTCGTGAATTGCCGCAGCCCCGGAAACCGTTCGAGATACGGCTGGAGACGCGCGAGGGAGGAGGCGAGTCTCGCGCTCACGGGGAAACCGCCGCGGGCGAGATCGATCGCGGGCCGGAGGAGCTCGCTCCATGGCATCGTGCCGCGCAGCTCGTGGGCGCGGTACAGCCCCGACACCGAACCGGGCACCCCCGCGGCCGTCGCTCCGAGGAGACTCATCCCCTCTATCACCTCGCCTCGCTCGTCGAGGTACATGTCGCGTTGAGCCGCGAGAGGAGCCTTTTCGCGAAAATCGAGGAAACGCGTCTCTCCGGACGCCAGCCGGATGAGCATGAAGCCCCCGCCCCCGATGTTTCCCGCTTGGGGATAGGTGACCGCGAGGGCGAACCCTATCGCCACCGAGGCGTCGACGGCGTTCCCGCCCCGTTCGAGAATATCCGCGCCGACCTCCGTCGCGATCGGACAGGCGGTCACGACGACGCCGCCTCTGGCGCACACGGCCTCCGCTCGGGCGGTCGAGGCGCACGGATGGCCGATCAGGGCGACGATGAGAATGCTGATGGCGGCGGCAGCGGACAACCGAAGCACTGTCAAATCCTTCGCGGCATGGTGGCTCGTCCGTCGGCCAGGGGATTTTCATTGATTCTATCAGCCCGAAGTCCGTTTGTAAACGCGGAAATGCGCCCGAGAGCCGGTCCCGTGCCTTTTCGCTCCGGCCTTTCGCGGCCGNNATCGTCTAGAATCCGGATATATCGATCATAGGCTGTGAACGGCGACTGTGCCTGCGGGCTCAACCCATGGATACGGCGGTATGTGCATGAGAACTATCGTTATGACGCTCGTCGCGACGCTCCTGTTCCCCTCCCTGTCTCTCGCCGCGCCCGGGGACGTCGAGAAAAAAACAACCCTCGCCCTGCGGCACCCGACCGGGATCGCCTGGGACGGGAAGGACATCTGGATCGCGGACCGCAAGACCGACCGGTTCTACCGGTGCGACCTCGCGACGGGAGCCGTCCGCGACTCGATCGAATCGCCGGGATACTTTCCGTCGGGTCTCGCATGGGACGGCAAGCTCCTCTGGAGCACCGATCCCGCCGAGCAGAAGATCTACGCCACCGACATCCGCTCCGGTCGCACCGTCGTCACCCTCGACGCGCCCTCCTCGGGGGTCACGGGGATCGCCGCCGACGGCTCGTTCCTCTGGATCTGCGACAACGCCGAGGATCGCATCTCCAAGATCGATCCCGGCGACGGAACGACGATCGTGGCCTTCCGCGCTCCGGCGGGCGATCCGCGGGGAATCGTTTTCGGCGGGGGCTACCTCTGGTGCTCGGACCGCGTCAAGGATCAGATTTACATGATCGATCCGCGGAACGGGCACGTCATCCTCATCCTCGACGCGCCGGGAAAATACGCGTGGGGCCTCTCGTGGAAGGACGGGCGGCTGCTGTGCGCCGATTATCAGGACGACGCGGTGTACACCCTCGTCGTCCGCGACGGCGAAACGCACAAGACCTTCGAGCCGCGGCGGGCGTCGATCGATTTCACGACGGAGGTCATGACGTCGGGAGAGGGATCGGTCGTCTCTCTCGACGTTTTCTATGCCGCGCCCCAGGAGCGGCCGAACCAGAAGCTGCTCGCTCCGATCGAATACACGGAAGCCCCCCGCGCCCTCACGAAGGACCGGTGGGGGCAGGAGATCGCCGCGTTCCGTTTCGAGTCGCTCGAGCCGCCGCGAACGGTCGAGGTCGGGATGCGTCTGCGGCTCGAGACGTCGGCTATCCGCTATTTCCTCTACCCCGAAAACGTCGGCGCGGTCATACCGGCCGCTATCAAGGCCGCCTATCTCGCCGACGGCATGAAGTACGACATCGGCAATCCCTACATCAGGCGGATCGTCTCCGAGGTCGTCGGCGACGAGAAGAACCTGTACTGGAAAGCGCGCCTTCTCTACCAGTACGTCATCGATCACATGGAATACCTTCTCGCCGGCGGCTGGAACACGGCGCCGACCGTCCTCAAGCGGGGCACCGGCTCATGCTCCGAGTATACGTTCAGCTACATCGCCCTCTGCCGCGCCGCGGGCGTTCCCGCCCGATACGTGGGATCGCTCGTCGTGCGGGGCGACGACGCGAGCTACGACGACGTGTTCCACCGCTGGTGCGAGATCTACCTTCCCGGCTACGGCTGGGTTCCCGTCGACGCGAACGCCGGAGACCGGGAGTCCCCCGCGGATCAGGGCGCGGCGTTCGGCGGCATCGCCAATCGCTTTCTCGTGACGACCGAGGGGGGCGGCCCCTCCGAATACCTTGACTGGAACTACAACGCTCAGACCAGATGGGAAACAACCGGCAAATGCCGCGTCCGCATAGAAAGCATTGCCGAGTGGGAACCGTTGGAATGACGGTGATCGCGTTCGCCTGAACGCGGTGCGGTTCGGTAAGGAGGTCGTGTGCGATGAGTATCCGACAGCGGATGCGCGACTACGCGACGGAGAAGATCGTTTCCGAGATCATGTCGCACGTCGCGACGGCGTCGACCCGGAACATCGTGCGAATGATCCGTCTCGGCGAGAAACTCACCACGGACGAGGAATACCGGGAGCGAACGGCGGAACTCCGGCGCCTGTTCGAGCAGGGCCATCCCTCCGCCATCCTCGTCAAGGACGTGATCTCGCGGCTTTCTCCCCGCGTTCGCGAGCGGCTCATACGCAACCTCTTCATCAACGCGCTCCTGACCGGGATCAACACCCGAAAGCAGATACTCCACGATGAGGGCTGGCAACCGCCCCAGTTCGTCGTGATCAGCCCGACGATGCGCTGCAACCTACACTGTCCGGGCTGCTACGCGGGCGAGTATGATCAAGAGGAGGGCCTGCCGCTCGAGCTCATCGACCGCATTCTCACTGAATGCAAGGAGCTCGGCATGTATTTCAACACGATGAGCGGCGGCGAGGTGCTCACGCGCAAAGACATCTTCGACGTCTGGCGAAAGCACGACGACATGTACTTCCAGATCTACACGAACGGAACGGCGATCAACGAGCGAACGGCCGACAAGCTCGCCGAGCTCGGAAACGTCGCGCCGATGGTGAGTCTCGAGGGGTTCGAGGCGGAAACGGACGAGAGGCGAGGAAAGGGGACGTTCGCGAAGGTCATGAGGGCGTTCGATCTCATGAAGGAGCGCGGCATGGTCTTCGGCGCCTCCCTCACCGAGACGCGGTCCAACATCGAGACGATCGGAAGCGAAGAGTTCGTCGACATGTGCGTCGAGAAGGGCTGCATGGTGCTCTGGTACTTTCAGTACATTCCGATCGGACGATGCCCGTCCCTCGATCTCATGCCGACGGCCGCCCAGCGCGACTGGCTCCGGCGCCGCGTCAGGGAGCTCCGGGATTCTCGTCCCGTTTTCATCGGCGATTTCTGGAACGACGGGCCCTACGTACACGGCTGCATCGCGGGGGGCAGGGAGTATCTCCACATAAACGCGAAGGGGGACATCGAACCCTGCGTCTTCTGCCACTTCGCGGTCGACAACATCAGGAACACGTCGCTGCGGGACGCGATCAATTCGCCGTTCATGCGGCGCATCCGCTCCCGCCAGCCGTACCGCGACAACCTCCTCACGCCGTGCATGCTGATCGACTCGCCCGACGTGCTCCGCTCGGTCGTCTCGGAATTCAAGGCGCGTCCGACCTGCGAGGGGGCCGAGGAGCTCATCACGGATTTCGCGGACGAGATCGATCGCTACGCCGAGGAGTACAGGCGCTACGCCGATCCGGCGTGGGACGCGGAGAAGAGCCGCGAGGCGGAGCAGCCGGCGGAAGCGGCGTCGAACGAACGGTGATCTACCCCTTCACGCAGAGGATCGGACGGAGCCGGGCGACCCGCCGGCTCACGCCGGCACCCTCCATGACCGCCACGACCCGCTCGACGTCCTTGTAGGCGCCCGGAGCCTCCTCGGCCGCTCCCGCCCTGCTGTGCACGCGCACGGCGATCCCCTTCCGGGCGAGCTCGGCGAGGACGTTCTCCCCCCGGTAATCGCGCAGCGCCTGCTTCCGCGACGAACGCCTCCCGGCGCCGTGGATCGAGCTGCCGAAGGTCTCCTCCATCCCGCGCTCCGTCCCGACGAGAATGAACGAGCACGTTCCCATCGTGCCGCCGACGAGAACGGGCTGGCCGACGCCGCGGTACCGCTCCGGTATCTCGGGCCGTCCCGCGGCGAAGGCGCGGGTGGCGCCTTTTCTGTGGACGTACAGGGTCTTCGCCGCGCCGCCGACGACATGGCGCTCGAGCTTGAGGTTGTTGTGGCCGACCTCGTAGAGCGTGCGCATCCCGCCGGCGGCATCGCCGAAAACGTCCCGGAACACCCCTCGAACGAGTCCGGCGAGCGCCTGCCGGTTCGCGAAGGCGCAGTTGATCCCCGCGTTGACGGCCGCTATGTAGCGCTTCCCTTCGGGGCTCGAGATCGGCGCCGCCGCCAGATCCTCGTCGGGAACGGCGATCCGGTACTTCTCGCTCGCCCGGCGGAGCACGGATTGGTAATCGGTGCCGATCTGGTGGCCGAGGGCGCGGCTTCCTGTGTGGACGCTGACCGCGACGGAGCCCTCCGCGACGCCGAACGCCGCGGCGGCCGCGGCGTCGTACACCGCGTCGACGCGCTGCACTTCGAGATAATGGTTGCCGGAACCGAGCGTGCCTACCTGCTTCACCTGCCGCTCCTTGGCGAGAACGCTCACGCACGAGGGATCCGCGCCGTCGACGCATCCGCCTTCCTCGATGTACGCGAGATCCTCGGGAAGCCCGTACCCCCGTTCGAGCGCGTACCGCGCGCCCCCGACGAGCAGCCGGTCGATCTCCTTCAACGTGAGCTTGAGCGATCCCGTCGATCCGACGCCCGCCGGAATCCGACGGAAGAGAGCGTCGGCGAGCTCCTCCTTGCGCCGTTCGATCTCCCCGGCCGGAATGTCCGCGATCATCGTCCGGACGCCGCAGTTGATGTCGAAACCGATCCCCGCGATCGCGACGACTCCGGTATCCGGATCGAACGCCCCGACCCCTCCGATCGGGAAGCCGTACCCCGGATGGATGTCGGCCATCGCGAGCGAGGCCCTCTCGATCCCCGGAAGGCAGGCGACGTTGCGCACCTGAAGAAGGGCATCCCACTCCTTGCTTCCGCCCTCTCCGAGGAGCGACTCGATCGATTCCCGGTCGGCGTACACGAGCCCGGGGACGTTCATCGCGCCCTTCTTCGGGATCTCCCAGAGGAA
>DHHB01000055.1:25213-26297 GCA_002403075.1 bacterium UBP1_UBA4783 | reverse complement strand
ACGACGTCGCCGACGTCGAAGCGGACGAGCGAGCGCCACGGATTGCCGAACGTCGTCACGAGAATGCGGCCGGTCTCCGGACCTCCGTGATCCGCCGAGAACGGCAGGAAATCGACGTGGCACGACTCGGCGACCTGATGGAGACGACCCGCTTCGCATTCCATGAAGACGTACCCCGTCTCGGTCGAGCCGTAGGAGCTCGCGATCGGCGCGCCGAACGCGCGCGCGATCGCGCGGTAGTGCAGCATCGACGGATTCTCGTACGTGAGGACGATGAGCGCGGGCGGCCGCGCGCGGCGGCCGCGCCGCAGGATGTGCCGCGAGAGCCTCGCGAGGAAGGACGGATTGGCCTCGATGACCACCGGAGCGAACTCGTCGAGCTCCTCGATCATGCGGTCCATGAGCGGCACGCTCCACGTGCTCGGATCGCTCCGCTCGCTGAGGTAGAGGAACCGGCCGAGCGTGCGGCGCTCCCGCGCGAGATAGTCGTCCTCGCAGGGTATCCCCGCGCACCAGGGGCTCGTGAGGATCGCCTCGCGGTGATCCCCCGCCGCCGCGGCGCGCGCGTGAGCGTTGAGACGCCACGACGCCGCCTCGGATGCGTCCCACCACGGCTGGTGCCAGATGTTTTCGACGCGGTCCCCCGTCGAGCCGCTCGTCGAGACGATCTCGATCTCTCCGGCGGCGAGCGCCTCGTCCATGTTCCTCGCGCCGGGAACGAACCCCCGAGGACCGTGCGCGCGAAGATCGCTCTTCGCGAGGGCCGGCATCGCCCCGTAGCGCTCGAAAACACCGGCGGCCGGCCCCGGATCGAGCGCGCGCCACGCCCGGTACGCCGGCGCCGAGCCGAGGGCCGCATCGAGCTCGCCGGCGCAGCGTCCGCGATAGGCGGACGAATGCGGCATCGCGGACGCATAAGAGCGTTTTCCCCCTCGCGCGTTCACGTCGACCCCTTTCGGGTACCCGCCCGCTCTATCACGCAGAAGACGCTCGAGCCGTCCACTTCGACGATCTCCGGATCAGCGCCGCCTCTCGCGCCGAGCGCGCGCAGCTCTTCCGGGCTCAGCGTCCCCGCGCGGAATCC
>DHHB01000055.1:18550-25017 GCA_002403075.1 bacterium UBP1_UBA4783 | reverse complement strand
TTCGCAGTCGCGCCCGGGCGGCGCGAGGCGCCGCGCGAGGGAGAGGCTTTCCACGGCGGTATCTATTCCGACCGCGCGGCCGGCCTTTTCCGCGAGCCTCGCGAGAACGCGGCCGTAGCCGCATCCGAGCTCGAGAACGGCGTCGCCGCGCCTCATGCGCGAGAGCGCGAAACCGATCTCCGCCTCGAGATACCGGCGGACCCGCGGCGGCGCGATCTCGTAGACGAGGCGAAGCCGCTCGCCGGCCAGTTTTTCCGCGTAGTAATTCGGGCTCATTGGTCCACGGTGCCGGCGGGGGGCGTCTTGCGTTTCGCGCCCGTCGCGGTCGCGGCGAGCAGGAGGGCGCCGACCGCGAGGAACGGTACGCCGGTGACGAGCGCTACCCCGATATACCGCGGCCAGCCGCCGCGGTACGCGCCGAGCGCCGAAATGGTGACGAGTGTGCCGATCACGAGAAAGACGATCCCGCCTTCGAGCGGTCGGCGCCTCACCGCGAGCATGAGGAGCACGATGATCACGGCGGGGACGAGATGCATGACGCCGCTCCTGTCTCCGCCCGCCACCTCGCCTATGCCGAAGAACGCCCAGAACCCGGCGAAGGCGGCCATGAGCGCGAGGGCGGCTCTGAGCAGCCACCGCGCCCGCCGGTCGAGGAGCGCTGGCTCGTACCGGCCGCGCAGGAATCCGAACGCGAGAAGCACGACGGCGGCCGCGGCCGCGAGAGCTGCCATCACCATGAACGTCTCCCCCGCGGCGACGCGCGGCTACGGTACGGGCGTTTGATCGACGTATATGAGCTTGTCCGTCTCGAAGCCCCACTGCCGGGCCCTGCCGACGAGATCCGCGACGACGGCGGCATCGAGCGAGGGTTCGCGCGAGAGGATCCACAGGTAGGAACGGTTCGGACCCGCGACCATCGCCCAGCGATACCCCTCCGTATCGAGCGCGAGGATGTGATAGCCGCCGTAGAACGGGCCGAAGAAGGACACCTTGAGGCTCCCGACCGAGGGGTCGCCGATGAACTTCGCGCGGCCTCGGGCTTCGTTCCATGTCCGCTTCGCGGGGTTGTAGCCCCGGTTCAGCACGGTGACGCCTCCGCCGTCGCGCATCGAGTAATCGGCGGTCACGTTGGCGAGGCCTCGCTCGAAGCTGTGATCGAGACGGGCGATCTCGTACCACCTGCCGAGATAGCGCTCGAGCTCGAAGCCCGTGACGGGCGCGAGGCCTTCCGGCGCGCCCGTCCCGCAGCCGAACAGGGCGCCGAGCGCTCCGAGGAGCGCGCATATCGATATGTTCGCCGCTTTCATATGCTCATGGATACCATATCACGCCGACGGCGGCGCGCAAACCCGAAAAGCTCATCCCCTTGAACGAGTAGCCGATGAGCTCGAGAGCTTCGCCGAGCTCCGCGTCGACGACGATCTCGTGAAAATCCTCGAACGCCTTCTGCATGACGACGTACGACGCGCCGAAATGGAGCGCCACCGCGGGCGAGAGAGCGAACTCGATCCCGCTCGCGAAATCGAACCCAAACAGCACCTCGGAGCCGTCGAATTCGAGCGCGGCCACATCCGGCGGCAGCCCGCCGATGGACGTTCCGGGAACCTCGAACGCGAGCTCGCCGGAGCCCGTGAGGATCATGACGTCGCCGCCCGCGGAGAGATACATCGCGATCTTCCCCTGCGAAGCGGGCCTGAACCTCACCGCCGGCCGAATGACGATGGATTTGAAATCGGCGCCCTCCGCCTCGGGATAATCGATCGTCGTGTTGACCCGATCGCCCGCCTCGAGATGGGTGCGGCGGCTGTTCTGATCGATCTCGTTGACGGAGTAGCTCGTGAAGCCGAGGCCGCATTCGCAATCGAACGTTTCGGTCAGACGATAGCACGCCGCTCCCGATATCGACGCGCCGAACTTCTGGTCGAAATGATACAGCATCTTCGTTTCCCGATCGGTGAAGATGCTGTAATCCGGGCCGGTCGAGTAATACGCCGTCTCGAGATTCGCGTCGCTCGGATGCATGCTGCCGGCGACGTCGAGCCGCAGAGAGAATCGCGAGCCGTCGCGAGGGCCATCCGCGTGCGCGCCGGCCGCCGCCGCGAGAATCGCAATCGTCGCGAGCGTTTGGCGTACGTTCATGAGACTCCCCTCCTTCGTTCCGAGGCTTGAATGATCCGCTCGATGCATTTCGCGGGCGCGCAATAGCGCTCGAAATACTCTCTCGCGTTCAGTTCCAGTTTCCGCCGGTAGGCGCCGTCCGCGGCGAGCAACCGCACCGCTTCCGCGATGCTCTCGACGGAGCCGTCGACGATATGCACGTGCGTTCCGTGCACGAGCGGCGACGGGAGCGCCCTGCTGATCGGCGTCGATACGATCGCCTTGCCGAGGGCGAGATACTCGGCGAGCTTCCATCCGTGACAGCGATACACCGCGGGCGTGTTGAACGCCGCGAGGGAGCGCTTCACGCGGGCGAGATACTCCGGCAGCGCGTATCGCCGTTCCACCATGAGATCGTCGTACCCCGGCGCGTATCCCCTCGGTCTCGGCGCGAACCCTCCCTCGAACCGTATCTCCTCGATTCCGCGGCAGGCCTCTATGAAGTTCGCCCGATATCGATTGCACTCGGCGCACCCGAGCTCCGGGCGCCAGAGGGACGCGAGAAAAAAGACGTAGTCGTCCGCGGCCTCGCCGGGAACGTACGCCGACAGGGGCAGCCGGTAGCGGCGCTGGCGCCAGTAGTTCGCGAAGTGCTCCCGCCAAACCCGCCGGTCTCTCCGCACCGCGGGGGATCCGATGCAGTTCATGACGGCGAGCGCGGCAGCCGCGGGCAGGGTCCAGATGCGCACCGCGAAGCTCGGGCCGATGGAGACGACCTTCCGGCGCCCGGCGCCGGCCAGGGTCGCCTCGTCGACGTTGATCTTCGCGTACACGTCGCACCACTCGAGCGCGTCCTCATAGAGGGCCGACGAATCCTGCGTGTCGATGAATACCCGCGGCCCGTCCGGCAGCACGCGAAACGCGAGGCTGTGCGGCTGCCTTCCGCCGGGGAAATCCCGGGACCCGAAACGCAGAGAGCGCGCGCCGAACGTCTCGACGATCCCGGAGATATAGAAGGAGCAGTAATACGCGTCGAAATCGGATCGAACGAGTATACCCGGCATAATGCTACCCGTCAGGCCGCTCAATCGGAATCCGGCTCGGGGCGGCCCCGATCGCCCTTTCTGCGCGAGAGCCGGCGCTTCGATTCGAGGCGGCGCTCCCTCGACGCGGCGCTCGGTCTCGTTGCACGCCGCTTTTTCGGCGGCGCGGCCGCGCGGCGCACGAGCTCGACGAGCCGCTCGACGGCGTCGCGCCGGTTCGCCTGCTGCGTCCGGTGCCGCTCGGCCCGGATCGTGAGCACGCCGTCCTCGCTCGCCCGCCGGCCGGCGAGGGCGAGAAGCCTCGCGCGAACGTCGTCCGGCAGGGACGGCGACCGGCGAACGTCGAACCGCAGGCGGACGGCGGTCGCGACCTTGTTCACGTTCTGGCCGCCGGGTCCCGACGAGCGGACGAACTCGAAGTCGAGCTCCGATTCGTCGAGACGGATGCTCCCGGTCACTTCGATCATGAGGCGCCCTCTCCCGGCGGCGCGCGGCGAGCCGCCGCCCGCTATCTCGCGCGGACCGCCCTGTTCTCGAGGGATTTGAACTCCGAGCCGTCGGCGCCGACCATGAAGAGCTCGTAGGTGAACTCGTCCGGGGACACGAGCGTCGTCACGGCGCGCACGTTCGTGATCCCGCCGGTGCCCGGATCGGGCCATGCGCCGGCGTCGCGGATCGCCGACGAGCCCGCTTCCCGGGTCCCGGACGTGAGATAAAAGCCGGTCCCCGTGTTGTCGATCCAGAACGAGACGTACTTCTTCTGCATGTTGTCGTATCCGACGATCTGGATCCCCTCGAACGGCTGTCCGAACATGACGCCGTCGTGCTGCAGCACGAGGAAGCGGCCGCCGAGGACGATCTCGCCGTGAGCCGCGCTTTCGCTCGCCATGGGAGGCGCGCCCGGCTGCATCCACGCGGTGTTCGTCACCCTCCAGTCGCCGGCGAAGTTCGCGAGAAATTCGTGGTGTTCGTTCGTCGCCATGAGCTTCGTGTAGGCTTCCATCGCCTTTTGCCCCTCGGGGGAGAGCTCCTGCGCGGCGAGGGGCGCCGCAGCCAGCGCGACAAGCGCGCACCCAATCGCGATTCTCGAGCGAATCATGCCGTTTCTCCTTTCGACGAGGGTTTCGGGGCGGATTGTATCACGGAGGATTCGGGGGGAACACCGATTTCGATCGAGCGCCCGCGGACAGAGGCGGTGGAGGCGCGAACGCGCGGCGCCGTCCGCTGCGCCGCGTCAGAAGAAGAATCTTCCGCGAAGCTCGAGGCGCCATTCGTTGAGCTTCTCGCCGAAATCCGTGTTGTCGCCGCCCGCCTTGATCACTCCCTGCACGCGCAGATCGAGGTTGGTGACCGGGCTGTACGAGATCTCAGGCATGAACGAGGCGCTTCCGTCGGCGAGGTTCACGATCGAGACCGCCGCGGGCGTCACATAGAGGATGTCGAAAGGCTCCTTCCAGCTCGCTCGCGCGTAGAGGTAATGCCTGCCTGGGTGCGGGCGCCCGAGCGCGGAGCCGGAAACACGCCTCGCCACGTCGAGAAGCGCGCAATCCCCGCTTTCGACGAAGGCGTCATAGGCGCAATCGACGAGCGCGAAGTAGCGCTCGAGGTCGTCCGCGCGTATGCCGCCGCCGTTGTGGTAGTACTCCGCGATGACGGTGATCTCGCTTTCGGTGAGCCAGCGGACGCCCGCGAGCGCGGCGACGACGTCGGATGTTTCCATCGTGAGCGCGCCGGCTCCGTCGAACGCCGGTATCCCCGCCTCCGTCACGTACGCGAGCTCCCCGTGGACGGCGACGTTCGACCGCAGGTTGCGCGCGAAATCCACGCCGTAACCGGCGCTTCCGCTTTCCCCGACGAACACCGCGAGGTCGATATCCGTATTCCAGAGGAGCGCATAGAGCTTCGCCGCCGCGTTTACGTGCCGGCCGCCTCCGAAATCCTCGTTCACATGATCCGCGACGGGCAGGATGACGGGGGTGAAGGCGAGCGTCGAAAGCGGGCCGTCGAAGCTCCGTATCCAATCGGCGGCGAGGACGGTATACCCCGAGAGCGCCTCCTCCGGATCCTCCACGTCCTTCGGCCGCTGGATGAAGCCGATCGGATTCCACGCGTACCCGGTCCCCCATTTCACCGCTTTCTTCCCGGCCTCGATCGAGAGCCCGGGCGAGGGGCGGAGCGACAGGTATCCCTCCATCAGTATCGCCCGCCGCTCCCATTCGCCGTCCTCGCGCCGCGCCTGCCCCTCAGCCCTCGCGTGGAGCGCCGCGATCCCGGCGCGGTAGGAGCCCTCGAGTCGGAGCGCGGCGTCGTACCGGCGGGAGTACCCGTCCCCTCCGGGATCGAGAGCCCGCAGCCGGTACGCCGCGGATTCCCGATCGAGCGCGGCGAGGGAAGGCGTGAGCTCGAAGAACCCGCCGAACGCGTAGGGCTTCGTGCGGATCTCGCGCTCGAGCTCGGAGAAATCGTACTCGTCCTGCGCGGGCGCGGGAGTCGGAACGGCCGCGAGCTGCGCCACAAGCGCCGCGCACGCGATCATGCCGCGGATACGGGTCATCGAATGCCTTCCAACTTCGGCATGAAATTGAGCGTGAAGACCTCGTCGGCGATGCTCCGCTCCTTGATCGCGATCGTGATCATGATCGACCTGTATCCCTTGTAGAGCGGGCTGTCCGTCTCGATGACGGCGGGGCGCCTGTGCCCCTTGTCGAACGCCTTCGTCTCCTTGAAGTGGAGCGTCTTTATGAGAAGCCCCGTGGCGGCGTAGCACTCGATGGAAATCGGAACGAGCTCCTTCGCGTCCACGGTCATCGTGAGCCGGTCGTACGCCACATACTGCGTCTTCGCCTTGAGCCGCAGAACGTAGGTCGCGCCGAGATCTTCCATGCTCTCCACCGAGTATTCGGTCCGGTAATCGAGGCGCATGATGTCGGCGTTGTTGAAGACGCCGCCCACGACCGACTGGAGGCTCGTGATGCGGATGGGCTTCCCCACCGCCGGGATGAAGAGCCACATGTTTTCGCCGAGCCGGAGCGTCGTCCGGCCCTTCTCGCTCTCCGGAGCGAGGAACAGGGATGCCACCTTGTCGTGCCCCTTCTTCACCGTGAAGAGCGTGAACTCGCGCTTGCTGCCGTCCGGCTCTATGTTGACGAGCTTTCGGTACGACTCGTAGGTCTCGGGAGCGAGGTTCCGGTCGACCGCGGCGAGTATCTCGTCGGGCGTCGCCGCCCGGGCCGCCGGCGCCGCGAGGAGCATCGCCAGCGCAACGAATAATGTTCTCACGTCGCTTCCTTTCGATTCCGGTGGTCACGCGGACGCCGCGGGCGCGCG
>DHHB01000055.1:15673-18457 GCA_002403075.1 bacterium UBP1_UBA4783 | reverse complement strand
GACCGGCGCGAGAAGAAGGTTGTCCTGCTGCCCGAAGGCGAAGGGGATCTTCGCCGCGTTGAGGATCGCGATGACGGCCGCCCCGACGATCGATCCGGCCGCGGCTCCCGTCACCCCGAGGAGCAGCCCCTCGGCGAGAAAGAGCGAGAGGATCCGCCGGGGCGGGGTTCCGATGGCGGCGATCGTGCCGATCTCCCTCACCCGTTCGTACACGGCCATGATCATGACGCTGAGAATGCTGATAAGAACGACCGTAATGAGAAGGATCCGGATGAAGAAACTCAGGGCGTCGATCATCCTCGCGATGTTGGAGAATGGGCTCAGCTTCTGCCACGTGCTCGCCATGAGGGCGGGCTGGCCGTCCTTCGTCTTGAGATCCGAGAGGTTCGCCTCGAGACGGTCGCGCACGGCGTCGATGCGGTCGAACCGCCCGACGCGCACCGCGTACTCGCTCGCCTCGCTCCCCGTTATCCGCAGGAGCTCCCGCGCGTCCTCGATATGGATGTATCCGTCGCGGCCGCCCGGGCCGGTGGCGCTCTCGAGGATGCCCGCGACGACGAACGTTTTCCCGTTGACGGAGCCGTCCCGGTTCGTCGCGACGAGCACGACGGTGTCGCCCACCTTGGCCCCCATCCCCCTCGCGATCAGCACGGGCACGAGCACCGCGCCGCGCTCGAGGACGCCGGGATCCTTTTTGCCGGAGACGATCCGCGAGAGCAGCAGCGGACAGGTGCGAAACTCCTTCTCGGGATCGACGCCGTTCACGCGGATGTTCGTCGTCTCCTCGAAGTTGCTGAACGCCGCGCCGAACTTGAGGCGCGGCGAGAAGGCCTCGATCCCTTCCGTTTCGCGCATCGCTTCCTCGAGCTTTTTCGTCTGGTTCGGCTGCATGTTGAGGTGGAGCGGGAGGTTCTCGATGGCCGCGAGATATCCCCGCCGGTGCACCTGCAGATGCCCGAGGAACGAGTCCGTGATGTTGCCGATCATCATATTCTTGAACGAGCCGCTCACCGCGGAGAAAACGAGGTAAAAGACCACGCCGACGGCGATGAGGGCGACGGTGAGGGCGGTACGCCGCTTGTACCTGAGGAGGTTCCGGGCGCCGATGCCGAATACGTTGGCCATGGCTCACTCGCCCCCCTTCCTCGAGGCGACGAGCGCTCCATCCTCGAGCGTGTGCACGACGTCCGCTTCGCCGATGACCCGCGGATCGTGCGTGGAAAACACGAACGTCGTGCCGAGCCGCGCGGTCATGCCGCGCATCGCGGCCATGATGGCGGCCGCCGTCGCGTGATCGAGGTTCGCGGTCGGCTCGTCGGCGAGCACGAGCTTCGGGGTCCCGACGAGCGCCCGCGCGATCGCGGCGCGCTGCTTCTGGCCGCCGGAAAGCTGATCCGGCCTTTTATCGCGGTGCTCCGCCATCCCGACGGCCTCGAGGAGCTCGCCGACCCGCCGGCGCCGCTCCGCGGCCGGGACGCTCTGCACCATGACGAGCGGATACTCCACGTTCTCGTACACGGTCAGAACCGGTATCAGGTTGAAGTTCTGGAAAATGAAGCCGATGTTGGCGCCGCGGAAACGCGCCTTTTCCATCCGGTTCATATCGGCCGGATTCTCGCCGGCGACGTTGATCGTTCCTCCCGAGGGGCGGTCGAGGCACCCGATGAGGTTGAGCAGCGTCGTCTTGCCGCTTCCCGACGGCCCCACGAAGGAAACGAGAGATCTCTCTTCGATGGAAAAGCTCACCTCCCGCAGCGCCCTCACTTCCACCTCGCCGAGGAGGTAGGTTTTCGAAAGGTTTTCCGCGGAGACCAGACTCATCTTCTCGCTCCCTTCGCGATCGTGTATGGAAGGAACCCGGCGCCCCCGGCGCGCGTATCATGAGTATAAACGCGCGAAACGAGGAAACCCTGCGCCGAACCGCTGAATGCGTGCGGACGGCGCTCATTTCGCGTGAATTTCGGGGACCCGTGCCGTATAGTAGCGTCATGAGCGCCCGGCGTCCAACGGCATCGACACGAAGCAGGTGAAGTATGATGTGGATCCGTCGCTTTCCGATCGTCGTTCTCGGCGGCCTCGCCGCCGCGCTGTTCATCGTCTCGTGCGCGAGGAGGGAGCCGGCCCGGCCGCCCGCTCCGGTCCCCTATGGCGAGGCGACGCTCGCCCGGGCCAACGAGTCGATCGAAGGCGCGTTCAAGCTGCTGAAGGAGGGGGCCGTCGACAGCGCGTTCGCGAGGATCGACGAGGCGATGAAGCTCGCCCCGGGAGCGTTTCTGCCCGCCTACGCCCTCGTCTGCGCGCAGTCGCTCTCGGGCGGGACGGAGGACGCCATGCGGTCGCTCGATCGCCTCGCGCGAAGCGGCATGGACTATCCCTCCCTGCTCGAGAAGGATCCCGATCTCGATCCGCTGCGGACCGATCCGCGCTTTCCGAAGCTCGTCGAGCGAGTCCGAACGAACTTCGAGCGCGGTAGCGCGTTTCTCGCGCGCGGATTTCCCGCGTACGACGCGGCGGCCGACACGTTCTCCTCGCTCGAGTCTCTGAAGCGGTGGAAGGACGAGCAGGACGACATCCGGCGTGCGAACGGGATGTTTTGGACCGTATCGCAGGGACACGCGGCGCACGTCGACGCGCTCGCGCGCTACCTCGCGAACATGAAAAAGCTCAAGACGAACGATCCTTCCTACGACGACGGCCTCGAACGCGTGCGCGCCGCGGGCCGGCTCTCCTCGATGTACTCGCCGGGCTGGGGCCCCGTAACGGATCTCGTTCTGCGCGAGGCCG
>DHHB01000055.1:0-15498 GCA_002403075.1 bacterium UBP1_UBA4783 | reverse complement strand
GAGGAATTCCCCGCCGACGACCGGCTCTATCGCGTCGTCACGACGCGCCTCGGCCCGGAAACCGCGCGGCTCCTGTGGCCGATCCCTCTCGACGTCGCGGACATCGACGGCAAGACGGTGTCGATCGGCGAGTACGCGGGCAAGGTGCTTCTCGTCGACTTCTGGGCGACGTGGTGCGCGCCGTGCCGGCTCGAGCTTCCCGGCATCGTCGCCGCATACGAGAAATACCACGAGAGAGGACTCGAGATCGTGTCGATCTCGCTCGACTACGGCGATCGCGTGCCGGTAGCGGCGCTCCGGGACTCGACCGCGGCGCACGGCATGCGCTGGCGCCACGTCTACGACGGGTCGGGCTGGAAAACGGAGATCGTGAAACGCTGGTTCGTGGCGAGCATTCCGGCGCCGTTCCTCGTCGGAAGGGACGGCTCCCTCGCGGCGTGGGGGGACGACCTTCGAGGGGAGAAGCTCTCCGCGGCGATCGAGAAGGCCCTCTGAGAGATACCGCCGGGCGACGCTCGCTCGGCCGTTCGGCCGCCTCCGCGCAGCGTCCGTTCGAATCTCAGGAATCGCCCGCGTCCTCGGGCTCGGCCGCGCCGCCGCTCAGGAAGCCTTCGCGCAGCGCGTCGAGAACGGCGCGCGAGCGCGCCGCGTCCTCCGGCCGGACCATGAAATCGACCGGGCCGACGGCGAAGTTGAAGCTCCCGCCGATGCGCCCCGCTCCGAAGAGATCCTGAACCTCCGCGCCGCGCGCGATGTAGAGGATCCCCTCGCCGTCGAGGATCGATTTGACGATGGCGACGAGCCCCTCGTCCCCCGTCCGGAAGATGCAGACGAGATCCCGCTCCGGCGTTTTCGCGCCGCGTTCTCCGTCGTTCATGAGAGGCACAGTAGCACAACCCTTCGAAAGCGTCTATCACGCCCCCGCTGCTCGAAGCGCATCGAGCGCTCCCACGTAGCCCATGGCGATAAGCGCCTCGACCTTGGCCGTGTCGATGGCGTTGAAGGCCGAGAGATCGGGAGCGATAATCACATCCGACTGCTTCGTCTGCAGTTTCGTCGCGTTGCGGAGCGTGATGCCGAAGGTGTTGAGGAGCACGCCGACGATGTGCTCCGGCTTCTTGAAAGCGTGATTCGCCGTGAGATCGACGCCGACGACGATCTCGGCGCCCATGTCGCGCAGCGGCGATACCGGGACGTTCTCGACGACGCCGCCGTCGACGAGGATCCTGCCGCCGATCTCGACCGGAATGTACACACCGGGTACGCAGCTGCTCGCCATGACAGCCTCGGCGACGCGCCCGTTCGTCAGAACGACCTTCTCTCCCGTTCCGATGTCCGTCGCCACGACCGCGAGAGGAATTCGAGCGTCGCCGAACTCGGCGTCCCCGACGGCGTCGATCAGCAGTTTTCCGAGCTTCTTGTTCGAGAGGAGTCCGTATTGAGAAAGTCTCGGCCCCGAGACGTCGATCCATTTCGTGTGCAGGGCGATCTCCTCGATCTCGCGCCACGATTTCCCGAACGCGTAGAGGGCCGCGATGAACGAGCCGATGCTCGTTCCCGCGATGCAGGCGACCGGGATCTTGAACTCGTCCATGGCGCGGAGAACCCCGATGTGAGCCGCGCCGAGCACGGCGCCGCCGCCGAGGGCGAGGCCGATCCTCTTCTTTCGATTGAGCCTCCGCGGAGACGATTTTCGCTTCCCGAATATCATGCGGTTCCCCCGCGCGGCCGCGATGCCTCGAGCCGGCCGGCGATCGCGCCGGCCGTCGTGACGGACGCGAA
Source organism: bacterium UBP1_UBA4783 (assembly GCA_002403075.1). Classification (GTDB taxonomy): domain Bacteria; phylum Krumholzibacteriota; class Krumholzibacteriia; order Krumholzibacteriales; family Krumholzibacteriaceae; genus SSS58A. The sequence continues at coordinate 13,716 of DHHB01000055.1, read as the reverse complement.
GCCGAAGGCGAGGTTCATGAGGCTCGCGACGTGCAGCTCCTCGTCGATCGAACCCGTTCCGTCGGCCGGAACGAACACGCGATAATCGCGAAAGTAGGCGTCTCGGGCGGTCGACTCGCAGCACAGGTTCGTCATGATGCCGCAGACGACCACGTCCTCCACGCCGAGGCAGCGGAGAACGGTCGCGAGGTCCGTGTCGTAAAAGGCCGAGTATCTGTGTTTGAGCACGACCTTCTCTCGGGGTCGCGGCGCGAGCTCCGGATGGATCTCGCTCTCGGGACTGCCTTCGACGCACATGCCCTTCCACCACCACCCCATGACGCCGCTGTCGAGGCCGTCCGCGTGATGAACGTGCTTCGTAAAGATCACGGGGCGCTCCGCGGCGCGGAACGCCGCGATGAGGCGGGAGACGGCCGGGATGACGGCGGGGCCGCCGCACGTGTACGTCGGAGAAGCGGGATCGAGAAAGAAGAGCTGCATGTCGACGACGAGGAGCGCGCTCTTCGCCGTCCGAAGCTTCATGTCGTGCGTGTTATAGGGAGCGACGCGATCGAGCCATTCGAGGGCTTTGGATGAAATCGTCCCGGCGGTTACGTACGGCTTCTCTACGGATTTCTTCACGCGGCCTCCTTGCGGTACGTCGACGTATCATCGAACTTCTGACGGCGCGCCGTATTCGATCTGCTCGACGCGGCCACGCCAGTAGATCTGCGGTCCCGCCGGCAGCAGCCACTCGACCTCGCCCGAGACGGGGATGCGCATCCCCCCGCGCTCTTCGTAGGCGAGCCAGCGCCCCCGCCACGGCGTCGGATGATAGACGCCTCGTTCCTCGCGGAACCGCTCGGCGGCGTACGCGCTCGCGATGAGGCCGTCCGCTCCGAAACGAACATCGAGCGATACGGTCGCGCCGCCCGCGCTGAGGGTCGCGCGGGCGTTGAAATCGTCCAGCGGCGACCAGATCACCCCCGCGGACGGCAGAAGCGCCGTCGGCAACCACGCCGCCTCCGCGAGATAGCGCTGCAAGGCGGCCGCCGAAATCTCTGGGCCATCCTCCGCCCGCAGCACGGCCCACAGCCCCATGAAGCTCCCGAGCATCGCTCCGCGGCCCTCGACGAAACCGTCGCGGACGAACACCGCGAGCCCCGGCGCCACGCGCATGCGCGCGTCCCAGACGAACCCCGCCGGCCCCGAAACCATCTCCTGAACGGCGGTGAACGGCACCCATGTGTCCTTCGCCGGGTCGATCAGAAACCGCCCGCTCTGGAGCAATCGCGCGCGGCGATGGATCGGCTGCCCCTCGCGAAGCGCCGCGAGGAAGTAGCGGCGTACGGGCGCCGGCAAACCCTCGATCTCGGCGGCGCCGAAACGCGCCTCCGGCGCCGGCGCCCCCGCTCCGAGACGCGAGACGGCGGCGTCCGTATCCCGCCTCCAGCGCCGCCCGCCGAGGGCGGCGAGACCGGCGAGGACCGCGACGACGGCGACGACGGCGATCGCGGCCGTCTTCATTGCGCCACCATATTCGATTCGCGGGCTCCGGCGGGGATCATCGCGGCGCCGTCCAGCTTTCGACCCGTCCTTCTTCGTCGAACGTGACGCTGCACGGCGCGCCGTAGGCCCTCGAGTAGTCCCATATCTCGAGATACGAATGCAGGGCGATCTCGTCCGGCGGGCCGAGAAGGCTTCGCACCTGCTCTCTCGACATGCCGATCGCGAGCCGCGTCCAGGGATCCCCGCTCTCGCGTCCGCGCGGCGGAATGGGGATCGGTTGCCCGGTGAGCCTCCCAATCTCCATCTCGAGCGCGCGAATGCGCTCTTCGAGGATTCGTATCCGCTCCTCGAGCTTCGCGATCTTTTTCACGAGAACGCTGTCGGGCCTCATCCGGCCGAACGACGCGGCGGGCAGCAGCGCGAGAACGAGCAGCCCGGCGACCGCGATGCGAAATCTCATCATGCCGCCTCCTGTCGTCGCGAGGATGCGGCGGCGGCAGGTCGCGCCCGCGCCGCCGCCGCTCCTCGAAACGCGCGCAATCAGGGTTTCCAGACCTTCCACACCTTGCCCGCGAGATCCGGGCTCGGCTTGAGCGTCGGCATGCCCGGCTGCCAGCCGGACGGCGTCACCTCGCCCGTTTTCTTGACGTGCTGGAACGCCTTGACCTGGCGTATCAGTTCCTCGGGGTTCCGTCCGACTTCGGCCGTGAGCACCTCCATCGCGCGAATCGTGAAATCCGGATCGATGATGAACCGTCCCCGGATATTCACGCCGGCCGCTTCGTCGTAGACCCCGTACACCTGTCCGATCCGGCCTCCGGCGTCCGAGAGCATGGGAAACGGAACGCCGCCCTCGACCATCTTCGAGAGCTCTTCCTCCTGCCATATCTTGTGAACGAACCGGCTGTCCGTGCTCATCGAGAGGACCTCGACCCCGAGCTTCTGGAACTCACCGTACAGAGCGGCGACCGCCGCGAGCTCGGTCGGTCAAACGAAGGTGAAATCGCCCGGATAGAAACACAGGACGATCCACTTCCCCTTGTAGTCCGAGAGCTTCACCGGAGCGAAGCCCTTGCCCGCGATGAACGCGGACGCTTCGAAGTCCGGCGCTTCTTTTCCGACTCGAGCCTGCATGCGTATCCCCTCCTTGGCGACCGATTGTCCGCTCGACGTCTCGGCCGGCGGGGCCGCCATGATGGGCCCCCGAACCGGCTTGACGCAGCCGTCTTTCGTCTCTGCCACAGCCCCCTCCTTTCCGTGAGAACGAAAATGCCGCCGCCGCGACTCACGGCGATCGAGCGGCGCCTCGCCGCAAGCCTACACCGGTTCGCGGATCGATGCAAGCGCCGCCGGGCGGCTCGCCGTCTGCGGAAACCCCGTCGCGTTCGTGTCCATTATCCGTGAAAGCGATTGTCGGATTTCTTGCTCCTCATGCCCGCGATGCGTTTCGAAAGCCAGCCGATCCTCTCCGCACGGCGGTTGTCGAACCGCGGCACGTAGGGTTTGATGTCGAGGAGCGGTGTGCCGTCGATAATGTCGACGCCTTCCACCTCGAGAACGGCGCCGGCTACTCGTATGAGTCTCACGACGGAGAGTCCGATCGGATTCGGACGGGCCGGCGCCCGCGTGGCGAACACGCCCCGCAGCTCCGTATCGAGATACGGAACGACGAGCAGCTTCGGCGCGGAAGCCGCGTGAAAATGGTACAGGAGAACGATGTGCGAGAAGCCGTCGAGATCCTTGAGCCCCTCGGCGTACCGGGGAAACACCTCCACGGTTCCTCGGATCCCGCGAGCGGCGCTCGCCTGAATGGGCATATCCTCGGTCCTGCGATACGGGCTGTGTACGGTGCCGATTGGTTCGAACGAGATCATGGCGTCCTCCCGGCCGCGGCGAGCTCCATTGGTTTGAGCGCTCCGACGACCGCGAACAGTCCTTCCCCGTGTCCGTCGCGCACCGGATCCGCGGTCTTCATCGAGTCGATATCTCCGAATATCGTCTGCCGGAAATCGACGCATCGGAATCCCGCCGCTTCGAGATGCGCCGCGACCTCGTCCGCGGAGCGGAAAACGGCGTCGCGGAAGAAATCGTTATTCCCAATCCGCTCGATGTAGCGCCGCCCCGCCGGCGAGGCCTTATCGAGGATTCCGATCGCGATAACGCCCCCGACATGAAGCACTCGCCAGGCCTCTCGCAGCGCGGCGGGGATATCCCGGACGAAGCACAGCACGGTCGCCATGAGGATATAATCGAAGCTCCCATTCGCAAACGGCAGATCCTCGGCCGCGCCGATACAAACGTCGATCCCCCGCCGCCTCGCGAAATCCGCCATCGCCCGCGACGGATCGAGACCAACGCGGACGCCGAGCGGCGCCGCGAAACGGCCCGTGCCGACGCCGATCTCGAGCCCCTTCCCCCTATCGGGGAGAAGCGCCCGCAGCGCCTCGACCTCGGATTCGTACAGGAATGGATTTCGATCGAACCATGCGTCGTATCTATCGGGGGCCCGATCGAAGACGCTTTCGCGATCCATTGTTTCGCCCTTGAAGCTCGCGCGCGGCCGGCCGAACGGCGATCGCGCCGCGCCGGCGGCGCCGGGCCCGGCCCCGCGGCAGCGCTTCGCGTCGCGCTACCGCTTCCGCGAGCCGCCGAGGATCCCCCCCAGCACGCCGCGAAGGATCTGCCGTCCGACTTGGCTCCCGACGGTGCGCGCGGCCTGCTTGGCCATGCTCTCCACCATGCCTTGGCGGCGCTTCGTGCCCCAGAGCATTTCGTTGAAGCGTCCGCCGACGCCCGCGGGCTTCGCGCCGGTCTCCGCCTTGCCCGTTTTCGCCTGCGGAGCCTTTTCCGGCTGGACCGGCCGTTCCGGCGCGGCCCGGCGGCTCAAGATTTCGTACGCCGATTCGCGGTTCACCGCGGTATCGTATTTTCCCGAGATGGGGCTTCGCGCACGCACCGCCGCTCGCTCCTCGGACGTGATGGCGCCCATCCGGCAGCGTGGCGGACAGATGAGCGTCCGCTCCACCGGCATCGGAACGCCCTTCTCCTGAAGCGTCGAAACGAGCGCCTCGCCGACGCCGAGACGCGATATAACATCGGCGACGTCGAGCTTGGGATTGGGAACGAAGGTCTCCGCGGCGATTCGAACCGCTTTCTGGTCGCGCGGCGTATAGGCGCGCAGGGCATGCTGTATCCGGTTCCCGAGCTGGCCGAGAATCTCGTTCGGCACGTCGTCGGGGTACTGCGAGCAGAAGTAAACGCCGACGCCCTTGGACCTGATGATCCGCACCACCTGCTCGACGCGCTGCCGGAGCGAGGGCGGCGCGTCGTCGAAGAGCAGATGGGCCTCGTCGAAGAAGAATACCAACTTCGGCTTTTCGAGATCGCCGGCCTCGGGGAGGTTTTCGAAGAGCTCGGAGAGCAGCCACAAGAGAAAGCTCGAGTAGAGCCGAGGCTTCAGAATGAGCTGGTCGGCGGCGAGAATGCCGATGATGCCGCGCCCGGAGAGATCGGTGCGCATGAGGTCGCCGAACTCGAGCGCCGGCTCTCCGAAAAACGCCTCGCCGCCCTCGCGCTCGAGCGAGAGGAGAGAGCGCTGAACGGCGGCGACGGACTGCGTGCTGACGAGCCCGTACTCCGTCGAGATCTCCTTGCGGTTCTCGGCGACGAAGGAGAGGAGCGCCCGCAGATCGTCGAGGTCGAGGAGCAGCAACCCTTCGTCGTCCGCGAGCTTGAAGGCGATTTCGAGCGTCCCGATCTGGATGTCGTTCAGCTCGAGCATCCGCCCGAGCAGGCTCGGGCCGACCTCGCTGACCGTCGCGCGCACCGGATGCCCCGCCGCGCCGTAGAGGTCCCAGAAGAGAACCGGGCTCCCCTCGTTCGTGTAGCCGTCGATGCCGATCTCGGCGACGCGCTGCTGGATCTTTTCGCCCGGGGCGCCGGGGAGCGCGAGCCCCGAGACGTCGCCCTTCACGTCCGCCATGAACACGGGCACGCCGAGGCGCGAGAAACCCTCGGCGAGCACGAGAAGCGATACCGTTTTTCCGGTGCCGGTGGCGCCGGCGACGAGGCCATGGCGGTTGCCGTACTTGGCGAGCAGATGGACCGGGTGCTCGCCCTTGCCGACGAGGATCTCGTTCACGCGCGACCTCCCGAGGACGACGTTCGTTTGCCGGAACGAGGCCGATTGTACTCGTTACTATCCCGTTTCGCAAGGGATCGGCGGCGGTTGCGACCGCGGCGCCGCATCGAAATACGCCGTTCCGCGCGGCCGGGGGCGAGGCTCACTCGCGGCGGGCCGTCATAGCGCGCCCGTCTCCCGTGTGCAGAACGAGCGCGCCGTCCGGTCTCAGGGAGAACATCCGGACGTTCTCCAGAAGCTCGAGAAACGCCTCCTCCTGCCGCATCAGGGAAGGCTCGCACAGCTTCTTCGTTCGCACGGTCTTCGAAATCGCGAGCCCCTCCCCCGTGAACGAGTACTCGCCCGCGTACTCGTTGCAGGACGCCCGTCCCGACAAACGGCCGTCGTCCCTGAAATTGATCGTTATGCGGGAACCTCCGACGACCGCCGCGCCGGCGAGATCCTCGACCGCCCATTCGTCCCCGCGGAGCAGCGCCGCCGGATCGCCTCCGCATCCCTCGAGCGTCCCGCCGGCGTACGCGACGACGACGGCTGCCGGGTGCGGCATGCCGGTCATCGTATCGTCGCAGAGGCGATCGAAAACAGTCACCGTCAAGGATCCGCCGGACGTCGAGGCCGCGTATGTCCGGTCATCGCCCGCCGCATCGGGCACCGGCGTGGGCGCGACGATCCGCGTTCCTCCGTTATCCGCGAGCAGGGTCATCGTCGTATCGGTTATCTCGAGACGCCAACCCGGCTCGTTGCCGCCCGCGCGAAACACGGGCGCGCTCGTATCGATCCTCGCGCACTCGGGATAGGGCCGCCCGCGCACGACGAGCCTCGCCCTGTCGCCCTTCGACCAGAATGTCGTCGACGGATCGTCGATCGCTTCGTAGGTGACCCCCGACGCCGTCACGACGGGACGCATGTCGTACGTCTCCTCGCCCACCGTCAGCCGCATCGTGTCGTTCACGATCTCCAAGGACGCGCTTCGGCCGCCGCAGCGAAGGTGAACGGCGCGGCTCTCGCGGGGAAGCGCGATCCGCTCGAGCCGAACGAGCTCGCTTTCGGCCGAGAGCGTCTTCGGCTGCCCCAGCGCAGGGGCGCCCGATCCCCTCATGCCGACCGCGCAGCCCATCTGCGTCGATATCGCCGCGACCGCGGCGACGGTCGCGACGAAAACGCGCAACATCATCGTGCCTCCCATCGCATCATCGGCTTCGACGGAATCATAACAGCTCGTTGATCGCCTCCGCGGCCGCGCGCGCCCCGTTCACGGATATCGGCGGCCATTGGGCTGGAATTCCGATGTTCGTGCGGATCACCTCCGCCAGTCGGGCCGGACTCGTTGCGCTCTGGCGGAGCCGAACGCCGGCCTTGTGGCGCGAGAGACGCCCCGCGACGGAGATCTCCTGCTCGCAATGGCCTTCGATCGGGAAAAAAGCGAACGGACGGCGCAGCGCCGTCAGCTCCAGCGTCGCCGTGCCGCCGCCCTGCACCACCGCGAAGTCGCAGGCCGCGAAATGCTTGTAGAGAGCGGGCACGTATCCCTTCACCTTCACCCCGGCGGGAACCTTGAGATCGCGATGATCCAGCCGCGGCCCGCACACGAGGACCATTTCCAGAGAGGGGATCGATTGTTTCAACTCCGCGTAGGCCTCCCCGCACAGCTCCAGAAGCTCCCGCCCGATGGCGGTGCCGCCGACCGCGCAGATAACGAGGGGCGAACCGCCGTATCCGAGCTCGGCGCGAAGCGCGGCGGGATCCGAGAGCCGCGCGGGATCGAAGTCGAGAACGTACCCGACGAATCTGCATCGCGCCCTCGCCCACTCCCGGCGATTCGGCAGAAAGGGCCCGAAGCTCGTATCCGGCACGTCTTCCTCCTCGCCGATAAAGAGCCCCACATCCACGGGCGCCCGCGCTTTGAGCCCTTTGCCGACCCAATTGCGGTTCCAGAGATAGACCACCAGCCTCTCGAGCGGATGTTTCGACACGACGTCCAATCCGACGAAGTCGTAGATCATGACGAAGGGCCGCTTTTTCCGGGCCGGCTGCTTCCGGTAGCCGAGCGAGATCTCGTAGGTCTCGTCGCCGATCAGGAGATCGAATCCGCCGTTCGCCATGATCCCGTCCACGACGTCGAAGTTGCGGGTCCACTTCGCCCGAGCGCCCATGGCGTATCGAATCAGGCTGAGCCCGCCGGAAGCGCTCTGCGCTTCGGCGATCGCGCTCAAGTCGACGAGGCGCGCGGAGGCGGGATGCAGCGTCTCGCCGGCTTCGACGAGGAATCGGTCGGCCGGCGCCGCCGCGAGCCACTCGATCTCCACGAGGGCGAGGGCCCTGAGCTCCCGCGCGACGGCGAGATCCCGCGTCACGTGGCCGAGGCCGATCGATCCGCTGACGAAGAGGATCTTTTTACGGTTCATCGCTTGCCCTCCATCGGCGTTCAGCCCAGCTCGAACCCGGGCATCCGCAGCACGAGCCACAATACGACTCCATGGATCACGAATCCGACGGCCAACGCCGACGCGAACAGCCACGGAGATATCAGCCGCCGCATTCGAAGCATGATAAAGCCGCCCACGGGAAGATAGACGACGAGTCCGGTCACCACGCCCGGGATGTAGGATCGCGTCATCGCGCATATCGCGGCGTGCCAGACGCCGTTCACGAAAACGACGGCGGCCCCGCTCGCCAAAGGCCATGCGCAGGCCCTCGTCCTCCGGGCCGCCCATGCGGCGAGACACAGCAGGGTCACGCCGGCCGCGTTGAGGCCGAGAAACGCCGCCAAGGACAGCCGGACGCCTCCCCCGGCATACATCCACGCCATGAACCCGCCGCCGCCGAAGGCCTCTTCGATCACGTGCGCCGCGTACGCCGCGGGCAGCAGCCAGGCCCACATCCCCACAGATTCGTTCCGGTTCCGGCCGTCCGAAGAACTCACGTGTTCCTTTTCTCCTTCGGCGGTTCGCGCTAAACGTTTTTCTGATCTTCAGGAGATACGACGGCGCCCGAGCATCCTCCTGACGCCCGCCGGGCCGCCGATTCTCTCTACGCTTTCACGTTGAAGAAAAGCTCCTTCTTCGACGCGTGTCGCCCGTCGATGCTCGCCCTGCCCGTCGCAACCAGCACATAGAGCATGTTGAGCGCGGCGAGGCGGGTCGGGACGAGGCGCCTGTTTCTCGAGCGCGTGAAGACGAGTTTCGCCGTCACCCCTTGCTGGCCGCGAAGCCGGCGATAGAGCTTTTCCACGGCGGACTTGCTGACGAGGTTGAAGTACCCCGCGTCGCGCTTGCTTCGGGAGACGGACATGACGAAATACTGCCGCGCGCTGGAGAGAACGTAGTAGTGCTGACGCTTGCCCCGCACCTCGCCGTGGAACTCCAAGCCAGTGGTCAAGGTTTTGACGCTTAGTTTCATACGCTCCGTTGCCACCGCCTTTCCTATTGGCGCCCGTCAGTCCGGCGCGCGCAGCTCCGCGGAGAGAAGCGCCCTCAGCTCTCCGAAGAAGAAGTCTCTGACTCTCTGGGTATGAAGCGCTTCGCCGGGATCGAGGACGGCCTCATCCTTCAGTTGGTGGGCGACCGGTTCCACCTGAAGAGCATACGAGTTGACGTGTCGTTTCCAAAACCAGTCCGCGGACCCGAACTGGATGTAGCCGGGGTCGATCGCCGGAACGCGCGCGAGGGATTCTCGAAGCGCGCGCCCCCGCCGGCTGTTCTCGAGGCAGAAGCCGATGTACGCGATTCTATACCGCACCCGGCCGGCATAGCCGCGCGGAATCGGGTCGAGGCTCCGCGGATCCTGCCCGGGAGCGCACACGAAGTGCCCATAACAACTCTGCAACGTGAAGCAATGCGGAACGGCCCTGAATCCCGCGACGATGTCGACGATCGGCTCGTCGATCGAATCGAGATCGAGCTCCGCGAGGGCGTCGCGGCGATCCTTCTTGTAGCGAGGATGTTCGACGAACGGTTTCGGGGCAACGAAGGTTTCCACGTCGAGCGACCTCTCCTCCTATTCGACGAACGGGTGCGGGGCTCGCCGCGCGGCCGAGCCGCGAATGCCGCGAGCTGCGGCTGCGGCCCCTTCAACGCGAGCCGGCGGCCCGCAGGGCCAATCCGACGATCGCGAACACGAGGGCCAGCGCCATCGAGATCACGTACCCGTAGTACAAGGGCCCCGGATGTCCCGTCTCCCGCCTCGTTGTTTCCCTGTAGAGACCGAGGTATCTGCTCACGATGAGGACGCGGAGCCAGATCCAGTTGATCTTCACGCCGCGCGCCGCGAGCGCCGAGACGATCGAGATGGCGAAGACGACGCCGCAGAGCGCGCTCACGATGGCGATCGTCATGAGAATGTTGCCGGCGATCATCATTCGCGCCTCCTCGCGCGGGATCGGGCGGCGCCCGCCCTCCGCGTCGTCATTCCCTTACATGGACAAACTGCGCGATCCACGTCTCTTCGCCCCGCCGGTACTTGAGATACCACGGGCCAGGGGCGGAAACATGAAAGAAATGCGACGTCGTGTCGTATCCGCTCCCGTGGGCGCACGGCTCGCCCTTGAAATAGAAATGAAAGAGCGCCGCGAGCTCGAGCGTGTCGCCTCTCTCGCTCGATTCGATCCGCTCGAACTGGTTGCAGCCCGACGGATACCAATAAACGATCCGCACGAGCTCGTCGTTCGAGATCGTGTCGGCCGCGAGAACGGTGTCGATGTAGGAATACGCATGGTAATCGTAGTAATCGTCGCTGCAGGCGACCACGATCAGCAGGGCGACGCCCAGAAATACAATGATGATGCGCCTCATGACACCTCGTGTCGGTCCGATGCTTGGAATCGGCTGCGGCCGCGTTCGCCAGCCGCTGCAGAGTCAGGCATGTGCGCAACGGAGCGGTTCACGGCTATCGAGCTCGTCTCCGACCTCCGGGAATGACCGCCATTGATGAGATACTGCCATAGTACCGCTTGGCGACGAGTCGGGCAAGACCCGAATATGCAAAAGGCCCCCGGCTCTCTCGAGCCGGGGGCCGTGCGCCGATGACGTCGGCCCTGCGAAGCGATCGTCTAGTAGTTCTTGAGCCGCTCGTTCTCGGGGTCGAATTTCTTCGCGTGCTCGAGGGCGTGCTTGTAGGCCTCGGTCTTCGTTTTCTTCGCGCCCTTCAGCAGATCGAGGTGGAGGAACGCGACCTTCGCGCTGCTGTACTCCTCTTCGGGATCCTCGATGTCCTTGCCGTACTGCGCAAGACCCTTCTCGAGCGTCGCGATCCCCTTGTCGTACTTGCCCCACGCGTAGTACACCTCGGCGAGCCACATGTAGGCGTCGTAGTGCTCCTCGCGCGTCTCGATCGCCTTGAGAAGAACCTTCTCGGCCGCGGCGTAGTCCTTCTCTTTGTAGTATGCCTCTCCCATGTGCCGCCACGGGCACGACCACTTCGGGTTCGCCTCGACGATCTTCTCGTACACGGCGATGGCGTCGGTGTTGCGGTCGAGCTCGAGCAGCATGTTCGCGTACTGGAATTTCTGCATGTTCTTGAGCTCGCCGAGATGCTCGTTCATGAACTCGAGGTAGCGGTCGAGCTCGAACATGTGGAGCCACGCGAGCGAGGCGATCGAGGCGTAGTTCATCGTATCCTTGATCTGGGCTGTGTACGCGGTATGCGCGGTGGAGAAATTCTCGGCGGTCTTGTCCTTGAGGTACACCTGAAGCGGCGTGGGCGGCTTCTTTTCCGTCTCCTCGGCGACGAGGAGAGCGGGCAGGACGAGACACAGGATCATGGCGACGGCGAAGGCCTTCTTCATCGGAGAGCTCCCTTCTTTGCTGCAATCCCTGCTTGCGATTAGCCGTTTCGAACACCCGGACGGGCACAAAAAACGCCCATGCAATCTAACATTCTATACTATCGCCCGCAACGGCGAATCCCTGCGAAAAAAAGCCGGCCGCGGGGGACCTAAAAGATCCCGCTCACTCGTAACCACCTGAGAATCAAGGGGATACGGAACGCGATCGCGGCGAGCACGCCGAGAAAGACGATCGAAAGGACGCCCGCCGCGAGGAGGCTCGTCCGCATCCGGCCGCGCTCGCGCTCGGCCTCGACCGATGCGCCGGCGGGTCCGGGGCGCTCGATCGGCGCGGCTCCGCCCCAGAGGATCGTCGCCGCAGCCCAGAGGAGCCCCGCGAGCCCGTCGACGATTCCCACCATCATGATAATGAAGACCGCGACCGGCGCAGCCGAACCCATGGCGAACGCGGCGATGAGCCCCGCCGCCGAAAGCGCTACCCCTGAGCCCAGCAGGATGATCGGAACGAGCGCTGTGTTCACGTCTTCTGCTCCTTCTTTTTCGCGGCCGGAAAGAGGATGTTGTTCAGGATGAGGCGGTACCCCGGAGAGTTCGGGTAGAGGCTGAGGTCGGTCGGCGGATCCCCGACGAGGTGCTGGTAATCCTCGGGGTCGTGCCCGCCGAGAAACGTGAATGTCCCCATCCCGAAGTTGCCGTGGATGTACCGGGCCTCGTCGGCGCCCTTGACCTCGCCGAGGACGAGCACCTTTTTCTTCATCGTGTTTTTGTTGAAGGAGGTCGTTTGCCCCATGAACCCCTTCACGACCGAGACGTGGTTCTGCACGAGCATCGTCGGCACGGGATCGTACTTCGCCGAAAACTCGAAGAGCGTGAAGTAATCGCGCGCCTCGCCGCGCGCGCCCGCCTGCGGCGTCATGTCGATATTCGAAAATTCGTACACGAGGGGATCCATGATGAGCGTGAAGTTCTCAAAGGCGAGGCACCGCGAGAAATCGAGACGCTCCTGCGCGTTCGGCGTCGTGCCGTCGTGGTCGTACTCGCGCGGCACGATGTCGATCCCTTCCGCCGCGAGCGCGATGTCGAAGCTGTCGGTCGCCGAGCACATCGCGAAGAGAAAGCCTCCCGCGCGCACGTACGAGCTGATCGCGCGCGCCACGGCCTTCTTCTCCTCGGAAACCTTGTCGAATCCGAGCGCCGCAGCGAGCCGCTCGCTCATGACCTGCTCCTGTATGTACCACTCCTGCGCGCGGAACCCGCCGTAGAACTTGCCGTACTGCCCCGTGAAATCCTCGTGATGGAGATGGAGCCAGTCGTACTTCTCGAGCTCTCCCGAGAGCACCTCGCGGTCGTAGACGATCGTGTAGGGAATGTCGGCGTAGGTCAAGGCGAGCATGACGGCGTCATCCCACGGCTGCTTGTTCGGCGGAGCGTAGATCGCGATCGCAGGCGCCTTCTCGAGAAGGATCACGTCGGCGTTGCTCTCGCCGACTTCCCGGAGGATCGCCGCGACGGCGACGCCGTCCACCCGCTCGAGGCGCACGCCGCGCGCCTGCGCCTCCGTTAGGAGCCCGGAGCGCTCCGGCAGCAGGAACGAACCGCCGCGGTAGTTGAGGAGCCATTTCACGTTCTCGCCCGTCGCGAGCACGCGATAGGCGAGGCCGTAGGCCTTGAGGTGGTTCGTCTGCGCGAGGTCCATCGGCACGAGATAGTCGGCGCGCGCCGCGCCCGCGGACAACGCGAGCGCTGCGAGGAGAGCGAGCGCGCCGGCGAGCGCATGCGGCGTCCGGGCACGCGCGCCGCGCCGGGCCGCGTTCGAGCGTTTCCCCAGGGTGCGATTCATTTCGAGCCTTTCCCGGGCGAGGCGCCCGTCTCTTTCGAGAGCGCGGCGTACCGCTCGCGCACGCGCGCCATGAATGGGTATCCCGGATAGCGCTCCATGAGCGCGCCGTACGCCTCGAGCGCCCCGGGTGCTCCCTCGCGCTCAGCGAGCGCCGCTATCCTCTCGAGGGCGCGCGGCGCGAGCTCGTGCACGGGGAACCTCTCGGCGACGCGTCCGAAGTCCGCCCTCGCCTCGGCCGGACGTCCGGCGGCCGCCTCGATCTCGGCGCGCATGAACGCGGCTCGCGGCGCGAGCGAGGACTCGGGATGGCGCCGCTCGAGCGCTGCGAGGGAATCGACCGCCTCCGCGTGCAGCCCGCGCTCGTTCGCCGCGACGGCCGCGCGATAGAGGTCGAGCGCGCCCGGTTCCTCCTGCAGGGCGCCCTTGATCTCGAGCGCCGTCTCGAGCGCGTCGTTCGCCCACGCG
>DHHB01000058.1 GCA_002403075.1 bacterium UBP1_UBA4783 | reverse complement strand
CCGCGAAATCGATCGGAGCGTACCCTCTCGTGTCCCGCTCCTCGAAGGGGGACCCGCGCGCGATGAGCGTATCGACGAGAGCGGCGCGGCCCGCATACGCCGCGAAGAGGAGCGGAGATTGCCCGACCGCGTTCAGGGCGTCGACGGCCGCGCCTTGTTCGAGAAGGTAGAGGGCCGATTCCATTCTCCCCATGAGCGAGGCGACGTGGAGGGGCGTGTTGCTTTCCTCGTCCCGGGCGTTCACGAGATCCGGGGATGCCTCGACGAGCTCCTTGAGCTTCGCGACGTCCCCCGTTTGCGCCGCCCGGAAAACGGTCTCGTTCTGGGCTCCGCACGGAACCGCCCACGCAAGGACGCTCGCACAAATGAGGAACATTGCTGTCGCGCGCATCTTCGGCCTCCCGGGAATCGGACGGGGAAACGGCGTATCGGGCGAGAGACGCCCATGAGGCATTATACGCCGTACGCGCGCCGATGGTGCCCGAATCGGATGCGGCGCCGCATCGGCCCGCGCCGGTCAACAGAAAGGGGCCCCCGCTCTCCACGGGAGCCCCTTTCGACGATCACGAAACGCCGGCGAATCGTTACCTGAGAAGAACCATCTTCTTCACCTGGTTGAACTCTCCGGCCTGCAGACGATAGAAATAGATCCCGCTCGCCACGCTCTTCCCGAAGTTGTCCTTGCCGTCCCACATCGCGGCGTGCTCGCCAGCGGCGAAGGCGCCGCTCGCGAGCGCGCGGACCTCGCGGCCCTTCACGTCGTAGACGCGGAGGTTCACGAAAGCGGCCTCCGACAGAGTGAACGCGATCCTCGTCGTCGGGTTGAACGGATTAGGGTAGTTCTGGCCGAGGGCGTGCGCTTTCGGCGCTTCCGCGGCCTTCGACGCGGGCGCCTCGGACGCCTCCAGCGTCGCGAGAGCCGCGGGATTCACGAGTTTGTAGGGACGCATCATCTCGTTGTCCTCGTGGCTCAGGATGTGGCAGTGCCACACGTAGCCCGGCTCGGCCGTCGCGTCGAACGGGTACGGCGTCACCGCCGCGGAGCCGATCGGCGCGAAGCGCACGATCACGCGCGTCACCTCTCCCGGATTCATGCGGAAGGTGTCCTTCCAGCCCATCTCGTTCGGATCGGGCGGCGTCGGCTTGCCGACGAGATACGGGGCCACCGGCGGATTGATCGTCGTCTCGGCCGGTATGACCGGATTGAGGATGTTGTAGGCCTTGAGGTATTTCGAGACCTGGAACTTCTGCCGGTTAAGCATCTGGAACTGCACGAGATGAAGGTGGATCGGATGGGTGTCGCCGGTGAGGTTGACGATCTCCCACACCTCGGTCGTTCCGACCGTCGGCATCTCGGTCACGGCCATATCCCACATCTTGCCGTCGAGAAGCGCCATGAGCGGCCCGCCCATCCCCATCACTTCATTGAGGGTGAGGGTGCGCGTCGGAGCGTCCTGAACGAGCGTCGGGATCGTGCCGAGCGTCTGCGGGATGACGAGATTGTCGGACGCTCCCGCGACGACGCGGAACTGCATGATCTGGCCGACGGTCTTGGGATCCGCGGCCGCACCGTTCGGAAAAGGCGCCTTCGCGTTGTTCTTGAGCGTGAAGACGGCGCCCGGCGCGAAGCCCGAGAAATCGATCACGATGTCGGCGCGCTCTCCGGGGGCCAGAATGAGGCGCTTCGCGTTCGGATCGAGCGGATCGTTGAGAACGACCGGAGACGCGAGATAGCCGCCGTCCGTGCCGATCTGGACGAAGGACGGTCCCGGATTGCCGGCCCCGTCGGCGAGCCACATCTGGTAGAAGCGCGAATCGCTCCCGTTCAGCATACGGAAGCGGTACTTGCGCGGCTGGACGTCGAGGTAAGGCCACGCCTTGCCGTTCACGACGATGATGTCGCCGAAGAACTCGGGCATCCAGTACGGATGCTCCATGTTGACGCCGACCGCGGGGTACAGAAGCTGCCCGTTCACGTCGAGCATGCGGTCCTGAATAACGACCGGGATCTCGAACTCGCCCGTCGGAATGCCGGAGGGCTCGTTGCCGGGATCGCGGATCAGGTAGAACCCCGCGAGGCCCATATAGACGTTCAGGCGGGTGATTCCGAGCGCGTGGTCATGGTACCAGATGGTCGCCGGAAGCTGCTCGTTGTGATACGTAAACACTTCGTGCACCCAGCCCGGCCCCTTGATGGCGAAACCGGGGGTGAACCACGAATCCGGGTGGCCGTCGCTCATCGGCTCGACCTCTCCCCCGTGGACGTGGGTCGTGAGCGGAACGGGGCCCATGTACGGCATCATGCCGTGGCCCTCGCCGAGCGGATCGGCCCAGTGAAGCGTCCGATCGATCGTGAGAGGGTGCATGAGCGGCATGCCGTTGCCGTCGACGAGATTGTTCGTCCACTTGACCTGAATGGGGACGTTCCTCGTGGCCTCGATGGTGGCCGCCGGAAAGCCCGCCGTCTCGGGGCTCGTTCCGTACCCCCAGAGGTATGCGAGCGGCAGCTGGCTGTGCAGCCGCTGGTACACCGGGTAGGCGCCGATCTCGTAGTACGTGCCGCCCGGCGTGACGGGCTGCATGACCCCCGGTATCGGCAGGGGATCCGTGTACTTGGCGAGGGACAGGGGATTGAGCGGGACCGGGGCGACCTGAGCGAATCCGTTCCCCGCGACCGTCGCGGCGAGCGCCAGCGCGAGCGCCGCCATGAATGCTTTGGCCTTCATACGTTCCTCCCTTTGGGTGGGTGAGGCCGGCCGGGCTGATTTATGCTATACGGTACTGCAATACTTTAATACATTCCGCTTGAAATGACAAGGTGTATTTTGAAACTATTTTGGGGGCGGATGCGCGGGCGTATCAGCCTTTTGAGATTCTCTCGATGTACTTGCCCGTGCGCGTGTCGATCCGGATCGTGTCGCCGGCGTTGACGAAGAGCGGCACCTGCACCTTGGCGCCGGTTTCGGTCACCGCGTTCTTCGTGAGGTTCGTCGTGCTGTCGCCTCGAACGCCCGGCTCCGCTTCGGCGATGACGTAGTCGATGAAGTTGGGCAGGTCGGCCGTAATGGGCTTGTCGTCGATGAAGG
>DHHB01000092.1 GCA_002403075.1 bacterium UBP1_UBA4783 | reverse complement strand
GTCTCGAGCCGATCCTCGCGGAGACATACGGCGTCATCCTCTATCAGGAGCAGGTGATGCGCATCGCGAGCGATCTCGCGGGCTTCACGCTCGGGGAGGCGGACAAGCTGCGCCGCGCGATGGCGAAGAAGGACCAGAAGGAAATGGACCGGAAGCGCCAGGCGTTCGTCGAGGGCGCCACGGCGCGCGGGCTGTCGCGGAAGAAAGCGATCAAGATATTCGACCTCATCAACTTCTTCGCGGGGTACGGATTCAACAAGTCCCATTCGGCGGCCTACGCCGTGATCTCGATACAGACGGCCTTCCTCAAGGCGCATCATCCCGCGGCGTTCATGGCGGCCTCCATGACGTGCGACATGGCGAACACCGACCGCCTCGTCGTCCTGCTCGACGAGTGCCGCAGCCTCGGCGTCGCCGTGCGTCCGCCCGACGTGAACTCGGGCGGGGTCGGCTTCGGCATCTCCGGGGGCGAGATCACCTACGGGCTCGCGGCGATCAAGAACGTCGGCGTGCAGGCGATCGAGGCGGTGCTCGAGGCGAGGCGCCGCGGCCCGTTCACCGATCTCTTCGACTTCTGCGAGCGCGTCGACCTGCGGCAGGCGAACCGCCGCGTCATCGAGAGCCTCATCCAGAGCGGCGCGATGGATTGCCTCCCCGGCACCCGCGCCGAGAAGATGGCCTCCCTCGATCGCATGCTCTCGCGGGCGCAGCGCCGGCAGGGGGAGCGCGAGCGGGGGCAGGGGTTCCTCGGATTCCTCGAGGGGGGCGAGTCCCGGACCGTTCCGCTCGACGCGGCGCCCGACTGGGACGACGCGACGCGGCTGCACCGCGAGCGCGAATCGCTCGGATTCTACTTCAGCGGGCATCCCCTCGACCGGTGGAACGACGTTCTCGGCGGCCTTCTCAGCGTCTCGAGCCGGACCCTCGGCGGGAAACGCGACCGCGAGGCGGTCGTGTGCGCGGCGCTCGTGGGGGAGCAGCGCGTCATCATGGACAGGAAGGGAAATCCGATGGCCTTCGTCACGGTCGAGGATCTCCACGGCACGTTCGAGGTGATCGTGTTCTCCGACTGCTACCAGAAGCGGCGGGCGAAGCTGCAGCAGGACGGGCTCGTCGTCGTCGCGGGGAAGGTCGCCATGAAGGACCGCGGCGAGGTGAAGATCATCGCAGACGAGATCTATACGATCGAGGAGGCGGTGCAGATGCTCGCCCGCAGGGTGCACCTCACGATCCGGGGCGAGACCTTCGGCGAGCGGGAGCTCGAGCGGATGAAGGAGATCATGGCGCGCCATCCCGGCACGCGCGAAGTCGTCTTTCACGTGCGCGAGAACGGCCGGGAGCGGGGGGCCGTCCGCGCGCGCATGGCAAAGGTGTCCCCGCGCGTCGAGCTACTGAGAGAGCTCGAAACGATCGGAGGAGTGGAGCATGTGGAGATTTCGCGTTAGAACAATCGCCGTCGCGGCCGCGTTCGCGGCGTTCGCCGCTTCGGCGGCTCCGGCCCAGATACTCGAGGACGTCACGGTCGTGAGCGTTCCCTCGGCGGGCGTGCTTCCGCACGGCGGCTATCTGTTCCACGGCAATTTGGGCCCCGCGAGCAGCATACTCGGCTCGGCGGCCGTCGGATTCTTCGACCGGCTCATGCTCGGCGCCTCCTTCGGCCTGCAGGACGTGATCGGGAGAGGGGACATGTCGGTGAACGACAGGATCGGGCTGCAGGCGCGGCTGCGCGTCGTCGAGGAGACGGTGACCCGCCCCGCGTTCACCCTCGGAATCGACACGCAGGGGGAGGGGCGGTACATCGAGAGCGAGGACCGGTACGAGCGCAAATCGCGCGGTCTCTTTCTCGTCGTCGGCAAGAACTACCGTCTGATCGACGATCTGTCGCTGAACGGCGGGATCAACTACTCGTTCGAGAACCGCGACGAGTCCGGCGTCAATCTGTTCGCCGGCGTCGATATCGGCATCGTCCGGTGGATGAGCCTGCTGCTCGATTACGACGCGGCGCTCGACGACAACAGCGAGAGCGCGGCGACGAGCCGGACGCGGGGGCGGGGATATCTCGACACCGGCATACGGCTCGATTACCGCGAGAACCTCCGGTTCAAGATCCTCTTCAAGGACCTTCTCGGCAACTACGAACCCGAGACGGGCGTCTACCGCTCGATCGAAGTCTGGTACGTCAACGTCTTCTGATGGGCGCCGGCGCGCGGGAGAGGTCCCGGCCGGCCTTTTTTGCCCTTGACCCTCCCGATGCGGATTGTCTATAATTGTACTTGCCAGCGAACGAGGTGGAAATCGACCCGTGTTGCATGTCCCTGATGGGAAAGCGTACGACTTTCCGAGGTAGTCAGGGATTTTTATTTTGGGGGGAATCACGAACATGGTGAAAAAGGAGCTTCTCGATATCCTCGCATGCCCGAAATGCAAGGAACGCGTCGTTCTCGACGAAACGGGGACGCGTCTTCTGTGCCGGGCGTGCCGCGTGAGGTACCCGATCGAGGATGACATCCCCATAATGCTCATCGATCGGGCCGAAGCGATGGATTAGGGTTCGAGAGGGAGGAGAGCGGCCCAGTGTGTCTTTTCACGCATGTCGCCGCGGGGGCGCTCGCGGGCGCGTTCGCGCCCACTCCGATCCTCGCCCCGGTCTTCGGTCTCGGAAGCCACGTTCTCCTCGATATACTGCCGCATCACGACATCGACCGGATGAGATACGAGCTCGTCCTCGCCGCCGTCGCGATCGCGGCGATCGCTCTCGGGGGCGCCCTCGACCTGAAGGTCGCCCTCGGCGTCGCGTTCGGGCTCCTGCCGGATTTCGAGAACCTGCTCTGGAAGCTCGGCGCGATACGGGACGACCAGAAGATCTTTCCCGGGCACCGCAGGCTCATCGCTCACGGCGCCGTTCTCGGCGTTTCCAATCTCTACGTGCAGGCCGTCCTCTCGGCGGCGGCTGTCGCATTCCTCATACGGAGGGGCGCATGAAACGACTCATTTTCCCGTTCGCGCTCGCGGCGCTCGCGGCGGCCCCGGCCCTCGCGGAGCCCTTCCGCGTCGTGTCGTCCGACCGCGCGGGCGTCACGATCGAGTTCACGATCGCGGAGCCCTCGCTCGCCGTCGTCGATACGGCGGGCGGCGAGCGACTCTGCCGCGTCTCGCTCGAGGATTTCTTCATGCTCGACGTTCCCGGCATGCCCATGCTGCCCGTGCGGCGCTTCTTCTTCGCCGTTCCGGAGCGCGACGGCGTGCGGCTCGAGGTGATCGATCAGGAGATAACGTTCGTTCCCGGAACGCTGCCGACGGTCGCCCTCGAGACGGGATCGCGGGCCGACGCTCGCGCCGCGCTCGCCGCCGCGCCGCCGCTCGGCGAGCCGCGCTTCGTCGAGCTCTCGGGCGTCGAGATCGTCCGCAAGCGCCCCGTCGCGTTCGTCGACGTCCGTCCGGTGCTCTTCGATCCCGAACGGCGGGGGCTTCTGCGTCTCTCGCGTCTCGTCGTGCGCCTCTCCTTCCGGCCGGCGGCCGGCGAAGGGGAGGGAGGCGGGGCGTTTCTCGTCGACGATCTCGTCGCGAACGCGGCGCAGGCGTCCGGGTGGAAGACGGAGCGGCCCCGCGCCGCGGCGCTCGAGCGCTCGCCGTTCGAGTTCGCCCGTTCCGACCGGTGGATGAGGCTCGGCGTGCGGGGGCGGGGGATCTACATCGTGACCTACAACGATCTCCTCGCGGCCGGCGTCAACCCCGTCTCGATCGATCCGGGGACGCTGCGGCTGTTCTCCGGAGGGCCGTTCAGCGAGCCGGACAGCCTCTCGGGCGGCGGCAGCTTTCTCGAGGACTACCGTCTCACCGAGCACGCGATCCTCTACCGCGGCTCTGGCACCGGCTCCTTCCAATCGGGGGACACCCTCTTCTTTCTCGGCGTCGGCGTGAACGGATGGGCGAGCGAGTACGACTCCTCGGCCGATCCGTGGGAGTACATCGAGCATCCGTACGAGAGCGAGCACGCGTACTGGCTCACGTGGGGGGGCTCGTTCGAAGGCCCGCCGCGTCGGATGGCCGAGCGCGTCGTCGCGCAGACCGGTCCCTTCGATACGACGATAACGTGGTACGAGGCGCGGATCCACCGCGAGGAGGACTACCTCTACGACCCGATATACACCGACGACCGGTGGTACTGGAGGCTGCTCAAGCAGAACGGCACGTCGACCTTCGTCGACGAGATCACCTGCTCCGATATCGCCGATCCGAACGGCTTCTTCAAGACGAAGGCCTACGGCCCCTTCAACGTCACCCGCTTCCAGAACACGGCGACCTACCGGCTGAACAACGACGTGATCGGCACCCTCACGTGGTCCGTCCCCTACGGATACAATCCGGGCGGCATGAGAACGCTCCTCGCGGGGGTATCGAACCTCGTCGAGGGGCGCAACACCGTCGTCGTGACGAAGCCGCTCGACAACGAGATGTACATCTTCTGGTACGAGATCGCGTACCGGCGGCTGCTGCGGGCGAAGAGCGGAGAGCTCGACTTCGCCGCTCCGGCGAGGCCGCTCCGGGCGCGGTTCGCCCTGTCGGGATTTCCTTCGGGGGAGCTCTTTCTCTTCGACGCGAGCCGGAACGAGGCGCCGGCGCTCTGCACCGGCTGGTCTCCGTCGGGCGGCGGCATCGCCTTTCAGGATTCGATCGGGCCGGCGCCGCGCCGCTACTTCGCGGTGGCGCGCTCCGCGCTCCGCAAGCCGACGCTCGCGACCGCGGTCG
This sequence comes from bacterium UBP1_UBA4783, assembly GCA_002403075.1. Taxonomy (GTDB): domain Bacteria; phylum Krumholzibacteriota; class Krumholzibacteriia; order Krumholzibacteriales; family Krumholzibacteriaceae; genus SSS58A. Next base: position 2,422 of record DHHB01000092.1, on the reverse strand, counting down.
TTCCGTCGCTCCGGGACGAGAGCGCGTGCCCCCACATGGTCATCGTCTATCACGAGGCCTTCCGCGACGCCGCGCTCGCGCTCGCGGCGCACCGCCGCCGGGGGATCGAGGGGATCGCCTCTCCGGTCGTGCGGGCGGTCGATATCCGCGACGTGTACGCGAACTTCTCGGGCGGGCACAAGGATCCGATCGCCGTCCGCAACTATCTCAAGTTTCTCTACGACCGCGACGAGTGCTCCGGAGCGGGGGATCCCGCGCTCTCGTACGTATTGCTCATCGGGAACGGCACGTACGATCCGCGGAACGTCCTCGGCCGCTCCAACGATTTTCTGCCCTTCTACATGAATCTCCGGTACTCGAACGAGTCCGAGGCGGTCGAGGACGAGGATTTCCTCGTAAAGCTCGACGGCGGCGTCGACCGGGCGCCCGACCTCGCCATCGGGCGCATGTCGGTGCTCACCGATCGCGAGGCGAACGCGTGGGCGCAGCGCATCGTCGATTACGAGGAGCGTCCCGTGTACGGGCCGTGGCGAGAAAAGGTGATTCTCTGCGCGGACGACGAGTACTCGACCTCGCGGGACGACGATTTCGAATTTCTCATCTCGACGGAGGAGCTCGCGAGGCGCGACGGTCCGTTCCCGACGGTGGCCGATCTGCGAAAGATCTACCTCCATACCTATCCGTTCCTCGGCGACGTGAAGCCCGCGGCGCGCCGGGACTACCTGAGCGAGTGGAGCGACGGGGCGCTCATCGTGAACTTCAACGGACACGGCTCGCCGCAGCAGATGGCGGACGAGCGCGTCATGGTGAACTCGGACATCTACTCCCTCACGAACGCGACGAGGCGCCCGCTCATGCTCTCCTTCTCCTGCTCGGTGGGGGATCTCGATTCGCCCTACCAGCGGAGCATGGCGCAAAACATGGTCACCTACGACGGCGGCGGGGCCATCGGCACGATATCCGCGGCGGCGCCGACCTACCTCTATCCGAATACGCTGCTCAACGCGGCGATCTACCGGGCGCTCTTCACGTCGAAGGACAGCACCGGCACGCGGCCGGTCGGGCTCGCGCTGCAGCTCGCCAAGTACGCGGTCGTCACGAGCCCCTCGGGGTCGGGGTACGAGAGCAACAACGTCAAGTACATCTGTCTCGGCGATCCCGCCCTGAAGCTCGCGCTGCCCGCTCACCGGGTCGAGATCGAGACGGCGTCGATCGACACGCTCCTCACGGGGGAGCGGTATCGCGTCGAAGGCTCGATCCGATCGGGCGGAACCGTCTACAGCTCGTGGAACGGCACCGCCGACGTCGTCGTGCAGGAAGCCGAGCAGAACGTCCGCGAGGTCGTCGGCGGTCTCGTGCCGTTCGTTCTGCGCTACGTGCTGCCGGGAGCGGAGCTCTTCCGCGGCACCGTCGACGTGACGGGCGGCCGGTTCGCCGCCTCTTTCGTCGTCCCGCGCCGCTGCCGCACGGGGCCGCATGCGCGTATCCGCGTGTACGCGAGCTCCGCCTTCGCGGACGGAGCCGGCGCGTGCGACACGCTCCTCATCGTTCCGTCCGATACCCTGCGGACGAACGAGGAGCCGCCCCGCGTCAACCTCTACTTCGCCGGACAGGCGACGAAGGTCAAGACGGGCGCGAAGCTCATCGCCGACATCTCGGACGACGACGGGATCGCGATCCTCGGCACCGATCCCCAGAGCTCGATCTTCCTCGAGTTCGACGGAAGCGGCTACCCGATCTACGTGACGGACTACTTCACGTACGATCACGGATCGTATACGTCGGGATCGGTCGAATATCCCCTCGCCGCGGGGTTCGCGCCGGGGCGCCATACGGCGCTCCTCAAGGTCTTCGACAACCTCGGCGCCGCCTCCTCCGACACCCTCTCGTTCGAGATCGTCGAGGAAGGTGTCTACGCGCTGAGCGACGTGTTCAACCTCCCGAACCCGTTCTCGGACGGCACGAACTTCGTGTTCCAGACGACGAGCGCGGGAACGGCCGCGATCAGGGTCTACAACGTGTCCGGCGTCCTCGTATGGGAGCGCCGCGCTGCGGCGGTCGAAGGGTTCAACAGCGTGTACTGGGACGGGAGGGATCTCGCCGGCGACCGGCTCGCCAACGGCACGTACCTCTACGTCCTCGAGGTGGAGTTCAGCGGCTCCTACCACCGCGCGGAGAAGGTGGAGGGAAAGGCCGTGCTGCTGCGATAGAGCGTCCCGGCCCGGGCGGTCAAACCGCTTGACCCGGCGAGGTGTGGATTATTATTAATAGAGGAGAAAGAACGGAGGATTGTACGATGCGAATTCCACTGCGAAAGGTCGTTTGCGCCGCCTTGATTCTCGTGGCCGCCGCGGCCGGGTCCCTTCGAGCCCAGGGCGTCACGACCTACCGCGGCGTGCTCGGGATCAATGCCGGTACCTGG
>DHHB01000074.1 GCA_002403075.1 bacterium UBP1_UBA4783 | reverse complement strand
GATCGCGATCCTGCCCCGGTCGGTGCTGAAGACCTCGATCTTCGCGCCCGACTGCACGCCCCACCATTTTTTCTCGCTCGGCGTGATATGGATCTTGTACTGCTTCGCGATCGTTCCGTCCCTGCGGAACAGGTGCGCCACGTTGTAGAGGTTGCCGTCTTCGACCATGAAGTGGGTGCCACCGACGATGTTGATGTTGTACTTGACGGCGAGATTCGAGAAGGCCTCGATGTACTGCTCGGTGTATACGTTGAGCAGCCGTATCGCTTTGGCGGGATTCTTTTCCGGCAGGAACGAGAGGAGCTGCATCGTGATCATCTCCGGAAACAGCACGAAATCGCAGCGATAGTCCGAGGCTACGTCGATGAAATACTCGCAGTTCGCGGTGAACTCGGCGAAGTTGTTGATCATCCGCATCTGGTACTGCACCGCGGAGACGCGGACGTAGGGCGTCGTGCGCCGTTTCTCCGTCTTGTCGACCGTCGAGTACTGGAGATTCGTCCACTCGAGATAGGTGGCGTAGCCGAGGGATTCCTTGTCGTTCGGGAGGTAGTCGGGCAGGATCCGCGTCAGCACGAAGCCGTTCGAGAGCTGCGTCGTGAGCACCGGATCGAATATTTTCTTGTCGATGACGTTCTGCACGTACTCGTAGACGCTCATCCTCTTCGCGTGCTTGTGGAAGTTGGGGAGGCGGCCGCCCGCGGCGATCCGCATGAGATTCATCCGCCGGGCGAGATCCTGCCGCGCCTCGTAGAGCCTCCGCGCGAGCTTCATGCTGCGGTACTTGGGATCGACCATGATTTCGGCTGCGTAGTAGGTGTCCCCCAACGGATTGTGGTTCGTGAAGAAACCGCCGCCCGTGAGCTCGCTCCAGCTCGCCGTCTCCGGATAGTCGCTCTGATTGATGACGAGGCCGCAGCACGAAGCGATCACCTTGCCGCGGTATTCGATGGCGAACTGGCCCTCGGGGAAGATCGAAATCATGCTCGCGAACTGTTCCCTGCGCCACGGCTTCATGTTGGGAAAGCACTTCTTCTGCATGGAAGCGACGTCGTCGTAGTCCTCCATCGCGAGGTTGCGCAGCTTGATCCTTCTCGCGAAGTCCTTGAGCTCTGCACGCGCCATGGCGTCCCCCCTTGCCGGCCGGTGAGTACTATGAATCGAGATCGATGCGCACGAGATCCACGAGCTCCCCGAGGCGGGTCGCGATGTGTGCCTGCGTCACGCCGCGGAGGCGCTCGACGGAGAAGGCCTCGCACGCGTAGCTCGCCGTGATCGTGCCGTAGAGCATCGCGCGGCGCAGATGCCGCTCGTCGACCGCCCCCCGGCCCGCGAGGTATCCCATGAAGCCGCCCGCGAAGCTGTCGCCGGCTCCCGTCGGATCGAACACCTCCTGCAGCGGATAGGCGGGCGCGAAGAATCGGAACTCCGGCGCGAAGAGGAAGGCTCCGTGCTCCCCCTTCTTGACGACGACGGCCCGCGGGCCCATCCCGAGGATGTCCCGCGCGGCGAGAACCACGTTCGCGCGCCCCGTGAGCTGCTTCGCCTCGCCGTCGTTCACGAAGAGGACGTCGATGCGACGCAGAAGCCGCGCGAGCGACTCGGGCTTTCGCTCGATCCAGAAATTCATCGTGTCGCAGCCCACGAAGGGCCGCCCCGCGACCTGATCGAGGACGCCGATCTGGATGTCGGGGTCTATGTTCCCGAGAAAAAGCCACCGGCTCGAACGGTACGCCGGAGGGAGCTCCGGCTGGAACTCGGCGAAACAGTTGAGATCGGTGCAGAGCGTCTCGCGCTCGTTCGGATCCTCGCCGTAGCGCCCCGACCAGTAAAAGGTCTTCCCGCCGCGCTCGACGATGAGCCCCTCGAGGTCCACCTCGCGCTCGAGGAGCACCGAGCGGTGCTCGGCGCCGAAATCCTCCCCGACGACCGCGACGAGCCGTACCGGGGTGAAGTTGCTCGCGGCGAGCGAGAAGTACGTCGCCGAGCCTCCGATGGCCCGATCGACCCTCCCCCGCGGTGTCTCAATCGAATCGAACGCAACAGTGCCGACGACGACGATGCTCATCCTACATCTTCTCCGGGGCCGAGACGCCGAGGAGCCGGAGCGACTCGGCGAGCACGACGCGGGTCGCCTCGGCGAGCAGGAGCCGCGCCTCGCTGAGAGAACGGTCGTTCGAGACGATCCGGCACACGTGGTAGAACTTGTGAAACGCGGCGGCGAGCTGCTGCGCGTACGTCGTGAGGATGTGCGGATCGCGCGTGCGGGCCGCGACGCGCACGAGCTCGGGAAAGACGACGAGCCGCCGCATGAGATCCCGCTCCTCGGTCTCTCTCAAGCGCTCGACGCAGGACGTGTCCTCCGGAAACGCGACCCCCTCCCCCCGCGCGAACGCCGTCACGCTCGATATCCGCGCGTGGGCGTACTGGACGTAATAGACGGGGTTCTCGTCGGATTCCTTGCGCGCGAGCGTGAGGTTGAAGTCGAGGTGCGCCGAGGTTTTTCGCATGAGAAAGAAGAACTTCGCCGCGTCCACCCCGACGTCGTCGACGAGATCGCCGAGCGTGACGAACTCGCCTCCGCGCTTCGACATGCTCACGACCGCGCCGTCCTCGACGAGGCGCACCCACTGGACGATGATCACCTCGAGCCAGCCTGCCGGAGCTCCGAGGACTCGCGTCGCCGAGACGAGGCGCTTGATGTGCCCGTGATGGTCGGGCCCCCAGAGATCGACGACCTGATCGAAGCCGCGGGCGCGCTTGTTTCGATGGTAGGCGGCGTCCGCGAGAAAATAGGTCGGCGAGCCGTCGCTGCGCACGAGCACGCGGTCCTTCTCGTCGCCGAGATCCGTCGAGCGGAACCACCGGGCCCCCTCCTCCTCGTAGACCGTGCCCGCCGCCTCGAGCTCCTCGAGCGTCTTCCAGATCTCCCCGCCGCCCGCGTAGAGCTCCGATTCGTGGAAGAATCTGTCGAACTTCACGCCGAACCGCTCGAGATCGGTTTTGATCCGCCCGATGATACGCTCGAGGGCGAACCGCCCGAACGCCGGAACGGCCTCCGCGGGCGGCAGGGCGAGCCAGGCGCGCCCTTCCGGCTCCGCGATCTCGCCCGCGATCTCGATCAGGTACTCCCCGGGATACCCGTCCTCGGGGAACGCGGCCTCCTCGCCGAGACGCTGCCTGAAACGCGCCAGCGTCGAGGCGCCGAGCTTCGCCACCTGGCTTCCCGCGTCGTTGACGTAGTACTCTGCCTCGGCGTCGTACCCCGCCTTGCGGAAGATATTGACGAGCGCGGCGCCCACCGCCGCGGCGCGCGCCGAGACGATGACGAGCGGCCCCGTCGGGTTGGCCGAAACGAACTCGACCTGCAGCTTTCTCCCGGCCCCCGCGCCGCTCGATCCATACGACGAGCCGAGCCGCACGATCTCGCGCACCTCGCGGACGAGGTGGGCGTGGGCGAAGGTGAGGTTGATGAAGCCGGGGCCGGCCGTCTCGACCCGCTCGACGAAGGCGGGATCGAGCGAGAGGCGCTCGATGATCGCGGTTGCGAGCTCCCGCGGGTTCCGTTTCGCGGCCTTCGCCGCGACGAGGGCGATGTTGCAGCTGAGATCTCCGTGAGCGGGATCGTCGGGGCGCTCGATCATGACGTCGTCGCGCGCCACCGGAACGCCCGCCGCGGCGGCCGCGGCGGCGAGGGCATCGCGGACGAGCTCACTCGATTCCATCGGGAAACTCCTCTCGCGGCGCGTCTCCCCAGAGCTTCTCGAGCGAGTAGAAATCCCGCGCCTCGGGACGGAAGATATGGACGACGACACCGAAGCAGTCGATGAGGATCCAGCGGGCGGCCTCGAGCCCCTCGACGTGCGAGACGTATTTTCCGTCGTGGAGGCCGTCGAGCACGGCGTCGGCGATGACCTTCGCGTGCACGTCGCTCCCCGCCGAGCAGATGACGAAGTAATCCGCCATCGAGGTGATTCTTTTGAGATCGAGGAGGACGATCTCCTCCGCCTTCTTGGCGTAGGCGATCCTGACGATCTTCTTCGCGAGCGTTTTCGGTGCGATCTTCGTACTCAGCTCCAGACCCCCTTTGCCTGCGTGCCGCAGCTCGGACAGCGTCCCCCGCTCCCGAGAAGCCGCGACTCGAACCCGCTGCGCCGCACGATCGCGGCGCCGCATTTCGGGCAATGCGTGTCCTCGGTGCCATCGATGAAGATATTCCCCACGTACACGTAGCGCAACCGTTTCGAGGCGATGTCGAACGCCCGCCGCAGTCGTTCGGGCGGCGTCGCTTCCCGCTCGCCCATCCGGTACTGCGGGAAAAAGCGCGAGAAATGGAGCGGAATGTCGGCCGAGACGCCGGCGAGCCACTCCGCGAGCGCCTCGAAATCGGAGTCCTTGTCGTTGAGCCCCGTGACGACGAGGTTCGTCACCTCGACGTGCGATACCCTCGAGGCGATCTCGATGAAGCGCTTCACCGGCTCGACGCGTCCCCCGCAGACCATCTTGTAGAAATCGTCGCTCATGCTTTTCAGATCCACGTTCATCGCGTCGATGAGCGGAGCGATCTCCCGCGCCGGCGCTTCGTTCAGAAATCCGTTCGTCACGAGCACGGACGCGAGCCCCTTCGCCCGCAGAAGCGGCGAGACGTCCTTCAGGTATTCGAACCACAGGAGGGGTTCGGTGTATGTGAACGCGACCCCGATCGAGCCCTCTCGCTCCGCGAGCTCGACGAGTTCCTCGGGCGGGATGTACCGCGTCGGCGCCTTCTCCTTCGAGATATGCCAATTCTGGCAGTTTTCGCAGCTCAGCGTGCAGCCGTTCGGCCCGACGGAGAGTATCCGGCCGCCCGGCCTGAAATGGTAGAGCGGCTTTTTCTCGATCGGATCGACCGCAGCGGTCACGGTGCGCCCGTAGGAATCGGCCCATAGGGTCCCGCCGCGGTTCGTGCGCACCCCGCAGAGCCCCGCCGCGCCGTCCGCGATCGCGCAGCGATGCGGGCAGAGCTCGCAACGAACCCGTCCGCCGTCGATCCGTGTGTAATGGAGAGCTTCGTGATCGCCGCTCATGTCACCTGTAGAACGCGTACGCCCGCTCCACGACGTAGTCGGAGGCCGTGAACAGGGCGTCGCGCTCGGGCGAGGAGGTGATGTCGCGCAGATGCCCTTTCGCCCGCTCGATGAAATGCTTCGCCCGCTGCAGCGAGTAATCGACGCCGCCGTAGCTCTCGACGAACCGCACGACCTCGTCCCAGTGGCGCTCCCGGTCGAAGGTTTCGGTGAAAAGCTCCGTGACGCGGCGCCGCGCGGCTTCCGGCGCGTTCCGGAATGCGGTGATGAAGGGAAGCGTCACCCTTCCGTCCGTGAAATCCGAGGCCGTGGGTTTTCCGATCAGCGTGTCGCTCGCAATGTAGTCGAAGAGATCGTCGACGATCTGGAAGGCGAAGCCGACGTTCTTGCCGAAACGCGAATAGGCGCTTCGGCCGCCGTTCACCTCGCCGCCGAGGAGAGCGCCGCTCTCGCATGAGGCGGAGAAGAGCGACGCCGTTTTCCGGTAGATCATGTCCATGTAGCGATCCTCGCTGAGGTCGAGGTTTCGCCGGAGTTCGAGCTGCAGGAGCTCCCCCACCGACATGTCGTGCGTGACCCGCGCGAGGATGTTCATGACGTCGTACATGCCGGCTTCGGCGAGCCGCGCAAAGGCCATCGAGTAGAGATAATCCCCGGTGAGCGTCGCCGCGTCCGCACCCCAGCGGGCGTAGACGGTCGGCCGCCCCCGCCGCACGCGGTGGTCGTCGATGATGTCGTCGTGTATGAGGGTCGCCGTGTGGACGAGCTCGACGGCGAGACCCGCCGTGACGAGCTTCCCGTCCGGCGTGCCGGCGCTGCGCGCCGCGAGAAAGAGCACGGTCGGACGGATCCGCTTCCCCGGCTTTTCGTTCAGATAGCGGCAGATGTGGTCGAGGAGCGGAACGTCCGAGCTGAGGATCTCCTGAAGCCGTCCCTCGAGAAGCTCGAGCTCCTCGCGGACGAGCGACTGGATCGGCGGCAGCTTCTTGACGTCGGACCGGTTCATCGAGATCCTGCTCGGGCGCTCTTTCTGGTCAGGGGGCCTCGCGGATACGTAAAGGGGGAATGTACCATGAACATCACCCTCTGTCAATGAGACCTCCGCCTCTCGCGCCGCCGCTCGATGAGGAAGGCGAGGGCCGTGCTCACGACGTAGAGCGCACACAGAGGAACGGCCATGAAGATCTGCGACACCGGATCGGGGGGCGTAAAGACGGCGGCGACGACGAAAATGATCAGAATCACGAACCGCCACTGCCGGAGCAGCGACCGCGCCGAGAGAACGCCGGCCCAGGAGAGCGCGACGATGACGATCGGCATCTGGAAGACGGCTCCGAAGGCGAAGCAGAGCCGCCAGACGAACGCGAAGTAGCGCTCGATCGAGAGAAGCGGCTGGAGCCGGTCGGTGCCGAACGTGATGAAAAACGAGATCACGATGGGGATCATGACGAAATACGCGAACGCGAGCCCCCCGTAAAAGAGCGAGACCGAGGAGACGACGACGGGCAGCACGACCCGCCGCTCGCGCGAAAAGAGACCCGGCGACACGAACCGCCACGCCCGCAGGAATATGTACGGGAACGAGGCGAGGAATCCGAGGATGAAGGAGAGCTTCATCCGGATCATGAAGGCCTCGACGGGGGACATGAAGTAGAGGTTTTCGACGGGTACGGCCCGGATCAAAAAATCGAGCACCCGCCCCGAGAAGAACCAGAAGACGATCGAGGCGCCGACCCACGCGAGCGCGGAGGCGAAGAGCGCCGAGCGCAGCTCTTCGAGATGATCGAGGAACCGCATCTCTCGAAGCGGCTCTGCCCGCTTCCCGTCGTCAGGTGTTGTCCGCTCCCCAGTCACGCGCCCTATTTCTGCAGCTTGGCCTCGTACGTCGAGACGATCGCCGTTTCCCTCTTCGTTTCCTTGTTCGTGAGCTCGTCGCGGGCGATCACGTCGCCCTTGACCTCCATGACGCGCTTGAGCTCGACGATGTGGCCGCTCCCGATGGCGACGGAAGCCTTGAGATCGGTCTTCTCGGTCCCGACGAGGATGCCCACGGGCGTCTCGCGGTTGAGCTTGGCGTTGATCTTGGCCTCGATGACGGCGACCTCGATGCCGCCCTTCTTTTCGAGCTTCTTGAGGGTGTACACCGCCCGCCCGGCGCGGTCCGGTTCCTGCCCCTCCTTGACGCCCTCGAGGATCTCGCGCGTCCACGTGTCGCCGACGGCGAAGCTCGAATCGGGCAGTCTCACGAACCACGGCTCGACGATCTCGAGGAGCTCGCGCGAGCCGCCGATCCCCGGGATGTTGCCGAGCGCCTTGACGTCGACGATCTTGCCCTTCCGGCTGACGAACGCGCGGATCGTCCTGCCCTCGAGCTTGGCGGGCGGCTCCCATTCCATGAGCTGGTTGTTGCTCACGAGGCTCGAGGTGAGCTTGCCGAACTTGATGTCCGCGATCGTGTTGCCGTCCTCGTCCCTGCCGCTCATCTTGAGATCGATCTCCGCGGTCTGGTTGAGCGTGGCGCTCCCGCCGCGGAAGCTCTGGTCGTCCTGGCTGAAGATCTTGTAGTGAAACACCGCGCTGTCGGGGGGAGCGAAGCAGAGCTGACATTCCCTCTTGTCCTGCCCGAACGCCGCGAACGCGACCGCGCCGGCCGCGATCGAAACGAGGGCGCACGCAACGAGGATGCGCGCCGAACCGTGACGCATGCAACGCACCATCTCGCTACCTCCTTCACTTCCGTTCGAGAAGACTCCGCAGCTCGTCCATGAACTGCGTGACGTCCTTGAATTCCCGATAGACCGAGGCGAACCGCACGTAGGCGACCTGGTCGAGCGCCGCCAGCAATCGCATCACTTCGTTGCCGATCTCGGATGTCGGGATCTCGTCGCGCGCGCGCCCCCCGATCGAGGCCTCGAGATCCGAGACGAGCTTGTCGAGCGCCTCGCGCGAAACGGGGCGCTTCTCGCACGCGCGCAGACACCCGGCGAGAATCTTCTCCCTGCTGTACGGTTCGCGCCGTCCGTCCTTCTTGACGACCATNNCGGCGGCGCACGGCGGAGTTTTCCTTCGTCGCGCGGCTGTCGACGACACGGTCTTCCTCGTGTCCGCAGGAAGGGCAGCGCACCGCGATTCCTCCTCCCGCGGCTACGGCCGCGGCTCGAGAACCTGGTACACCGTTTCGATGCCGGCTTCGGCGACGAGCGTCTCGCCGAGGGAGTCGGGATAGCGCCCGCCGAGCACGAGGCGCCTGATGCCGGCGTTGATGATCATCTTCGAACAGGTCGAACACGGAGCGGTCGTGCAGTACATCGTCGCGCCCTCCATGCTCCCGCCGCTCGAGGCCGCCTGAATGATGGCATTCTGCTCGGCGTGGGCGCCGCGGCAGAGCTCCTGCCGCTCGCCCGAGGGGATGCCCATCTGCTCGCGCAGGCAGCCGACCTCGAGGCAGTGCCGGAGGCCCCGCGGGGCGCCGTTGTAGCCGGTCGAAACGATGCGCTTGTCCTTGACGATGATCGCTCCGACGCGCCGCCGCATGCACGTCGACCGCTCCGCGACGAGATGCGCGATCTTCATGAAGTATTCGTCCCAGGTCGGTCTGCTCATCCGCACGTCCCCGAAAGGGGTTCGCGGTCCATTGTACTACGCGGCGTCAGTCCGTGTAGAGAGGAAAACGCTTCGCGAGCGACGCCGCCGCCCCGCGAACCTCGGCGATCGTCTTCTCGTTCGCCATGTCGGCGAGGACCCGGGCCATGAGACCTCCGAGCTCCGCCATCTCGGCCTCTTTCATGCCGCGCGTCGTGAGCGCGGGGGTGCCGACGCGGATGCCGGAGGTGACGAAGGGGCTCTTCTGGTCGAAGGGCACGGTGTTCTTGTTGACCGTCATGCCGGCCCTCTCGAGCGCTTTCTCGGCGTCCTTGCCCGTGAGACCGCGGCTCGTGAGGTCCACGAGGAAGAGATGGGTGTCGGTGCCGCCGGTCACGACGTCGAATCCGGCGGCCATGATCGTCGCGGCGAGCTTCTTCGCGTTCGCGACGACCTGCCGCT
>DHHB01000089.1:4492-4719 GCA_002403075.1 bacterium UBP1_UBA4783 | reverse complement strand
CCCTTCGACGGCAACCAGCGGCGGCACACCTCGTTCGCCTCGGTCTTCATCTACCCCGAGATCGGCGAGAAGATCGAGGTCGACATCAACCCGAACGACATCCGCGTCGACACCTACCGGGCGAGCGGCGCCGGCGGCCAGCACGTGAACAAGGTCTCCTCGGCCGTGCGGATCACGCATTTCCCGACGGGCATCGTCGTGCAGTGCCAGAACGAGCGGTCGCAGCA
>DHHB01000089.1:0-4431 GCA_002403075.1 bacterium UBP1_UBA4783 | reverse complement strand
TGGGGGAACCAGATCCGAAGCTACGTCTTCCAGCCGTACACCATGGTCAAGGACCACCGCACGGGCGTCGAGACCTCGAACGTGCAGGCCGTGATGGACGGGGAGATAGAGGATTTCATCGAGGGCTACCTCAAGTGGAAGGAGCGCGCACACTGATGAGCGGCACCCCGACGCCTCCCGGCGGCTCCGAGCGCGAGCAGCGCGCGGCCAAGGTCGCGCGGCTCCGCGAGCTCGGCGTCGTCCCCTACGCGTACCGGTTCGAGCGCACGTGCACCGTCGCCCAGGCCATCGCCCGCGAGGGAGAGCTCGCCCCGGCGGAGACGCCGGTTTCCCTCGCCGGGCGTCTCGTGGCGCTCCGCGGCCACGGGCACACGTCCTTCGGACACCTGAAGGACGCCTCGGGCAAGATCCAGATCTACATCCGGGACGACGAGGTCTCGGCGCGGGACTTCGAGATATTCCGGCTGCTGGATGTCGGCGACATCGTCGGCGTCACGGGGCCGCTCTTCCGCACCAAGACCGGCGAGCTCACCGTGCGGGTCAAGGGGTTCGAGGTTCTCAGCAAGGCCATAAACCCCCTCCCCGAGAAATGGCACGGCCTGCAGGACAAGGAGCTCCGCTACCGGCGCCGCTACGTCGATCTCATCGTGAACGACGACGTCTTCGCGACGTTCGTCCTGCGCTCGAGGATCGTGGAGACGGTGCGGCGGCACCTGCTCGCGAACGGCTTCCTCGAGGTCGAGACGCCGATCCTCCAGCCGATCTACGGCGGCGCGCTCGCGCGGCCCTTCGTGACGCACCACAACACGCTCGACGTCGATCTCTACCTCCGCATCGCCGACGAGCTCTACCTCAAGCGTCTCATCGTGGGCGGGATGGACCGGGTCTTCGAGTTCTCGAAGGATTTCCGGAACGAGGGGATGGACCGCTCGCACAACCCCGAGTTCACGATGCTCGAATGCTACGCCGCGTACTGGGACTACACCGACATGATGCGCTTCGTCGAGGAGCTCTTCACGCTTCTCGCGCGGGAGATCGTCGGGGGAACGGAAATCACCTACGGGGAGCACACGATCAACCTCGCCCCGCCGTGGCGCAAGCTCGCCTACTTCGACGGGCTCCGCGAGGCGACGGGGCGGGACCTCCGCGAGGCAGACGCCGCCGCCTTGAAAAAGATCGCCGTCGAGCGGAACCTCGACGTCGAGGGCGCCTCGTCGCGGGGGGATTTTCTCGACATCCTCTTCGGCGAGCTCGTGGAGCCGGGCCTCATTCAACCGACGTTCGTCATGGATTATCCGATAGAGATATCGCCCCTCGCCAAACGCCACCGCAAGGAAATCGGCCTCGTCGAGCGCTTCGAGCCCTACATCGCGGGCTACGAGGTCGGCAACGCCTTCAGCGAGCTCAACGACCCCGTCGACCAGCGCGAGCGCTTCGAGGCGATCGCGAAGCTCTGGGACGGCGGCGCGAGAGAGACGCATCCGGTGGATGAGGACTACGTCCGCGCCCTCGAGTACGGGATGCCGCCGACGGGCGGGCTCGGGATCGGGATCGACCGGCTCGTCATGCTGCTCACGAACTCCCCGAGCATCCGCGACGTGATCCTCTTCCCGCAGATGAGACCCGAAGAGGGGCGCGGGGGCGCCGGAGAATGAGGCCGATGCATTACTCGCTCTCGATCGCGCTGAAATACCTCAGAACCAAGCGCCGCGGCGGGTTCATCTCGCGCGTGACGGCGATCGCCATCATCGGCACCCTCGTCGGGGTCGCGACGCTGATCATCGTTCTCTCGCTCATGAACGGCTTCACGAACGAGCTGCGCAACCGCATCGTCGAGTTCAACACGCACGTCCTCGTCTTCGCGCGCACGCCCGCCGCGTGGGCCAACGTCGACTCGGTGGCGGCGCGCGTCGAGGCGCTCCCCGACGTCGTGGCCACCGCCCCCTTCGTGCGCGCCGAGGCGCTCGTCTTCTACGACGTCGTCCCCGGCGTCAAGGTCAAGACGAAGGGCGTCATCGTGAAGGGGCTCGACCTCGAGCGCGAGAGGGCCGTCTCGACCGTGATCGACTCGCTCCATCCGCCGATCACGTCCTTCACCGCCGAGGGGTTCGACGACGGGAAGGACGTGCCGGGGATCGTTCTCGGGAAGGACCTCGCCGACGAGCTCTACATCTATCCCGGGGAGATCCTAACCCTCGTCACGGCGCCCTCCGAGATGCGGATCGGGCACGTCGAGCCCGTCACGCAGGAGTTCCGGATGATCGGGTATTTCAAGACGGGGGTCTACGAGTTCGACTCGCGCTTCGTCTATCTCGACATACGGGACGCCGAGCGGTTCTTCGACTTCGAGTCGGCGACGCGCGGGCTCGGCCTGCGCGTGCGCGACATCTACCGCGCGGACCGCGTGGACCGCGAGATCATGGAGCTCCTCCGCGACCCCGCCTACGGCACGAACAACTGGATACTCCTCAACAAGAACCTCTTCAGCTACATCAAGGTCGAGAAGATCCTCATGTTCCTCCTCCTCGGGCTCATCATCGCGGTCGCGGCCTTCAACCTCGTGGCGATGCTCACGATGGTGATCATGGAGAAGCGGAACGAGATCGGCATCCTGCGGTCGATGGGGGCCTCCTCGCGCGGGGTCATGTCGATCTTCATGTTTCAGGGGAGCTTCATCGGCGCCGTGGGGACGATCCTCGGGGTGGTCGTGGGGCTCGTCGTCTGCGCCGTTCTCACGAAGGTCAGGATAGATCTCCCGCCCGACGTCTATTTCATCAACACGCTGCCGGTCCTCGTCAAATGGTCCGACGTCGCGCTCATAAGCCTCTCGTCGCTCTCGATCTGCTTCGTCGCGACGATCTACCCGAGCTGGGAGGCGTGCCGCATGCCCCCGCTGGATGCCATACGATATGATTGATTTTATTGGTTATACACGCGCCGATTTCGGAGAAACGGGACGGCTTGCTTTGGGGACGCTCCGGGGGTTATATTGATGGAGAGAGAGTCGATCCTCGACGCCCGCGCCGTGTGGCGCGTGTTCGAGGGTACGAAAGGCCCCATCGAGGTTCTGAGAGGGCTCGACCTGCGGGCGGCTCCGGGAGAGGTCGTCGTGATCCTCGGGGCGTCGGGCGCCGGGAAGAGCACGCTGCTCCACATCCTCGGCACCCTCGACACCCCAACGAAGGGGACGGTGCTGATCCGCGGCCGCGATCCGAAGGAATGCTCCGACCGCGAGCTGAACCGGATCCGAAACCGCGACATCGGCTTCGTCTTCCAGTTCCACTACCTGCTCCCCGAGTTCACCGCCCTCGAGAACGTGATGATGCCGGCCGTCATAGGAGGCGGCCCGCGGGCGGGCGTCCTGGAGCGGGCGGCGAAGCTCCTCAGGGACGTGGGCCTCGAGGAGCGGATGAGCCACCGGCCCGCCGAGCTCTCGGGCGGCGAGCAGCAGCGGGTGGCGGTCGCGCGGGCGCTCGTGAACGCCCCGGCGATCGTTCTCGCCGACGAGCCGTCGGGAAACCTCGACGACCGGACGAGCGAGAGCCTCCACGCGCTCATCATGGAGCTCAGCCGCTCGGCGGGGCAGACCTTTATCGTCGTGACGCACAAGAAGGAGCTCCTCGAGAGGGCCGACCGCGGCTTCGTTCTCGCGGAGGGCGTCCTTCACGAGATAGGGAGAGGAAATGCTCTGTCATATCTGTAAGAAGCGCGAGGCCACGATCCACGTGACGAACGCCGAGGGGACGAAGGTCCGCGCGATACACATCTGCCGCAACTGCGCCGAGGAGCACGGATTCGACGAGCTCAAGAAGAGCAACTTCGCGATGAACGATTTCGTGGCGGGGCTCTTCGACTCGGCGTTCGCGGCGGTCGAGAAGGGCGAGACGGGGGACGCATGCCCCAACTGCGGCACGAGCTACTCGGCCTTTCAGGACCTCGGGCGCCTCGGCTGCTCGCAGTGCTACGAGCATTTCGAGAAGCAGCTCCTGCCGCTGCTCCGAAGCATTCACGGCAACACGCGGCACGTCGGCAAGATCCCGCAGCGCTTCGGCACGCAGGTGAGCCGCCGCCGCAAGGTGCGAAAGCTCAAGGAAGAGCTCGATCTCGCGGTCCAGCTCGAGCAGTTCGAGCGGGCGGCCGAGCTTCGGGACGAGATACGAAAGCTCGCCGAGCCCGAGCGCGGGGAGGAGAAGCAGTGTCGGCGCTGAACGATCTCATCGAGAAGCCGGGCCGCTGGCTCTCCGGCGACGCCGAGGAGGCGGAGCTCGTGCTCTCGAGCCGCGTGCGCCTCGCCCGCAACCTCGAGCGGCGGGCGTTCACGCACGGGGCCCCGGCCTCGACGCTCCAGGAGATCCGCGACGAGGCGGGAGCGGCGCTCGCCGCGTGCCCCTCGCTCGAGGGGGCGCTCGTCTTCGACATGGACGCGCTCGA
>DHHB01000020.1 GCA_002403075.1 bacterium UBP1_UBA4783 | reverse complement strand
TCTCCGCGCTTTTTCTTCTCTGTCTCGGCGCCGGGGCTCATGCCGGGCCGGCCGCGCCGCCTGCTTCAACACAGGACCATCCTCTCGTGAGTCTCGAGCCGCCGGTGAATTACCTCGAACCGGGAGCCCTCTGCACGCTGCGGGTCATGGTGAACGACGCGGTCGATTCCCTGAGCTGCATGGGGGTGTACGTCAATCTCGACGACACCGCGGTCGTCGATGTCACGATCGCTCGCGAGGGGCTGCTCTTTCGGACGTCGGGCTATCAAACCTTCTTCTACTGGAAAAGGATCCTACCCGATTCGGTGATCGCGGAAGACTGCGTTCTCGGCTACCGCTCCTATTTCCTCGCTCCCGGGGAGCTCGTGCAGCTCGTATTTCGCGCAAAAGCCCTGGGAGTTTGCAATGTGAGCTTGGCCGCGGCGCGTCTCTGGGACATAAACCGCGTCGAGCTCGCGCCGGTCACTGGAGAGTCGGCCGAGATAGTCGTCCGCTATCCGACGGGGCACGATGCGCCCGCGTCGCCGACAGGAGCGTTTTCCAATTATCCGAATCCATTCAATCCGGCGACAGTCCTTGTCATGGAGCTTCCGGGGAACGGCGGACCGGAAATGGTTCCGGTCGGCGTTGCGATCGATATTTACGATGTTTCCGGCGTGCGCGTACGTTCGCTCTTCAGGGGATTCCTTCCTCCAGGCAGGAGACAGATTATCTGGGATGGCCGGGACGGCCAGGGACGCCCCTCGGCCGCAGGAATCTACCTCGCCGTTGCCGAGACGGCGGCCGGCACGCTGAAACGCAAGATGGTGCTGTTACGTTGAGGAGGGGAACGGCGTGAGACGAATACCGGCGGTCCTATGCCTCGTGATGATCACGGTGGCGCTCCTTTGCCCGTCCGGGCCGCGGGCCGAGGGACGCCTCGCGATCGTGCCCGATACGACCATCACGATCAATCATCAGTTTCAGGTGAGAATCGTCGTGAATGACGAGATCGAAAGCCTCATGGGGTACGATGTCACCGTTTCGTTCGACGATTCGAGCCTCGAGATCGTGGCGGTTGGGGAAGGGGCGCTTCCGGCGAACTCCGGCTTCGGCACCTTCTTTCGCTGGATGAATCCCGGATGCGGCTGCGATTCGGTGTTCGTGATCGGTTCGATTCTGGGCGAAACGGTCGACGGTCCGGGGGCGCTTTTCACGATCACCTTCAGGGCCATACGCACGGGAACGACGACCATCGGCGTCCGCAGGAGCGATCTGCGCAGCGGTACGAACGAGAGCCTGCCGCACGTCGTCGAGGACGCGATCGTGTGCATAGAGCCTCCGCCGAGCCTTCTGGTTCTTCCCGTTGAAACCAACACGGCCGTCTTTCACGAGTTCCAGATCGAGATCGCGGCGAACGAAGCGATCGACGGCCTCATGGGATACGACGTCACCGTCGATTTCGACGACTCGTATCTCGAGGTGCTGGCGGTGGAAGAGGGAGCGCTCCCGGCGGATTCGGGCCTTCCCACGTTTTTCCGCTGGATGAACCCCGGATGCGGCTGCGATTCGGTGTTCGTGAACGGCGCGATTCTCGGCGACACGGTCGACGGTCCGGGGGCGCTCTTCACGATCACCTTTAGAGCCATACAGCCGGGAACGACGGCCATCGGCGTCCGTAGGAGCGATCTGCGCGGCGGCGCGAACGAGAGGCTGGCGCACGTCGTCGAGGACGCGATTGTGTTTATAGAGCCTCCGCCGAGCCTTCTCGTGCTGCCCGCTGAAACCAACACGTTCGTTTTTCAAGAGTTTCAGATCGAGATCGCGGCGAATGACGATGTCGTCGGTCTCATGGGATACGATGTCACCATCTCGTTCGACGACTCGTATCTCGAGGTGCTGGCGGTGGAAGAGGGAGCGCTCCCGGCGGATTCGGGCCTTCCCACGTTTTTCCGCTGGATGAACCCCGGATGCGGCTGCGATTCGGTGTTCGTGAACGGCGCGATTCTCGGCAACACGGTCGACGGTCCGGGGGCGCTCTTTACGATCACCTTCAGGGCAATACGCGCCGGAACGACGACCATCGGCATCCGTAGGAGCGATCTGCGCAACGGGGCGAACGAGAGGGTGCAGCACTTCAGGTATGACGCTCAGGTGCTCATAGAATACCCTGCGACGGGCGCCGATTTCCCGACCCCTCCGTCGGGGGCGCTCGTCAACTATCCCAATCCATTCAATCCTTCCACCATGATCGTGCTCTTGATGCCTCGAACGGCGCCGGGCTCGAACGTGGAGCTTGCCGTGTATTCGGCGTCCGGTCGTAGGATTCGCTCGCTCTTATCGGGGCCTCTCGAGGGGGACCGGGCCGTATTCGTCTGGGACGGAAAGGATGACGCCGGGCGGACCGTCGCGACCGGATTCTACATCGCCGTCGCCCGGGCGGGGGGGGTGGTACTGCAACGCAAAATGGTTCTGATTAGATAATGTGGCCGAACGCATTGAGCGCCGCCGTGCCCACATATCCGGCTTCGCTTGATGAATTGTGTAACTATATTAAATAATATGATCTTGTGTTGTCAACGCGAAATGAATACCGTTCATACTTCGATCGCGGCAGTATGAGCAATTGGCACTATTTTTATGGTATATTTCTCTTGAAAATATCGCCCGCGAGGAGTAGAATATAGACGCTATTGAGACCTATCAAGGGACTCTCATCGTTGTGATGTCGGTTCTCTCAAGGAGGTGGCGCGGGGATCAACAAACAGCTATCGGTTCTCACGAAATCGAATCGCGCTAGAGATCAGGGGAATCTCATCCGGAGGGGTATTATGATCATCAAGAGATTGTTGCTTTGCCTCGCGCTCGTCGCGCTTCTCGCGTCTCCTGCGTTTTCGCAGTGCACCCCCCAACCGCTCGACGGACAG
This sequence comes from bacterium UBP1_UBA4783, assembly GCA_002403075.1. Taxonomy (GTDB): domain Bacteria; phylum Krumholzibacteriota; class Krumholzibacteriia; order Krumholzibacteriales; family Krumholzibacteriaceae; genus SSS58A. The sequence goes on along the minus strand of DHHB01000020.1, from coordinate 13,654 downwards.
TATTCCACGTACGCTGGAACTCTCCTGCCTGGACGGGTTTCCGAGGCGTGGTGCGCGGGGCTCGGACCCGGCGTGCCCGGGAATATGGAAAACGCCGAGTCGTGGAACGGAGCGGCCCTCGGCACGCAGTGGCATGTCTGGGGTATGGCAATAGACGCCGCGGGGGCCATCGAGACGGCCCGCAGCATCGACGGCACCGGAACGGGCTGGATCGATTACACCACGAACTACGACGGCGGGCTTTTCTGGCTTTCCGGCTCGGGCCCCTGGGGCGGCACGCCGGCCGGCTTCACCGGCTTCCTCACCTACTACAACGTGAGCACGAGGGTGAGCTATGTCGGCGGGCAGATGGTCGGCGCGACGTCCAACGTGTTCTTCACCGGCGTCTTCGACAACTGCCCGAACTGCGCGATCGAGTACACGATCGCGAACGCCATGTTCGTATGGCGGACGGGCATGCCGAATCAGCCCTCGCCGTTCCCGGCGTTTCTCTGCGGCGCGAGCAGCGGCGAGTATTTCGACGCGTGCTGCATCATGACGAAGATCCACTGCAATCCGGTCGGCACCGAGCCTGCGACCTGGGGCGCGATCAAGTCGATCTACCGCTCGTAAGGTTTTTTCCTCTTATATGCTCCAGGAGGGCCGGCGAAACCCGCCGGCCCTTTTTTTCGGCTCCGCGACGCCGCCGGCCGCGCCGGGGCCGATCGCGGGCCGATCTGTATTGATTTGCGGGGCGCCATCTGCTAGCTTACAATAGCTTTTTTTCGAGCGTATCCGCTCCTTCGGTTCAAGGAGGATTCTTGAAAACATGTTGAAATCGCGATTGTTACGGGGATGTCTCGTCGCCGCGGCGCTCTGCGGGGTCCTCCTTTCGGCCGCCGAGGTCTCCGCGGGAGAGAACGAGGACATCAACTTCGCAAAGAGGCTCCGTCGCGACGGGATGTACGTCGCCGCCGCGGAGGAGTTCATGCGGTTCATCGAGAAGTATCCGCAGAGCGCGTTGCGCCCGGAGGCGCTTTTTACCGCCGGCGAGTCCTATCTTCAAGCGGGCAAGGCGAACGACGCGCTCGCCGCGTACGAGAAGTTCATCGAGCAATATCCGCGCGACGAACGGGCCTGCCTCGCGAGGCTCCAGCGAGGCCGCGTCTTGAAGGCGCTCAGGCGATACCGCGAGGCGGCCGACGAGTTTCTCATGATCCCCGAGGAGAGCCCCGCGTGCCCCGTGTTCGATCAGGCCTTGCTCGAGGCGGGCGACTGCCTCATTTCCATGGGCGATTCGGAGGGGGGGGCGAAGGTGCTCCGGCGCCTCATCGCCGAGCGCAAGGACAGCGAGCTCATCGCCCGCGCCCGCTACACGCTCGCCGTCGCTCTCGAGAACACGGGCCGCGATCTCGAGGCCGAGAGCGTCCTCGGCGAGGTCGTTTCGATGTATCCCCGCTCCCCCGTGCGGGCGCTCGCCCTCCTGAGGCTCGGGGAACGCGCGCTCGCGCGGGGCGACTACGCGCGGGCAGAGGGGCATTTCCGAACCGTCGAACGGGAGTTCAAGGACGCGCCTCTTCCCGAGAAGGCGACGCTCGGCATCATCGACATTCACGCGAAGCGTGGAAACGTCGAGGGGATTCTCGACGAGTCGGAGCGGTTTCTCGCTACCTATCGCGTCTCCGAGAGCAGACCGCGCGTCATGCGCGGCGCGGTCGACGCCGCGTGGAGGCTCAAGAAATACGACCGGGCCCTCGTTCTCATCGATTCGCTCGCCGCCTCCCCGGCCGCGGCCGACACCACCGGGGAGCTTCTCCTCCTCGGGGGGCGGATCCTCCTCGAAAAGGGCATGCCCGGCGAGGCGTTTACGCGCGTCGCCGAGCTGCGACGCCGTTTTCCCCTCTCGTCGCTCATGAAGGACGCACTGGTCCTCGAGGGCGACATCCGCGACCGCTCGGGCGCGCCGCTCGAAGCGGCGCGTCTCTACAACCTCGCCCTCATGGGCGCGATTGACGCTCGGGAGCGGGTGAGGCTCTGCGCGCGGCTCGCCGACATATCCGCGGAGAAGCTCGCCGACACGCTGTCGGCGCTTCGCTATCACGCGACCGTCGTCGCGGAGGACCGGGACGGGCGCGCCGCGGAGGAGTCGCTCTTCAAGGGGAGCCTCCTGCGCGAGCACACCGGCGACCTCGAGGGCGCCGGACGCGGCTACGAGGAGATCGTGGCGCGCTTCCCCGACGGCGCCCGCGCCCGCGAGGCGCGCGATCGTCTGCAATGGCTCGCCGTGCGCCCGCGCTACACGGAAGCCGTTTCCCAATCGCTCGCGCGGATAGCCGCGTGGGACGCGGCGCCGGCGTACCGCAACCTGGAGACGGGAGCGATTCTCGTCGAGGACGCCCGCGACGCGGAGGCGGCGACGCCGCTCCTCGAAGCGGCGCTCGCCGGTGCGCTTCCCGACTCTCTCCGCGCGAAAGGCAGCTACTATCTCGGCCGCTCGCGCCTCATGCGGGCCGCGCTCGCCGATTCGCGGGGGAAAGACGGCGCCGCCGAGCGCGCGAAAGGGCTCGATCTCCTGCGCGAGACGATGCAGAAGTACGTCGGCCTCAGGTGGGCGGAGCGCGCGCACCGAGCCTGGATCGAAGGGCGCGCCCCCGCCATGACGGAGGCCGAGCGGATCGTGCGGATCGACGAATATCTCGCCGCGTACGGGAGCGGTTCCGGTAGATGGTGGGCGCTCGCGAGAAAGGCCGAATGGCTCATGCCGCGCGCCTCGGCGGGGGACACCGCCTCCGCGCGCGCCGCGCTCGGCGCCGCGCTCGCGGTGAGGGACGGGAACGCCCCGCCGCCCGAAAAGAAGCAGGCCTCTTACATCGCCGCCTCGTTGCTGCGCGCCCGCGGGGATCACGCCGGCGCGGCCCGCGCCTACGAGGCCTTCGTTGCCGCGTATCCGGACGATCCGCGGATCGCGGCGATGCTCTTCGAGCTCGGCGAATCGCTCCTCATGCAGCGCGATTACGCGGGCGCCGTCGCCGCGTACGATCGGTGCATCGCGCGCTCCCCCGGACGGCTTCTCGTGGAGCGGTGCGAGATACGCAAGGGCGACTGTTTCTTCTATCAGGGCACGTACGCCGAATCGGCCGAGATCTTCTCGATGTTCGCCGCTGCGTACCCCGAGAGCGATCTCGTCCCCGAGGCGGTCTACCGCGAGGCGCTCGCCCGCGAGAAGATGGGGGACGACCGGCGCGCCGAGGAGCTCGTCGGCGACCTCGCGGGGCGCAGCGGCGTCCCGCCGGCGATCAGGACGCGCTCGCTCGCGTGGCTCGGAACGAGGTACGCCGAGCGGCGCGACTGGGCGAAGGCGCGGCCGCTGCTCGTCGAGCTCGCCGCCGCCGAGCGGACCGCGGCGAACCTCGTTCTCGCCGCCGAGGCGTCGCTCGGCGTCGGCGATTACCGGGCCGCGGAAAAGGGGTTCTCGGACGCCCTCCGGCTCTCCGGCGCCGACACCTGCCGCGCCGTCGCGGGCAGGGCGAAGGCGTTTCTGCGGCTCCAGGACGCGGGAGCCTACGCCGCCGACGCGCGCACCCTTTCGGCGCGCTGCGCCGCGGGCGGCGCGCTCGCCGGCATCCTCCTCGAGAAAGGGCGGATGGAGGCGGAGGCGGGGAGCTGCGAGGAGGCCGCGAGATCCCTCGCCGAGCTTCAGAGGAACCATCCGGGCTCGGACGAGAGCGGAGAGGCGTATTTCTATCTCGCCCTCTGCGATCTGAAGCGGGGGGGGTATCAGGAGGCCTCCGACAAGCTCTCGAGGTTCATCCAGGCTTCGCCGCGCTCGGCCATCCTCCCCGAGGCCTATTTCAAGCTCGCCGCCGCGCAGTACGGGGCGGGGAACCTGAACCTCGCCGCGCGGAACTACGCGCTGGCGGCCGAATCGTCGAAGGACGGCGAGCTCGTCTACACGGCGCGAAAGAACCTCGGCCGCGTCTATCAGCAGCTCGAGCAGTGGAGCGACGCGGCCGCGACCTGGCAGAAGCTCGCCGAGGACTATCCCGAGCGGGACGGCATCGTCGAGGTCCTCTTCGATCTCGGATTCGCGTACAATCAGGCCGGCCGCAACCAGCTCGCCTACGACGTCTACCGCCGCATCCCCGACGTCGCGACGGACGAGGAGCAGCAGGGGCGCGCCCATTACTGGGCGGGAATGAGTCTCAAGAGCCTCCAGCGCTACGACGAGGCGATCCGAGAGTTTCTCCGCGTGCCGTATCTCCGCACGGGCGGGATGTGGGGCGTGACGTCGAAGCTCGAGGCGGCTTCCTGCTACGAGCTCGCCGGCGATCTCGCGCAGGCGAAGGCGATCTACGACGGCGTGCTCGCCGCGCACGGCGCCTCCTCCGACTGGGGCCGCGTTGCGTCCGACGCGCTGCGGCGCATCGGGGAGAGGCAGGCGGGGGGCGGAACGCAGGCCCCGGCGCCGGATAAAAAGGAATAAGGCGGACATGGCTCGCGAGAACCTCGTCGTGCGGGGCGCGCGGGAGCACAACCTCAAGAACGTCACCGTCGCGATCCCGCGGAACGCGTTCGTCGTGATCACGGGCCTGAGCGGCTCCGGCAAATCCTCGCTCGCGTTCGACACGATCTACGCCGAGGGGCAGCGGCGGTACGTGGAGTCGCTCTCGAGCTACGCCCGCCAGTTTCTCGAGCAGATGGAGAAGCCCGACGTCGACAGCATCGAGGGGCTCTCGCCGGCGATCTCGATCGATCAGAAGACCTCCTCCCGCAACCCGCGCTCGACGGTGGGAACGATCACCGAGATCCACGACTATCTCCGGGTGCTCTTCGCGCGGGCCGGCGAGCCGCGCTGCCCCGGATGCGGCCGTCCCATCTCGCGCCAGACCGTGGCGCAGGTCGTCGACCGCTTGAGGGGCGCACCCGAGGGAACGCGCCTCGAGATCCTCGCACCGGTGGTTCGCGGCAGGAAAGGCGAGCATCGGGCGGCGCTCGCGAAGCTCGCGAAGGAGGGGTTCACGCGGGTGCGCGTCGACGGCGTCGAGCGGGAGCTTTCTCCGGGGCTCGTCCTCGAGAAAACGAAGAAGCACTCGGTCGAGGTCGTCGTCGACAGGCTCCGCGTCAAGCCGGGCGTCGAGCGCCGTCTCGCGGACTCGGCCGAAACGGCGGCCGCGGCGGGCGGGGGCGTCATCGTCGTCGTACAGGACGGCGTCGAGTCGCTCTACAGCCTCGAATACGCGTGCCCGTACTGCGGCGGGAGCCTCGGCGAGATCTCTCCGCGCATGTTCTCCTTCAACTCTCCATACGGCGCCTGCCCGGAGTGCCACGGGCTCGGCACGCAGAACGATTTCGCGCGGGAGCTCGTCGTTCCCGACCCCTCGCGGAGCATCTCGGGCGGCGCGCTCGCGCCGGTCGATCCGGCGAAGGCGAACTGGTACCGCGCCCGGCTCGAGGCGCTCGCCGAAAAGCTCCGTTTCTCGCTCGAGACGCCGTTCCGGCGCCTCCCCCGCGAGGCGCAGGACGCCGTGCTCGGCGGCCTCGAGGGGGAGATCGTCGTGCGGTACGATTTCGAACGGGGCAAGGGGGAGTACTACACCACATGGGAGGGCGTCGTCCCGAACCTCCGGCGTCGCTACCATCAGACGAAATCCGAAGCCGTCCGCCGCTGGATCGAATCGTTCATGACGACGAGGCCGTGTCCGGCGTGCAAGGGATCGCGGCTCCGCCCGGAGAGCCTCTCCGTGTCGCTCGCCGGCCGCACCATCGCGGAGGCGTCCTCGCTCACGATCGACCGCGCGCTCGAGTTCTTCTCGACGCTGCCGCTCGCCGGAAACGCGAAGATCATCGGAGAGCCGCTGCTGCGCGAGATCACCGCCCGTCTGCGGTTTCTCGAGAACGTCGGGCTGTCCTATCTTACGCTCGACCGGTCGGCGGGGACGCTCGCCGGGGGCGAGGCGCAGCGCATCCGGCTCGCGACGCAGATCGGATCGAAGCTCGTCGGCGTGCTCTACATTCTCGACGAGCCGTCGATCGGGCTCCATCACCGCGACAACGCCCGCCTCATCGACACGCTCAAGGAGCTCCGCGACGCGGGAAACACGGTGATCGTCATCGAGCACGACCGCGAGACGATCCTCGCCTCGGACCACGTGATCGATCTCGGCCCCGGCGCCGGAGAGCGCGGCGGCGCCGTCGTGTGCGAGGGCACGCCCGCGGAAATCATCGAAAACCCGGCGAGTCTCACCGGGCGCTATCTCCGGGAGGAGCGGTGGTTCGACCTGCGCCGCGGCACCGAGCGCGGTTCGGGAAGATCGCTCGTCGTCCGCGGCGCGCGCGCGAACAACCTCAAGAACATCGACGTCGAGATTCCGCTCGGCAAGCTCGTCGTCGTGACGGGCGTCTCCGGGTCGGGGAAAAGCACGCTCGTCAACGACATCCTCTACCGGGCGCTCGGGAGGCACTTTTACCGCGCGGCCGAGCTTCCCGAGGCGCACGACCGGATCGAGGGGGTCGAGCACATCGACAAGGTCATCGACATCGACCAGTCGCCGATCGGCCGCACGCCCCGTTCGAATCCGGCGACCTACACGGGCGTTTTCGGGCCGGTCCGCGACCTCTTCGCGCGTCTGCCCGACTCGCGGATGCGGGGCTACCAGCCGGGCCGCTTCAGCTTCAACGTCCGCGGCGGTCGCTGCGAGAACTGCCGCGGCGAGGGGATGATAAAGGTCGAGATGCACTTCCTTCCGGACGTGTACGTGCACTGCCAGGAGTGCAAGGGCAGGCGCTACAACCGTGAGACGCTCGAGGTGACCTTCAAGAACCGGAACATCGCCGAGGTGCTCGACATGACGGTCGAGGAGGCGCACGTCTTTTTCGAAAACGTACCGCAGATCGAGCGCAAGCTCGAGGTTCTCGCCGACGTCGGGCTCGGATACATCAGGCTCGGGCAGCCCGCGACGACGCTCTCGGGGGGGGAGGCGCAGCGGGTGAAGCTCGCCGCGGAGCTCTCGAGGGCGGGCACGGGGAACACGCTCTACATCCTCGACGAGCCGAGCACGGGGCTCCACTTCGAGGACGTGAAGCTTCTCATGTCCGTTCTCGACGCGCTCGTCGAGCGCGGGAATACGGTGCTCGTCATCGAGCACAATCCGGAGATCATCAGGCTCGCGGACCACATCATCGATCTCGGCCCCGAGGGGGGAGACGGGGGCGGAGAGGTCGTGTTCGCGGGCCCGCCGCGCGGCATCGTGGAGTGCGCCCGCTCCCATACGGGGCGGATGCTCGCGAAGTTCATCCCGCCCGGCGCGGCGTCCGCGTCCGGCGGCGGCGCCGGCCCGGCGGACGCGGCGCGAACCGGCCGATCGTGGCGGGCAAAATGATATTGACCTCGCCCGGGGAAAAGGTTAATCAAAGGGGTTGAATATGGAACTCGCAAAAACACCGCTCTACGATGCGCATGTCGCCGCCGGCGGCAAGATCGTCCCGTTCGCGGGCTTTCACATGCCCGTTCAGTTCGAGGGTATCGTCGCCGAGCACGCGCGCGTCCGCACCGCCGTCGGACTCTTCGACGTGAGCCACATGGGCGAGATATCGCTCGCCGGCCCTCGCGCGGCCGCGTTCGCCGACGAGGTCGTCACGAACAGCGTCGCGAAGCTCGCCGACGGCCAGATCTGCTACACGGTCGCCTGCAACGAGCGAGGGACGGTGCTCGACGATCTTCTCGTCTATCGTTTCTCGGCGGAGCGGATCCTGCTCGTCGTGAACGCGGTCAACGTGGACAAGATATACCGCCACCTCGTCTCGCTCTCCCCGGCGGGGGTCGACATCCGCAACCGCACGCCCGAGATCGGCCAGATCGCCGTTCAGGGGCCGCGCTCCCGCGAGCTCATGCAGCGCGCGGGTTTCTTCGCCGCCGCGAGCGGGCGGATCGCCGGGCTCCCGTACTACTGGTTCCTCGCGTTCGAGCGCGGCGGCGCGGAGATCATCGTGTCCCGCACCGGCTACACGGGAGAGCTCGGATACGAGATCTATCTGCCCACGGAGCTCACCGCCGCGGTATGGCGGGAGCTCCTCGCCGCCGGCGCGGATCTCGGCGCGGGTCCGATCGGCCTCGGCGCCCGCGACACGCTCCGCTTCGAGCCGTGCTTCTGTCTCTACGGGCACGAGCTCGACGAGGAAACGAGTCCGCTCGAGGCCGGTCTCTCATGGCTCGTGAAGACGGGGAAGGGCTCGTTCATCGGACGCGACGCGCTGCTCCGGGAGAAAGAGCAGGGTTCTCCGCGCCGTCTCGTCGGACTCGAGCTCCTCGGGCGCCAGATCGCCCGGCAGGGATTTCAGGTGCTCAGCGGAGGCGCTCCGGTCGGCGCGGTGACCTCCGGCACCTTCGCGCCGACCCTGCAGCGCAGCCTCGCTCTCGCGCTCGTCCGGAACGACGCCGGCGAGGGGCCGTACACGGTGGATGTGCGCGGCAAGGCCGCGGAAACGAAGCTCGTTCCGATCCCGTTCTATCCCAGCCGCGCGGCGAAATGACCGCCGGCGCCCGCGCGGACGCCGCTCCGCGGAGCGCGCGGGCATGATGCGATCGATCGACGGTTCACGGACGCGAACAGGAAGGATGGTGGCAGATGAACCCGGAAGAATGCAAATTCACGAAGGAGCACGAGTGGGTCTACATCGAAGACGGTGACACCGCGATCATCGGCATCAGCGACTACGCCGCGGGCGAGCTCGGCGACATCGTCTACATCGAGCTTCCGAACGCGGGCCAGAAGGTCACCCAGATGGATCCGATCGGCTCGATCGAAGCGGTGAAGACGGTGGCGGATCTCTACTCCCCGGTGAGCGGCGAGGTGATCGAAGTGAACGAGAAGGCCGTCGCCAAGCCGGAGATCGTGAACAAGAGCCCGTACGACGACGGATGGTTCATCAAGATCCGGATGGACGATCCGGGGGATCTCGAGGTGCTGTTCAGCTACGACGAGTATCGCGATTTCCTCGGCGAAGAGGGAGCCGGAAAAGACGAAGACGCAGAGGACAGGTAAATGAGCTACATCCAGAACACCGACGCCGACCGGGCGGAGATGCTTGGGGCCATCGGAGTCCGTTCCTTCGACGAGCTTCTCGAGCCGATTCCGGAGGCGCTGCGGGTGAAGGGCGTTCTCGCGCTCGATCCGCCGCTCGCCGAAGCGGCGCTCGCGGCGCATCTCGGCGCGCTGGCCGGAAGAAACCGCCCCGCCGCCGGCGCCGCGAGTTTTCTCGGCGGAGGCATCTACGACAGGCATATCCCGGCGCTCGTCCGGTACGTCGCGTCGCGGAGCGAATTCTACACGTCCTACACCCCCTACCAGGCCGAGGTGAGCCAGGGGACGCTGCAGGCGATCTACGAGTACCAGAGCCTCGTCTGCCGCGTCACCGGCATGGACGTCGCGAACGCCTCGATGTACGACGGCGCGACGGCGCTCGCCGAGGCGATGCTCATGGCGGTCGCCATCAAAGGCGCCCCGCGCATCCTCGTGCCGCGCGCCCTCTCGCCGCGCTACCGCGCCGTGCTCGCCTCGTACGCGGCGGCCCGGGGCATCTCCGTCGTCGAGATCCCCCATGGGGCGGACGGGCTCCTCGACGGGGCCCGGCTCGAATCCTCGCTCGGCGAGAAGACGGCCGCGCTCGTCGTCGCCCAACCGAACTATTTCGGCGTCGTCGAGAACGCCGGGGAGCTCGCCGCGCTCGCGCGCGCGAAGGGAGCGGTTGTCATCGCCTGCGTCGATCCCGTCTCGTGCGCCCTCATCGCGCCGCCCGGGGAATACGGAGCCGACGTCGCCGTCGGCGAGGGGCAGTCGCTCGGCCTTCCACAGAGCTACGGCGGGCCGCTCCTCGGCTTCATGGCGACGAGGAAGGAGCACGTCCGGCGCATGCCGGGACGGCTCGTCAGCGGCACCGTCGATATCGACGGGAAGCGCGGCTACGTCATGACGCTCCAGACGCGCGAACAGCATATCCGCCGCGAGAAGGCGACTTCCAACATCTGCACGAACGAAGCGCTCTGCGCGCTCTCGGCCGCGGTGTATCTCGCGGCGCTCGGGGAGAAGGGGTTCCGCGAGGTCGCGGAGCAGAGCTACGCCAAGAGCCACGCCCTCGCCGGCATGCTCGCGGGCGTCCGCGGCGCCCGGCTGCCGTTCGGCGGGCCGTTCTTTCAGGAGTTCGTCCTCGAACTGCCGGAGGCGGCCGCGGCGTTCGCGGCGCGGGCCTCCGCCGCGGGGATCCTTCCGGGCATCCCGCTCGGGGCCGATTTCCCCGAGCTCGGCGAGCGGGCGATCCTCGTCGCCGTCACCGAGAAGCGCACGAGGAGCGAGCTCGAACGGTACCGGGATCTCCTCGCCGGAAAGGAGGCGGGACGATGAGCGCCACCATCTTCGAAAAATCGAAAGCGGGACGGCGCGCGTACCGCCTTCCCGAAAACGACTGCCCGGTCGAGCGGATCGACCTGCCGCATCTTCGCACCTCCGCTCTCGGTCTTCCCGAGATCGGGGAGCAGGACGCCGTCCGGCACTACGTCGAGCTCGCCGCGAAGAATTACCACGTCGACAAAGGGATCTATCCGCTCGGCAGCTGCACGATGAAGTACAACCCGCTCGTGAACGAGGAGGCGGCGCGTCTCGACGGCTTCACCGGCCTCCATCCGGCGCAGGACGACGCGGACGCTCAGGGCGCGCTCGAGCTCATGTACCGGCTCGAGCGCTCGCTCAGCGAGATCACCGGCATGTCCGCCTTCACGCTGCAGCCCGCCGCGGGCGCGCACGGCGAGCTCACCGGCATCATGCTCGCCCGCGCGTACTTTCTCGACCGGGGAGAGAAGCGCGCGACCGTGCTCATTCCCGATTCCGCGCACGGGACGAATCCGGCGAGCGTGGCGATCTGCGGCTTCAAGCCGAAAACCGTGTCGTCGAACGAGCGCGGGCTCATCGATCCCGCGGCGCTCGAGAAGGAGGTCACCGAGGAGACGGCCGCGCTCATGCTGACGCTGCCGAACACGCTCGGTCTCTTCGAGCGCGACATCCATGAGATCGTCCGGATCGTTCACGCGAAGGGAGGCCTCGTCTACATGGACGGGGCGAACCTGAACGCGCTCATGGGCATCGTGCGCCCCGGGGATATCGGAGTCGACGTCATGCACGTCAATCTCCACAAGACGTTTTCGACGCCCCACGGCGGCGGCGGCCCCGGCTCGGGACCGGTCGGCGTCGCTCCCCGCCTCGCGCCGTTCCTGCCGGTGCCGCGGGTCGTCGCGGGTCCCGACGGGTACCGCCTCGACGACGCCGCCCCGAAGTCGATCGGCCGCGTGCATCCGTACTGCGGCAACTTCAACGTGTTCGTCAAGGCCTACGCATACATCCGCGCGACCGGCGGCGAGGGGCTCCGCGAGGTCTCGCGCAACGCGATCATCAACGCGAACTATCTCCTTTCGCGTCTGCGCGGATTCTACGACCTCAAGTATCCGGGTCCCTGCATGCACGAGTTCGTCCTCTCCGCGCGAAATCTCAAGCGATACGACGTGCGCGCCACGGACGTCGTGAAACGGCTCCTCGACTACGGTCTGCACGCGCCGACCGTCTACTTCCCGCTCATCGTCGAGGAAGCGCTCATGATCGAACCCGTGGAGACCGAGAGCAAGGAAACGCTCGACCGCTTCGCCGACGCGCTCGCCGCGATCGCCGGGGAGGCCGAAAGGAGCCCGGATAAGCTGCACGAGGCGCCGGTCACGACGCCGGTCCGCCGGCTCGACGAGGCGAACGCCGCCCGGTGTCCGGATCTCTGCTGCCCCGGGGATCTCGACTGAGATGGATCGATGGTTCCTGCTCGTGAGCCCCGGCTCGACGGGGGCCGATAACATGGCCCTCGACGAGACGCTCCTCGATCGCGCCGAGCGCGGGGCGGCGCCGGCGCTGCGTCTCTATTCCTTCGATCCTCCCGCGATCACGATCGGCGCGCACCAGGATCCCGCGCGCTCCCTCGATCTCGACGCGGTCCGCGCCGACGGCGTCGACGTCGTGCGCCGGATCACCGGCGGACGCGCGCTCCTCCACGCGGGCGAGCTCACCTACTGCGTCGCCGCGGGTCTCCGCGGCGGGCGGTTCGAAGGCGGCCCCGCGGCGAGCTACCGGCGCATATCCGAGGCGCTCGCGCTCGCGCTCCGTTCCATCGGCGTCGACGCGTCCGTTTCGCGGGGAGGGGAGGAGCGGGAGAGAAGCGGCGCCCCGCGTCCCTGCCTGTCGTCGGTGACGCGATGGGAGCTCTCCGCGGGCGGCAGGAAGATCGCGGGGAGCGCGCAGCGGACGACGGCGGCGGCTTTTCTGCAGCACGGATCGATACTCCTCCGCCCGGGGAGCGAGCGCATCGCTCGGTACATGAAGGGCGCGTGCGCGCCGCTCGAGGGGCGCGTCACGAACGTGCGCGAGGAGCTCGGCCGCGACGCCGGCGCCGAAGAGCTCGGGAAGGCGATCGCCGGGGCGTTCCGGACGGTTTTCGGCGTCGTGTGGGAGCCGCTCGTCCTCGACGCGTCGGAGCGGGAAGGGGTCGAACGGCTGGCGCGCGCGAAGCGGACCGAGTTCGGCGCGCATCTCGGCGGGGAGGTCGTTTCGCCATGAGCGGATTCGTGCTGCGCCGGCTCGCGCAATCCGTCCTGCTCCTCCTCATCGTTCTCACCGTCACCTTCGCGCTCCTGCACCTCGCCCCGGGCGATCCGCTCGCGCGCTACGACCATCCCGACATCAGCCCCGAGGCGGCGGCGAGCATGCGGCGCGCCCTCGGCCTCGACCGGCCGCTCCTCGAACAGTACGTCCGCTGGATGGGGAGCTTTCTGCGGGGCGACTTCGGCGTGAGCCTGCGATACATGCGCCCCGTGCGCGACCTGCTCGCCGAGTCGATCCCGAACACCCTCGTTCTCACGGCGACCGCCCTCGTCCTCCACCTCGCCGCCGGCGTTTCGCTCGGCATGCTCTCGGCGGCGAAGCGCCGCAGCGCTCTCGACCGCGCGAACACGATCGCGGCGCTCTTCGTCTACTCGATACCGTCGTTCTGGCTCGCCCTCATGATGATCCTCGTCTTCTCGCTCAAGCTCGGCGTGCTGCCGTCCTCGCACATGCAGTCGATCGACGCCGGAGATCTCTCGGGGGCGGCGCTCGCGCTCGATAGGCTCCGGCACCTCGTGCTCCCCGCGTTCGTGCTCGGTCTCGCTTCCGCGGCGAGCACGGCCCGGTACATGCGGGGGAGCATGATGGACGTGCTCGGCGAGGATTACATACGGACGGCCCGCGCGAAGGGGCTCACCGAGGCGCGCGTCTTCTGGAAGCACGCGTTCCGGAACGCCGCCGCGCCGCTCGTGACGATCACGGGCCTGAGCCTTCCGTTTCTTCTCGGCGGGGCGGTCGTCACGGAGACGATATTCTCGTGGCCGGGGATGGGACGGCTGGCCGTGGACGCGATCCACGCGCGCGATTACCCGGTCGTGCTCGCGGTCAATTTCGCGGTCGCGGTGCTCGTCATCGCCGGAAACCTTCTCGCGGACGTCGCCTACGGGCTGCTCGATCCCCGGATCACCTATTCCCGCGCCTCGGGAGCGCGGTGAGCCCCGGGACGGAGGAGCGCGCAATGACCGATACGGCGAATCTGATCGTCCCGG
>DHHB01000097.1:1649-3613 GCA_002403075.1 bacterium UBP1_UBA4783 | reverse complement strand
AGCGGAGTTTCTCACGGATAGATTTCCCGTCGTCGCGCGGCTCGCGGATTCGGGCTGAGCGCCGGAACCTTCAATCTCGCAATATATTAGAGTTGCGCTCCGCCCCCGCGCCGTGATACAATCATTGCGGTATCGGTTGCTTCATCTCCACAACGTCCCGGGAATAGGAAGGGATTCGCAGCTCGTGCGATGCTTCGAATTTCTATTCTCGTTTCTCCCCGACAAGGAGGCGTCTTCATGAGCAGGCCCGCTTTTTCCGCTTGCGCGATCGTACTCTCGGCGCTTCAGCTTCTTGCGGCGCCGGCCGCGGCCCACTGGACGATAGACGGGATTGCCGCTTGCGCGGCGTTCAACTCCCAGCAGAATCCGCAAATCGTCTCGGACGGTGCGGGCGGGGCGATCGTCACGTGGCACGACGAGCGCGCCGGAAACACCGACATCTACGCCCAGCGCGTGAACGCGGCGGGATCGCCACTGTGGGGAACGGATGGGATCGCCGTTTGCACCGAATGGAACTATCAGAGCAACCCCGTCATCGTCTCGGACGGGGCTGGCGGCGCCATTATTGCCTGGCAGGATGCCCGCAATGGCGATAACGACATCTACGCCCAGCGCGTGAACCCATCGGGCGCCTGCCTCTGGATGGCCGACGGGCAGGTCATCTGCTCCGCGACGTACTCTCAATTACAGCCCAAAATCGTTTCCGACGGTGCGGGAGGGGCGATCGTAGCATGGATCGACGCACGGACCATAAGCGAGTATGACGTCTACGCGCAGCGAGTGAACGCATACGGGTTCCTGCAATGGGCCTGGTACGGCGCCGCCGTGTGCACGGCGGGCAATAATCAAGTGGACGTCAATCTCTGCGCCGACGGCGCGGGCGGCGCCGTTATCGGATGGAGCGACTTTCGCGGGGGGAGCAGCTACGATATTTACGCGCAGCGGCTGAGCGCCGGGGGCGTCCCGCAATGGACGGCGAACGGCGTCGCGCTCTGCGCGAGACCGGCCGATCAAATATTTCCGTCAGTCGCATCCGACGGCGCCGGAGGCGCCATCGTGGCGTGGATGGACGCAAGAACGGGCTACTACGACATATACTCACAGCGAATCTCCGCATCCGGCGCCGCGCAGTGGACGGCGAACGGCATCGCCGTCTGCAGTGCTCTGTACGATCAAATATACCCCGTGATCGTCTCCGACGGCGCGGGCGGTGCGATCGCCTCATGGATCGACGCGCGCAGCGGCACGAACTACGACGTCTATGCCCAGAAAATGAGCTCCTCCGGCGCCGCGCAGTGGACCGGGAACGGTGTCGCGCTGTGCACCGTCGCTTCGGATCAGAACGAGGCGCGCATCGTTTCGGACGGAGCGGGCGGAGCGATCGTCGCATGGAGCGATCTGAGGAGCGGCGGCTGGGACATCTATGCGCAAGGGGTGAGCTCCACGGGCTCCGTTCGATGGGCGGCGAACGGGATGCCGGTCTGCGCGGCGCTCGGCGATCAGTACCAGCCCCGCATCGCTTCGGACGGAGCGGGAGGCATGATCGCCGCATGGCTCGACAGAAGAGCCGATATCGACATCTATTGCCAGCTCGTCGATCGTGAAGGCCGGGCCGGCTATCTCGCGCCCGACATCTATTCGGCGAGGGACGTTCCGGGGGATCAGGGAGGCAGCGTCTATCTCTCGTGGTACGCGTCGAGAGCGGATCGCTTCAAAACCGCCGAGGTGACGTACTATACGATCTGGCGCGCGATCGCCCCGGCGGCGGCCGCGCTCGCTCTCGAGGACGGCGCCGCTCTCCTCGAATCGCTCGCCGATCTCGATCCGTCTGACGAACGCCCCGTCGTGCGCGTCGGGCGCGTCGGCTCGACGGACTATTTCTGGGAGCTCGTCGAGTCGCAGGGAGCCTACTACAAAACGGCCTACGGCAAGCCCGTAGCCACGCTCTTCGATTCGACCGCCGT
>DHHB01000097.1:0-1601 GCA_002403075.1 bacterium UBP1_UBA4783 | reverse complement strand
CTCGCCGGCGAGCAGAAGCACTCGCCCGCCGGCCTCGAGCTCGCGTGGCGTCCGAACGGAGAGAGCGATCTCGCGGGATACGCGATCTACCGCGGGACGAGCCCCGATTTCGTCCCCGGGCCGGGGAGCTTCGTCGCCTCGACTTCTGATACGATCTACCTCGACGGCGATTGGAGCTGGAGCGGCGGCTACTACTACAAGGTCGCGGCGGTCGACGTCCACGGCAACGAGAGCGACTGCGCGCTCCTCGGACCGGACGGCGTGACGGGCGGCGATCCGCCTCGCCTCCCCGAGGCGAGCTACCTCGCCCAGAACTTCCCGAACCCATTCAACCCGGCCACGAGGATCTCGTTCGGTCTCGGGGCTGCGTCACCCGTGCGGCTCCGCGTCTACGACGCCGCGGGGCGCCTCGTGCGTGCGCTCGTCGACGAGGCGCGGCCGGCGGGGCATTATATGGAGCTCTGGGACGGCCGAGACTCGCGCGGCGCGGTCGTCGCGAGCGGGATCTATTTCTACCGCCTCGAGGCCGGAGCCTTCGCCGAGACTCGGAAAATGGTCCTTCTACGATGATGCGGACTCGAACGGCGCCGCCGCTGCGCGCATCACGCGCCGCCATCCTGTTCGCCGCGATGCCCGCCCGCCGAAGCGGGCACCGCGGCGAATCGAAGTCATCGGTTACTTGCCGGCGTCTTTGTCCGCCTTCGCGTACGAGCCTTCCTTCTCGCACCGCTCGACCTGCGCGAGCATCCGCCGCCCGTTCTCGTTGTCGGGATTCATGGCAAGGGACTTCTCGTAGAGCTTGCGGGCTTTTTCGCACTTGCCCGCGGCGAGCATCGCCTCGCCGAGGCTGTCGTACGTGTTCCACGATTCGGGGTTCATCTCGACGTTGAGCTTGAACACGGCGATCGCCTCGTCGATCTTTTCGTCGAAGAGGTAGACGTACCCGAGGGTGTTGAACTCCCCCTCCTTGAAGTAGTACGCGTCGTCGCCGGCCGCCTTGATCTTCTGTACCACTTTCGCGGCAGCTTCGGGGCCCTTCTTCATGACGGCCCGGTGCACCTGCGCGGCCGCGGATTTGTCCTGCGATTCTATCTTCGCCCACGTGAGCTTGATCTTCTCCTCGCGGCTCGCACCGGACATCTTCTCCTTGAGCTGCCATTCCTTCTTGAGCTTCGCTTTTTCCTCGTCGCTCAGCTTGTCCCATTCTTCCTTCTTCATCTTGACGGCCTTGGCCTCGCCCGTGAGCGCCGCCTTTTCCTCGGCCGTGATCTCGCCGCTCTCGAGCTTCTTCTTGAGCTCCGCCTCCTTGAGCGCCTGCGCCTTCTTGGCCTTCATCGCTTCTTCGGTCTTCGCCTTGTCGCACTTTTCCTGCGCCTTCGTCTCCCAGATGCCGGAGATCGAAAGCGGCACGACGATCGAGGCGAGCAGCAGACACGACACGATGCCGGCTCTGCGTCCGCCGCGGTTGCGATCGATAGTCGGATCGAGAATGGACATGATTCGCTCCTTTAGATTCGAGCCCTGTGAAATCGTCGACAGTTGCCGGGCCGGTGTACCCCGCGCGCCGAGCCTCGCCGCGATGTCCATGAGGAACATCGCGT
>DHHB01000005.1:5124-46195 GCA_002403075.1 bacterium UBP1_UBA4783 | reverse complement strand
GCCCGAGCCCGTGCCGATATAGCTCACGATGATGTGGAGATCGGCGGCGCGGGCGTCGCGGACGTAGTTCACGAAGGGGATGTTGTCCTTCACGTAGCTCGACGAGTATCCCTCGAGGTAGACCTTGAGCGCGCCTTCGCGGGAGAGGGAGTCGGCGGGTGCCGTCGCGCGGACGCACAACGGCGCCGACAGAAGCGCGACGAGGATGCATGCGCAGTTCGAAAGCCGCCGTACCCGCATGGCCGGAATATAGCAAACGCCCCGGATCAGTACCATTTATAGATCTTCATGCCCGCCGCGAAGAACACGACGCCGACCGCGGCGAGTATCAGCGCGGGAACGCCGACCTCGGCGAAGCCGGCCCCCTCGTTGAAGATGCTCCGCATGGCGTCGGCGAGCATCGTGAGCGGCAGGAGCTTGACGAATCGTATCGACCATTCGGGAAAGTGGTTGTAGCTGAAGAAGATACCGGACAGCAGCATCATCGGGAAGGTGACGGCGTTGATGAGCCCGTTGCCGGCGCGCGGGTTGGCGGTGCGGGAGGAGACGAAGATCGCGATGCCGGTGAACGCCATGCTTCCCGCGATGAAGACGGCGACGAGCGCCGGAACGCTCCCCTGCACCTTCACGCCGAAATACCAGCGCGCGAAGAGGAAGAGCGCGAGAAACTCGATCGCGTTCACGATGAGACGCGCCGTGAAGTGGGAGAAGAGGAACATCGACTTGTGCATCGGCGTCGCGGCCATGCGGCGCAGGAGCTTCTTGATGCGGATCTCGATGAGCACCCACCCGATCCCCCAGAGGACGGAGCTCATGATGTCCATAGCGAGGAGCCCCGGCACGAGGTAGTCGATGTAGCGCGTCCCCTGCACCTCGAGGGCGGCGACGGCGTTTCCCGTGGCGGCGGCGCCGCCGCCGAGGGCGCTCTCGACGAGGAGATGGGTCATCCGCGCCTCGCCGTTCCGCGGATCGAAGGAGTAGCGGACGCTCCCGCCCCCGGAACCGCGCTCGACGAAGAGCGATATCTTCCCCTGCTTGAGCGAGAGGATCGCCTCGTCCCGCGGGAGCACGCGGAACGAGATCTCCTCCCCGCCGCCACGGCCGCCCGCGGCAGTCGCATCCGCCGCCGCATCGAGCGCGTCGCGCGCCCCTGCGATCCACGTATCCCAGAATTCCCGGGGAGCTTCCCCGCTCTCGACGACGCCCACGGTCCGCGTGAGGCCGTTGCTCGATCCGATCGCGACCCCGAGGAGCCACGCGAGCACGATCGGCAGGACGAAGGCCCAGAAGATGATCTCGGGCTCGCGGAAGAACTCCTTGAACTGGAGCGCGACGAGGTTCCGGAACGCCCTATTCATCGAGATGCCTGCCCGTGAGCGCCACGAAGATGTCGTCGAGGCTCGTCTCGCGGCTCTCCCGCGTCCGCCTCACGAGCGCCGCCTCGGCGGCGTATCGCGCGGCGAGCTCGCCGATCGTCCCCCGCGCGAGGACCTTTCCCTTGTCCATGATGACGATGTCGTCGCAGAGCGCCTCCGCCTCCTCCATGTAGTGCGTGGTCAGGAGGAGAGACGTTCCGCGCGGGCGAAGATCGCGCAGTATGTCCCAGACCTCGCGGCGCGCGTTCGGATCGAGCCCCGTCGTCGGCTCGTCGAGGATGAGGAGCTCGGGGTCGTTGATGAGCGCGAGGCCGAGACTCAGGCGCTGGCGCATCCCGTGCGAGAGGTTCATGACGTAGCTGCGGCGCTTCTCCGTGAGGCGGATGAGATCGAGGATCCGAGGCGCCGCGTCCCGCCCGCGACCGAAGAAGCTCGCGAAGAGATCGAGCGTTTCGCCGACCGTGATCTTGTCGATGAAGTTCGTCTCCTGAAGGGCGATGCCGAGCACGCGGCGCAGGTACCGCTCGTCGCGCGCCCAGCCGCGGCCGAGGATGCGGATCTCGCCGCTGTCGGGCTTCTGAATCCCCTCGATCATCTCGACGAGGGTCGTCTTGCCGGCGCCGTTCGGGCCGAGCAGCGCCGTGTAGGTGCCCTTCGGGAACTCGAGCGTCACGCCGTCGACGGCGCGCACGTCCTTGAAATATTTGCGGACGTTCAAAACGGAGATCATGGCCCCCGCCGCTTGTCGTTCGATCGATCCTCCGCGAGCGGCACGGCGCTCGCGGCGCCGCTTATCGCTTCGCGGCCTCGTGCAGCGCGACGATCCCGAGCGAGAGGCGCCTCGCGCGCACGCTTGCGAACCCAGCCTCGGCGAGAATGGTCGAGAGCTCCTCCGCCCCGTAGAAACGCCTGAGCGTACCGGAAAGATACGCATATCCGGCGGCGGAGCCAGTCATAATTTTTCCCGCGCGGCCGACGACGAGACGCGCGTAGAGGTCGAACCCCGCGCGGACGACGCGGAGCGTCGGGCGGCTCGTCTCGAGGTTGACGAAGACGCCGCCCGGGCGCAGCACGCGCCGGAACTCGCGGAAGGCGGCGAGGA
Source organism: bacterium UBP1_UBA4783 (assembly GCA_002403075.1). Lineage (GTDB taxonomy): Bacteria > Krumholzibacteriota > Krumholzibacteriia > Krumholzibacteriales > Krumholzibacteriaceae > SSS58A. The sequence continues at coordinate 43,717 of DHHB01000005.1, read as the reverse complement.
GATCCGAACGGGAGACGTTGAGGTTTCGCGTCGCGAAGGAGATCGTGACGGCGTCGAAGGAATCGTCCGGAAAGGGGAGCGACGCCGCGGAGGCCGCGACGAAGGCGACGCGGTCCCGTCCCCGTTTCCGGCGCCCCTCGCGCATCATGGCCGGCGTGAAATCCGCGCCCGCGACGAAGGCGCCGGGCGCCGCGAGCCGCGCGACGCAGAGCGCCGTCTCCCCCGTCCCCGTGCAGACGTCGAGGAACCGCGAACCGCCCGCCGCGACGGCGGCCGCGGCCGCGGAGCGCCGCCAGAACGCGTCGAGACCGAAGGTGAGAACGTGGTTCACGCGCTCGTAGCGAGCGGGGATCTCGGAGAATATCTCCTGCAGGCGCTCACCCATCCTCGCCCCGCCCGCCGATGTCGAGGGATAGCGTGTCGAGATAGGGGCCGAACCCCTGCTTCTTCCAGAAGGGGTAGCCGATCGGATTCCCCCGGTAGACCCGCACCTCGAGACGCGCGATGCCGAGCCCGGCGAACCACGATGTGATCCGGTCGAGCATCGCGCTCCCCGCGCCGCGGCGCCGCAGGAGGGGCCGCACGTAGAAATCGAGGATCTCGCCCCGGGGCATGAGCTCGAATATGGGAGGGTCGTGCACGACTCGTGCGACGGCGTAGCCGACGAGCGGGGAGCCCGGCGCCTGCCGCGCGGCGAGAACGATCGCCTCCTCCGACTCGATGAGATCGAAGAGGAATGCGGCGAAGGTCGCCGGGCCGTCGGCGGAGCGCGCGAAAACGGGATCGAGGGCGGCGTGGTAATCCATGAGCTCGATCCAGAGATCGAGGATGTCGGGTGCGTCGTCCGGACGGGCCTTGTCTATTCTCATGCGGCCCGCCTCACAGCGGCGCCCGGATGAGGCGCACGTCGTCGATCCACACGGCGCCCGAGCCCGCGATCACGAGGTTGAGCCTTACGTTGTCGGGGTTCTGGCCGGCCTCGAGCATAAACGGAATCTCGACGGTCGTCCACTCGTTCGTGCCGGTGAGCGGCCGCTCGAGGCCGCGCGAGAAGAACTCCCGCCCGCCCGCGAAGCGGCACCACATCTCGAGGTAGACGCGGCCCGCGACGTTCTCGGTGCGAAGGCGCGCCCGGTAGACGAGCCGAGCGTTTTCGATATCGATGTCCCCCGTGTCGTACAGATGAACGGTCATGGAATCGGCCGCGGTGATCTTGAGGGACGAGGTGCCCGTCACCTTGATCCTCGGATCGATCTCGATCCCGTCACGCGTGACGATCCCCTCGGTCGTGTCCATGGGATAGAGCCGGATCTCGTCCTCCGAGCGCCTCTCCCCCGCACAGCCCGCGAGCGCGCAGAGCGCCGCGGCCGCGATCGTGAATACCTGGAGCGTTTTCAGCATCGCCGTGCACCTCCTCGACTGGCGGCATGACGTGGCGGCGCGATTTCGGTTGCCCCGCCCACCCGAGGAGGCTATCATCGTGGCGGAAACTCCGGCAAGATTTTGTTGTATCACGTCTGGATGCGCCGCCGGAAGCCCGCACGCGGGCCGAGAACGCCGGCGGCGGGAGGTGTCGCCATGAACACCCGCTGTACGAAGATCGCCGCGGCCGCGGTCCTCTGTCTCGCGGCAGCGATTCCGCAATCATGCCGGACGAAGACCGAGCCCGAGGCGGCGGGACCGCGCATCGAGCGCGCCGCCGCGGTCTCGTCCTACTCCTCATTCGGCGTCGATCTCTACCTCGAGATCGCGGCGGCCGACGCCGGACAGAACGTCTTCATCTCCCCCGCGAGCGTCGGCCTCGCGCTCGCCATGACGTGGAACGGTTCGGCGGGCCGGACGCGCGAGGCGATGGCCGCCACGCTCCACTTCCCCTCGACCGAACCCGGCGCCGTGAACGCCGCCGACTCCGCGCTCATCGCCGGCATGAACGCGCCGATGAAGAACGTGGAGCTCGCCGTCACGAACTCGCTCTGGGGACGGAAAGGGGTCGACTTCGAACAAACGTTCCTCGAGCGGAACAGGCGCTACTACGGCGCCGAGGTGCGAGCTCTCGATTTCGGCGATCCGAAATCCCCAGGCGTCATCAACGCGTGGGTCGCGGACAAAACGAAGGACAAGATCCGCGACGTCGTCGACCGCATCGACCCATCCGCGGTCCTCTTTCTCATAAACGCGATCTACTTCAAGGGCGCGTGGTCCGTCGAGTTCGACGAGAAGCTCACGACGGACGAGATCTTTCGCGGCGCGGCGGGGGAGGCGCGGGTCTCGATGATGAACAGGTCGGGGAAGTTCGCGTATCTCGCGGGGGACGGATTTCAGGCGGCGCGCCTCCCCTACGGCGACGAGCGGATGGGGATGTACGTCTTTCTCCCTGACGAGGGATCGAGCCTCGAGGAGTTTCACGCGAAGCTCTCCGCGGAGTCCTGGAAAACGTGGATGGACGGCTTCATGCAGCGCGAGGGGCGCGTCGGCCTTCCCCGCTTCACGATCGAGTACGAGACGAAGCTCCGGGGCGCGCTCTCCGAGCTCGGCATGGGGATCGCCTTCGACGGCGCCGCCGCCGATTTCAGCGGGATACTCTCGCTTGCCGGCGCGAACGCCTACATCCACGACGTCATTCACAAGACGTTCTGCGAGGTGAACGAGAAGGGGACCGAGGCGGCCGCGGTGACGAGCGTCGAGATACGCGTCACCTCGGTCATGGAGCCGCCGAAGAGGTTCGAGATGATCTGCGACCGGCCGTTCTTCTTCGCGATCGTCGACAGCGAGACGGGGCTCGTCCTCTTCATGGGATCTCTCGCGAACCCGTCGTAGGACCGGGCGCCGGCGCGATCGTTCGGCGGCGGGCGCCGGGTATCAGCGTTTCTCCCGCGGCTCCTCCGAAACGAGGCGGTACGCCGCGGCGATGAGCGGTCTGAGGTTGCTCTTTTCGAGCGCCGAGATCTTGAACACGCGCTCCCCCTTCGCGTGGGGGATCCGCGGCTCCTTCTCCCCCGGCGCGAGGAGATCGCATTTGTTGAGCGCGACGAGGTGCGGTTTCTCGAGAAGCTTCTCGCTGTAGGATCGAAGCTCCTCCCGGAGCTGCTCGAGCGCCGCCTCGGGCGGCGTCGCGCCCGCCGCCTCGACGATGAAGATGAGCGCGCGGCAGCGCTCGACGTGCCGGAGGAACTGGATCCCGAGCCCCTTGCCGCGGTGCGCCCCCTCGATGAGCCCCGGAATGTCCACCATGCAGAACGACGCCCCCGTATCGAGCTTCACCATGCCGAGAACGGGCTCGAGGGTCGAGAAGGGGTACGGCGCCACAACGGGATGGGCGTCGCTCACCGCGCGGAGCAGCGTCGATTTGCCCGCGTTCGGGAGCCCGACGAGCCCCACGTCGGCGATGAGCTTGAGGGTGAGAACGAGCTTTCGCTCCTCGCCGGGCACGCCGGGGGTATGCTGGCGGGGTGCCTGATTCCGCGCGGAGCGGAAGGTGTAGTTCCCCCGCCCGCCCCTGCCGCCGCGGGCGACGACGACCTCGTCCCCCGGATGCTCGAGATCGGCCAGGACCTCGCCCGTCGCCGCGTCCTCGATGACCGTGCCCGGAGGAACCGCGATGACCTCGGAGGCGCCGTCGGCGCCCGTCATGTTCTTTCCCTGGCCGTGTCTCCCCCGCTGCGCCTTGACGGTCTTGCGGTAGTAGAGATCGAGCAGCGTGCGGAGCTGCGGGTCCACGCGCGCGATCACGTCCCCTCCCGCGCCCCCCATGCCGCCGTCCGGCCCGCCCCGGGGAACGTACTTCTCGCGGCGGAAGCTCACGCAGCCGTCGCCCCCGTTGCCGGCCTTCACGTCGATCGTGACGCGATCGATGAACATACCGTTCTCCCACGCCCCTTCAGCCGGACCGGGCCGCGCCCGCGCCTTCGGCCGCGTTGAAATATTTTCCCGGGTTGAGGATCATCCCGGGATCCATCGCCCTTTTGATCCCCCGGGCGAGCGCGAGCTCGGCCTCCGAGAAGATCATGCCGAGATACGGGCTCTTCGTGAGGCCGATCCCGTGCTCCCCGCTCAAGGCCCCGCCGAGCGAGACGACGAGCGCGAAGAGCCGCTCGACGAATCGGCGCACGCGCTCCATCTCCTCCGTGCGGCGCCGGTCGGTCATGATGTTCACGTGCATGTTGCCGTCCCCCGCGTGCCCGAAGAGATAGCAGTCAAGGTCGAGCTCGCCCGCGAGCTCGTGAACGGCGCGAGCAGCCTCCGCGAGCCGCCCGAGCGGGAGCGACACGTCCTCGTTGACCTTCGTCACGCCCCTGCGCGCGAGGCTCGGGCTCACCGAGCGGCGGAGCTTCCACAGGTACTCCCGCTCCGCCTCGTCGCGCGCGGGACGCACCGCCGCCGCCGAGCGGCGCGCCAGAGCCTCGAACGCGCCGGCTTCGGCCGAGACGGCGTCGCGGCCGCCGTCGAACTCCACGAAAAGGTAGTCGGCCCTCGTTCCGACGCCGCCGAAGCAGCAGTATTCCCCGACGCACCGCATCGTCTTCGCGTCGAGATACTCGAGCACGCCGGGCGAGAGACCCGCCTCGATCGTCTCCGCGGCGAGACCGAGCGCGCCCCCCGGACCGCCCGCCTCGAGAAGGAACGTCCGGAAGGTCTCGGGCGCGGGAAGCACCCGCAGACGCGCGGAGTATATCGCGCCGAGCGTCCCCTCGGCCCCGACGAGGAGCGCCGCGGGCCCCTCGGGCGCCGACCGCTCGAACGCGGAGCCGTCGGCCGCCACCCACGCGAGCGACCGGACGTAGCGCCTCGTCACGCCGTACTTGAACGCGCGCGGGCCGCCCGCGTTCTCGGCGACGTTGCCGCCGATCGTCGAGAAGTTGAGGCTCGCCGGATCGGGGGGATAGAAGAACCCCCGCGCCTCGAGATAGTCCTGAAGCTCCCTGTTTACGATCCCCGCCTCGACCTCGACCTCGCCCCGGCCGGGATCGAAGGAAAGCACGCGGTGCATGTGCTCGGTCGATATCACGAGGCCTCCGCCCCGCGGGACCGAGCCGCCCGAAAAGCCGGATCCCGCCCCGCGCATGAAGACCGGCACACCGCGCCTCGACGCCTCGCTGAGGAGCGAGGCGAGATCGTCGAGCCCGCGGGGAAAGGCGACCCCACCGCACTCCCCGCGAAGCCCCGTGGCGTCGAACCCGTACGGGATCGTGTAGCGGGGCCCCGTGCGCACCGGAACGCCCCGGACCGCGCGGACGAGCCCCTCGATCTCCCTGCGATATTCCCGTCGTTCGCGCATGCTGGAAAAACGGGCCTTCCCCCGAGCGGAAAGGCCCGCAACGATAACTAATTCAATTCATTGCGCGCATCAGCTCGAGTATTTCTTGACGAAATTCTCGAAGCGGTCGAGCGCCCGGTTGATGTCGTTCTCGGAGGCGGCGAAGGAGAACCGGATCATCTTGTCGCACCCGAAGGCCCCGCCGGGGATGACGACGAGACCCTGCTCGGCGAGCAGCTTGTCGCAGAAATCGAAGCTGTTCTTGGCGTTGCATTTCTTGTAGAGCTTCGACACGTCGACGAGGTAGTAGAACGCGCCGCCCGGCTCCGGATACCAGATCGACGGTATCCGCTCGAGCCTCTTGCCGAAGAGGTTCTTGCGCTTCTCGAACTCGACGCGCATCTCCTCGCGGGCCTCGGCGCCTTTTTGGATCGCCTCGAGCGCGGCCCACTGCGAGATCGAGTTCGGGCAGCCGGTGGCGTGCGCCTGGAACGCGGCCATGCGGTAGGCGACGTCCTTGTCGGCGAGCGCGTACCCCACGCGCCAGCCCGTCATCGAGTAGCTCTTCGACACGCCGGAGACGACGACCGTCCGGTTGCGGATCTGCGGCACGAGGCTCACCGGCGAGTGATGCTCGAACCCTTCGAAGACGAGATGCTCGTAGATCTCGTCGCTGATGAGCGAGATCCCCGACTCGAGCACGATCCGCGCGATCGCCTCGAGCTCCTCGCGCCGGTACACGATGCTCGCCGGATTCGAGGGCGAGTTGAGCATGAGGAGACGGGGCTTCTTCTTGCGCGAGAGCTGCTTCTGGAAGATCTCGGGCGTGAGCTTGAACTCGGTTTTCTTGGTGAGCTCGACGATGCGGGGCCGGGCGCCGAGGATCTTCACCATGTCCGGATAGCTCGTCCAGTACGGAGACAGGATGAGCACCTCGTCCCCCGGATCGGTCAGGGCGAACAGCGCGTTGTAGATCGAATGCTTCGCGCCGTGCGAGATCACGACGTCGGCGGGCCCGTAGGGAACGCCGAGCCGCTCGCTGTACGCCTCGGCGACCGCTTTGCGGAGCGGCAGGATCCCCTCGGCCGCGGTATATTTCGTCTCTCCCCGCCTGATGGCCTCGATCGCGCCCTCCTTGATGACGTCGGGCGTGTCGAAATCCGGCTCCCCCGCCGTGAGTCCGACGACGTTCTCCCCCTTCGCCTTGAGATCCTTCGCTTTCGCCGTGAGGCTGAGCGTCAAGGACGGCTCGAGAGACCGCGCGCGCTTGCTGAGCACATCTGCCACCGGACATCCTCCTTTGATAACGCTACCTGACGTTCCATTCCTTGAGCCGTTTCGGCACGGCCGGCGGCACGAGACAATTGATCTCGCCGCCGAGCTGGTATATCTCCTTGACGAGCGAGCTGTGGAGATAGATGAACTGCTCGCTCGGCATGAGGAAAACCGTTTCGAAATGGGGATCGAGCTTGCGGTTCATGAGGGCGATCATGAGCTCGTACTCGAAATCGCTCACCGCCCGGAGCCCCCGGATGACGACGTTCACCTTGCGCTTGCGGAACTCGTCGACGAGGAGGCACGCGAACGAGACGACCTCGACGCCCTCGATCCCCTCGAGGCTCTCGCGCGCGAGCGTCGTCCTCTGCTCGAGCGTGAGAAACGGATTCTTGTGCGCCCCCTTCGCGACCGCCACGATCACGCGGTCGAAGATCCGCGCCGCGCGTCTCACGAGGTCGACGTGGCCGTTCGTGATCGGGTCAAACGTCCCCGGGTAGAGTGCCGTCCCGCCCTTCATCCGCTGCGCCCTCCTTCCGGTACCGGAAATAGGAAACCCTCGTCCGTCCGAACTGCCGCGTCTTCTCGAGCTCGAGCGAGCCGCCTCCCGCGGACAGGGGGCCGCCGTGCTCGACGACGAGAAGACGGCAGAGCGGACGCGGCGATGACGCGGCGACGTCGACGGTCTTCTGCGCCGTCGCGCCCTCGTAGGGCGGATCGGCGTACACGACGTCGAACGAAGCGCCGGCCGCGGCCGCCCGCGCGAGAAACCGCACGGCGTCGCCGATGCGGACCTCGGCCCGGTCGGGGCCGAATCCGCATCGCTCGAGGTTCGTCCGCAGCGCCCGCAGTATCCGGTGCTCCTGCTCGACGAACACCGCCCGCGCCGCGCCCCGGCTCAGGGCCTCGATCCCCATGGCCCCCGAGCCGGCGAAAAGGTCGAGAAAGACCGCCCCCGCGATCTCCTGTCCGATCGTGTCGAACACGGAGCCTTTGACGAGCTGCTGCGTCGGCCGAAAGCGCGGCCCGTGGCCGCAGCGAAGATCGAGCCCCTTTTTGGCGCCGGCTATGACACGCACGGGAGCGGCGCCTCCCTGCCGCCGCAACATATGAGTTTGTAAGCTATCAGCATAAAAGACAAGACAAAACGGAGCAAGGGGAAATAAAAATCCCCCGGAGGCCTGAATGCGCCTCCGGGGGTTCCACGGTGAGTGGAGGGGGCAAACCTATTCCACGATCGTCGGCGTCACGAACACGACGAGCTCCTGCTTCTTGTCGGATACGGAGCTCGACGAGAAGAGGGCGCCGAGGAACGGAATGTCCTTCAGCACGGGCACGCCGCGGCGGTAGCTCGTCTTCACGTTCTTGATGAGCCCGCCGATGACGGCCGTCTCGCCGTTCTTCACGACGACGCGCGTGTCGGCCTCGTTCATCGAGATGATGACGCCGCCCTGCGCCGTCGCCTCGGACTGGAGCTCGCTCACCTCGGGATGGAGGTCGAGCGTGATCGTCCGATCGGAGTTCACGTGAGGGGTCACCCGGAGGATGATGCCGATCTTGGTGAGCTCGGTGATCGGGTTCCCGGCCTCGTCGGCGACGATGAGCGGGATCTCCTTGCCCACGATGATGCTCGCCTCGCGGTTGTCCATCGTCGTGATCCGCGGGTTCGAGATGATGTTAGCCTTGTTCGATTTTTCGAGCATCTCGATGAGACCCGTGATCTCGCCCCACGAGCGGACCATGCCGAACTTGATCGTCCCGTCGGAGGACACCAGGCGCTCGCCCACGTCGACGCTCGCGGCGCCGCCGAGGCTCGCCGACTGGAGGTTCAGGAGACCCCAGTTGATGCCGAGCTCGCGGGTGGCCTCGACGTCGATCTCGACGAGCTTCGCGTTGATGTCGACCTGATGCGTCTTTACGTCGAGCGTCTTCACCATTTCGGCGATCTTGTCGATCACGGGCTCCGTGTCGTTGATGATGAGCGAGTTGGAACCCTTGTCGACGTCGATCTTGCCTCGCTGGGAGACGATGTTCTGGAGCGCGTTCTTGAGCTCTTCTGCCTTCGAGTTGTTGACGAAGACGATCCTCGTCCGCAGCGGCAGGAGCTCGTCCTTCTTGCGCTCGGCCGTCTGGATCTCGAGCTCTTCCTTCATGAGCTTGCCGAGCTCGCTCACGCGGATCATCCCGTACTCCTCGCGGTAGCCGTAGCCGTGCGCGCGGAGCAGGATGTCGAGCGCCTCTTCCCACGGCACGTTCTTGATGTGAACGTACACTTCGCCCTTCACGTCGGGCCCGTAGACGATGTTCTTGCCGGAATAGTCGGAGATCGTGCGGAGCACCGTCTTGAGATCGGCGCCCTGCGCGTCGAGCGTGACGCGGTTCGAGCCGATCGGCGCGCCCCCGCCGGACGGGGGATTGCCCCTCGCGTACGTCGCGTTCCACGATGGAGACGCGGCCTTGTCGCTTTCGGCGAACGCCGAGTACGGATTGTCCTCCTCGGTGAGCGTCACGTTGCTCGAGGTTTCGGCGCTCGCGGCGCTCTCGCCGGGGAGCCACGCGCTCTCGACGGCCGGGGCGCTCGGCGCCGCCTGAACCGGCGCGGCGGCCGCCGCCGGCGCGGGCTCGGCGACGAGCGCGGGCGCGCTCTGCGGAGCCATGGCGGCCTTCGGCGCTTCCGCGGGAGCCGCGGGCTGCGGGCTCTGCGGCGCGGCGGCGGGCAGGAACGGCAGCATCGGCCCCATCTCGGCCTGAACGAGCGGCTTCGCCGGATCGGGCTTCGGGGCCGCGGGCGCCGGAGCGCTCACGGGCTCGAGCAGCCGAACCGTTTCCGCGGCCTCGTGGACCGGCGCCGCGGTTTCGCGCGACGTTATCTCGACGATCTGCTTCGCGCCCTCGGCGTACATACGGTACTCCGCGGGAGAAGCGAGATCGACGACGATGCGGCTTATGACCAGCGGATCCACCTGGAACTGGCTCGTGCGAACCTTGTTCACGAGCGAGCTCTGGACCGTTTTCTCCTGCCACGGCACGTTGTAGACCGCGCCGACGCAGTTGACGACGAGCCGGTCGGGCTCGTTCATCATAAACGCGTTGAAGGTCACGTCCCCCGCCTTGCTGATCTCGATGCGGACGATGCCCTCACCCGGGACGACGTTCACGCCGTAGATCTCGTTCTGGGCGGCGCCCACGGACAGGGCCAGCAAGGGCAGCACGAGGAGTGAACCGGCTATCACCATTCGTCTGATCCCGTGCATCGCTATTCTCCTTTACTCTTTCTCTCCTCCAAGCGGAGGGTTACCGTACTTGTCTGACCGAAAACCGTGACTCGCGCGACGAGCGACCGATCGGTGACCGAAACGACGTTGCCGTTCCGGACCGGATCGCCCGCCTTCACGATGTAGGCATAGCCGTTGTTGTCCTCGAGCATTGCGAACCTGGCCTTGCCGCCCGAGAGAACGCCGACGAGCCGCACCGCGTAGACGTCGACGATGTCGAGCTCGCCCGTTTCCTCGAACTCCCCGGCGATGAGGCTCGCGAAGGGATCGCGCTGGTTGAAGGCCTGATAGTAGTAGACCTTATCGCGCAGCGTCACGCCGTCGGCGTGGAGCGAATCCACCGCGACGGCGGCCGCCGTCGGTTCCGCGGCCTTCGCCGGCGCGCTTTCCTCTGCGCGCGCCGCGTGCGGCGCCCCTGCGACGATGCCCGCCGCGGCGAGCACCCAGAGGACCTTCCACGCGACCTCAGGAATTCTCGTCGGCCTTCTGCGGAGTCGTCCCGGCTTGCTTCTCATTGGTCGTCGCACCCCCTTCCACGAGCGTATACGCCGTGAGCGTCAATTCCGCTTCGATGGTATAGCTGCGCAGCGCCCGGTCGTCTTTCGTGTTCCCCGTCTTTTCGACCGCCTTCACGGCGATGTTGGAGACGTTCACGATCCGGTCGAGGTTCGCGACCTTCGACAGGAAGATGCCGAGCTGGTGGTACTCGCCGCGCACCTTCACCCGCACCGGATTCTCGGTGATGAACTCGCGCGGCACCTGCGGCCTCGGCTCGAAGAGCAGGAAATCGACGCCGGCCTGGCTTCCGATGCGCGTCACCTTCCGGAGGAGATCGGCGACCTCCTTCTCGGCGGGCAGGAGCCCCTGGGCGGCGACCCACTTCTCGTGGAGCCGGTCGTATTCCGCTTCGAGCTTCGGCAGGTTGCCGACCATGCGGCGGGCCTTCTCGAGCTCGGCGCTCATCTTCTCGTACTCCGACGTGAGGGATACGATCTGAGCGCGCATCGGGTGATGGAAAAACGGCATGAACGAGGTGAAGAAATAGACGTACCCGATCATCGCGCAGAGTATCCCGATGATGATTCCTTTTTGAACCGCGGGATCCTTGAAATCCATGGCCATGGTGGTTCGACCTCTCTTCCCGCCGCTACTGCGGCATGGCATTCGCGACGAGCTTGAACTTCATGACCTCTCGTTCCTTTATCTTCCCCTTCTCCGCCACGGTGAGGTCGACCTTGGTCACGGTCGGGGACGTTTCGAGATTCGTCATGATGTCGGCGACCGTATAGTTCGAGAACGCGACGCCGTCGATGGAAAACTGGTTGGGGGTCATTTCGGCGAAGCCGGTCAGCCAGCAGTTCGAGGGAAGGCTGACGCTGACGTCGTTCAGGAGCTTCACCCGGTAATAGCGGAACCGGTCGAGATCGGCGATGATGCCGAGCCGACGGTCCACCTCCTCGCGCTCCCTCGTGATCTCCTTGATCTTCGCGAGCTGCGGGGCGAGCTTCCGCGATTCCTCGTTCGCCACGGCGATCTTTCCCTTGAGCGAATGGATCTTCTGCTGCTGCGCCAACCCCGTCACGAGAATCGCCGCGGCGAAGAGCGCCACGCCGCCGACCATGCAGACGGTCGAGACCTGCGGGAGCTTGAACTCGCGCCGCTTGATCCGCTCCTCGCGCGGAAGCAGGTTGATCTTTATCATTCTCTTCCCGCCTTTCTCAGTGCGAGACCGATGCCCACCGTCAGCAGCGGAGCGATCGTGTCGATCTCGGCCTCATGCTCGCCGAACACGCCGTCGCGGCACTCGATGCCGGCGAGGGGATTGTGTATCGAAATCGCGATGCCGTGCTTTTCTGCCAGAATATCCTTGAGGAATGGAATGTTCGCTCCGCCGCCGCTCAGGACGACCTCGTCGATCGCGTCGGCGTCGCCGGCGGCTTTGAGGAAGGAGACGCTCCGCTCGATGCCGAGCGAGAGATCCCTGGATCCCTGCCGGATGAGCTCCTTGACCTTCGCGGGATCGTGGTCGCCGAGCCTGCCGGAGACGATGGCGTGCGCCTCGTCGTGGTCCGCGCCCAGCTCCTTCTGGATGATCTCCGCGAAGTTGTTGCTCCCGACGCTGATGTCGCGCGTGAAGTGCGGGCTCGCGTCCTGAATGATGTTGATGTTGGTGACGTCGCTCCCGATGTTGACGAGGCCGATCACCCGCTTCGAGTCCGCGTCCCCCTCGCCGGCGCGTCCCTGCTCGAAGCAGTTCTGCACGGCGAAGGAATCGACGTCGAGAACGACCGGGGTGAGTCCGGCGTCGCGGATGAGGCTCGCGTGGTTGTTGACCATGTCCTTCTTCGCCGCGACGAGGAGCACCTCCATCTGGTTCGCGCCGGTGTCCTCCTTGAGGATCTGGAAATCGAGGCAGACGTCGTCGATGTCGAACGGGACGTGCTGCTCGGCTTCCCAGAAGATCGCCTCCTGGGCGTCCTGCGCCGACATCTTGTCCATGACGACCTTCTTCACGATCACGGCGCGCCCGGATATGGCGGCGACGACCGAGGGCGCCGTGACGCCCGCCTCTTCCATGCACTGCTTGATGCCGTCGATCACGAGGTCGCGGTCCATGATCTCGCCCTCGACGATGGCCTCGGGAGCGAGCCTGTGGAGACCGAAACGCGTGAGCGCCGGACGAGCGCCCGAATGGTCGATCTCGATGACCTTGATGAGGCTCGAACCGATGTCGAGTCCCACCGTGGAGCCCTTCCGCTTGAGGAACGGTAAAGAGATCATGCTCGCACCAACCTTTGTCAGATACCGCGCCTGAAATCGATCAGGCTTTCGTTGTGTAATGTCCGGAAACCGGTATCGGCACACCCCTGTACCGAGTGGTCCTATCTCCTCGAATCGCTCGAACACGCAAGCAGCGTGCCAACGTCCCCCTCGCCCCATTCGCGTCAATTCGTTCAATTGCAAGGTGTTGTCGAGACGGCCCGCCGAAGCGCGCCCGGCGCGCGGGATTGCATTGTACGATTCGCGTGCAAAGTGCCAAGAAATCAGAATGATCCGAGGTACCACGAAACGAGCGACTCGCCGGCGAAGAGACAGACCGCCGCGGCCGGCGCGAGGAAGGATCCGAACGCCACCGCCGTCCTGCCGCTGCGCCCCCCGCGGACGAGCGCGAGGCCGTAGATCGAGCCCGCGAGCGAGGCGATGAGAACGACGGGTAGGACGAGACGCACGCCGAGAAAGGCGCCGATCATCGCCATGAGCTTCACGTCCCCGCCCCCCATCCCCTCGGCCTTGCGGGCGAGCCGGTAGATCTCGCCGATCGCGAGGAGACTCCCGCCTCCGGCGAGGGCGCCGAGCGCGGACTCCGCGAGACCGAGCCGAGGGCTCGCGACGCTCCACGCGAGCCCCGCCGCGATGAACGGGATGCTGATGCCGTCTGGGATGATCCTATAGTCCCAGTCGATGAGGGTGATCGCGAGAAGCGCCATGAGAAAGGCGTAGGCGAACGCCGCGTCGACGGTGAAGCCGAATCGCGCCGCCGCGGCGACGGCGAGCGCCCCGCCCGCGGCCTCGACGATCGGGTAGCGAACGGATATCGGCGCCCCGCAGCCCGCGCACCGGGCGCGGAGCGCGAGCCAGCTCAGGATCGGCATGTTCTCGCGCCACTGCACGGGCCGCCGGCACCGCGGGCAGAACGACCGGGGCCGCACGACGGAGAGGCCGCGCGGCAGTCGGTGGACGACGACGTTCATGAAGCTTCCGACGGCGAGGCCGAATACGGCCGCGACTGCGTACCGGTATATTGTCATCGGTCCTCCCCGTCCTTCCGCGCGGACGCGCCGCCCGCCGGCCCGCCTCCGGCCGCCGGCACGATCGGCTCTCCCGCCCGGAGCCGCTCGATGTACCGCTCGGCGAGCTCCCGTATGTAGCCGTTGCCGGAGGTGCGGGCGAGCTCCTCCCACATGCCGATGCTCGTCTCGACGTGACCCGCGCGGCCCGCGACGAACGCGGCGAAGCGCGCCGCGATCGGATCGGCCCCCGGCCGCGAGGCCGCGGCGCGGAAGCACTCCTCGGCCCTCGCGTAATCGCGCGCGTACACGTAGTGGAGAAACCCGAGCTCGAACGGCAGCCGCCAATCGTTCGGATTGCCGGCGACGCCCTTCTCGAGAAAACGGATCCCCTGATCGAAGCGGCCGCAGTCTTCCGCGATGATGAGCGCTCCGAGGATATAGGCGAAGGTGAACTGCGGATCGAGATCGGTGATGACGTCGACGAGATGGTTGAAGAACGCGAGATCGTTCTCGCCCATGCGGTAGCCGCCGTAGTACTGCACCATGCGGAACCACAGAACGTCGGCGGCGAGGTTGCGGTACTGGAGCGCCGCCTGCTCGACGAACCGGCCCGAGGGAAGGTAGAGCACCTCGGCGCGGCCGCGGTGCCGCGCGAGCCCCTCGACGCCGCGCGAGGCGGAGACGATGGCCGCGAGCGCGGCGGCGGCGACGGCGATTTCGGCGAGTTTCCGTTTCACGGCCGCTCCTACGCGAACTCGCGGCGTCTGAAGACGAGGCACGCGACGCACAGCACGGCCGCGACGTAGACGGCGGCGTAGCCGGTCGCGAGCGCGACGTCGACGGCCCGGAAGGGCAGGTCGTGGACCGCTTCGTGCCGCAGGTTGAACACCCTGAGGTTCGGGAGCAGATAGTAGAAGGCGTCCGCGGCGATCCTCGTCCCCGCGCCGCCGAACTTCTCGGCGAAGACGCGCAGGTCGTTGCTGAGGCTCCCCGCGGCGAAACAGCAGAGCGCGAAGAAGGAGGCGAGCATCGGCGTCGTGAACGTGCTGAAAAACACGACGATCGAGGCGATGACCGCGGCCTCGAGAAGGGACAGGTACACCGCCGCGAAGACGGCCGGGCGCGGCGCGACGTTTCCGAGTACGAGCGCCGCGGCGAGCACGACGGCCATGACCGCGACGATGAGCGATACGGCGAGCACGACGCCGGCGAGTTTCCCGGCGAGGTACGCGGAACGGGACACGGGCCGCGTCAGCACGAGGTAGATCGCCTTTCGGTCGACCTCCTTGTGCACGAGCGTGCCGCCGAGAAAAACGGCCGCGAGAACGCCGACGATCGAGATCGCGGCGAGCCCCACGTCCATGACGATCTTCTGCCTCGCCCCCACGGCGAGCGGCGACAGGAACACGGACCCTCCCATGAGCACCGCGCCGAACGCGGCCGCCACGACGAGGATGCGCTCCCGCACCGATTCACGAAACGTGTTGATCGCGACCGCGGCGACGCGACGCATAACGGCTCCTCCGTCAGAATCCGACGAACGCCGCGGGTTCGCTCGACCGCTCCCCGCCCGGCGTTTCCGCGCGCGCCGGCCACGCCGGTCGCGCGATCTCCTGCATGAATATGTCCTCGAGCGAACGGCGCACGCCCGCGACCGATATCACGTCGGCGCCGCGCTCGTAGAGACGCTCGATCACGGAACGCACGAAGCGCTGCTCGCGCACGACGACGAAGGTCTCCTCCCCCCGCGGGGCGGCGGACGACACGCACTCGTCGAGCCCGGCGAGCGTTCCCGGCCGCACGCCGCGCGCCGTTATCTCTATCCGTCCTTCGCCGAGCCGCACGAGCTCGTCGAGGCCGAGCGTCTTCGCGATGACGCCGTCGCGGATGATCGCGACGCGGTCGCACAGCGCCTCCATGTCGGGAAGGATGTGCGACGAGAAGAAGATCGTTTTCCCCCTCGCCTTGAGGTCGACGAGCACGTCGCGGACGAGCCGCCGTCCGACGGGATCGAGCCCCGAGAAGGGCTCGTCGAGCACGAGGAGGTCGGGGTCGTGGAGGATCGCCTGAGCGAGCCCGGCCCGCTGGAGCATCCCCTTGGAGAAGCCCTTGAGCCGAAGGCCGCGGTGCGGCGCGAGGTCGACCGTCTCGAGGACGCGGTCGATTCGCCGCGCGAGATCGCGCGCGGGAACGCCGCTCAGGCGCCCGCAGAACTCGAGAAACTCCGCGAGCGTGAGGTGCGGGTAGAAGTACGGCATCTCGGGCAGGTACCCCGTCCGCGACGCGGCGTCCCGGCAGCCGGCCGGACGGCCGAAGAGCTCGACCGTTCCCCCGTCGGCCCTGATGAGACCGAGGATGATTTTTATGCTCGTCGTCTTGCCGGCGCCGTTCGAGCCGAGAAAGCCGAGCGCCTCTCCGGATCGAGCCTCGAACGTGACGCCTCGAAGTACTTCGCGTTTCTTGAGGCTCATGTCGCCCCGGAAGGATTTCGTGACTCCGCTGACGCTGATCGCGTTCATCGACGCCCACCGTCCGGGAAAAAGAACCCTTGCCGCGCGCCGGGAGCGCCGGCGGCCGGGAAATCGCCACGAACTGGCAAAAAATCTGATGGTTTCGTTTCCATACGCGTCCCGAAGGGGTATGGAGCAGGTTCCGTACCCGCTCGAGCCCCAGCTCGCCGGGAATACAAAAGAAGGGGCGGCTCCGGAGAGCCGCCCCTCGGTGTTCGACTGTGCGTCGACGATTACTGGCCGCTCGAAAGCGTTATGATCGTCGTGCCGGCCGTCTTGCCGACGCCGGTGATCGTGTAGCCGACGTTCACGCCGCTGCCGTCGACGATCGGAGCGTAACCGCTCTCGCCGGGGTTCGCCGCTGCGCCGTCGACCGGCTCCGTGCCGACCTTCGTGAACGGATTCTCGAGCAGGGCCGCGCCCGGGAGCATATCGACGATCGACTGGCCGGTCGTGGGAAGACCCTCGGCGACCGTTCCGGCGTAGACGCCGTCATTCTGAACCGCGAAATCCTCGGCCGCGAGCTGCACGGTATGGCAGTTCGACTTCACGGCCGCTTCCTTCGCGCGCGACTGCATGTTGATGAAGTTCGGAATCGCGATAGCGGCAAGAATGCCGATGATCACGACCACGATCATCAACTCGATGAGGGTGAAACCCTTGTTGTTCATCAGGCACCTCCTTCACACAAACTCTTCAAAGCCGGATGCTTTGATCTCTTCTTCTCGATGACGGCCGCGGTGACCCGATTTTTGCCGGGTGCTGCTCGCCGCAGCCGTTCAGAGCGCTATTTCGCAATCTCCGTGCCAACGAAGCAGGGAGACGGGAACGTTATAACCCGCTGGAATACATCGAATTGCCGGATACCCCCTTTCTCGCCGTTTTCCAGCGCCGTTTCGAAATGCCTTGCGGACGTTTCTCATTGCAACGCGCCCGGTTACTGGTCCTTCAGCTTCTCTTGGGACAGGCCGTACCGCTGGATCTTTCGGTAGAGCGTCGAGGCGTTGATCCCGAGGATCGCGCTCGCTTTCTTCTTCTGCCAGCCGGTCTCCTCGAGGACGCCGACGAGGTACTCCTTTTCGAGCTCGTCGAGCGTCATCTGCGTCTTGTTCATGACGACGCGGCGCCGCTCGCTCATGTGGTTGCACACCTTGACGGGAAGGTTCTCGGGAAAGACCTCGTCCCCCTCCTGCAGGATGACGGCCCGCTCGATCACGTTCTCGAGCTCGCGCACGTTGCCGGGCCAATCGTAGGCGCAGAGGAGATCCATCGCGGCCTTCGATATGCTCTTGCGCCGCCCCGTGCGCTCGCCGGCGAGCCGCAGGAAATGGTCGACGAGGAGCGGTATGTCGTCCCGGCGGTCGCGCAGCGGCGGGATGAGGATCGGGATGACGTTCAGGCGGTAGTAGAGGTCCGCGCGGAAACGCTCCTCCTTGACCGCCTTTTCGAGATCCGAGTTCGTCGCCGCGATGAGGCGCACGTCCACCTTGATCGGCGCCGTGCCGCCGACGGGGATGATCTCGCGCTCTTGAAGCACGCGGAGCAGCTTCACCTGTATCGCGAGCGTGGTCTCTCCGACCTCGTCGAGAAAAAAGGTGCCTCCGCTCGCGACCTTGAACATCCCGTCCTTGTCGCGGATCGCCCCCGTGAAGCTTCCCTTCACGTGGCCGAACAGCTCGCTCTCGAGGAGGTTCTCCGGAAGCGCGCCGCAGTTGATCGAGACGAAGGGCTGGCCGGCGCGCCCGCTCCGGTAATGGATCGCCTTGGCGATGAGCTCCTTGCCGGTGCCGCTTTCGCCGCCGATGAGGATCGTGGAGTCGGTGTCGGCGACCTTGTTGACGAGGTTGAAGACCGACTGAATCTCCTCGCTCTTGCCGATGATCTCCTTGAAGTCCTCTTTCTTTTTGAGCTGCTTCTTGAGGTAGACGTTCTCCGTCTTCACCTTGTGCATGTCGAGGGCGCTGCGGATCACCATCTTGATCTCTTCGTTCTTCGCGCGCTTGATGAGGTAGTAGTACGCGCCGCTGTTGAGCGCCTCGATCGCCGTCTTCTGCGTGGCGTACGCGGTCATGATGATCACGGGGATCGTCGGGTTTTGCTCCTTGACGGCCCGGAGGAGCTGGATGCCGTCCATCCCCTCCATCTTGATGTCGGTGAGGACGACGTCGAAGTTCCCCTCCTTGATCTCCTGAAGGGCCTTCTTCCCGCTATGGGCGGTCTTGACCTCGTAACCCTCCTTGCGGAGCATGATCGAAAGGTACTGGCACATGTTCTTCTCGTCGTCGACGACGAGGATCTTTTCTCCTGCCATTCGGCGTTACCCCCGTTGAGTCCGAACACCCCGAACTAGAAGCCGATGAAGGTTTCCTGGAGACCCGCTTCCTGAGTCGTATGCGACCCGGCGCACACCGGGAGAATGACCGTAAACACGGCGCCCTGCCCCTCGACGCTCGCGGCCCGCACGTGGCCGCCGTGGCTTTCAACGATGCGGGCGACGATCGCGAGCCCGAGCCCCGTCCCGCCCTCCTTCGTCGTGAAGAACGGCTCGAAGATGCGCGGGAGCGTTTCGGGCGGGATCGCCGGGCCGGTGTTGGCGAAATCGACGGCGACGCACGTCTCCGGCCCCGCCCCCTCGCGGAGGGACTTCACGACCGTCTCGATGCCGATCGCGAGCCGGCCGGATGGGCCCATCGCCTCGCAGGCGTTCATGATGAGATTGAGGAACACCTGGCGGATCTGCTCGTCGTCCGCGTACACGCAGGCGTGCGGCGCGCCGCTCCGGACTTCGACGGCGGCGTCGCGCCCGATCCCCGTCGAATGGCGGAGCAGGAGCAGAACCTCGTCGAGACACCGCTCGACGTCGACCGGCTCGAAATCGGGGCTTCGCAGCCGCGCGAATTCGAGAAAATCGGTGATGATCCGGTCGAGGCGGTCCGACTCCTTGACGACGAGCTCCATGAGTCGCCGGTTGTCGCCGGAGAGCTCGAGCTCCTGCGAGAGCATGTCGATCGAGCCGCAGATCGAGGCGAGCGGCGCGCGTATCTCGTGGGCGATCGCCGTCGAGAGCTCCCCGATCGCGGCCATCTTGTCCGCGCTGCGGACCTTCTCGCGCATCCGGTGCACCTCGGTGAGATCCTGGAATATGGCGACCGCGCCCCGCGTCTCCCCCTCCTCCCCGCGGATGAACGAGATGCTGATGCCGAGCGGGAGCACGCTCCCGTCGAGACGGCGCACCTCGAGCTCGTGGCGGCGCCGCTGCGTTCCGGTCGCGATCGCGCTCTCGAGCTCCTGCACGAGCGGATGCATGTGCGGGATGACGTCGTGAATCAGGCGCCCCGCCGCGCCGCCGCCCGGCCGGAGCCCGAGGATCCGCTCGGCGGCGGGGTTGCAGGTCACGATCTCGCCGGTCATCTTCGTGACGACGAGCCCGCTCGACACGTTCGTGATGATGCTGTCCGTGTTGAGGCGGACCCGGCGGAGCTCGTTTTCCGCTCGGGACAACTCCTCCCCTTTCCGCCGGATGCGCGCCGCGAAGGCTCCGCTGAGGAGCCCCGTCAGCACGAACACCGCCATGAGCAGGTAGCCGCGAAGCAGCGGATCGCCGGCGGATTCGTCGATGGAGAAGCCCCGCGGATGGACCCTCCCGCCGAACTCGAGGACGTTGTAGGCGAGGTAGGCCGCGGTCGCGAGAGCGGCGGTCGCGAGCCCCCCCGAGGTCTCGAACCAGAGACCGCCGAGGAGGATCGGCAGGATGAAGAGCGTGGCGAACGGCGAGGACGAGCCCCCGCTGAAGTGCATGATGCAGGTGAGCACCGCGCAGTCGGCCGCGATCGTCCCCCATACGAGGGTGCGCGCGTTCACGCCGGCCCGCGCGGCGAGATACATCGAGCCCGTCGCGAGGTAGATGACGCCGAGCAGCCCGTAGAGCGACCCCGCCGCCGCTCCGCCCTCGCCGTACTGGAGCACGACGACCGCCGCGCCGACGACGACGGTCGCGACGACGAGACGGAGAAAGACGAGCTTTCTCATGGATCCCGCCTCGCGGCGGGACCAGGCACGCGGCGGAAAGCGCATCGATCAGCCCCCGGCGACGACGGATACGAGTTTGAACATCGGCAGATACATCGCGATGAGCATGCTGCCCACGATGCCGCCCATGACCACGATCATGATCGGCTCGATGATGGACGTAAGGGCGTTCACCGCGGTATCGACTTCGCTGTCGTAAAAATCGGCCACCTTTTCGAGCATCTCGTCGAGGGCGCCGGTCTGCTCGCCGACGCCGATCATCTGCACGACCATCGGCGGAAACACGCCGCACTCCTTCAGCGGCTCGGCGATCGTGTTGCCCTCGCTGATGCTCGTGCGCGTCCGCATGACGGCCTCTTCGATGACCTTGTTGCCCGACGTCCGGGCCGTGATCTCGAGGCCGTTGAGGATCGGAACGCCGCTCGAGACGAGCGTGCCGAGCGTGCGCGTGAACCGCGCGACGGCGGACTTTCTGATGACGGGACCGATCACCGGCGAGTGGAGCATGATCTTATCGATGCGGTAGCGCCCGCCGGCGGTCTTGTAGTACCGCTTGACGCCGATGGTGGCTCCGACGCCGAACGCGGCGAGCACCCACCAGTTCGCGCGCAGGAAGTCGGAGAGCCCCATGACGATCTTGGTCGGCAGCGGCAGCTCGCCCCCGAAGTCGGTGAACATCTGCGCGAAGGTCGGGATGATGAAGAGCAGCATGAACACGGTCGCGCCGATACACACGGTGAAGACGACGGCGGGATACGTCATCGCGCCCTTCACCTTCTTGATGAGGGCGTCGACCTTCTCGAGGTAGACCGCGAGCCGGTTCAGGATGACGTCGAGAATTCCTCCCGCCTCTCCGGCGTCGACCATGTTGACGTAGAGATCGGAGAAGCACTTCTGCTTGCCGAGCGCGTCGGCGAGCGTCGATCCCGCCTCGACGTCCGTCATGACGTCGGCGACGATCTTCTTGAAGGCGGGCTTGTCCATCTGGCTCGAGAGGATGTCGAGACACTGGACCATCGGAAGGCCGGCGTTGATCATCGTCGCGAACTGGCGCGTGAACACGCCGAGGTCGCGCGTCGTGATCCGGTTCGCGAATCCGAAGTTGATGTTGATATCCTTCGGTTTCGACCGGATCGTCGTGATGACGATTTTGCGCTTGCGCAGGTTGTTGATGAGCTCCTGCTTGCTCTCGGCGGCGTATTCGCCCGACAGGATCTCGCCCGTCGGCGTCCGCCCCTTCCACAGATACGTCGTCGTCGCCATACCGTTTCCCCCTTGCCGTTACTTCGCGCCGCGGCCAGCGTACGCGTTCGACCGCTCGCCGAGCATCTGCTCGAGCTCGGCCGGATCGGAGCTGCATACCATCGCTTCGTCGAGCGTTATCGACCGACTCGCGTAGGCCCGGAACAGGGCCTGGTTCATCGTCTGCATGCCGTGCTTCGTGCCGGCCTGCATGAGGCCGTAAATCTGGTGGATCTTGTCGTCGCGGATGCACGCGCGGATCGCCGGCGTGCACACCATGATCTCCGCGACCATGACGCGCCCCTTCCCCGAGGCGTGCGGGATGAGCTGCTGGGAGACGACCCCTTCGAGCACGAACGCGAGCTGCGCGCGCACCTGCGGCTGCTGCATCGGCGGAAAGGTATCGACGATGCGGTTGATCGACTCGAAGGTCGAGTTCGTGTGGAGGGTGGCGAGCGCGAGATGCCCCGTCTCCGCGATCGTGAGCGCCGCCTGCATCGTCTCGAGGTCGCGCATCTCGCCGATGAGGATGACGTCCGGGTCCTGCCGGAGCACGTGCTTGAGCGCCGCGGCGAACGACTCGGTGTCGGCCTTGACCTCGCGCTGGTTCACGATGCAGTGCTTGTGCTGGTGGATGTACTCGATCGGATCCTCGATCGTGACGACGTGCGCCTGCCGCTCGTCGTTGATCTTGTCGATGAAGCTCGCGAGCGTCGTCGACTTGCCGCTCCCGGTCGGGCCCGTCACGAGGATGAGGCCCTTCATCTTCTTCGAGAGCTCGTCGACGATCGGGGGCAGCCCGAGCGTTTTGAAGCCGAGAATCTCGAACGGGATCTGTCTGATCGCGATGCTCGTCACGCCCCGCTGCTGGAAGCAGTTCGCGCGGAACCGCGAGAGCCCCGTGACGCCGAACGAGAAATCGAGCTCTTTGTCGTTCTCGAAGCGCTTCTGCTGCTCTTCGGTGATGATGCTGTACGCGATCATCTTGCTCACTTCGGGTGTGATGATCGGGTGGTTGGTTGGACGGATGACCCCGTCGATGCGGAGCATCGGCGGCACGCCCGCGGTGATGTGGAGATCGCTCGCGCGCTTCTCGATCATCTCCTGGAGAAGATCGCGCAGGTTTATCGTCGCGTACGTTTCGCCCTTGTCCGCCATGTCAGCTTCTCCTTGCGGCGCTTACGCCGCCGATTCTCGCAGCACTTCTTCGAGCGAGGTGTGGCCCGCTTTGAGCTTGAGAATGCCGTCGCCGCGCAGCGTCACCATGCCCTCGCGGACGGCCTGTTCCTTGATTTCCGTCGCGGAGGCGCGGTTGAGGATCATTTCCCTGATCGTTTCGGAGACGGGCATGACCTCGTAGAGGCCCGTCCGCCCCGAGTAGCCGGTGTTGCTGCACGCGGGACACCCGATCTGCTTGTATATGTCGAAGGGCTCGCTCGACGGTATGCCGAGCTCGCGGAGCGCCTCCGGATGGATCTTCTCCTTCTTCTTGCACTTCGTGCACAGCCGCCGGATGAGGCGCTGCGCCATAATGACGTTGACGGAGCTCGCGACGAGGAACGGTTCGATCCCCATGTCGATCATTCGGTTGATCGTGCTCGGCGCGTCGTTCGTGTGGAGGGTCGAGAGGACGAGATGGCCCGTGAGCGCCGCCTTGACGGCGATGGAGGCCGTCTCGAGATCGCGGACCTCGCCGACCATGATGATGTTCGGATCCTGCCGGAGGAACGCCTTGAGCGCCGCCGCGAAGGTGAGCCCGATCTCCTCGTGGACGTTCACCTGGTTGATGCCGTCGATGTTGTACTCGACCGGGTCCTCAGCGGTCATGATGTTGTACTCGGGGAGGTTGATCTTGTTGAGGGCGGAGTAGAGGGTCGTCGTCTTGCCGCTTCCCGTCGGGCCCGTCACGAGGACCATCCCGTAGGGCATTTCGATCCCGCGGACGAGCTTCTGCAGCGCCTCGACCTGAAACCCGAGCTTCGTAAGATCGATCTGGAGGTTGCTCTTGTCGAGGATTCGCATCACGATCTTCTCGCCGAAGATCGTCGGGAGCGAGCTCACGCGCAGATCGATCTTCTTGCTGCCGATCCGGATCTTGATGCGGCCGTCCTGCGGCACGCGCTTCTCGGCGATGTCGAGCTCGGCCATGATCTTGAGGCGCGAGGTGATGGCGCCCTTCATCTTGACCGGCGGCGACATCATTTCGTGGAGCACGCCGTCGATGCGGTAGCGCACGCGGAGCTTCTTCTCGAACGGCTCCACGTGGATGTCGCTCGCGCCCTTGTTCACCGCGTCGGCGATGAGCGAGTTCACGAGCTTGACGACCGGCGCGTCCTCGCTCTGCGCTTCGGCGAGCCCCGAGTCGTCGTCCATCTCCTCGACGATCTCGAAGTCGTCCTGCATGTCCTTCATGACCTCGGCGAGCGAGTCGGCCGATTCGTAGAAGCGGTCGATCGCGCGCTTGATCGCGGTCTCCGTCGCGACGACGGGACGCACGTCGAGGCCGGTGATGAACTTGATGTCGTCGATCGCGAAGATATTGTCGGGGTTGGCCATCGCCACGGTCAGAACGCGTCCCTCGCGCTTGATCGGCACGACCTGGAATTTCTGCGCGACCTCGGAGGGGATGAGCTCCACCGAGTGCTCGTCGGGCGAGATCTCGTCGAGCTCGACGGAAGCCACCTCGTACGTCTGCGAGAGGAACTCGGAAAACGCTTTCTCCGAAATCGCGCCGGTCTTGACGAGGTTGTACCCGAGGCTGCCCCCCGTCTTCGTCTGTTCCGAGAGGGCTACCTCGAGCTGTTCCTGGCTGATGAGCGCCGATTCGACGAGTTGATTGGCGATTTTGTCTTTCAAAGAACCCTCCACCCGGTGTAAGGGTTTCCGGTACAGCTATGCAAGTATCCAACCAGCGGGTCCGCGCGGACCCATCTTCTTCGGCTGGATTCGATGCAACTCCCTCAGCGAAGGAGGCTGAACGGCAAAAGGCATGCCACCGGCCGGGCCGGCGCCTAACGGTTTCATTTTCCGGGGGATAAACGGGGCCGGGACGCGGCGTTCGGCGGCCGGGCGCCCCGTTCCGGGCGACCGGCCACCGCGGCCGCGAGTCGTTTCATATTAAAGAAATAGCGGTTCGCGCCCCCGCGGGAGGACGCTGGCCGCCGTCGCCGGCGCGCGCGCTTTCAAAGACGCACAATGCGAACGCGTGTGCACAATGCGAATGCGCATCCGGCGGCTCCGCGGCGCGGGAGCGGCCGCGGACGGCTGCCAGATTTCCTGTCAATCGAGAGTCGAGCGGATGGGCGCGGCGGCTTCAGTCGAGGAGCTCCCAGAAGATCCCGATCGTGTAATAGCGGCCCGGCATCGTGTAGCCGGGGACGGTCTCCCAGCTCTCGTCGAGGAGGTTCCGCAGCTCGAAGCTCACCCGCGCGCTCATGACGGTGAGCGACGCTCTGAAATCGAGCACGCGATAGGACGGGAGCTCGCCGGACGGCCACGACCTCTTCCCGGCGAACTCGGCGGCGAGCCCCGCGGAGAGGAGCTCGGTCCCCCCGAGAATGCGCCGCGAGAGCGCGATCTCGGCGATGACCCGGTGCGCCGGAACGCCGTCGGCGAGCGCCTCGCGCTCGGGATATCCTTCCCCCGAGAGGATCGTCGCGCAATCGACGCCGAGGATCTTCGCGCCGGCGTCGAGACGGCCGCGCGCTCCCGCGACGAGACCGCTCCCCGTCGAGCGATAGACCGCGCGGGAACCGCCGTCGAGCCTGATGAGCGAGCTCTCGCTCCTGCCGAAGATCGATATCGAAACGTGCGGCGCGCGAAAACCGAGGGAGATCTCGTCCGATATCTCGGGCGAGAGATCCGCGTTGCCCGCCGTCGAGAACGTGTCGGTTCCCGAAACGATCGCGATCGCCGGCTGATACAGCTCCTGCGCGGAGGGCAGCCGCAGGCGGCGGGCGACGACGACGTCCTGCGAGATACGCTCGCTCCACGCCTTCGCGAGCGCGGCCTCTCCCCCGCTGTAGGCGCCGGCCTCGTCATGGTAGCCGCCCCACGCGCCGAAACGCCACTTCGCGCCGGACGGCAGCGCGCCGCCGAAGGCCGCTCCTCCCTCGAAACGCCTGTAGGAGGGGCTGAACGCGGTCCCCCGGATCTCGTTCTCGAAGCTGACGTTCTCCGCCGTCGCGAACGCCCGAACGCCGACCGGTCCGGCCGAGCCGGACCAGCGCGCGGAGCCCGCAAGAGAGATCGCGTCGAGCTCGGTCCACCGGCGGGAGAGCTTGACCACGCGCTCGCGCACGGAGATCTCGAGCGAGGGGCGCCGGTACGAGACGAGAGAGGCGAATCCGGACCATCGCACGTCTTCGAGCGAGCCGACGATCGTGCCGACCGAGGTGTCCTCGTACCGGTGGAACAGGACGTCGACCCTCTCCGCCGGGGACGGCTCGAACCACAGCTCGGCGAGGATCGAGCGGGAATCATACGCTCCGACGATGCGCCCGGGGAGCGCCGGAATACACTCGATCCCGTCCTGCAGGTATTGGTCGTAGGCGAGAACGCCGCCGACGTGGGCGCGCGGCGTCGCGAACCACGCGCGGCGCGCGCGCCGCTTCGCTTCCCCGTACGTGAAGTTGAGAAGGGACGACGGGGCCTCCCGGCCTCCCTCCTCGAGGACGAGATTGACCGCGCCGCGCGACGACAGATCGCCGGTGAACACCGGAGAGCCGCTGTAGACGACCTCGATCCGTTCGATGCGCGAGAGGGGAAGCACTCTCAGCAGCGCCTCGAAACGGTACACGTCCACGACGGGCCGCCCGTTCACGAGGAAGTTCGCTCCGCGCGAGCTCCGTCCCTCCACCGAGAAGCCCTCGAACGAGCCGGGAGGCCCCTCGCGCCACCGGAACACTCCGGGCAGGAGCGCGATGATATCGTCGAGGGTATGCACGTTGCGGCCGGCGAGATCCTCCCGCGTGAGAACGAACGTCTCGGTCGGCAGGAGGAGCGAGTCCGAGGCGAGCGCGCCGGAGAATCCGGCGGAAGCGGCCGGCGCGCCGCACGCCGCCGAGATCGCCGCGAAGAGGGCGGCGAGCGCGGCGGTCGATCGTCCGCGTCTCCTCATGCCGTTCCTCCCGCCCCGGCGGCGCGCCCGGCGGCCACTACCGGGGGAACGGCGACGGCGAAGAGCGCCGTGTTGACGCCGACGTGGATCGCGGCGAAAACGAGCCCCGCGGCCGCCACACCCCATACGCCACGCGCGAATCCGGCGGCGCCGAGAGCGATGAACGCGGTCGCGAGCGTCGTCAGCACGTCGTAGACGAGCGTGACGGCGAATCCGGCGGCGCCCGCCGCGAGGGCGCCCCGCGCGCCGGAGAGGCGCGAACCGCGCCCGAGGAAGCCGCCGGCGATCCCGGCGAGGGCGAACCCGGTCATCTGGGCCGGAAGGAGCGGCGGCGGCGCGGGCCCGAGGGGATTGAGCAGCGAATGCACGAGCATGACGAGCGCTCCGATCGCGGCGCCCGCGCGCATGCCGCAGAAGACGCCCCCGATGAAAACGGAGAGCGTCACGAGCTCGACGTTCGGAATCCCGGCCATGAGGCGGCCGAGCGAGACGCCGATCGCGGTGAAAAGCGCCGCGAGAACGATCCGGCTCTGCGGGGTGCGTTTTCCGGCCATAACGGGGGTTCGCTCCGGAAGACGGGCTGACCACGACGACGCGCCGGCCGCGGAGGGCCGGTCCCGGCGGAAACTGTACGGGAGCGTTCGAAGGAGGGTCAAGGCAAATGTGACCCGCTTAATGCGACCCGCCCGACGCTTCGCGCCGCAACGCGTCCAGACTCCCGCGGGGGGCCGCGATCTCGCCGATATCCGCCTGCATGATCTCGGCGAAATGGTAATCGGAGCCGCCGGTCATGACGAGGCCGCGCTCGCGGGCCGCCGCGGCGATCGCTTCGACGATCCGCTCCGAATGATTCGGATGCCAGACCTCGATCCCCCGCACGCCGGCCGCGACGAAACGGTCGAGAAGATCGCCTTTCTTCACGTTCCAACCGGGATGGGCCCAGACGGCCACGCCGCCTGCGCCGCGCACGAGGCCGACGACGTCGTCGAGCGGAAGCGTCGTCTTCGGCACGTTGCACGGGGCGCCGTCGGAGATCCACCGCGAGAAGGCCTCGGGAACGCTCGCGACGTATCCGCGTCTGTGGAGCACGCGCGCGATATGGGGCCGGCCGACGCTTCCCTTCCCCGCCTCGGCGAGGACCTCCTCGAAGGGAACGGCCATTCCCCGGTCCGCGAGGAGCCGCACGATCCCCCTCGCGCGCTCGATCCGCTGAGCGGCGAGCGAGACGAGGGCTTCCGAAAGGGCGGCGTCGGCGTGGTCGAAGCAATAGCCGAGGATGTGGTGGCTCGCCCCGCCGTCGTCGATGCTGAACTCGATCCCCGTCACGACCTCGATGCCGTAGCGCGAGCCGGCCTCGAGCGCCTCGGCCTGCCCGTTCATCGTGTCGTGATCGGTGATGGAAACCGCCGAAAGGCCGATCGACGCGGAAAAGCCCACGAGCTCGTCGGGCGACATGGTTCCGTCGGAATAGTGAGAGTGGAGATGGAGATCGCAGGGGCCGGTCGGCGCGTCCATCGTGATCCGATCAGGATACCGCGGCGAGCTTCTTCATCCTCTCCGCCACGTCGCGGAAGGCCATGTCGACTATATACACCTCTTCGAAGTGTTCGCGGGCTCGGGCCTGCTCGCCGATCATCTCGTACGCGAGACCGAGGTTGTAGTGGATGCCGAGGCTGTCGGCGCCCGTCGCGCGGGCGATGTCGAGCGCCCGCATGAGCTGCTTCACGGCGAGCCGGGCCTCTCCGCTCTTGAGGAAACAGTGGCCGATCATCTCCATCGAGCTGAGCTGCAGATCCTCGCAGCGCGACGCTATCTGGAAATCCCTGATCGCCTCCGTGAAGAGGCCCATCTCGAGATACGCCATGCCGAGATCGTAGTGGCTTCGCAGATCGTCCTTCTCGACGTCGCTCGTGATCTCCTCGACGAGCTCCCGGGACTCCGTCGATTCGCCGAGCGGCGGCGACGGAGGCGGAGCCGCGCTGGACGCTGCGTCGTACGCCGCGCGGCGCTCGCTTTCGACGGGCGTTTTCCGGCGTTCGATGCCCCGGTCGTACGGCTCGCGGCCTCGGCTCATGGCGGCCAGCATCTCGGCCTCCTCGACCGCGTTCCTGACGTGCGTCTCGTCCGCGTCTTCGCCGACCGCGGCGGCGGGGGTTTCGCTTTCGTCCGCGGCCGCTTCTTCCGTTCCGGCTTCGGGCTCGACGTCCGCGGTCTTCGCGCCGGTCTCTTCGGCTGCGTCGGGCGCCGCCTCGATCACGCCGGAACCGGCCTCTTCGCCCGCGGCCGCTTCGATACCGCCGTCCGCGGCGGCGGCCGGAGCCCCGGCGGCGCCCCGCGGGCCTTCGAACTCCGCGACCCGGGCCGTCTCCTCGGCGCTGAGCTCGGGTTTGAGCTCCTCGAGCTTCCGCCGGTAATGCGCGGTCTTGTTCGCGTCGCCGGCCGCCTCGGCCATGCCGGCGAGCTTCGAGTAGATCTCGGCGGTCCGCAGTCTCATGCCCGTCTGGACGTAGAGCTCCGTCGCCTTCGCGAGGATCGCCTCGCACTCCGGCATGAGCTCGACTATCCGGTCGACGTCCTTCTGCGCGCGGGTGAGCATCGAGGGAGGTCCCGCGAGAACGGTCTCGACGAACTGCGCGAAGAACGACGCCGCCTCGCCTTCGAGCTTCTGTTTCGCGCGGAGCTCGGCGAGCTTCGCCATCGTCTCGGTTCTCTCCGGATTGACGCGGAGGATCTTCTTGCAGACGGCGACGGCGTTGTTGTAGAGAGCGACCTTTTCGTAGATGACGGCGGCCTTCTCGTAGCTCTGCACCGCCTGATCCTTGTCGCTCGCGCGAAGGTATATGTCTCCGAGCTCGTTGTAGAGGTTCGGATTTTTCGATTCGATCGAGATGAGGCGGCGGTACTCCTGAACGGCCTTGTCGACGTGGCCCTTCTGGAGGAGCTCCTGAGCCTTCTGCCGTATCTGGCTCGCCTTGCTCACAGCCCCACCTCGCTCGCCGTTTCGTACGCGGACCGCTCCCACGCGATCGCTCCCGCCTTGACGACGGCGACGGCGTGATTCGTTCCCGCCCGCGAGGGGATCTCGCGGTAATCCTCGACGTCATGAACGGCGAAGTCCGCCTGCATCCCCTTCTCGAGCGAGCCGACCCGCCCGCCGCGGCCCGCGGCGAAGGCCGCGTTCACCGTCGCGGCGTTCACGGCCTCGGCCGGCGTCATCCGCATCTGGGAACAGGCCACGGCGACGACGAAGGACATCGAGCACGACGGGGACGATCCCGGGTTGAAATCGGTCGCGAGGGCGACGGCGACCCCCCGGTCGATCATCTCCCGCGCCGGCGCGAAATCGCGCGAGCCGAGGCCGAAGGTCGTCGCGGGAAGCAGCACCGCGATCGTATCGGATGAGGCGAGGGCGTCGATCCCCGCCCGAGAGATCTTCGTGAGGTGCTCCGCGGAGCGCGCGGCGAGGCGCGCGGCGAGCTCGGCGCCGCCCTGCGGCGTGATCTCGTCCGCGTGAACCTTGAGCCCGAGGCCGTGCGCGCGGGCCGCGACGAGTATCTCCTCGGTCTCCTCGACCGAGAACACGCCCCGCTCGCAGAAGACGTCGACGAACTCGGCGAGCCCTTCCCGCGCGACGGCGGGGATCATGTCGTCGATCACGAGACGCACGTACGCGCTCCCCCCGGAGGATTCCGGCGGTTTCTGATGGGCTCCCATGAAGGTCGCGACGACGTCGAGCGGAAGCTCTCTCCCGAGACGGGCGATGACGCGAAGCATCTTGAGCTCGTTCTCGAGATCGAGGCCGTATCCGCTCTTGATCTCGATCGTCGTCGTTCCGCCCTCGAGGATCTTCGCGAGACGCCGGCGGCTGACCTCGAAGAGCTGGTCTTCGCTCATCGCGCGCACCTCGCGGACCGTCCGTTTGATGCCGCCGCCGCGCCGCTCGATCTCGAGGTACCCCTCGCCCCTGATGCGCGCCTCGTACTCGTCCGCGCGGTAGCGCGAAAACACGGCGTGCGTGTGGGGATCGACCCAGCCGGGCATGACGACCCTGCCGCCCGCGTCCATCGTCCGCTCGACGCGCGCCGAGCCGACGGCGCGGAGAACGTCGTCGCGGGGACCGATCGCCTGGATCGTCCCCCCGGAGACGGCGATCGCTCCATCGCTCACTATGCCGGGGTCGGATAGACTTTTGCCACGCTTCGGACCCTTTCCGGGGTTCGAGCAGGTTACGAGCTGTCCGGCGCCGTACAGCAGGAAGTCGTACATCCGGGGCAAGCGCCACTCCTTGCTATGTATAACAAGCCAGCCTGAAAGCTGCTCAAAATGCGCGGTTTGCGCGGCCGGCCCGAGTCCAAAAGGCCTCAGAATCCCCCGTCGCGGATCGATCTACTTTCGGAGCATTGGGATATGAAGCCCTGCATCTTTCGCTTTTTCAACGGCTATCTCGTAGCCGGCGTCCGCGTGTCTTGCAATCCCTGTGCCAGGGTCGTTCGCGAGGCATCGGGCCGTTTTTTGGGCCGCGAGCGCGCTTCCGTCGGCCACGACGCCGAGTCCGGCGTGGATCGAAAGCCCCATTCCGACGCCCCCGCCGTGATGAACCGATACCCACGCCGCGCCGGAGGACGTGTTGAGCAGGGCGTTGAGAACGGGCCAGTCCGCTATCGCGTCGCTCCCGTCGCGCATCGCCTCCGTTTCGCGGAACGGCGAGGCGACCGAGCCCGAGTCGAGATGGTCCCGTCCGATCACGATCGGCGCCGAGATCTCGCCGCGCGCGACGAGGTCGTTCATCGCGAGCCCGAACCGCTCCCTCTCGCCGTGCGCGAGCCAGCAGATGCGGGCCGGGAGCCCCTGAAACCGGACCTTCTCGCGGGCCATCCGGATCCAGCGGCACAGCGACTCGTTCTCGGGGAAGAGCTCGAGAACGAGCTCGTCGGTCCGGTGGATGTCCTTCGGATCGCCCGACATGGCTATCCAGCGGAAGGGCCCCTTGCCGACGCAGAACATCGGCCGGATGAAGGCCGGCACGAAACCGGGGAAGGCGAAGGCGTTCGCGAGCCCCCCCTTCTCGGCCTGTCCGCGGATGTTGTTTCCGTAGTCGAACACGACCGCGCCGCGATCCTGAAGATCGATCATCGCCTGCACGTGCGCGACGATCGACTCGATCGCCTCCTTCACGTAGCGGTCGGGTTTGTCGCGGCGAAGCTCCGCGGCGGTGGCGGGATCGTATCCGCGGGGGATGTAGCCGTTGAGCGCGTCGTGCGCGGAGGTCTGGTCGGTGACGACGTCGGGAACGATCCCGCGCCGGACGAGCTCGGGATAGACGTCGGCGGCGTTCGCCGCGAGCCCGATAGAAAACGGCCGCTTTTCGGCGACGGCGCGGCGCGCCTTCTCGAGCGCCCGGTCGAGGTCCGTCTCCATCTCGTCGCAGTAGCGGGTCTCGAGCCTGCGCGCGATGCGGTCGGGATCGACCTCGACGGCGAGACATACCCCGCCGTTCATCGTCACGGAGAGCGGTTGGGCGCCTCCCATTCCCCCGAGGCCCGCCGTGAGCACGAGCCTCCCCGCGAGCGTGCCTCCGAAATGCATCCGCGCGCACTCGGCGAACGTCTCGAAGGTCCCCTGCAGGATCCCCTGCGTCCCGATGTACATCCACGATCCGGCCGTCATCTGCCCGTACATGGTGAGCCCCATCTTCTCGAGCTCCCAGAAGCTCTCCCACGTCGCCCAGCGCGGGACGAGGAGCGAGTTGGCGATGAGCACGCGCGGCGCCCATTCGTGGGTCCGGAACACGCCGACGGGCTTCCCCGACTGCACGAGGAGCGTCTCGTCGTCGCCGAGACCGCGGAGCGTCTCCACGATCCGGTCGTAGCATTCCCAGTTTCGGGCCGCCTTTCCGCGGCCGCCGTAGACGACGAGCTCGTCGGGCCGCTCGGCGACGTCGGGATCGAGGTTGTTCATGAGCATGCGAAGCGGCGCCTCGGTAAACCAGCTCTTGCACGAGCGGGCCGTTCCGCGCGGCGCTCTGATCGTTCTCTGCGGCATCGGGACACCTCCGGATGGCTGTCGTTACCTTGCACGATATTGTTTTCGCCGCGCCGGGGCAACCCCAAAGGGCGTCTCCCGGGGCGCGGTCGCGGACGGGCGAACCGGCTGGTCTCCGTCGCCGGTCCGCGGGCCCGCGGGCGGCCGTCACGGCTCCGCGAACCATCGGACCGCCGCATCGACGCACTCCTCGGCCGACACGTGCGCGATCCTCTGCGAGGGGAGCGCGGCGAGGATCGCGGCTCCGTACGGCCGCGTCTCGAGACGCTCGTCGAGAACGACGATGACGCCGCGGTCGTCCATGCGGCGGATGAGGCGCCCCGCTCCCTGCCGCATCCGCATGATCGCCTCGGGCAGGAAGAGCTTCTCGAACGGGTCCTCGCCGAGCGCGGAGAGACGCTGCGACCTCGCCTCGACGACCGGCTCGGACGGCACCGGGAACGGCACCTTCGGGATGACGAGACACTCGAGCTCCTCTCCGGGGAAATCCACGCCTTCCCAGAAGCTCGCCACCCCGAGGAGAAGCGCGGCCTCGTCGCGCCGGAACCGGCCGGAGAGCGATTCCCTGCTCTCCCCCGAGCCCTGCACGAGGATCGTGAACCTGTCGCGGAGCGGCTCGAGATCGCGCGCGACGGCGCGGCAGAGACGGTACGAGGTGAAGAGCACCATCGCGCGCCGCCGGAGCTCCGCGGCGAGCGACCCGACCACGGCGCTCACGCGGGACGCGAACGCGTCCTCGTTCGGATCGCCGAGCCCCGTCACGATGAGCACGAGACAGCGCTCGTCGTACGGAAACGGCGAGGGGATGATCGTCTCGATCGGCCTTCCGGGAACGAGCCCGACGCCGAGGCGCTCCTTCACGAAGGCGAAGCTCCCCTCCTCCGAGAGGGTCGCCGACGTGAGAACGGCCGATCCCATGAAGCTCTCGAGGTAGTCGGCGAAGGAGCGGTCGATCTCGAGCGGCGAGCCGCAGAGCTCGCGGAGCGAGCCGTCCGCATTCCAGTCGAGCCAGAACACCGACTCCTCGCCGCATCCCGCCGAGAGGAACCGCAGGCTCTCGCCGAGCGTCGAGAGCTCCTCGGACACGTACCCCGCCTCCTGCCGGAACGGATCGAGATCCTTCGGAGCGCTTGTTTCATTTATAACTTTAAGTATTTCATTCAACTTATTGATATCAGATAGAATGCAATTCATCTCGCCGCGCGCATCGGCGAACGTCTCGCCGCCGTCGGTATAGCGGAGCTTCGTCCCGCGGAAGGCCCTCGAGGGATTGAGAAGATCCTCGAGCGCGCGGAAGAGCGAGGCGTACGACCTCTCGACCGCGGCCGCCGCGTTCGCCGTCCCCTCCTTGAGGCCCTTCGTCCCCGCCCCCGCCGCTTCGTGAAGACCGAGGGCGAGGAGCTTCCAGATATCCTCGTTTCTGAGCGCCGCCCTCAGGGGCTCGAGCATGCGGCGGCAATCCTCCCGCGAGGCTCGGACGGAGAGGTTCTCGACGACGCAGCGCTCGAGATGGTGCGCCTCGTCGAATACGACGCGCGAGTACGGCCCGATGACGCCTCCTCCCTGCCGGTAATCGGTGAGAAGGAGCGCATGGTTGACGAAGAGCACCTCGGCCTCGCGCGCCCGGCGCCGCGCGCGAACGAGAGGGCAGCGGTCCACGAAGGCGCACGCGTTCATCGGACAGCGCGCCGGCGCCGAGACGGACGGCGCCCGGGGGCCGCCGGCGGCGGCCGTATCGCCGGCGCCGTCGCCGCCGAGCGCGGCGTCGATCGCATAGGCGAGCCCGGGCTCGACGCCGCCCTCCATGAGGGAGGCCGCGTGCGAGACGACGCTCCGCGTGCAGAGGTAGTTCTCTCTGCCGAGGAGCCGCTCCGCGCGCACGAGCGGAACGACGGACTCGAGAAGAGGCGTTTCCTTGCGAAAGAGCTGATCCTGCAGGTTTTTCGTGTAGGTCGAGACGATGACGCGCTCGCCGCTCTCGCGCGCGAAGAGCGCCGCCGGGACGAGGTAGCCGAGGGACTTTCCCGTGCCCGTGCCCGCCTCGACGAGGGCGACGGCGTCCTCCCGAAGCGCCCGGTCGACGGCGCGCGCCATCTGGAGTTGGCCCGCGCGCTCCTCGCCGAGCGTCTCGAAGAGACGAGCGAAGGCCTCCTCGAGCCCGAGCGCCCGCCCCGCGCCGGGGAGAGGCTCGCGGGGCGCCGCGGCGCCGGGCGCCTCCGCGCGGGAGAGGGCCGAGGCCTCCTCCAGGATCGGGGAGAACGCCGCGCCGCAGCGCTCCGCGAGAGAGAGAAGATACGACGGAGGCACGGGGCCGTCCGCGATGAGGCGGGCGAGCGAATCCGCGTCGGCCTCTTCGGAGATCGCCGACGTATATCCGTGGGAATCGAGGAACGACGAGAGAGCGCGCGCTCGCCGCCCGGAAGGGGCTCCGTGCCGGGTGGATCTCCCGGCGCGCCTTCGCACGCCGCTCATCCCTACTCCCGCGAGGAGCGGCTCTCCCTGCTCTTTTTGGTGCCGCGTATCGCGCAGTAGATGCCGCACATCGAGCAGAGCTTTCCCGAGTCTCCGGCGATCGGATCGTACATGGCCCGGGCGCGCTCCGGATCGACGCTCCGCGCGATGGAGGTCTCCCAGTCGAGGCCGGCCCGCGCCTTCGAAACCTCGAGATCCCAGTCGGCGGCGCCCGGGATCCCCTTCGCGACGTCGCCGGCGTGAGCCGCGATGCGCGCCGCGATGACGCCCGTGCGCACGTCCTCGACCGACGGGAGCCGCAGATGCTCGGCGGGAGTGACGTAGCAGAGAAAATCGGCGCCGTGCCACGCGGCCACCGCTCCGCCGATGGCGCTCGTGATGTGATCGTATCCGGGCGCCACGTCGGTCACGAGCGGACCGAGCACGTAGAACGGCGCGCCCTTGCAGAGCCGCTTCTGCAGCAGCATCTGGGCGGGGACGTCCTGAAGGGGGACGTGGCCGGGCCCCTCGACGATGACGCTCACGCCGCGCGCGCGCGCGCGATCGACGAGCTCGCCGATCACGAGAAGCTCGCCGATCTGGGCGCCGTCGGTGGCGTCCGCGATCGCCCCCGGACGCAATCCGTCGCCGAGGCTCAGGGCGACGTCGAACTCGGCGGCGATGTCGAGGAGACGGTCGAAGTGCTCGTAGTACGGATTTTCCTTGCCGTTCGAGACCATCCACTGGAGAAGGAAGCAGCCGCCCCGGCTCACGACCCCGGCCGTCCGCGACGCGGCGACCACGTCGGCGAGCCGCTTCGTGAGGCCGCAGTGGATCGTCATGAAATCGACGCCGTCCCGGGCGTGCCGCTCGACGACCTCGAACAGGGCGTCCTCCGTCGCGTCGGGGATCCCGCCCCCCGCAAGCGTCGTCTCGACGATCGCCTGATAGATCGGCACCGTGCCGACGGGGATCGTCGATCTCTCGCAGACCGCGCGCCGCACGGCGTCGAGATCGCCGCCCGTCGAGAGGTCCATGACGGCGTCGGCGCCGGCGTCGATCGCCACGCGGAGCTTCTCGAGCTCGACGGCGGGATCGACGTGCGCCGGGCTCGTGCCTATGTTGGCGTTGACCTTCGTGCGCAACCCCTCGCCGATTCCGACGACGCGGCTGTGCTTGCGCGCGAACCCCGTCACGACGGCGCGCCCCTCGGCGATGAGCAGCCGAAGGCGCTCGGGATCGATCCGTTCCTCCGCGGCGACGCGGCGCGCGGCCGGCGTCACCTCTCCGCCCCTCGCCCGTTCGAATTCCGTCAAATCGTTCTCCCCCTCTCAAGCTGGCAATCGATACAGTATACGCGCGCGGAGGAGGCCGCGTCAACAGCGGGACCGACGGACTAGAAGCGCTCGGAAAGCGAGACGTGCAGGCGCGTTTCGGCGAGCGACAGCCGCTCCCCCACGCCGAAGCTCAGCGAAACGATCCCCACGGGGGAATCGGCCCGGAGGCCGAACCCCACCCCGTTTTTGAAGGTCCACCCTTCGCTCCGCGTCTCGAACGCTCCGACGTCGTCGAAGAGGAAGAAGAGCCCCCCCGCCCCGAAGCGATACTCGACGGAGCTCCAGACGATCTTCTCGCCGCGGAACTGCGCCTCCCGGTATCCGCGGAGCGTATTCGCGCCGCCGAGCGCGTAGGTCTCGGCGAGCGGCACATCCCCCTTCGCGAAAACGCCCTGCGAGGCGAGGCGGAGATAGAGGCTCTGAGATTCGAACGTCGCGACGGACGCGCTCGCCTCGAAACCGTAGAGGAGCTCGCCGTCGCGCTCGGCGGGGGCGTTGGCGAACTGCTTTTTCCGGTACGCTCCCTCGACGTGGATCGCGGCGCCCGCGGAGCCGGCGCCGGTCCGGGCGTAGCCGAGGCGGAACCGCCGGCGCGAGCTCCGGGCGAGCTCTCCCGACTCGGGAACGTTGCGGTCGGCGGCGAACCCCGCCGTCACCGTCGCCGCCGGGCCGAGGGGGATGCCGACGAAGAACGAGCCCGCGCTCCACACGTAGACGGAATCCTGCACTATCTGCGAGAGCTCGATACCGAGAGAGAGCGGAGTGGACGCGATGAACGGCTCGCGGAACCGGATGCCGATGCGCGAGTACGACTGCCCGTCGTTCAGCCAATCGAGGGCGGCGTCGCGCCCCGAGCCCGCGATGTTCCGCAGGGCGAGCCCGGCGGCGCCGCTCGCGACGTACGACCCGTCCGGCTTCTTGGAGACCCCCATGGCCCCCTGAAACGTTCCGGCCCCCTTCGTCTCCTTCACGGGGAGGACGAGATCGATCTCACCCGCGCGGCGCCGCTCGAGCCTCGCCTCGCCGACCGACTCGAAGAGGCCCGAGGAGCGGAGATACGCGCGGGCGCGCTCGACGTCCGAGCTCCGGTACGGCGTTCCGCGCCGCAGGCGGGACGTCCTGCGCGCCACCGACGAGTCGGTCTTCGCGAGACCCTCGAAGACGATCCGGCCGATCGCCGTCCGCTCCGCCTCCGAAACCGAGACGACGAGATCGACCTCGTTCGAGTCCGCCCGGTACGCGAAGCCGGTGAGCCAGACCTGCGCGTAGGGGTAGCCCGATTCGTTGTACCGGGCGAGCAGCGCGACGAGCGACCGTTCGAGGAGGAACGGGTCGAACGTTTCTCCTTCGCGCGGACGGATCGCCTCCCGCGCCTCCTTCTCTCCGAGGAGGGCCGCGCCGCTCACGGCCACCCGCCCCACGCGGGCGGGCTCGCCCTCCTCCACGCGGAGCAGCAGCTCCACGCCATCCCCGCGGCGGATCGTATCGGCGCGCATGCCGACCGAGAGCACGCCGACCGAGAAATAGAGTGAATCGATCCTCGCAACCTCTTGAGCCACGAGCGAATCCGAAAACTGCGCTCCTGGCCGCAAGAGACTCCCCCGCGCGATCTCGGAGGCGGAGACCATCCTGTTCCCCGAGACCGCGACGGATCGGATCACGGGGGCGGCGGCGCCGACGGAGGCGAGAAGCAGCGCCGGGCTAAAAATAAGCGCGGCTTTCCATCTTGAGATCATTGACCGTCGACACCTCCCCCCGGTAGTTCTTCTCGCGGCGCCCCGTATAGCTCAGGCCGAAGCTGATGTTGTTCGAGACCCGATACTGGCCGAGCACGTTCCAATCCTGTCGAAAACCCTCCTCGAGAAAGAAGAGCGGCTTTCCCGCCGACGACTCCGCGTTCGTGTAGGTGACGCGAAGGAAGGCCGCCGCGTTGAAGCGCGAGCCGATCGAGGAGCTGAAGGACGGCGTCACGAGGTAGGACGTCTGCTTCGCCTCCGAGACTGCGTCCGCCCGGCGCTCGGCGCCCGCCTCGAGGGAGAGCTTGGTCGAAGGGCCGAAACGGCGGATGACGGTCTGAGAGAGCGCGACCGTCTCTATCTCGTAGCGCTCGCCGAAGGCGGCCGTCTCCCGGCTCGAGAGCGCGGTCCGCGCCTCCCACGCGAGGGCCACGGCGTTCCACGCGGCGGATTCCGCGCGCAGGCGAAGCTCGCGCGCGAAGCTCTCGGCGGCGGCCCCCTCCGTGCGGTTGTCCTCCTCGTCCTCGCGGGA
>DHHB01000005.1:3954-5004 GCA_002403075.1 bacterium UBP1_UBA4783 | reverse complement strand
CTCGCGCTTGAGAGTTCCCCAGAAGCCGTCCTCCCTCCCGGCGCCGCCGATGCCCCGCACGCCGGCGCCGAAGCTCGCCTGCATGCCGAGCTCCACCGTGTTCACGCCGACCCGCTCGGCCCCCGGAATGTAGACGAGCATGTAATCGCCGCGCTTCTGCCCGACCTCCCGCCCGGCCGCGTCGTAGTCCCCCTGCATCTCGCCGACGAATATCACCGACTTCTGGAGCGTTCGCTCCTCGCCCCCGCCGATCCGGTAGCTCACGTCGGCGGCGACGCCGGCGCGCTCCCACGAATCCCTCGCGCGGATGCGCGCGAGGTTGTTGACGGAGTCGTACTCGCCGAGCGGCTCGCGGGTGCGCCGCTGCGTGGCGAGAAGCTCGACGATCCGCGCGCCCCTCGAATAGGCGCCGTCGAAGCTCACCTCGTCGTTCTCGCGCCCGCGGCCCCACGCGCTCCGGAGGGTGTC
Source organism: bacterium UBP1_UBA4783 (assembly GCA_002403075.1). Taxonomy (GTDB): domain Bacteria; phylum Krumholzibacteriota; class Krumholzibacteriia; order Krumholzibacteriales; family Krumholzibacteriaceae; genus SSS58A. The sequence goes on along the minus strand of DHHB01000005.1, from coordinate 4,536 downwards.
GAGAACGTCCGTGTGCCGCCGGGTGAGGGAAAGCGCTCCGCGCCACGGTCCGGTATCGCGGGAGGCGATCGAGACGGTTCCCTCCCGGTAAAACCGCCCCGTGTCGGGGCTCGCGTCCGATTGTACGGCGTACCGCTCCGATTCGAACGCGACGCGCGGGGCGAGGTGCCAGAACGCGAAGGCGCCCTCGCTCCGCAGGAACCGCCTCTCCCTCTCGTCTCCCGCCTGCGAGCTCATGACGCGCACCGCGGCGCCCCGGGAATCGAGGTTTCCGATCGCGCCCTCGACGTCGGCCTTCCGCGCGTCGACCGCGTCCCCCCGCGCGAGACGCTGGTACCCGGCCGCGGCGTTCCACGCCCGGGTGCCGGCGATCCCGAGACGCGCCCCGGCGATCGTCTCCGTGAGCGAGAGCGGCTCGTCCTCGAGTCCCCAGTCCCGGTAGAAATAGGGTTCGCGGACCTTGTCCGGCGCGGCGTAGCGTCCGTCCACGCTCGAGAGCTCCCCGGTGAGAGACAGCCTCGCCGACGGAACGGCGTATTCCTTCAGCCCCCCCTCGAGGCGCAGCGCTCGGCCGCCGTCGTC
>DHHB01000005.1:2918-3787 GCA_002403075.1 bacterium UBP1_UBA4783 | reverse complement strand
TCGCCGTTTCCGGCGCCCGCGTCGATGAACTCGAGCCGGTACTCCCCTCCCGCTTCGGCGAAGGCGAAGTACGCGGAATCGGAGCCGGCGTTTATCAACGCATAGTCCCCGGCCCCCGCCTCGACGCGCGCGACGCCCGAGGCGATCGCCTTTCGGGGATCGTCCCCCGCCGCGGCGAGGATCGCGCGGTCGTCGTCCGAGAGCGCCCCGGCGATCGCCCGCTCTTCGTTGTCACCCTCCTGAAAGACGGAGGTCCGGACGGAGAATGCGCCGCCCCAGGTCGGCGACGTCCATCCGGCGAACAGCGTCGAGCGGTCGTAGCCGAACTCGCTCACCTCGTACTCGATGACGAACTCGGAATCGCCCGTGACGGGAAGACGCTCCATGAAGGACACCGTGCCGCGGCCGTAATCGATCGTGTAATCGTTTTCCGAACCGCGCCGGAGCGCCCGGCCGTTGCAGTAGACCGCCTCGGTGCCCGCGAGGATGGTGACCGAGTTGAACCGCTGGGCCGGCAGCAGCTCGTACGGACCCTGCACCCCCTCGCGCCCCGTGAAACGGGCCGTTCTGAATCGCCCGCGAGCGATCCCCCCTCCCGCGACGAACGATTGCCCGGCGGCGCCGACCTCGGCCGTGACGCCGCGCAGGTCGCGCTTGAACCGCGAAAACGCCAACGTCGAGAGCCCCGACGAGAAATCGCCGAGCCGCACCTCGCTGTGCTTGCTCTTGACCTGGACGAACACGCGGTCGAGCTGCTTGAGCTCCTCGGTGTTTCCCGCCGGCTGCACGGGGAGATCGTCGTCGGTGAGATACGCGTTCACCTCGAGATCCTTCGCGACCGTGCCGACCATCGTGACCTTGAGGCTCTG
>DHHB01000005.1:2260-2735 GCA_002403075.1 bacterium UBP1_UBA4783 | reverse complement strand
CGGTAGTCGTCCCCTCTCCGGAGCGCTTCCCCGTCGAGGAGCACGGAATCCGATCCCGGAACGATGAACGATCTGCCGAGCTCGATCCTGCCCTGCCCGGCCTCGAGCGAGAAAACGCGGGTCTCGGCGCCGGGCGCCGCGAGCGGCAGCTCTCCCGCGGGGTTCGGCGCCGCGAACGGGCGCGCGCCGGAGGGGAGCGCGGCGAGCAGGACGATCGCGAGAGAGATCTTCCGCATCATTTGTCGTCCGGATAGACGAGACGGTAGACGACGACCGAGCGCGAGCGAAGGTCCGCGACGTAGAGCGCGCCGTCCCATCCGGCCGCCGCGGCCGCCGGAGAGATCGGCTCTCCGCCGAAGGTCTCGATGTCGGCGAGGTGCTCGAGCGCCGTCGAGAAGAGCGCGAGGCGCCCGCCTTCGGGATCGCAGACGACGACGGCGTCCCGACCGTCCGAGGCGACGTACCGCGGCGAAAC
>DHHB01000005.1:1835-2083 GCA_002403075.1 bacterium UBP1_UBA4783 | reverse complement strand
CCGCCCTGCCCGGCGGTGATCGAAACGGGCCTCCCGCCGGAGGCGCCGAAGGAGATGAACACGTCGAGGTACGAGCCCTTGGCGTCGTACCGGAGCAGCCGGTTGCCCGCGTAGTCGAGAACGAACACGAAGGATTCCTGCGCCGCGACGTCGATCGGATAGAACCCCGCCTGCTCGGGCGGGCGCGAGAGCTCGAGCGAGCCCCCGGCCTCGTCGAACCGGAACACCTTGCCCGCCATCGCGTCGGC
>DHHB01000005.1:0-1808 GCA_002403075.1 bacterium UBP1_UBA4783 | reverse complement strand
GTTTCCTCGATGCGGGGCGCGGAGGCCGAGGATAGCGAACGAGGAAGAAGAGCGAGGGCGAGAAGAACTGCGGAAACGGTGCGTGCCATGGCAAACCGCCGCCCGTGGAGGAAAACCGCGTCAACGAGCGTCAAAACGATCTCGTGAGAAAGAGCGCCGCTCCCCCCGGCGAGGGCGCGAGCTCGAGCGACGTGCGGGCCCCGGCCGGCTCCGCGGCGGACTCGTTCGAACGAACGAGGCGCACCGCGTCCGCCGCGCTCACGACGCGGAGCACCGCGGCCGCGAAAACGGAATAGAGCGCGTAGCGGTACGCGAACCGGCTGTCGTCGCGGAGCTTTCCGTAGCGGTAGAAATCTCCGCTCGTCCGCCATTGCCAGCCGTCGCCCCCCGTGTACGCGTTGGCGTCGTAGTAGGCGTTCATCGCCTCGACGTCCGGGTAGTACAGGTCGCGGGCGTCGCGCCGGACCATTTCGTTGTAGCCGCCGATCCCGTCGCTCGACAGGTATTCGCCGATCGATTCCCAGTAGCCGTCGGGGCGGTCCGCGTCCGCGATCCCCGCGAAGACGACCGCGTAATCCTTGTACGCGATCTCCCGCACGCGGCCCGCGTACAGGAAGCTTCCCGCGGCGATCCACGTGAGGGTCTCGACGCCGTAGTAGATCTTCGCGCGCACGGGGTGTCCGAGTTTCTGCTGCGCGAGCCCGGGAAGGAGAAGGCTCCACGCCGCCGTGCCGAGCGTCGCTTCGCCTCCCGCGCCCGCCGAGAGCCCGCGCGCGATCGCCGAGGCGCCGTATCCGTCGGAGGGCGCGGCGTACGCGAGCCGGGGCGGCTCGGGGCGGCCGCCGTCGAACACCGACTCGGCGCGGGACGCGCTCGAGACCGCGAGCAGGAGCGCGAGCGAAAGGGCCGTTCGTTTCATCCTCGGTCCTCCGTCAGAATCCGCGGCTGATGACGAGACACGGGGCGGTGTCGAACGTGCGCACGCGAAGCGACCAGCCGTCCTCCCCCCCGCCCCGGGACATCCGGTAGGCGAGCCATCCGGTATCCACCATGGACGCCACCCTGTTCAGGATCAACGCCATGACGAACTGATCGGATCGCAGCAGGTACGCGTCGCTCTCCCCCCGCAGGGACCAGTAATGCCGCCGGTGCGGGGTCCAGTAATCGCTCTGGCCGGCCCAATCGTCCCAGCCGTACACGAACGCGTTGTACTTGCCCATGTTCTCGTAGTATTCCTCCCGGTCCTCCTCCTTCGGCGTGAACAGGAAGTAGTTGAACTCCCCCTGGCAGGTTTCGTTGTACTCCTGCCAGGTGTCGCAGCCGCCGAGCCCGTCGCAGCAGGGATGCTGGAGCAGGAACCGGTCGAGGTCCCAGTGCAGGTCGCCGTACTCCTCGTACTGGCGCTTGTAGTCCTTCCCCACGTTGTAATTGTGGCGGTAGCCGTACCAGAAATACCCTTCGAGCGCGAAGAAAACCGGAACGCGGGCGAGCGTCCACGGGTCGCGCGAATCCGTGTAGAGAACGAGCTCGCCGAGGCCCGGCAGAAGCGCCGACGAGACGATCGCGAGGGCCGCCTTCCGGCCGGTGAGACGCGAGCCTCCCGCGCCCGGCGACACGCTCCGCGATCCCGCGGCCGGAAAGACGCCCGGCCCGTTGACGCGCTCGCCGTCGAGACGCAGCGTCTCGCGCGGCCGCAGGCGCGGGTCGACCGTCCCGAAGACCGGATCCGCGAAGACCGACGCGGGACCCTCCGCCCGGGGCGGCGACGATCCGCGCGGCGCGTCGGAGAGCGCGGCAGCGCAGGGCGC
>DHHB01000075.1:2898-15460 GCA_002403075.1 bacterium UBP1_UBA4783 | reverse complement strand
CCTCGAGAACGATCCGGCCGACGGCCACCTTCGGGGAGGAGGCGGCGAGGCCCGAGAGGGCTTGCGCTTGGTCCGTGCCGACCGCACCCGTCAAGAGACCGGGAAGCGCCAGAAGCTTCCCCTCCTTGGTCCGGAGCACCGAAAGATAGGGCTCGGCGATCGTGATCGAGCGGACCCGGTACCGTCTGGAGAAAAGGCCGCGCAGGCTGGGAACAACGGTCACACGCTCCGCCCGCAGCGCATCGGCCGCGGGCCACCCGTCCGATCCCTTGATCCGCAACCCCTCCACGTTCACGCTGGTCCAACCCAGCCGAATGTCTCTGACCTCGCTGTTCGGACCCAGGACCTCCACCACCTTGCCCCTCAGGGCCCTGACGGCCACGCGGAAACCGACGACGCCGCCCGCGATCAGAACGACGACGGCCGAAAGAGCTATCAGTGTCAGCCGCTTGCGCTTGGCAATTATAATGGGAGCCTCCTCGATTCTTCACCGATTGTACGAATAACAGTATATTTTCGAAGCCGGCGGTTGTCAATGCTCCTCCGCGCGGGGGCCTTCGCGGGGATTCTCACGGGCGGCGTCACCGTTTTCGTCTGGGGGAAACTGCTGAAGGGCGGCCTGTTCGACCTGTACGAAATAGTCCCCGGATGCATGCTGTCGCTGGCCGCGATCATGATCGCGAGCCTGCCGAGCAGGCCGCCGGATACCGTGGAGAAACTCGAGAAGGCGGGTTCCCGCGCTCGAGCGGCTTGATTCCCGGCTCGGCATACGGAGCGCGGGTGCGGGCCACCTCCTACTCCCTCGTGAGGTGCCGGTAGCGGATCCGGTGGGGCTGGTCGGCCGCCGCGCCGAGACGACGGCGGCGGTCCTGCTCGTATTCGGAGTAGTTGCCCTCGAACCAAAACACGGAGCTGTCGCCTTCGAACGCGAGGATATGCGTCGCGACGCGGTCGAGGAACCAGCGATCGTGGCTGATCACGACGGCGCATCCGCCGAAGGCCTCCAGCGCGTCCTCGAGCGCGCGCATCGTGTTGACGTCGAGGTCGTTCGTCGGCTCGTCGAGCAGGATCACGTTCGCACCGCGCTTCAGCGTGCGGGCGAGATGAACGCGGTTCCGCTCGCCGCCCGAGAGCATCGAGAGCTTCTTCTGCTGGTCGGCACCCGAGAAGTTGAACCGGGCGACGTACGCGCGCGAGTTGACCTCGCGGCTGCCGAGAGGGATCGTGTCCTTGCCCTCGGAAATGGTCTCCCACACCGATTTCTCCGGATCGAGCGTCCGGTCCTGATCGGCGTAGGCGAGCGTCACCGACTCGCCGAGGCGGATCGTTCCGGAATCGGGCTTCTCCTCCCCCGTGATCATCCGGAAGAGCGTCGTTTTGCCCGCGCCGTTCGGGCCGATGACCCCGACGATGCCGCCCGGCGGGAGGGAGAAGGTCATATCCTCCACGAGGATGTTGTCGCCGTACGCCTTGGCGACCTTTTCGGCCTGAATGACGACGCCGCCGAGGCGGGGCCCGGGCGGGATGAAGATCTCGAGCTCCCGGCCGCGCCGCTCGCTCTCCTGCGAGAGGAGGCTCTCGTACGACTGGATGCGGGCCTTCGACTTCGCGTGACGGGCCCGGGGCGCCATGCGGATCCACTCGAGCTCGCGCTCGAGCGTTTTTTGGCGGTCCGTTTCGGCCTTCTCCTCGAGCGCGATTCGCGACTTCTTCTGCTCGAGCCACGACGAGTAGTTGCCCTTCCACGGAATACCCGCGCCGCGGTCGAGCTCGAGGATCCATCCGGCGACGTTGTCGAGAAAATAGCGGTCGTGGGTGACGGCGATGACGGTGCCCGCGTAGCGCTGGAGGTGCTGCTCGAGCCACGCCACGGTCTCTGCGTCGAGGTGGTTCGTCGGCTCGTCGAGCAGCAGGATGTCGGGCTTGCCGAGCAGCAGACGGCAGAGCGCGACGCGTCGCTTCTCGCCCCCGGAGAGCACCTTCACGGGGGTGTCCGCCGGAGGGCAGCGCAGGGCGTCCATCGCGAGGTCGAGCCGGGAATCGAGATCCCACGCGTCGAGGCGGTCGAGCTTCTCCTGCACTTCGCCCTGCCGCTCGATGAGCTTCGCCATCTCGTCCCCGGAGAGCGGCTCGGCGAACTTCTCGTTGATGCGGTTGAACTCGGCGAGGAGATCCGCGGTCTCCTTGACGCCTTCCTCCACGATCTCGCGCACGGTCTTCGAGTCGTCGAGCCGCGGCTCCTGCTCGAGCATCCCGACCGTATATCCCGGCGAGAGGACGGCCTCTCCGTTGAACTCCGCGTCCGTCCCGGCGAAGATGCGGAGCAGCGAGCTCTTGCCCGAGCCGTTCAGCCCGATGACCCCGATCTTCGCCCCGTAGAAGTACGAGATCGAAATGTCCTTCAGCACCTGCTTCGTGCCGTAGAACTTGCTCACGCGCATCATCGTGTAGATGATCTTATCCGGCGCCGGTGCGGCCATCGTCTCCCCCGTGGTGAGCGGCGCGCGCCCGCTACTTCGCGCGTCCCGCGCGAGTCGAGTACCGGTACATGAAGATCGAGAGGAGCGCGACCATGACGATCGCCGCGATCTCGCCCCACGAGTCCATGAGGCCGCCTCGCCAGACGGCCGGGATCCTCTCCTGCAGCCCCGCCGCGGCGATGACCGCCGCGACGACGCCCGCGATCGAACCCCCCGCGATGTAGCCCGAAGCGACGAGCACGCCCCGCTCGCCGCGCTCCTTCGCGATCTTCTCGTCCCGCGCGCTCTTCCCGACGAGATAGGCGATGAATCCGCCGAGCAGCACCGCCGTGTTGAGCTGTATCGGGAGGTACATGCCGAGCGCGAAGGCGAGCGCCGGAACGCTCACGAGGGCGAGGATCACCGAGATGATGACGCCGAAGGCGAAGAGGATCCACTGCACCCCCGCGCCGCCGCCCATGAGACCGACGATGATCTCGCGCATCGCCGAGGCCTGCGGCGCCGGCATCTCGAGGGAGCCGAAGGTGTACGTGCTCCCGAGGAGCATCATGGCGAAGGCGCACGCCGCGGCCGAGACGATCACGCCCGCGAACTTGAACGCCTGCTGGTTGCGCGGCGTCGAGCCGATCCAATAGCCGATCTTGAGATCGGTCGCGAAGGCGCCCGCCACCGCGAGCGCCGTGCAGACGACGCCGCCGATGATCATCGCGGCGAACATCCCCTCGGTGCCCGAGAGCCCCATACGCGTGAGGACGACGCTCGTGATGATAAGCGTGACGAGCGTCATTCCCGACACGGGGTTCGTGCCGATGAGGCCGATCGCGCGCGCCGCGACGAGCGTGAAGAGGAACGATATGACGAGCGCGATGACGACGCCCACGAGCCCGACCGCCGAGGAGGCCACCCCCGTCGCGAAGAAGATCCACAGGCACACGCCGACCGCGACGATGCCGAGGAGAACGTCGCGCATGCTGATGTTGCGGTCGGTCCGCGCGACGTCTCCCTCGCCGGTCCGCGCCGCGGAGATCCCCTTGATGCCGATGCTGAACGATTGAACGATCGACGGGAGGCTCCGGATAATGCCCATGATGCCGGCGCCCGCGATCCCGCCGATGCCGATGAGCCGCACGTAGTTGCGGAAGATGTCGTCGACCCCCATCTCCGCGATCGGCACCGTCCCCGGCGGGATGACGCCCGCGAGGTGGGAGCCGATGTATTTCACGAAGGGGATGAAGACGAGGTACGAAAGGAAGCTGCCCGACGCGATGATCGACGCGTACTTGAGTCCGACGATGTAGCCGAGCCCCACGATCGCGGCGAGCCCGTCCACGCGGAACGCCATCGAGAAACGGTCCTCGAGCCAGGCGCCGAACCGCACCGCGCGGAAGGTGATGATCTCGCGCCAGAGGCCGAAGCTGAGAACGCAGAGGTCATAGAGGAAGGCGATCGAGGCGCTCCAGACGAGCACCTTCGCCTGCGACCCCGCGCCTTCGCCGGCGACGAGAATCTCCGTCGTCGCCATCGCCTCGGGGAACGGCAGCTTCCCGTGCTCGTTGACCATGAGGAACTGGCGCAGCGGAATGAGGAAGAAGACGCCGAGACACCCCCCGAAGAGGGCCGTGAGGAATATGTGCCAGAACGAGACCCGCACGTCGAGCATGTAGAGGGCGGGGATCGTGAACACGGCCCCCGCCACGACCGCTCCGGAAGCCGCGCCGATCGATTGGATGATCACGTTCTCGAGGATCGTGCTCCGCCGCGCGAAGAGCCCCGCCATGCCGACGGCGAGGATCGCGATCGGGATCGCGGGCTCCATCCCCTGCCCCGCCTTGAGCGCGAGGTAGGCGGAGGCGAGCGAAAAGATAACCGCCATGACGAGCCCGATCGAGACGGCGCGGACCGTCACCTCGAACGTCGAGACCGAGGCGGGAACGATCGGCTCGTAGACCTCCCCCGGCCCGAGCTCCCGGAACGCCGCCGGGTGCAGTTTTTTCCGTTCATCTGCCATGTCAGTCGCTCCTTTTCGACGGGTTCCGTTCAGGGTCACGCACCGGGGCATCACTTTACATCGCCGCGCGGCCGCCAGTCAAAGCTTATCAAAACGCGGCCGTTTTGGTATAGTCGCCGCATCCTGTGCCCGGCCGCCCGGCGGGCGGCGCCGGCTGCGCGGGAGAGGGCCGTCCGCGGACGGCCTCCGCTTGTCGAAGTCGCAGAGGGGGAGGATACATGGAACAGGCGAAGCGATTGCTGAAGGACTCGGCGGCGCTCAGGTTCAGCGTTCTCTTCATGATCAGCGTCCTCATGTTCGGGACGTACTGGTTTCAAGACGTGCTGAGCCCGCTCAAGGGTCTCTTCGAGAGCCAGCTCGGCCTCACGAGCAGCCAGTACGGGCTCCTCGTGAGCTCGACGACGTGGGCGAACCTCGCCCTCATGATCATCCTCGGCGGTATGGCGCTCGACCGCTGGGGCATCCGGAAGACCGGCATGGTGCTCGCCCTCATCGCCACGATCGGCGCCTTCGTCGTCGCCCTCGGCAGCAAGGGCTACTTCGGCGGATCGAAGAAGGCGATGATGGTCTCGATGGTCATCGGCCGAATCCTCTTCGGGGTGGGCCTCGAGACCACGTGCGTGCTCGTGAGCAGGACGATCGTCAAATGGTTCAAGGGGCACGAGCTCGCATTCGCCATGGGGCTCAACCTGCTCGTGGCCAGGCTCGGGAGCTACTTCGCGATCTCGTTCGGCCTCGACTGGTCCGGCGGAAGCATCAGCGTCGCCATGATCACGGCGGCTTCGCTCGTTCTCTTCGGCACGATCCTCTTCCTCGCCTACCTCATCTTCGACGTGAGGCTCGACCGGCAGATGGCGGCCGGCGGCGAGGCGGCCCCCGAGGAGAAGTTCAAGTTCAGCGACCTCGGAAAGCTTCTCACCGATCATTCCTTCATTTATATATCGCTGCTCTGCGTCGCCTTCTACTCGGCGGTCTTCCCGTTTCTCCAGTACGCTCCCGATCTCCTCGTGAACAAGTTCGGATTCACCTTCGCGATGCCGGACATGAGCGGCATGACCTTCTGGCAAAAGGTGTCGACGTTCTTCCACAACGGGCCGAAGGTCAGCGGCCTCATCCCGCTCGGCACGATGTTCTTCACGCCGATCTTCGGCCGCCTGGTCGACAAGAAGGGGAAGGCCGCCTCGATCATGATCCTCGGCTCGATACTCCTCATCTACGCGCACATCACCCTCTCGCTTCTCGACAGCGTCGTTCTCGGCTACACCGGGCTCTTCGCGCTCGGCGTCGCGTTCTCGCTCGTGCCGGCCGCCATGTGGCCGTCCGTGGCGAAGATCGTCGCCGAGAACAAGCTCGGAACGGCCTACGCGACGATGTTCACCATTCAGAACTACGGTCTCTCGCTCTTCTACTGGGGAATCGGCAAGGTCCTCGACCTCGCGAATCCGAAGGTGATCGCCGAGATGCAGGCGGCCCGCGAGTCGCTCATGGCCCAGGGGCTCGCGCCGGAGGCCGTCTCGACGAGGATCGACGAGATGCGCGCCGCGGGCGAGATCGCATCCTACAACTACACGATCCCGATCCTCATGCTCGTCGCGCTCGGCGTCATATCGATCTTTCTCGCCCTGCTTCTCCGCAACGCCGACAAGCGCCAGAAGTACGGGCTCGAGCTGCCGTCGGGCCAATCGCAATGACGACGAAACCACGCATGCAGGAGGACTACGCATGTCGAACGTGAAGCGCCGTATCGCAGTCATCCTCTCCCTCGCCGCGATTTCGATCTTCCTCGGCCACGCGGCCGCCGCGGCGGGCGCGCCGGTCTCCGCGGATGACGTCCTCGCCTACAAGCGCGCGGGCGCCGTCGCGATCAGCCCCTCGGGAGAATGGATCGCCTACACCGTCTCCGTGCCGCGAACGGCTGGAGACGACGCGGGGCGCGCCTACGGGGAGCTGTACGTCGTTTCGTCGAAAACGGGAGAGGTGCGTCCCTTCGTCACCGGCAAGGTGAACGCGAGCGCTCCGCAATGGAGCCCCGACGGCTCGCGCATCGGCTTTCTCATGGCGCGCGGCGAGAAGGCGAAGACGCAGGTCTGGATGATACCGCTCCGCGGCGGCGAAGCGCGGCGGGTGACCTCCGCCGAGACGGGCGTCTCCTCGTTCCGCTGGCACCCCGCGGGCGATCGCATCGCCTACGTCGCGGCGACTCCCCCGGCGAAGCGCGAGAAGGAGCTCGAAAAGAAGGGCTGGGGCTTCACCTTCTTCGAGGAGAACCTCAAGGATCGAAACCTGTACGTGCTGGACGTCGGCGAGGACGGCGCCTCGGGCGAGGCGAGGATCCTCACCGAGGGATGCTCGGTGTGGAGCTTCGAGTGGAGCCCCGACGGCGCGGCGATCGCCGCCGGCGTGTCGCCGAAAAACCTCGTCGATCACGAGTACATGTTCCAGAAGATCTGGCTCGTCGACGTCGCGACGAAAGAGCGCAGACAGCTTTCGAACAACCCCGGCAAGCTCGGGAACTTCGCGTGGAGCCCGGACGGTTCCATGATCGCCTACAACGCGGCGAAGGAGCTGCGCGACCACGCCGAGAGCCAGGTCTTCGTCGTCGACGCGAGGACCGGCGAGACGAGAAACCTCACGGAGCCGGCCTTCCGCGGGCACGTCGATTGGGTCGGCTGGAAGGACCGGAGCACGGTCGTCTACCGCTCGGGCGAGGGCGTGTATCCGACCCTGAGCCTCGTCGCGGCGAAGGGCGGAAAACGCGCCGTCATCCTCCACGCGGGGAGCGCGGGCGTGATATTCGACTCGCCGAGCTTCACGAGGGATTTCAAGAGCTTCGCCTTCGCGGGCTCCACGCCGAACGTTCCGAGCGACGTCTATTTCTGGGACGGGAAGGCGAAAACGCCGAAGCGCCTCACGGATCTCAACCCTTCGTTCGCCGGCCGGACGTTCGGCGCTCAGGAGGTCGTCCGCTGGAAGGCCCGCGACGGGCTCGAGATCGAGGGGATCCTCATCTACCCCGTCGGCTACGAACCCGGCAGGAAATATCCCCTCATCGTGATCGTCCACGGCGGACCCGAATCGCATTACTCGAACGGATGGGTGAGCTCGTACGGCACGCCGGCGCAGGTTTTCGCCGGAAAGGGGTACGCGGTGCTCCTGCCGAACTACCGCGCGAGCACGGGATACGGCCTCGAATTCGCGCTCGCCGGGTACGGCGACGCGGCGGGCAAGGAGTTCGACGACGTCGCCGACGGCATCGACCACCTCGCGTCGAACGGCCTCGCCGATCCCGCGCGGGTCGGACTGACGGGGGGCTCGTACGGCGGGTACGCGGCGGCGTGGTTCGCGTCCTACTACACGGCGAAGGTGCGGGCGGTCTGCATGTTCGTCGGCATCAGCGACCTCACGAGCAAGCGCCTCACGACCGACATTCCGTACGAGGAGCTCTACGTGCATTCGGGGAAACCGATCGAGGAGATGTGGCGGCAGAGCCTCGAGCGGAGCCCGATCTACTGGGCGCACCAGAGCGCAACGGCCGTGCTCATCGTCGGCGGCGCCGCCGATCCGCGCGTGCATCCGGGGCAGAGCCTCGAGTTCTACCGTCTGCTCTCGATGCACGATCATCCGGCCGTGCGGCTCGTCCAGTACCCGGGCGAGGGCCACGGCAACGCGAAGCAGCCGGGGCGCGTCGACGTCATCCACCGCCAGCTCGATTGGTTCGATTGGTACGTGCGCGACGCGAAGCCTCTCGACGGAACGATGCCGCCGCTCGATATCAGCGACCGGTACGGAATCGACTTCGAGAAGGAATAGGCTCGCGGGCGCGAAAGGAAGGTTCGACATGAGCGAAAGCAAAGACGGGCTCTCGCGGCGGTCGTTCATCGGCCGGAGCCTCGCCTCGATCGCGGGAGCCGGCATCGGTCTCGCCGCGTCGAAGGCGCTCCGCGCGCACACGCCCGGAGCGCCGCAGGAGGAGCCCGCGCCGGGAGCGGCCGGGAAGCCTTCGATCAAGGAGTATCGCCCCCTCGGGCGCACCGGCTGGAAGGTCTCCGACGTCTCGTTCGGCAACGCCGGCATGCAGGATCCCTCGCTCCTCGAATACGCGATGGAGCGCGGGATCAACTACGTCGACACGGCGCGCCAGTACTACGACATGGAGGTCGTCGTCGGCAAGATCTTCCCCGCGAAACGCGACAAGCTCTTCGTCACGACGAAGCTCATGCCCGAGCTCTTCACCGCGTCGACTACGGTCGACGAGATCACGGCCGCGATCGACGAGAGCCTCGGGCGTCTCAACACCGACTACGTCGACTGCGTTCTCATCCATTCGGTCGGCGAGGATCCGAAGCTCTCCGACCCGAAGAAGATCGAGAATCCGAACGTCGTCACGGCCTTCGAAAAGGCGAGGCAGGCGGGCAAGATCCGCGGCTGGGGAGCGAGCTCCCACGGACCTCGCATGGTCGAGGACTTCGACTGGCTCGTCGACAACACGCCGATCGACATGATCATGCCCGGCATGAACTTCATGACGAAGGGGCTCGAGCCCCTTCTCGCCAAGGCGAGGAAGAAAGGCGTGGCCGTCGTCGCGATGAAGAGCCTCTCCGCGGCGAGGAAGATAGACTACTCCCCCTTCGCGAAAAACGGCGCCACGGTGCGTCAGGCGGTCATCAAATGGATGCTCGCCCACAAGGACCTCGACACCGTCTGTCTCACGATGCGGACGATCGAGCAGATCGACGAATACGTCGCCGCCTCGGGCGCGCCCGAGCTCACCCCCGAGGAGCGGAAGGCGCTCAAGGGCTACGGGATGCTCCTCGACCGCGACTACTGCCGCCCGGGCTGCTCAGGCTGCCTCGCCGCGTGCCCGCACGCGGTGCCGATAGCGGAGATCCTCCGCTACCGCCTCTACTTTCACAGCTACGGCGAGGAGAAGCGCGCGATATCGCTCTACCGGCGGCTTCCGGCCGACCGCAGCGCCGCGCGCTGCGTCTCGTGCGCGGCGCCCTGCGACGGGACGTGTCCGAACGGACTCGCGATCCGCTCGAAGCTCGTCGAGGCGCACCGCGAGCTCACCGTTTGACGGATGGAGGACGACTCGATGAAAAGAACGTTCGATCGGAGCATCATCTTTCTCGCGCTCGCGGTTCCGCTTCTCGCGGCGCTCGCTTCGGCCGCGGTCCGCGCGGAGGAGCCCGGCGCGAAGGCGCTCCTCGAGAGGGCTTCGAAGGCGCTCGGCGAGGACAAGACGTGGACGACGCGCCTCGAGCGGGGGATCCACATCGCATGGGACACGCCGGGCTGGGGAACCTTGAAGGCGGATTACCTGCGCGCCGTGAAGAAACCGGACAAGGTCAAGATCGATCAGGACAACAGCGCCTACGACCATCCCTTCTACCGCACGTACTACTGCAACGGCGGCGACGCGTGGTACGTGGTCAACCTGAACGTCGGACGCAGCCCGAACGTCGCGGCGAACATGAAGAGCCTCCTCGAGCGGGTCGACGGCGTCGCGTTCTACCTCTCCGCCTGCGACACGTTCTTCTCGATCCCCGCGGTGCCGGACGACTCCCTCCTCGCGGGCGAGGGGCTGCTCCGCGCCGGATGCGTTCTCGCGGGGGATACCGTTCTCTGGGACGTGGACGCGAAAACGGGCGCGCCGGCGCGGCGCATCGAGCGGAAAACGAACCGCGTCTTCATCCTCGAGGATTACCGGCGGATCGGCGAGCGCCTCGTGCCGTTTCACGTCACGGTGTACGCCGGCGGCGCGAAGGCCGAAGAGTTCCTGTGGGAATCGGTGACCTTCGACGAAACGATCGAGGACGCCGTGTTCGAGGAAAACCGCCCGCCGGCGCAATAAGCGTCCCCGCGCGCCCGCGGCCCCGTGCGGAACGATCCGCGCGGCGTGACGCGGAGATCGACACGGCCTCCCGAACGGCCGCCCCCCGGGCGGCCGTTCGCGTTTTCTCGGGGCGTTCGCGGGGCGGCGAGGCGGCGATTGTCACGTTTTTTGCACGTCGTTCGGAGACTGGTGAATTTTGAAATCGTTTTTGCTATAATTATGTCGACCGGTTTCAGTCATCGGCGACAGGAAGGCTTCATCGGGAAAGGAGCGGTCTCACTTTGAAGCGCAGGCCCATGCCGAAGAAGAAACGGAACCACCGTCCCGAGCCGGATACCCGGCGCAAGCTGCTGGACGGAACCGAAAAGAAGACGAAGAAATACGGCGGCTACAACATGATCCTCGAGGACGAGATCGGCGAGCTCGGCGAACCGGACGAGTTCAATGAATTCGAGGATATGGAGGAAGAGAAGGAGGCCTGAGCTACTCCTCGAGATACGCCATCATCTTTATCGTTTCCATCAAGTCGCGCCGCGATACGATCCCGACCACGGCGCCCTCGTCGTCCGTGACGGGCAGCCGGCCGTAGCCTTTCTTCATCATGAGGCCGACGAGCGTCTCGGCGGGATACTCCGGCCGGAGCGCGTACTTCACGATCTCGCGATCCGCGACCTCCCCCACACGCGCTTCGTTCCACCGCGCCATATCGACCCTCTTCACGTCCTTGAGCGAAACCATCCCCGCGAGCTTCCCCCCGTCGATCACCGGAAACGACGCGTAGTGATGCCGGAGAACGTACTCGTCGACGAGGCGGCGAAGGCTCTCGGCGGCGTCGACCGTCACGACCGGCGATCGCATGACGTCCGAGACGCGCAGATGCCCGAGCGTCTGCCGGAAGGTCACGAGGAGGTATCCCGATTGCGCCGCCTGCTTGAGGAAAAAGCCGATAAAGACGAGCCAGAGCCCTCCGATGACGACCCCGCCGAAGAGGTTGACGACCCCGTAGATCATGAGGACGATCGCGAACGCGTTTCCGATGCGGCTCGCGATCCGCGTGGCTTTCTGGATATTGCCCGTCCGGCGCCAGATCGCGGCTCGCAGTATCCGGCCGCCGTCGAGCGGAAAGCCGGGGACCATGTTGAACACGAGCACGAGCATGTTCACGTAGGCGAGGTTGTGCATGAGGACGTGCGCGAACCGCTGCCCGGCGAATATCTTCGAGAGCGCGAAGAAGAGCGCCGCGAGCGCCACCGACATCAGGGGTCCGGCCGCCGCCATCTTGAGCTCGACCGTCGGGTTGTCGACGTCGCGCTCCATCTGGGCGACGCCGCCGAAGAGGAAGAGCGTGATCTTGCGGATGGGGAGGCCGTTGCGGGCGGCGACGAGCGAGTGGCTGAACTCGTGGAGCAGGATCGAGACGAAGAGCAGGATCGCCGTGGCGAATCCGAGCATCCAGAGCTCCGTGCGGCCGGCGTCCGGGAGCACGTCGGGGTAGAACCCCGTCGCGAACGTCCACGTCATGAGCGCGAGGATGAGCAGCCAGCTCAGGTTGATCTCGACGGGAATGCCGAAGAGCCGGAACAGCCGCACATTCATGGAATGCATGATCCCTTTCCGCACGGCGCGCCGGACGGGAGCGACTCAGGCCGCGCGGTAGCGCCCGAACCGGTTCGCCCCGTCGACCTCGATGAAGAGGGGATGCACCTCGCCGTTCGACCACGTGAAGGCCATGATATCGACGACGTCCCCCTCGTTGATGAGATGCGCCGCCGCGCCGTTCATCGCGATGACGCCGCTCCCCCGCTCGCCGACGATGACGTACGTCTCGAGCCGCCGGCCGTTCGTGCGGTCGACGACGAGGACGTTCTCGTGCTCGCAGAGGTTCGCCTTTTCGATGAGATCCTCGTCGATCGTGATGCTGCCGACGTAATGGACGTCGGCCTGCGTCACCGTGGCCTTGAGGATCATCGATTTGAGCAGCAACCGTTTCATCTCTCCCTCTCGGACGCCGGGAGCAAATATAGTACAAACGGCCGGCGGCGGAAAGCCCCCCCTAGATCTTGTCTCCCGCGTTCTCGGTGAGGTACCGCGCGAACCGGTTCCGCTCGTCGACGAGGATGTTGGAGAACCGCCCCGTCGGGCGGTCGGACCACGTGAAGGCCATGATCCCGACGGTATCCCCCGCGCGAACCTGCTTGGCGGCCGCCCCGCAGACGGCCACCGTGCCGCTCCCCCGCG
>DHHB01000075.1:0-2881 GCA_002403075.1 bacterium UBP1_UBA4783 | reverse complement strand
TCGGCGAGCTCCATGATCCCCTCGTCGATGACGACGCAGTCCGGCTCCCCGGACTCCTCGGCGGTGATCGTCGCCCGATGGATCTTCGATTTCACGACGAGCCGCTCGCCGATGTTCGAGATGATGAACTTCGATTTGCCCGACCGCGTGAGCGGTATCTCCTCCACGCGCTCGAAAGCGACGCCGAACCCGTCGCCGCAGTTGTCCTTGATTTTCCTCTCGAGCGTGCGCTCGTACTCGTCGCGCCATTCGGGCCCCGGCACGAAGCGGAAGACGATGCCGCTGCGCTCGCGCTGCTCGACCTGAAAACGCCTGACGCCCGGCACGGCGCGGGAGAGCCACGTCCAGAAGAATCCGCCGATGTGCCGCCCGTCCGCGGTGACGACGGCGTCGAACGACCGCCCCTCGATCCGGTCGAGGAGCGGGAGCCCGCGCCCGCAGGGGCACGAACGCCCCGTCGGCACGGCGAGATCCCCGGTGCGGTAGCGGACGAAGGGCATGTAGAAGTTCGAAAGATCCGTGACCACGACCTCGCCGATCTCCCCTTCGCTCGCCGGACGTCCGCTCTCCGTGACGATCTCGACGTAGAAGAGATCGCTCATGACGTGGAGTCCGCGGTGCTCCTCGCACTCCTGCGCGACGCCCGCGAACTCGCGGCTCCCGTAGCGGTCGAAGACGCGGCAGCCGAACGCCGCCTCGATGAGCTCCCGTTGGCTCTCGTAGAGCTCCTCGCCGCTCGCGATGACGGCGCGCGGCCGGATATCCTGCTCGCGCCGGGAGCGGAGAAACCCCGCGAAGAGCGCGAGTGCGGACGGATACCCCGTGAAGAGGTGCGGCTTGAAGGCCCGCAGCCGGGCCGCGTAGCGTTCCATCGAGGCGTCCGACATGTCGAAGGTCGACAGGTACATCATGTTGCTGAAGTAGTTCCGAATCGCCGACGCGAAGCGCTCCCTCGGCGCGGCGTCGAGGTGCGTGCCCCAGAGGACCGCCTGCCGGTCGCCGATGTCGACGCCCGCCCACCGGAAGCAGCGCATGCCGTTCGCCCTGCGGACCGGGCCCGAGGAAACGTCGCCGTGAAAGTACAGCGGCTCCCCGGTGGAGCCGCCGGTGCTCGACGCGAAGCCCCTGCGGACCGGATCGGTCGAGGTCATCCGGGCGCCCGCGTTCCGGATGATTTCCTTCGTGAGAAAGGGGATCGCGCGAAAATCGTCGGGGCTCTGGATGTCGTCGGCCCGGATCGAAACCTGCTTGAACAGGTCTCGATAGAAGGGGACGTACGCGGCGATTTCGCGGATGAACGTCGCGAGACGGCGCCACTGGAGATCCTCGATCTCGGCCGTCGACAGCCACTGGGTGCGCTCGAGCTCCTCGAGGACCGCGAGCAGCCTGTCGCGGCGAAGCCCGCGGTAGACGGGGTAGACGACGTTTCGCAGGAACGACGACGGAAGCGGCGGAAACATGCTCTCCCTCGCGCGGATCAACGCTCACCGCGGAATGAATTCCGGAGGATGTATTGTAGTTTATAGGCGCGGAGCTTCCAAATCGATTTTTCGTCGCCGGCGAAGATCTCGAGGTTGGCGATGAAGAAGCCGGGGCCGGTGCGCTTGAAGGCGCGTCCGCGCCACGCCCACGGCGACCCCGAGCCGATCCGCGAAAGCTCGCGGGGATTTTGGCCGAACCTGTTCCGCCTCGCGCGATCCTCGAAGTGCGTCGTCGTCGCGAGGTATCCCGCCTCCTCGGCGATACGGAGCGTCTCCGGGCTTCGGCCGCCGCCGGGCCAGCACAGGAAGTCGACCTTTGAGCCGAGCTCCTCGGAGATGACACGGCGCGATTCCACGAGCTCGCGGCGGACGCGCGAGCGGTATTCGCTCTCCGTCTCGAGGCGGCCGCGGCCCTCCCCGTGCCCGCGCACGATCTCGAGGAGCTCCTCGCGCCACGCGGGCTCCTCGAAGAAGGCCGCGCCCCCCGACGCCGCCGCGTGCTCGCGGAGCTTCTCCGTCAGGCCCTCGTCCTCGAACCAGCGGCGGGCGGCCAGCGATTTCGCGTTCACGTAGATCGGCGTGCCGTACGGAACGAGCGAGGCGAGATCGACGTGCATGCTCTCGTGCTTGCGGCCCGGGAACATGTTCCAGCCGAGCCAGAGCGGCGGCTCGTAGTCGTCCACCCCCGCCGGCCGGTGGAAATCCGAAATCTGTCCCGCGCACGGATACCACGTGTGCGTCATCGCGTGGCTCTGCACCTCGACGAGGCCGCTCTCCGTCATGCGGCGCATCTCGGCCCACGAGAGGTAGCCGCGGGGATCGAGCGCCTCTTCCCGGAGGCGGCCCGCCCACACGTCGGCGAGCGTCGGACGCGGCTCCCGCCGGGGATCGACGAAATCGACGCTCATCCAGACGACCGCGCGGTGGCCGTATTTCTCGAGAATCGGGAACGCGTAGATCCAGTTGTCCGCGTACCCGTCGTCGAACGTGAGGACGACCGGCTTTGGCGGAAGCGGGGCGTTCGAAACCAGATGCGCGCGAAGCTCCGAAAGCGAAATCGTCCGCCAGCCTTCGTCGCGGAGCGCCCGCATCTGGCGCTCGAAAACGTCCGCCGGCGTGAAAAGGTAGTTCCACGGCCAGCCCGGCCGGTCGGGCCCGACGCCGTGGTACATGACGATCGGAACGCCTCGTTCCTTCATGACGATTGTTCCGCTCCTCTCCTTGCCTCGAATACCCGCGTTTGGGTCGACCTCCCGCCGTCGATGTCGGTGGAAGCCAGACTATACGCGCAATAAGGGACGCCTGTAATCGAATTTTTATCCGGCCGAGGACCGACGAGAGCGCCTGCTCGCTCAGGAAGCGGTTTTCATGCAAGCGCCGACGACGAAATCGTGCGAGAC
>DHHB01000094.1 GCA_002403075.1 bacterium UBP1_UBA4783 | reverse complement strand
CGACACGGACGTCATCCCCGCGCGGTACGGACACGTCATGTTCGGCCAGGGGGATCCGCTCATTCCGACCGACATGTACTTCGCGTGTCTCGACGGGTCGTGGAACGCCGACGGCGATTCCCTCTGGGGCGAGGCGTGGCACAGCCTGTACGATCCGGGGGACGCCGCCGATCTCTACGCCGAGGTGTACCTCGGGCGGATGCCCGTGTCCACGGCCGCCGAGGCGGATATCCTCGTCGACAAGACGATCAGCTACGAAACGCCGGATGAAACCGCATCGAAGCGCAAGTTCCTCTCGCTCGCCGAGGTCATCTTCCCGGTGCCGTACACGCCGCCGCAGACCATCGTTCTGGACGGCGCGGAGATCGCCGACGAGATCCACCAACTGTACCACATGGGCGAGCCGTACATCGAGGCTTCCCGCCTCTACGAAAGCTACGCCGCGTATCCGGGATCGCTGCCGCTCACGAGCGCGCGCAGTCTCGACTCGCTCGCGGCGGGCACGAATCACGTGCTCCACGTCGGCCACGGGTACAGCTACAACATGTCGGTCGGGGACGGGAGCATCCTCAACTACGACGCGGCGCAGCTTTCGAACGGCGCGTCGCTCTTTTCCATGTATCTCATGAACTGCACGAATTGCGCCTTCGACACCGAATGCCTCGCGGAGAGCTTTCTGCTGAACCCCGCCGGAGGCGCGTTCGCGGCGACGGGCGCGACCCGGTCGGCGTATCCAAGCGCGTCGCGGCCGGTGCTCGACGAATACTACCGCCTCCTCTACGCGGAGGGAGTCGTCCGGCTCGGCGAGCTGTTCACGAAATCGCGGCTGCCCTACACGCCGACCTCCGTGGCGGAGACCGCCGACCGCTGGACGCATTTCATATACAATTATCTCGGGGATCCGGAGGCGATGATGTTCCGGAGCTCGGTGAAGACGCTCGCCGTCGAGGCGCCGCCGTCGCTTGTCTTCGGGGCGAACGACGTCACGATCGCCGTCGCGAGCGGCGGATCGGCGCTCGACTCCGCGTTCGTCTGTCTCTACAAGGAGGGCGACGATTACGCGTATGGGCGCACGGGCCCGTCGGGGGAGATCACGTTCCACGGGTTCACGGTGAAAAGCGCGGGATCGGTGTCGCTCGTCGTCACGGCGCGCGACCACGCCCGCTACGAGACGTCGATCCCGGCGGTTCAGCCCGGGCTCGCCTATCTGCGCGTGAGCGAAACGCGCGTCGAGGACGTCATCGCCGGCAACGGCGACGGCGCGCTCGACGCGGGAGAAACGGCGCGCCTGCTCGTTCGTTTGCGCAACACGGGGCTCGCGACCGCGACGGGAGTGAGCGCGGTGCTGAGATCGAGCGATCCCGGCGTCACGGTGACCGACAGCACGGCGGTCTATCCCTCGATCGCTCCGGGAAGCCAGGCGTGGGGATCGGATCCGTTCGTCTTCGCCGTTTCGTCCGCGGTGCCGGACGAGCGGGCCGTGTATTTCCGTCTCGCGGTGAGCGGCGCGGGCGGCGCGTCCTGGAGCGACCTCTTCGCCTTCGAGGTGCACGCGCCCGAGCTCGAGATATACGTTTGCTCCGCGAAGGACACGCTGCCGTGGGGCGACAACGACGGCGTCATCGAGGAGGGGGAGCAGTTCCTGCTCAAGATCGCGGTCAAGAATTTCGGCACCGGCGCGGCGCGCGGAGTATCCGGGATCGTGCGCTCGCTCGATCCGGACGTCGTCGTCACGGACAGCACATCGACGTACGCCGATATACCCCGGCTCGGCCTCTCGTACGGCTCGGGCTACGTGCTCGCGGAAACGAGCGCCGCCGACACGAACTACTACGAGTTCGAGCTGCGCGACGCGTACGATCGGACGTTCACGAAGCGGATGGAGCTCAAGCGGCCCGGAGCGCCGTCCGGGGTCGTGCTCAACTCGACGTACGGTCCGACGGAGATACACGTCACCTGGCGGGCGCCGGACGGACTGGAGGACTACCGGTACCGCGTGTTCCGTTCACCGACCGCGGGCGGACCGTACGGCCTCGTGAGCGCCGATCCGGTCGGGTACACGATCTTCTCCGATACGGGGCTGCTGCCGAGCACCCGCTATTACTACGTCATCACGGCCGTCGACTCGTGCGGCAACGAAGGGCCCCGCAGCCCCGAGGCGACGGGCACGACGAACCCGCCGGCGCAGGAGGGGTGGCCGCTCAAGGTCGCCAAGGAAACCGCCTCGTCGGTCAAGGTCGGCGACGTCGACGGGGACACGCACCCCGACATCGTCATCGGATCCAACCGCGTCTATGCGTGGCACGCCGACGGCGTGGAGCTCCGCGACGGCGACGGCCAGCCGCTCACGTGGGGGATCTTCTCGCCCCTCGGGGACAACTTCACGGCGACGGTCGCGCTCGCGAATCTCGACGGTGTTCCGGGGCTTGAGATCGTCGGCGCATCGTGGAACACGAGCGAGATCTATATCTTCGACAGGAACGGAGCGACGCTTCCCGGCTGGCCGCGGCCGACGGCGTACCTCTGCTGGGCGAGCCCCGTCGTCGGCGATCTCGACGGGGACGGCGATCTCGAGGTCGTCGCCTACGACCGCAGCGGGGTAGTGTACGCGTGGCATCACGACGGCGCGGAGATGCGCGACGGCGACGCGAATCCGGCGACGAACGGCCCCTTCTTCGTCACGAAGAACCCCGGGACGTGGCACTTCTCGACGCCGGCGCTCGCCGACGTCGATTCGGACGGCGTCGTCGAGCTCGTCGTCTGCTCGCCCGCCGACAGCATCTACTGCCTCAACGCCGACGGGAGCCGGGTGCCCGGCTGGCCCGTGCCCGTGGCCGACACCGGCGCGATGATCACGGCGAGCCCCGCCGTCGGCGACGTCGACGGGGACGGCTCTCTGGAGGTGATCGTGCCGAGCAGCTCGGGCCGCGTCTACGGGCTGAATCACGACGGCACCTCGATGTCGGGCTGGCCGAAGTGGGTCTACATGAACACGAGCACGATCGCCCCCTCCCCGGCGCTCGCCGATCTCGACGGCGACGGCAGGCTCGAGGTCGTGATAGCCGGGCTCGACAAGAACTGCTACGTCTTCCGGCACAACGGAGCTGCGTATCCCGGCTGGCCGCAGGTCTACACGTCTTCGAGCACCGCGCGGACGGAATCCTCGCCGGTGATCGTCGACATCGACGGCGATCGGAGTCTCGATATCGTCCTCGCCTGCGAGGAGGGGCGGCTCAACGCCTGGAAATCGAACGGCCAGACGATCGCGGGCTTCCCGATCGAAACGCACGCGTTTCTGCGCGGCACGCCCGTCGTTTACGACATAGATCACGACGGAGACGTCGAGCTCATCACGTCCTGCTGGAACACGAACATCTACATCTGGGACCTCGGCGGCGCATGGTACAACGGCTTCGATCAGTGGAACGGTTTCCACGCGAACATCTACAACAGCGGCTGGAAGGAGTTCGAAGCGGCGACGGACGCGGGCGGAGAGGAAGAGGCGCCGCCGGTCGCCCTTCTCGAGCTCGGGCAGAACTATCCCAATCCGTTCAATCCCGCGACGACGATCCCCTACGCCGTGCCGGGCGGCCCCCATGAGATGCGCCGGGTGAGGATCGCGGTCTACGACGTCTCGGGCTCCGTCGTCCGCGTGCTCGCGGACGGCATGGCGAGGGGCGGCCGGGGGACGGTCGTCTGGGACGGCCGGAACGCCCGGGGGCAGCGGGCCGCGTCGGGCGTCTATTTCGTCGCTATCTCGTCGGGACCCTTCGAGATCTCCCGCAAATTGATCCTTCTGCGGTGACCTTGGCGAGCGCCGGGGGGGATGGGGATTGACACCCCCCCGGCGCATGCTTTATTGTCTCCTTTTATCGTACGCAACCGGGAAACGGATAATCCTGAAATCGCCCGTCGGGCGTTTTCGCTATTCCGGCGCAGGCGCGAGGATGCGATATGAAATACCCGCTGACCGAACAGGAACGGATGATTCAGAAAACGGCACGCGATTTCGCGCGGAAAGAGCTCGCCCCCGTCGCGCTCGAGGCGAACGAGCAGGGGTTCTTTCCCGATGAGATCTACGCGAAGCTCGCCGGGCTCGGCTTCCTGGGCATCACGGTGCCCGAGGAGTACGGCGGCGTCGGACTCGACACGATGACCTACATGCTCGTGCTCGAGGAGATCGCCGCCGTGTGCGCCTCCACCGCCGTGACGATGTCGGTCCACAACTCCCTCGTGAACTGGTGCATCCTGCACTACGGGAGCGAGGATTGCCGCGCGCGGTACCTTCCGCGGCTCGCCTCGGGGGAGATCCTCGGCGCGTACGCGATCACCGAATCGGAGGCGGGGAGCGACGTCGCCGCCATGCGGATGACCGCGGTGAAGAAGGGGAACGAATACATACTCTCCGGCGCCAAGATATT
>DHHB01000072.1:11761-13049 GCA_002403075.1 bacterium UBP1_UBA4783 | reverse complement strand
AGCCGCATGGGATTCTCGAACCGCTTCGGTTGGTCGCTGTCCCGCGAAGCGGCGTTCGACGCCTGCGCGCGCCGGTACTATTTCCACTACTACCTGAGCTGGGGCGGATGGCGGGCGGACGCCCCCGCGCTCGTGCGCGAGGCCTTCCTCCTCAAGCGCCTCGTCTCCCTTCCGCTCTGGCGGGGCCAGCTCGTTCACTACGTCGCCTCGAAGGTGCTCCGGTCGATGCGGGCCAAGGGGCGGATCCCCGATCGCGACGCCGTGATCCGCTACACCCTCGAACGTTTCGACGCGCAGATCGAGTTCTCCCGCGCGAAGAGGTACCTCTCCGAGCCGAAGAAGAGCGGCGCGCGCATCAACGTCGACTGGCTGGCTCTCTTCGACCACGAGTACGGCCGGGACGTGCCCGAGGCGGCGATCGCGAGGACGCGCGATGAATGCGCGGCGGCCGTTTCGGGGCTCCTCGCGAGCCCCGTGCTCGAGACGGCGCTCGAGACCGACCGCGCGCTCTGGACGATCGAAAACCTCGACGCCGCCGAGTTCGCCCAGACCTTCTCTTTCGGCGACGCGACGGTGTACGTGAAGACGGATTTCATGTTCCGCGGAGCCGCGGGCGAGCTCTCGATCGTCGACTGGAAAACGACACGGCCCGCCGAACCCGTCCCCGACGCGGAGGCGGACGAGCCCGGCGACGCCTCGGCGCAGCTCGGCGTGTACGCGTACTACGCCGCCCGCGTGCTCGGCGCGCCGGTCGAGTCGGTCCGTCTCTACGAGGTCAAGCTGCTCGAGGGAGGCGCCGCGGTCTCCCGCGCCGCGAGCCGCGAGACGCTCGCCGCGGCCGAGGATCGGATCGCGCGCGGCATCGCGAGGCTCGCCGCCGTGCTCGCGGACGCCGACGTCGCGCGCAACGAGGCGCTCGCCCCGCGTTTCTTTCCCCCCGTCGAGAACGGGCGCTGCCGCTTCTGCAATTTCTACAGGATCTGCAAGGACGAGCGGAACCCCCACCGGCTCCTCTAGCGGCCCTCGCAGGCCCCCGCGCCCGGGCGGCGCATTCGCCGTCACGGCCGCCGCATCGTTTCCAGAACGGCCTCGACGAGCGGTGCGGCTCCGAAGCGCACGGGATCGGCGGCCGGCAGACCCGTCTCGCGCGAGGCGCGCTCCACGGCCGCGCGCGCCGGCCCCTCTCCGAGATCGAACGTGTTGAGCGCGACGCCGACGACCGGGATCTTCGCGATCCCCGCCGCGGCGTTCTCGTAGAGCCGCGCGAGCGCGGCGAGCGGCGGGATGG
>DHHB01000072.1:0-11738 GCA_002403075.1 bacterium UBP1_UBA4783 | reverse complement strand
TGCGTGACGCCCGCGTACCCCGGATGCAGGATGGAGCCCTGCCCCTCGAGGACGACGACGTCCCTGCCCCGCGACGTTTCGGCGACGAGGCGCTCGGTAGCCCCGCCGATGAAATCCGCTATCACGCGGTCGATCGCGATCCCCGTTCCGGCGATCATGATGCCGGTCTGCCCCGACGCGGCGAATCCGGATCGGACGCCCGCGCGAAGAAGCCCGAGATGGATCTCCATGGCCGCGGTCATCTTGCCGGTGTTGCAATCCGAACCCACCGTCATGACGACCGGACACGACGCGCCGGCGCCCGAGGAGACGCCGAGCCCGTCGGGAGGCCTCCGCGCGTCCCAGAGCACGACGCCCCGGCGCCGGGCCGCCGCGGCGATCTCAGCGTCGTCGGCGAGAAGCTCGTGCATCCCGCCCGCGACGTGGAGCCCCGCCTCGATCGCGTCGAGAACGGCGGCGCGGTCGGAGGGCGCCATCCGCCCGCCGCGCGGCGCGGTGCCGAGCACGAGGACGTCGGGCCGGCGCGCGAGAGCTTCCGAGAGGGAGGAGACGATCGGGACGGGGCCGCCGAACCCGAGCGCCCGTTCGACCGTCGACGGCGCGAGCGTCGAGTCGATGACGGCCGCGATCTCGTGCGCGGCGTACCTGACGAGACACACCGCGGTCTTCGCGCCGAGCGGAGAAAAACATCCCTCCGCGAGGATCGCCATGCGCCGTTTTCCGAGGGGCACGGGCAGCGGATACGCGGATGCCGGGCCCGCCGCGTGTTCTTCCTTCACGACCGTCCCTTGCGCGGACGAGCGCCGCGCTACAGCTCGCCGAACGAAACGTCCTGATACTCGTTGTAAATGTCCCCGACGATGCTCTCGAGGATATTCTCGAGCGTCACGATGCCCCGCGGCTCTCCACGCTCTCCGACGACGATCGCCATGTGCATCGCCTCGTCCTTCATGAGAACGAGAAGCCGCTCGGCCGACTCGTTCTCCCGCGTGAAGAGCGGCTTGTGCATGACGGACGGGAGCCGCTCCCCTCCGTCGAGCCCGAGGAGATCGAAGAGCGACACGATCCCGACGACGCGGCGGTCGGAGGGGGATACGATCGGGAATCGCGAGAAGGTATGCCTGTTCGCCTCCGCGATCACCTCGTCGACCGAGGCCGTGACGGGAAAGGAGACGACCCGCTCCATGGGCACCATGAGATCCCGCGCCAGCACCTCGCCGAACCGGAACACCCGGTCGATGATGAGCCCCTCCCGGCGCTCGAGCTCGCCCTCCTTCTTGCCGGTCCTGTAGAGATACACGAGCTCCTCGCGGGTGGAGAGGATATTGAAACGCCGCGACCCCGCGCCCGTGGCGCGAACGAGCGCTCGCACGAGGAGGGCGGCGGGCGCGACGAGGGGCCAGAGAACGATCCCGAGCGCCCGGAGCACCGGCGCCACGGCGACCGCCACCTTGTCGGCGTGGTAGAGAAACACCGCCTTCGGGATCACTTCGCCGAAGATAAGGAGCACGGGAACCATCACGGCCGTCGCGATCGCCGCCCCGCGGTCTCCGAAGAGGGACACGGCGAGACCGGTCGCGGCGGCGGTGCAGCCGATCACGGCGATGTTCGTCGCGACGAGCACGACGGCGAAGAAGTGCTCGGGGGACGAGATGAGCCCTTCGAGCATCCGCGCCCGCCGGGACCCCGCCCGCGCGCTCGAGCGCAGCCGCACCTTGCTGCATGAGACGACCGCCGTCTCCGAGCCCGCGGCGAACGCGGCGAGCAGCACCGTGAAGACGACGACGGCGATAGACTGCAGCGGGCTCATCGCTCGTCCTCCTCCGCAAGCCGCTCGATCCTGAGCTTGTTCACGCGCACCGGCTCGGCGGACAGCACGAGGAACCGCAGTCCGTCGAGCTCGAACGCCTCCCCTTCGCGCGGGATCCGCCCGATCCGTTCGACGAGGTATCCGGCCGCGGTCTCGATCTCGGCCGATTCCAGGTCCGTGCCGAGGAGCGTGTTGACGTCCCTGATGCTCATCGTCCCCTTCGCGACGATGCGCCGATCGTCGAGGCGGAGATAATCGTCGACGCGCGGCTCGCGCCGGTCTCGGATCTCGCCGAAGATCTCTTCGAGAATATCCTCGAGGCTGAGGATCCCCGTATACGTGCCGTGCTCGTCGACGACCACAACGATGTTCTGATGCGACGCGATGAGCTCTCCGAAGAGATCCCGGATCCGCTTGCTTTCAGGAGTGAAGACCGCGGGGCGCATGATCTCGCGCAAGGTCACGCGGTCGTCGCGCGAGTACCGGAGTAGATCCTTCGCGAAGAGCATCCCCGCGACCTCCTCCCCCGCCCCCGAGACGAGTGGAACGCGGCTGTAGCCCCGGCTCCGCACCGCAAGGACGGCCTCGCCGAGCGGCGTGTCGGCGTCGAGCGCGAACACGTCGCGGCGGGGCGTCTGCACCTCGCGCGCCGTGATCTCGCTGAAGAGAAAGAGGTTCGTGAGAACCTGCTTCTCGAACGCGCCGAAGAGCCCGTCCCGATGGCCGAGCTCGACGGCGGTGGCGAGCTCGTGCGCGCCGTACGCCGCGCGGCGTTCCCCGAGGAGCCGCCGGCTCCCCTCGACCGTGCGGCCCGCGATCCCGCCGAGCAGGAAACGGACCGGCGTGCAGACGATCATGAACACTTCGAGAGCCGGCGCCGCCGCGACGGCGAACGATTCCGCGTGCTTCATGGCGAGGCTCTTCGGCGTTATCTCCCCGAACAGGAGGATGAGAACCGTCATGGCCGCGGCGGCGACGCCGACGCCGGGCTCGCCGTAGAGGCCGATCGCGAGCACCGTCACGGCGCTCGTCGCGGCGATATTGACAAGGAGGTTTCCGAAGAGGATCGTCACGAGCAGCATGCGCGGATCCCGAAGCAGCGCCGCCGCGAGACGCTCGCGCCGCTTCCCCTTCTCGAGCTCGAGCACGGCGGCGCGCGGGATCGAGAAATACGCGGTTTCGGAGGCCGAGAAAAACGCGGAGAGGCAGAGCAGCGCGGCGATCGCCGCGATGAGAGGCAGGTGGAGCTCGATGCCGGCGTTTTCAATCATGGGCGGGCGGAAACGGCGTCCCGCTCGGCGCTCGGCGAGAGGAACGCCCTATTGGTGAAGCATGGAGCCGAATCGCTCCTCGGCGGCCTTGGCCTCGCTCGATCGCGGATGCTCCGCGACGAGCCGCCGCGCGACCCCCGCCGCGAGCTCGAGCTGCCCCATGCTCTCGTACGCGACCGCCATCCTGAGGAGCGCCCCGGGCGCGCGCTTGCCCCCCGGAAACCGCTGGAGAAGGGTCGAGAACTCCTTGAGCGCGTCGAGCTGCCTCCCGAGCTCAATGAGGCTCTGACCCTTGAGATAGAGGATCTCCTGAACGAGAGGATCGTCGGGATACTCCGCGAGAAACTCGTCCGATTCGTCGAGCGCGAGCAGGTACTCGCGTCTGCTGTAGTCGAGGTAGATCCGGCGGTACAGCTCCTCGGGAGCGTCGGCGGATCCGGCGCTCGTCCCGGCGGTATCGCCCGCCGGCGTCCCGGCGCCGGCGAGGGTGTCCCTCGGCGGGAGCGCGCCCGACGTATCGGCCGCGCCTCCGCCGGCCGCGACCGGGGCGCCGCCGTTCGCCGGCGGCGCCTCCGATCGAGCCTTCGTCGTGTCGGGAGGCGGCGTTCGACGCCGCTCGGAGGGCTTGAAAAGCGGTTTTTCCTGCGCCTCGCGGAGCATCTCGGTGATCGCGTTCAGCTGATCCTTGAGCTCCTCGAGGTCGGTCTTGAGCTGGGCGTTCGCCGTCCGTCCGCGATCCTCCTCCCGCCGCTGCGATTCCTCGATGCGGAGGATCCGCTCGCGGAGGAGAGCGTTCTCGCCGAGCAGCGAGTCGATCTTGGACGAGGTCGCGAGCGTCTCATTCGGGGCCTGGAAGAACGCGCGCCCCCAGCATCCGCTTTCGATCGCGGCGACAAGAGCGATGAGCGCCGCCGCCGCCGCCCTCGCCCGCCAGCCCTTCGTTATCGGTCTCACTGGACGATCATGTGCGCACGGCGATTCTGTGCCCAGGCCGCTTCGTTGCTCCCTCTGGCGAAGGGCTTCTCCTCGCCGTAGCTGATCCAGGTGATGCGGCTCGCCGCGATGCCGTAGCTCGTGTAGAAATCGACGACCGCCTTGGCGCGCTTCTCGCCGAGCGCCATGTTGTACTCGTTCGTGCCGCGCTCGTCGCAGTGGCCCTCGACGAGCACCCGCTTGTTCAGGTTGGCCATGAGGATCTCGGCGTTGCGGGAGAGCACTCCCTTGTACTCGTCCTTGATGCCGAACTTGTCGAAGTCGAAGAAGACGTCCTCGAGGGAAACGGGCTTCTCCTCGACGACCGGCGGCGCCGGGGGCGGCGTCACCGGCTGCTCGATGACCGGCGCCGGCGGCGGCGGTTCCTGGATCGGCGTCACCTTCTTCTTCGCGCAGGCGGAGAAAACGAGCGCCACGACAAGCACGACAGGCAACCATTTGAAGCGTGCCATCATGCGACCTCCTTGGTTGAAGTGCCCGAGTACGTTCGACCGGTCCGAAACGAAGCGGCGGGGCATATTTCACCCTGCTCCGTTCGCTCCGGATATCCGCGCCACATGGTACACGGAACGCCGGAAACGGCAAAACCTTTTTTTCGACCGGCAGCCGATTTTCAGCGGCCGAGAAGCTCGGTCCGCGGCTCGGGGGGCAGCGGCGACCAGTCCGGTGATTCCCCCTGAACGAGACGCCGCTTCTCCTTGGTGTCGATGTCGATGACGACGATCCATGATCTCCCGCCCTCGCGCGACGTCGCCGCGATGTGCCGCCCGTCGGGGGCCCATGTCGGATCCTCGTAGCTCGCGTAATCCTCGAAGATCGTCTCCTCGACGAGCCCGTCCGGAGAGATGAGCCGGAGGCGGTAGATGCCCCCCTCGCGCGAGCAATAGGCGATAATGTCGCCCCTCGGCGACCACGCGGGGGACTGGTTGTAGGAGCCCGTTCGGGACAGCCGGCGGACGTTCGCTCCGAAACTGTCCATGATGTAGATCTGCGGCGTTCCGCCCCGGTCGCTCACGAAGACGATTTCGGCGCCGTTCGGCGACCAGCTCGGCGATATGTCGATCGCACGGTTCCGCGTGAGGCGGCGGAGCACCTTGCCCGCGGAATCGAGGACGTAGATCTCGTGGTTTCCGTCGACGCTGAGCGTCATCGCGATTTCGTCGCGCGGGGCGAAGTAGCTGCCCGCGAAGTTGATCCCCCGCCATTGCGTGATGAGATACTTCGATCCTTTGCGGAGATCGAGGAGATAGCAGTCCCAGTTGTTCCGCCGGTCGGACGAGTAACAGACGCGCGATCCGTCGAGCCAGAGGGGAGAGTGCACGAGCTCGTCTGTCGTGAGCCGTCGTTCTCCGAATCCGTCGTAATCGACGACGTGGAGATCTTTCCCCTTTTCCCCGCCGCGACGGAAGAGGAGGCGCGTCGTCGCGACGCCTCGCTCGCCGACGAGAAAATAGACGATCTCGTCGCTCACCGTATGGGCCACGTGGCGGCGGGCGTCGGGACCGAACCGGTACCGTTTGCTGAAGATCGTTTC
Source organism: bacterium UBP1_UBA4783 (assembly GCA_002403075.1). GTDB lineage: Bacteria > Krumholzibacteriota > Krumholzibacteriia > Krumholzibacteriales > Krumholzibacteriaceae > SSS58A. The sequence goes on along the minus strand of DHHB01000072.1, from coordinate 6,130 downwards.
CCGGCTCATGAAATCGAGGAGCCGCGCCTCGAGCACGAGCGAGCTCCCGTCCGCCGCGAGCGAGCCCTCGAAGACGGCCCCGGCGATCTTCTCCGCGCCGCCTTCGCCGCCCACGGACGACCGCAGCACCTCGATGAGACCCGAATAATCGAGATCGGTTCGGATGACGCCCGTCAGGTAGGAGGCGCTCTCGCCGAGGGGGGCGGAGGCCGCCTCTATCTCCCTGACGATGATCGGCACCTTGCCGCGTCCCGCCCGCTCGGTCCGGAGGTAAATGTCGGTCTGCGCCCGCGCCGCTCCCGCGGCGAGGCACAGCGCGATCGCGATGCCGGTGAAACGTCTCATGCTCGTCATTCCTTCTGCACAAATGTGAAATGGATACCGAGATACTGGTCGGGAAAGGCCCGCGGAAGCGGCGGAAACGGGCTCGAGCTCTTCACGGCCCTGAGCGCGGCGCGGTCGAAGTAGGCGTTTCCCGAGCTCGTCTCGAGCTTCGCGTCGTCGACGGAGCCGTCGCGCCGCAGTCTGAAGTACACGACGCAGCTTATGCCCGATGCGCCCTCCGAGACCGCCGAGAACCAGTTTGAGGACACCTTGCGCTCGATGGCGGCGAGGTAATACGAAAACGGAAAAACGGGGGCGTCGACCGCGATGCCGGTTCCCTGCTCCGCGGCGACGCCGACGTCGACCGGCTTCTCCTCTGGCGCGGGAGGCGGATCCTTCGCCTTCTCTCCCTCTTTCTTAGTCTCGGGCTTCTTCGGAACCGGAATCTTCTCTTCCTTTTTCGGCGGCTCCTTCTTCGGCGCCTCGGCCTTCGGCTGCTCCTTCGGCGTCTCGACGACCTTCGTCTCCGAGGCGCCCGACGGGCGAGCGAGCGGCTGGAGGATCTTCACCGAATAGATCTTCTCGGGGAGGTTCATGCGCGGAACGGCTCCGAACAGCAGGATCGCGGCGGCGAGAACCGCGGCGTGCGCGACGATCGAAATGCCGAAAGAGGATTTCATCCGGCGCCACCCCGCCCCGTCACGGCTTCTTTTCTTCCTGCTCCGCGACGAGGCCGAGATCCTCGATGCCGAGCATCTTGATGCGGGCGATCACTCTCAGGACGATCTCGTACCGGACGTCCTTGTCGGCGCGCAGAAACACCCGCGGCTCGGCGCCCTCGAGCGCCCGCCGGAGCGCCGCGGCGAACTCGTTCCACTCGGTCCGGCGCTCGTCGATGAAAATGAGCCCGTTCTCGTCGATCGAGACCGTGACCCCCTCCTGTTCCTCGAGCGATTTCGCCTCGGCCTTCGGAAGGCGGAGCTTGACCCCCGCCTGGAGGAACGGCGCCGTGAGCATGAAGATGATGAGGAGCACCATCGTCACGTCGACGAGGTTCGTTATGTTGATCTCGGCGAGCGGCGCGTATCGCGATCGCCTCATGCCGCGCCCCCTCCCGGAGCGCTCCCGGCGCCCGTCGCGGCGCCCTCGGCGCCGCGGAGCTCGTCGTACACGCGCTCGATGATCCGGTTGCGCAGCCGCCCCGCGAACGCGGCGATTTCGTCTTCGCGGCCGCGGTTCGTGCGCAGTATGAAGTTGTAGCCGACGACCGCGGGGATCGCGGCGCCGAGGCCGAAGATCGTCGTTATGAGCGCGACGGCGATGCCGGGTCCCACGACGAAGAGGCTCGCGGATCCCTGCGCCCCCATGCTCAGGAACGCGCTCATGATGCCCCACACCGTTCCGAACAGGCCGAGGAGCGGCGAGATGGAGGCGGTCGTCGCGAGGAACTGCATGTACGATTCGTAGCCGGCCATGACGGCGGTGATCTCGGTCTCGATGATCCTGTCGAGGGCGGCGGCGCTTCTCACCTCGCCCGTTTCGAGCTCTGAAGCGAGCTTCGCCGCGAGCGCGGCCTCGGGGCTCGAAGGGAACGAGGAGGTGTGCCCGGCGAGCGCCTTGAGGGAATGCTCCTTGCGGAACAGATCGAGGAAACGCCGGGTTTCCCCGCGGGAAATCCGGAAGAAACGGGCCTTCTCTATCATGATCGTCCACGAGATGACCGAAAGCACGGTCAGGGTGAGCAGGATCCCGTTCCCGACCCAGCCGCCGTGGAATATGACTTCCGAGAGTTTTCCGGAGATTTGAAGAACCGTCGGTGCACCGGCGAAAGCCATTCTGAGCCTCCTTGAAAAGCGCTATCGGGCAACTTACTATAGTACCGTGCGAGGGTCAAGAACGTTTCGGATATTCAAGGAGCGGACTATTCACAATATCCGCATGAAGTTAGGCGAATCATGACCCCCCCGCCGCGGCGCTCCCGCGAGGAACCGCTCCGGCGCGCCTTGCGCATAATATACGAAAGAGGGCGGCGGCGCGCCCGCGGAAATGAGTATGGCGCTTGTAAAGACCGCCGACCGGCTATATAATAAGAAGGGATAGTCTGCTCGGGAACGATCGATGCAGGAATCCCCGCCGGAATGCCGTGATGAAAAACCCCACCCCTGGGAAGGAGCGAGAGCCATGAAACGCTCGATAACGCTCGTCCTGTGCGTTTCCCTCCTCGTCGTTCTGAGCGGGGCGCCGGTCGGCGCCGTGGATTTCAAGAAAAGCCCCGGGCCGTCCGCGCCGGCCTCCGACGGAGGACTCGCCGTCACCGTGGAGCTCGCGGGTGAACGCGGGGCCGTGTACGCCCCGGGAAAGAATATCGGCGTATCTTTCACCGCCTCGCGCCCGGCGTACGTCGTCATCTACAACATCGACACCGACGGATACGTCAACTTGCTCTATCCCGCCGACGGACGGCCCGTCCGCGTCGAGGGCAGGAAGACGTACTTTCTCCCGGAACCGGGCTCGGGCGTTTTTTGGGAGACCGGCGGCAAAACCGGCGTCGAGTATATCCATGCGCTCGCCGTCGAGGATCGCGGCCGGCTCGACGAGGACGAGCTCTACTTCCTTTCGAAAAGCGAGCGGCTCCCGGACGAAAAGCGCCTGCGCGTCGATCTCGATCCGTTCCTCGCGTTCAACATGATCGACGAGGAGATCGTGCGCGACGCCGCACGGACGCCGCCGGCGACGGCCTACACGTACTTCCACATCAACCGCCGCGTCGAGTACCCGCGCTATCTCTGCGCGAAATGCCACGGCCCCGGAGAGATCGCGGATCCGTACGCGATGGAATGCCCGGAGGTGTCGATCGAACGGATCGCGTACGCCGACGAGCCGCGCTATCCCTATCCGCCGCTCTACGACATACGGGAGTCCGGCGGGTACGACGACGACTACTACTCCGCCTCGAACGAGGACGACCGCTACGACTACCGTGACGACGAGTACGACCGCGACGAAACGAGGGTGTACCTGTCGCTCTCCTACGGATCGTACGCCTCTCCGTGGTATTCGCCGTGGCCGTACTACGGAGGGTCTTTCTTCGGCTGGGGGCTCTACCCCGCCTGGGATCCTTTCTGGGGCGGCTTCTATTGGAACATCTGGTGGCACGACTATTACGGCTGGCCGTATCACTACAGCTCGTGGTACCGGCCGTACCATTACTGCTACGGCTGCTACTATCCGTGCTGGTCGTGCGGCGACTACCGCTACGGGCCGTACGCCGGCTCCTATCGCACGCTCTACGGCGATCGAAGCGCGACGAAGCGGCGGATCGATTACGCGGCGACCAGCAAGGCGCTCAGCCGCGAGCGATCCCTCGAGGGCACTCGTCTCATGGAAACGAAACGGCGCGATGTCGCTCAGCGGATCGAACGCTCCGATCTCGGCCGCCGCGCCGTCGACCGCGGCCTCGACGCCCGTACGTCCCGGCGCGAACGCGCCGTAGCGCCGAACCGCGCCGGGGAGAGAACGACCGGCCGCGATCGCCCGGCGGTGCGGGGGACCGAACGCCCCGCAGGCGCGAGAAGCGGCGACCGGGGCCGCGAAGCGGTGGAACGCGGAACGACGAGAAACGTGCGCGACGCGACGCGGCGCGCCGCCCCGCCCAGCGACGTCGACCGCGACGGAAGCGGCGCGAGACCGTCGCAGCCGGAACGCCGGCCGCGGGACGCGGACCGGATGGCCCCCCCGCCCGCGCGGCAGCCGGAACGGAGCCGCGAAGGCCGCGAGCCGGCGCGCGAGCGCTCCGGCTCGAGCACCGAGACGAAGCGGACCTCCGCGCATGAAGCGGGACGAGGCTCCGACCGGAGCGCGGCCGCTCCGGCGCGAAGCTCCCCGCCTCCCGCGAGGAGCTCGTCCGTTCCGTACCGTGGTGCGTCGAGCGGCACGAGAGGGAGCACGGGGAAGACCCGGACCCGTTGATCAGCGTTCGTACGGATCGAGAAGAAAACGATAGCGAGCCCCTCCCGCGGTGTTGACGACGACGACACGCGAGGAGGGGCTTATCGTTCCTTCGCGGGCGAGCCGCTTGAGCCCCGCGTACGCGGCCGCGCCCTCGGGAGAGACGAAGAGCCCGTGTTCGCGGCCGAGCTCGCGGACGCCGTCGAGAATATCGGCGTCGCTCACCGCCGCCGCCGCCCCGCCGCTCTCGCGGATCGCCCGGAGGATGAGAGCGTCGGCGCGCGAGCCCGGCACGCGGATGCCGGACGCGACCGTCTCCGGACGGGGCCACGGCGCGGCGCGATCGAGGCCGTCCCGCCACGCCGCGACGAGCGGCGCGCACCCTTCCGATTGAACGACGGCGAGACGGGGCATCGGACGCCGCAGCAGGCCGAGCGCCTCGAGCTCGCCGTAGGCCTTCCAGAAGGCGACGACGCCGGTTCCGCCCCCGGTCGGGAACACGATCCAATCCGGCGATATCTCCTCCTCGATCTCGAACGCCATCGTCTTCTTGCCCTCGACGCGGCACGGCTCGCGAAAGGTGCTCACGACCCCCGCCCTGTCGGATCCGACGAGCGCGTCGAGCGCCTTGGCCGCGTCCGGCAGAAGACCGGGCACGACGGTGACATCCGCCCCGTAAAGCCGGCACTCCTCCGCGACCCCTTCGGGCGTTTCGGACGGGATGAAAACGCTGCAGGGGATGCGCGCGGCCGCGCAGTAGGCCGCGAGGGCGAGACCGGCGTTTCCCGCCGACGGCACGAAGGCGCGCGAAACGCCGAGGTCGGCGAGACGGGAAACGGCCGCCGCCATGCCGCGCGCCTTGAAGGAACCGGTCGGATTCGCCGACTCGTCCTTGATGAAGAGCTCGGGCACGCCGATCGATCGCCCGAGGCCGCGCGAGTCGAGGAGCGGCGTTCGCCCCTCCCCGAGGCTCACGCGTCTCGCGTACGGCGGCAGGAGGTTCGCGTACCGCCAGATGCCGGGGCCTCCCCCGGCGGCGAGGGACGGAACATCCCTCACGAGGCGGCGCATGAGCGCGAGGTCGTAGACGGCGAGCAACGGCCCCGCGCACGAGGGACACTCCGCCGCGGCGGATCCAGACGGAACCTCCCTCCCGCACGCCCCGCACCGGTACCCTTCGAAATAACTCGTCGGCATGGTTCGACTCCTTGTGCAACGATCGCCCGATAAGGTATCCTCATCCGGACGCCCGCTGTCAAGAGGTCATACGTTGGAATGGATCGCCCTCAACGGACTCCGCATCGGCTCCTTCCCCGCCCTCGGGGTGATGGCGCCCGATCTTTTCCTCCGCGTGGCGTCGCGTCCGGGAGGGACGAGCGCGGCCCCGTTCGATTCGCTCAACCTCGGAGCGTCCGTCGGCGACCGCGCCTCGAACGTCCGGGAGAACAGGCGCCGGCTCCTCTCGGCGCTCGACATCGCGCCCCGCCGCCTCGCGCGCGCGGGCCAGATACACGGCGCCGAGATCGCGGTCGTCTCGCGGGGCGGCCTGTACCGGGACGTCGACGGCCTCGCCACGCGAACCCGGAACCTCGCCCTCGCGATCGGCACCGCCGATTGCTACCCGCTCGTCCTCTACTCCCCACCGGAGCGGGTCCTCGCCGCTCTCCACGTCGGCCGCATGGGCGCGCGCCGCGGCATCGTCGGCAGGGCCGTCGACCTGCTCCGCGACCGCTTCGGCGTCGAGCCCGCGTACGCGATCGCCGCGATCGGTCCGGGCATCTGCGCCCGTTGCTATGAGGTCGGACGCGCCGAGGCGATGCGGTTTCCGCGGGGGGTCCGGACATTCGCCGGCGGCGCC
>DHHB01000024.1 GCA_002403075.1 bacterium UBP1_UBA4783 | reverse complement strand
GGATCGTGGTCGAGATTACGGAGTAGCGGCGACGCGGAAAGGGCGGACTGAGGCATGCGCGAGATGGCGACGCTCGCCTGCAGCGAGTGCAAGCAGCGAAACTACACGACGACGAAGAACAAGCGCAAGCACCCGGACAGGCTCGAGCACAAGAAATACTGCCGGTTCTGCCGGAAGCACACGATTCACAAGGAGACGCGATAGCGCCGACGTCCCGGCGGAACGAGCGGCCCGCGCCCGCGCGGGGGCTCCGCCGAGGCGCGCCGCTTGGAGCGGAGCGTGGCAATGTTCGACAAGATAAAGCGATTCTTCGGAGAGACCCGCGTCGAGATGCGCAAGGTCACGTGGCCCACGCGCGAGGAGCTCAAGGAATCGACGAAGATCGTCATCATCGCGACCTTCGTCGTGACGCTCTTCATCGGGATCATCGACACGATCATCAATATCATCGTGAGGCGCCTCTTGGGGTGGTAAAGGAGGTGCGCGGCCCGGCGGCTCGGACGCGGGCGCGTATCGTATGACCGACGACATCGACAAAACGACCGACGAGGAGCGCAGCGGCGCGGCGAACGCCGGCGACGGGGACGAGGGCCGGAAGGGCATGCGCTGGTACGTCGTGCACACCTACTCGGGCCGCGAGAACAAGGTGCGCGAGACGATCGAGCGCCTCATCAGGAACTCGGGGCTTCAGGAGCGGTTCGGCAAGGTCCTCGTGGCGACCGAAGAGGTCGCCGAGATGAAGAAGGGGAAGAAGAAGGTTTCCCAGCGGAAGCTCTTCCCGAGCTACATCCTCATCGAGATGCACATGAGCGAGGAGGCGTGGGGCCTCATCGAGAACGTCCCCGGCGTGACCCACTTCGTCGGCAGCGCGAAGAAACCGTTTCCGATCCCGAAGAAGGACGTCGACCGCATACTCGGGAGGATGGAGAAGAAGGAAGGGATCGTCCCCGAGGTGCCGTTCACGCTCGGCGAGCACGTCCGCGTCGCGGACGGCCCGTTCGCCGATTTCACCGGCGTCGTCGACGAGATCAACCCCGAGCGGGGCAAGGTCAAGGTGCTCGTCAGCATCTTCGGCCGGGAGACCCCCGTCGAGCTCGATTTCCTTCAGGTGAAAACCATTTAGCGATCCCGCGCGAGGCGAGGATTCGATCAAGGAGCGCATGAGCGTATGGCCAAGAAGTCGAAAAAGAAGATCATGAGGATCGTGAAGCTCGAGATCCCGGGCGGCCAGGCCACCCCGGCGCCGCCGGTCGGCCCCGCGCTCGGGCAGCTCGGCGTGAGCTCGATGGAGTTCTGCAAGCAGTTCAACGCGGCGACGAACAAGATGACCGGCACGATCATCCCCGTCGAGATCACCGTGTACGCCGACAAGACCTTCACCTTCTTCACGAAGCAGCCGCCCGCCGCGGAGCTCATCAAGAAGGCGGCGAGCATCGCGAAGGGCTCGGGCGTGCCGAACAAGGAGAAGGTCGGCAAGATCACGAAGGATCAGATCCGCGAAATCGCCCGGACCAAGATGAAGGATCTCAACACGACCGATCTCGAATCCGCGATACGGATGATCGAGGGGTCCGCCCGGAGCATGGGCATACTCGTCGAGGAATGACGACGGCAAGAAAGTGGTGAGGTTATGAAGCCCGGCAAACGATACCGCGAGGCGGCCGCGAAGGTCGATCGAACCCGCGAGTACGGGATCGAGGAAGCGGTGGATACGCTCAAGACCTTCCCCCCGGCCTCGTTCGACGAGACCGTCGAGTTCAACGCGCGGCTCGGCGTCGATCCGAAACACGCCGACCAGCAGGTCCGCGGGACGGTCATCCTCCCGCACGGCACCGGCAAGAAGGTGCGCGTCCTCGTGCTCACGCGCGGGGAGAAGGAGCAGGAGGCCGCGGCCGCCGGCGCCGACAACGTGGGCTCGGCCGAGTTCATCGAGAAGATCAAGGAAGGGTGGTTCGATTTCGACGTCGCGATCGCGACGCCCGACATGATGGGAGAGGTCGGCAAGCTCGGGAAGCTGCTCGGCCCGCGCGGCCTCATGCCGAACCCGAAGTCGGGCACCGTCACCTTCGACGTCGGCAAGGCGGTCAAGGAAGCGAAGGCCGGAAAGATCGAGTACCGGGTCGACCGCGGCGCGAATATCCACGTGCCGGTCGGCAAGCTCTCGTTCGGCAAGCAGCAGCTCGTCGACAACATCCGCGCGCTCGCGCAGGAGCTCGTCCGGGCCAAGCCCGCCTCCGCGAAGGGCAAATACATTCGGAGCATCCACATCTCGACGACGATGGGTCCGTCGCTCGCCATAGAGACGGCGTCGATCGCCGGCGAACCGAAGTAGGAAGGGAACGAACATGGTGCAGGCAGCGAAAACGCGCAAGGTCGACGACTTCGGCTCGATGCTCGAGGGGGCCAAGTCGATCATTCTCGCCGACTTCACCGGTCTCAACGTGAAGGACATCTCCGAGCTCAGGCGGATCTGCCGCGAGAGCGGCATCGCCTTCCGCGTCGTGAAGAACACGCTCGCGAAGCGGAGCTTCGACGCGGCCGGCGTCGCCGGCATTTCCGTTCTCCTCGAAGGCCCCACGGCGGTCGCGGTGAGCACGGAGGACGAGGTGCGCCCGGCGCAGGTTCTCAAGAAATTCGCGGACGACTACGAGCTCCCCCGTCTCAAGGGGGGGTACGTTCAGGGGCGGGTCCTCAGCGCCGCCGAGGTGCGAAGGCTCGCCGTCCTCCCGGGACGGGAGGTGCTTCTTGCCCAGGTCGTGGGAACGGTACAGGCTCCGCTGCGAGGCATCATCAACTGCCTCAACGCTTCCCTGCGGGACCTCGTGAACGTTCTCAAGGCCGTCGGGGACAAGAAGGCCGCGTAGCGGCGCGGCGGCGCCCCCTCGGCGGGGCATGCGCGCCGAAGAGTGTGAACGCGTAACCGTTGGAAAGAGAGGTTCGTTCATGGTCACCAAGAAGAAGGACGAAACGACCGACGCCGCGCAGGCGGAGGAAACCGCCGAGAAGAAGCCGGCGGGCGGCTCGATCGCGAAGATCGTCGAGCACATCGAAACCCTCAGCGTGCTCGAGCTCTCGGAGCTCGTGAAGGCGCTCGAGGAGCGGTTCGGCGTCACCGCCGCCGCCCCGATGGCCTTCATGCCGGGCATGATGCCGGGCGCAGGCGCCGCGGCCGAGGTCGAGGAGAAGACCGAGTTCACGCCGGTCCTCAAGGACATCGGCGCCAACAAGATCCAGGTCATCAAGGTCGTCCGCGCCATCACGGGTCTCGGACTCATCGAAGCGAAGAAGCTCGTCGAGGAAGCCCCGAAACCGATCAAGGAGAACGTGAACAAGGCCGAAGCCGAGGACATCAAGAAGAAGGTCGAAGAGGTCGGCGGCGTCGTCGAGATAAAGTAGCGCGTCCGTGCCGGTTACGGCACGAGGCAGGAGGGATCGTTGTCGATGATCACGGTGCCCGAACGCTTCAGTTTCGCCAAGATTCCGCAGGTTGTCGAGCTTCCGCACCTTCTCGAGGTGCAGCTCGAATCCTATGAGCGCTTCCTCCAGCGTAACGTTCCGCTGGACCGCCGCGAGAACGTCGGCCTCGAATCGGTGTTCCGCTCCGTCTTTCCGGTCGTTTCGGCGCGGGGGGAGTTCGCCCTCGAGTACGTCGGATACGCGATCGGCGAGCCGAAGTACACCGTCGAGGAATGCAAGGAGCGCGACCTCACGTTCGCGGCGCCTCTCAAGGCGTCGCTCCGTCTCGTCGTCCGGGAGACCCAGGAAGGCGAGCAGGTCATCAAGGACATCATCCAGAGCGAGGTCTATCTCGGCGAGATTCCGCTCATCACCGCGATGGGCACCTTCATCATCAACGGCGCCGAGCGCGTGATCGTGAGCCAGCTTCACCGCTCGCCGGGCGTCGTTTTCGACGACGATTACCATCCGAACGGCAAGCGGCTCTTCAACGCGCGGATCATCCCCTACCGCGGGTCGTGGGTGGAGTTCACGATCGACGTGAACGACATCATGTACGTCTACATCGACCGCCGGCGGAAGATCCCCGTCACGGTGCTGCTCAAGGCGATGGGGTTCGAGCCGAGCAGCGCCATCATCAAGCTCTTTCACCGCACCGAGGTGATCGAGATCGGATCGCGCGCGAGCAAGAAGGACGCCTCGATCGTCGGCCGGTTCGTCGCGGAGGACGTCGTGAGCCGCGAGACCGGCGAGATCATCCTCGAGGCGGGCTCCGCCGTCACCGAGACCGCGCTCGAGCGGATGAAGTCGCAGAAGGTTGCCAAGATCGCCGTTGTCGAGAAGGAGGGCAACCTCGAGGAGGACGTGATCCTCAAGACGATCGAGAAGGATCCGACTCACACGCAGGAGGAGGCCCTCAAGCGCCTCTACAACCTCATGCGGCCGGGCGATCCCCCGAACGCGGAGACGGCGAAGGCGCTCCTCGACCGGCTCTTCTTCAACCCGAAACGCTACAACCTCGAGAAGGTCGGCCGCCACAAGATGAACCGCCGGCTCGGGGTCGACGTGCCGATCGACACGACGACGCTCACCGAGAAGGACTTCGTCGCCGTCGTCGCGAACCTCATCCATCTCAAGGAGACGGACGGCCCGGTCGACGACATCGATCATCTCGGCAACCGGCGCGTGCGGTCGGTCGGCGAGCTGCTGGCGAACCAGTTCTCGGTCGGTCTCGCTCGCATGGCGCGCATCATCCGCGAGCGGATGACGATCCAGGAGGCGGAGAGCCCGACCCCGTACGATCTCGTGAACGCGCGCACGATCAGCGCCGTGGTGCAGTCGTTCTTCGGGTCGAGCCAGCTCTCGCAGTTCATGGACCAGACGAACCCGCTCGCCGAGCTCACGCACAAGCGGCGCCTCTCGGCCCTCGGTCCCGGCGGCCTCACCCGCGAGCGCG
>DHHB01000034.1 GCA_002403075.1 bacterium UBP1_UBA4783 | reverse complement strand
TGATGTCGCCGGGAAGGGAGCCCAGTGCCACGGAGATGGCGCTGTTCATGGTGACCGTGCTGGGGATGACGTTCGAGTACGCAAGACCGAACTCGGCCGCAATCATCCCCTTCGCGTCGGGCAAACACCATATCCATGCCTCGGCGCTGTACCACGGGGTGCCATCGACTTTCGTCATGGAATGGTTCGCATCGGCGTAGAGATCTACATAGGTCGTGCCCGAAGCCGACCCTGCGGCGCCGAGAGCAAGCAGAGCGGCGATGCATACTGCAACCGTCGATTTCATGGCATCCTCCCGCGCGAATGGGAGACTTCCCGCGTAAGAATCAACGGCGAATTTTTCGAGGGAATCGTTCGCAGTCGTCTGTCAGAGCCTCCCCGGAACGGGCGATCCGACGCGACGCTTGAAATGGTATTACGTTGCAGGACTTCTGCGCGCAGCGGCGGAACCGCCAACGAGGAGATTGTATCACATCGATTGTCGTCGATCAAGCAGAATGGCGGTTCTAATGGCGGTTCTGATGGCGGTCCCGAACGGGGGGCGCCGCGGCTCTCGCGCCGCCGCTCATGCGTGCGGAGAACGCCGCGCTTCGCCTAGGGAGGGGTACATCGCGCTGACGAGCGGCGAGAGGCCTTCCGCGAAGGGCCTCGGCGAGTAGCCGAGGTCGCGCGCCGCCTCCGTGTAGTCGAACTGCTTGTCCTCCCGAAGCCGCCGAATCTGCTCGGCGCTCCGGGCGTACCGGCGGCCGGCGAGGCCGAGAAGAGCGGCTCCAGCCTCGGCGAGCGGCAGGGGAACGGACACGGTCGAGACCTTCTTCCCGAGCGCCCCGGCGATTATATCGATCATCTCCCGCAGCGAATGGGCGCTCCCGCCGGGAACGTTATACGTCTTGCCGGCGCTCGCCGGCGTCTTGAGCGCGGCGAGGACGCACGAGGCGAGATCGATCACGTGCACCGGCTGGAAGACCGCTTTGCCCCCGCCCGGGAGAGGCACGACGGACCATTTCCGGACGAGGCGGATGAGCTGGGAGACGTTCCGGTCGTCGGGCGTTCCGTAGATCATCGTCGGGCGCAGTATCGTGAACGGCACTCCTGATTGCGCGATCGCGAGCTCCGCCGCTTCGATCTCCTTCGCGCGCCTCCACGATTTCGAGAAGATCCGCGTTGAGCTCACGACGACGAGCCGCTTCATGCCGCGGCAGGCTTCGAGCACGGCGCCCGTGTGAAAGATCGACGAGAGGTGGATGACGGTCTCTTCGCCGCCGTAGACCTTCTCGAGGCTCCTCGGCTTCGACGCGTCCCCGCCCGCGATGCGCACGCCGAACGGCAGGAGCGCCTCGCACGGGCTGCCCGGACGGGAGAGGCAGGTGATGCGCGCGCCGCCGAACGCCGGATCGCGCGCCAGAAGAGAGAGAAGCGCGCGGCCGGTCTTCCCGGCCGCTCCCGTTATGAAGATTCTATCCGTCATGGCGATACCGCGGCCGCGCGGCGCGCGGCCGCCGAGCTTGCCGCCGCTCAGTCCGCCTTCGCGACTTCGATCGCGAAGCGCGGCGGGGCGAAAAGGTGCTTTTTCACCGTGCAGAGATCGACCGCGCGGATGAGCGAGTCGCGGTACTTGTCGGGGAAATCGGACGGCACCTCGATCGATATCGTGATATCGGTGACCATGTGCGTTTCGGGGTTCCGCACGACCTTCTGGACGACGCGTACGTCGTCGAGCGGGATGCCGCGGTTGCGGCAGAAATCGAGAACGTAGATGCCGCCGCAGGTCGCGATGGAGGCGAGGAAGTGCTCGAAGGGCGTCGGCGCGGAGTTTTCGCCCCCCGCTTTTTCGGGCTGATCGGTCTTGATCGTAAAGCCGCGAAGCTCGGCGTCAACCCTCCTGTTGCCGGGGAATTTCACGGTGATTTCCATTCGGCGCCCTCCCGGTGCAAAAGAAAAATGCCTGAGGGGGGATTTGAACCCCCACGGGGAATCCCCACTGCGCCCTGAACGCAGCGCGTCTACCAGTTCCACCACTCAGGCATGACTCGGCTCGCAAAGCCTCAGAATAATAGAAATTTAGGCGATTGTCAAGGCGGCCGGGCCCCCGGCCGGATCGGCAGCCCGGCCGGCGGCCGGGTTGCATGGCGGCCGGGTTGCGGGGTTGTGCGGCGGAGAGGCCGTGTGGTACTATGCGGCGCGTCGAGCGCGAAAGGCGTCGATTCGAAGGATATCCCGATGAATAAGGAGGTTGCTCCATGCGGCAGGGTATCGTGATCCTTCTCATGCTCCTCCTCGTCGCCGGCTGCGGCGGCCGAACGACGAAGGAGATCGACATCGCGACGGATAAAGCCGAAACCTCGGACTTCGCGAGCGCGGATCTTCAGCGCATCACCGACGGCATGATGAACTCGATCGCCGCGAACGGCTTCTTCCAGCAGTACGCGGCGGCCACGGCCGGCCAGAAGCCCGTCATGCTGCTCGCCAAGGAGCTTCTCAACAAGACCGACGAGCACATCAACACGCGCCTCATCCTCGAGAAGATCCGCACCCGGATGATCAACGAGGGGCTCGCGCAGTTCGTCGACGATCAGGCCTTCGACATGGCGCTCGAGCAGCTCAACCTGCAGGCGAGCGATCTCTACGACAACTCAAAGGCCGCCGAGATCGGCAGGTTCGTCGGCGCCAAGTACGTGCTGCGCGGCACGATCTCGAACATCCGGCGCGTCGAGGGGCGCGAGAACATCAACTACGTGAACGTCACGATGAACATCTTCGAGGTCGAGACGCTCCTCATCAAGTGGACGGACGAGGTCGAGTTCAAGCGCGTGACGAAGAGGGGCGCGTTCCGCTGATGCGCCCGCCGGCGCAAAGGGAAGAACGCATGCGAAGAGCGATCTGCGCCGTCCTCCTGCTCGCGGCGGCCGGCTGCGCGACCTATACCTCGCGCATGCAGACCTCGCGGGACCTCTACTACGGCGGCCGCTACGACCTCGCCCTCGCCGGGCTCGCGAAGCTCGTCGNNGGCAGGTACGACTCGGCGATCGTCGATCTGCAGCGCGCCGAGCGGCGCTTCCTCGAGATAGAGAAGACGATCTCGGCGGCCGAGAGCTTCAAGAGCGTCGTCCTCAATCCGACGATGGGCGAGTACCAGCCCGATTCGCACGAAAAGATCATGATCAACGCGTACCTGTGCCTCGCCTACTGGATGAAGGGGGATCGCGCGGGCGCCTTCGTCGAGCGGAACCGGATCGTCGAGCGGCTCGGCCGGTATCTCGGCGATCTCTCCGAGGAGGATCGCGCGGCGCTCGACGTGCCGTTCGCCCGCTATCTCGCCGCCGTCATGTACGAGATCGAGGGGCTCGCCGACGACGCCCGGATCGAGTACGAGGCGATCGCGAGGTCCCGTCCGGGATTCGAGCCCCCCGTGATAATGCCCGAGGCCCCCGAGCTCGTCGTCTTCGCCGAGATCGCCCGCGCCCCGGTGCTCGTATCGACCGAGATCCGGGGCTACCTGCAGAAGGAGTCGGGCGGTCTCGTCGGCTTCTTCTACCTTCCCGGGGTCGAGGGGCCGCGGATCTTCAGCATGGCGGGGTTGGGATACGTGGATCTCAAGCGTCCCGGCGTGCTTTTCACGTTCGCCTTTCCGCGGCTCGTCAAGCAGCCGCGGGAGGAGGGTGGCTGCCGGCTCGTCGTGAACGGCATGGACGTCGGCGAGATGAAGCCGCTCGACGATCTCGAGGCGACGGCGCAGGCGGCCTACGACCGGGAGCTTCCGCGCACCCTTTTCAAGGCCGCCCTTCGCACCTCCCTCAAGGTCGCGGCGCAGACCGCGTTCGACGACGACGACAAGGGAAAGTGGGTGGCCGACGTCGCCGGAAAGCTCTTCTCGGCGGCGGACCGGGCGGACACCCGCTCGTGGCAGACGCTTCCCGCGGAGATCCGCTACTTCCGCATGGAGAGCTCGGCGGGCGTAGGCGGCGTCGAGGCGCGGCGCGGCGGACGCTCCGTTCAGGGGATGCGGACGGCGCGCGAGGGAGCTCGGAAAGAGATCGTTTTCGTTCCGGGATTGCCCTGATCGAAGCGCTCGCGGACGGGCCGCGCGGGGATGCGGGCCTCGCGGCCGCTCCTAGCGCGCGCCGCTTCCGGGCGGCGCGCCGCCGAGCCGGCGAAGCTCGCGTTCCGCCTCGGCGGCGAATGAGTCGCCGATCGCGGCGGTACGCTCGAGCTCGGCGCGGGCCTCGTTCGATCGCCCGAGGGCGAGATACGCGTGGGCGAGGTACCACGGGTATTTTCCGTCGAAGGCGTCGTCCCGCCGCTCCTCCTCGATGAGCGGCGCGCCCAGATCGGGGCGGCCGCGGTAGAGGTGGGCGAGACCGAGGTAGAATCGCAGGTCGTCGGGATACCGCTCCGCTCCATTCTCTTTCTTCATGACGGTCCAGTGAAAATGCGCTTCGGCGAGGAACCGCGCGGCCCGCTCGTATTCCCGCCGTCCGAAATGCCGGAGCC
>DHHB01000032.1 GCA_002403075.1 bacterium UBP1_UBA4783 | reverse complement strand
AGTAGGCCGGGACGGTGATGACGGCGCGCGTCACCTTCTCGCCGAGGTACTTCTCCGCGGCCTCCTTGAGGTACTGGAGAACGAACGCGGATATCTCGGGAGGCGTGAACTCCTTCCCCTCGAGACGCACCCTGGCGTCTCCGTTCGGCCCCTGAAAGACCTCGTACGGCACTTCGGATCGCTCGGAGGCGACCTCGGCGAATTTGCGGCCCATGAAACGCTTTATCGAGTAGACGGTGTTCTTCGGGTTCGTCACGGCCTGCCGCTTCGCGAGAATGCCCACGAGTCTCTGCGAGTCCTTGAACCCCACGACCGACGGAGTCGTTCTCCCCCCCTCGGGGTTCGCGATGATGACCGGCTCGTTACCCTCTATCACCGCCACGCACGAGTTCGTGGTTCCAAGATCGATACCTATAATTTTAGCCATAGCAACACACCTCGCTTTGAAAGTTCATGCTTGGAATACAACAAATATCATGCCACGCGAGGACGGCGAAAATATTTATTAACTAGTTGTATATAAATGAGATACGGCACTGGTTGTACGAAGCCTGAAAAGGGAGCAGATTGGCGCCAGCCAAATCGCTGCCACAAGC
Source organism: bacterium UBP1_UBA4783 (assembly GCA_002403075.1). Classification (GTDB taxonomy): domain Bacteria; phylum Krumholzibacteriota; class Krumholzibacteriia; order Krumholzibacteriales; family Krumholzibacteriaceae; genus SSS58A. The sequence goes on along the minus strand of DHHB01000032.1, from coordinate 16,911 downwards.
GACACAATGGCACTACTTGGCAGGATTGTTATTCGGGCTTTTTGTCAGATTTGCGGCAGCTCACATCGCCGTTTTCGAGCAGGATGATAATCTCCCGGCAGATGTCGAAGTTTCTCCTCGCAAGATCGCCGTGGCTGTAATAAACGCACAGGCTTCGCTTGTCGCATTTATTCTTTTTCCTGCAGGAGCGGAGCTGTTCGACGACCCACGAGGTCACGCAATCCTCGTCCTCCACCTTCCAGCGATCGCAGCTCCGCTCGATATCGTGCTCGAGGCTGTACGGAAAGAGCTGCTTCTTTATCTCCTCGACGAGACGATCGATCCTGTCCTTTTCACCCACGGATTCTCGCTCCCCTCGAACGCCGATCGAACGGACGGCCCGCTTCGAAAACGGCCGGAAAGAGCCTTTTCAATAATCGTTATTTTTTTCGTTGACATCGATAGGGCTTCTTACCTATATTCCCCAACGAGAGTTTCTGCAATTAACTCTTTGCCCCATTCATGGTTACTCGACAATCTGGACATCGGGGGGCGACCCCCGAATCCACTCCAGACTGGAACCCTGACACCGATTGCAGAGACTCTCACTTTTTTTTGCCCATTTCCCGGAGGATCGAGAGCAGATCCTCCCTCGTATTCTTCCCCGGATCCTCGAGCACGAGTTCGAGCAGCTCCTTCAGCACCGCCCCCACGCCCGGACCGGGCTCGATTCCGAGCGCGTCGATCACCTCGCGGCCCCCGACGGCGAGATCGGTGATCTTGAACGCCGCGTCCGATTCGGCGATCCGCCGCATGCGGGCGCGTATCCGCTCGTTCTGCGCCGCCACCGCCTCGTCGCCGCGCGATCGCCCGTCCGCCTCGCGCAGCGCGAGCAGGTCGCCGACGCTTTCCTTTCCCACGCGCGAGATGAACCGCCGGACCGCGCCGTCGGACCATTCGTCCGTGACGTTGAACATGTGGTGCTCGATGAGATGCACGACGCGCGCTTGCGTCTCGCGCGGATACCGCAGCCGTCCGAGTATCTCCCCCGCCATGCGCGCGCCGTCCTGCTCGTGCCGGTAGAAGACGGTTCTCCCGCCGACGACCTGCTTGCGGTCCTTCTTGCCGACGTCGTGAAGGAGAGCGCTCCAGCGGAGCACGATATCCGCGGGGGCGAGATCGCAGCTTCGAAGGCTGTGCATGAACACGTCGTCCGGGTGATACTCGTTCTGCGTCTCGCCGTACGTGCGGTCGAGCTCGGGAAGGACGATCTCGAGGATGCCCTCCTCGTGCATGAACATGAACCCCGCGGAGGGTTTCGGCGCGAGCACGAGCAGCTTCGTGAGTTCGTCCCGAACCCGCTCGGCCGACACGGACGCGACGAGGGCGCGGTCGCGGCGCATGCACGCGCGCGTCCCCTCCTCGACCGCGAGGCCGAAACGCGCCATGAACTGCGCGCCGCGCAGCATCCGCAGCGGATCTTCGCGGAAGGAATCGTCCCGGTTCACCCGGAGAAGCCCGCGGTCGAGATCTTCCCTGCCGCCGAGCGGATCGACGACGACGGAGCTCCCGAGATCGAACGCCATCGAGTTGATCGTGAAATCGCGCCGCTCGAGATCCCGCTCGACGGGGAGCGAAGGATCGAAGCTCACGTCGAAGTCGCGGTGACCGGGGCCGGTCGAGAACTCGGTGCGCGGCAGGGATATGTCGACCGTCCTCCCGCCCGCCGCGGTGAACTTGATCACGCCGAACGAGCGCCCCACGAGGTTGAGCGTTCCGAACCGCTCGAGAATCCCCGCGAGATCCTCGAGCCCGATCCCGGAGACGAGGTAATCCTCGTCGATCGCTTCGACGGGAGCGCCGCGCAGGATGTCGCGGACGGTGCCTCCGACGAGATAGAGGCCGCACGCTTCGAGAAGCGCGCGTTCCCACGGATGGATCCCGCGGCGCAGCGTCACTTCGTTATCCCCGTTCATACCGCATCACTCTAGCGAAGCGGGCGGGCGCGGTCAAGCGCGGCGCGACGGCCTCAGTCAGGCGCCGCGGGATCGCCGGGACCGCCCGCGGCCCGCGTCCCGGGACGCCCGGCGCATCCAGAGGGACCGGATCGCCGCGAAGAGCCTTCCCGTGGCCCCGAGGGGAAGCGCGGCGAACAGGAGCCGCCCACATCGCGACGAGGCGAGGGCGAACTGCGCGGAGACGAAAATCTCCGCCGCCCGGCGGCCGGCCGGCTCCCGCGGCGCCGGCCTGTCGTAGAGGGGCACCGCGCATCCGAAGCGCCGCCACAGCCCGAGCCGCAGAAACGCCCCGTGTTTCTTGAGATCGAAGGCGTGGGCGTGCATGCGGGCCGCGTCCTCGACGGAGATCTCCTCGGCGGCGACGGCGTTCGAGGCGATCGCCTCACGAAAGGCCCTCTCCCCCGCCTCGCTCCGCAGAAGCACGACCGACCAGCCGCCGCCGATTCCTTCCTTCATCCAGCCGTCTCCGACGGAGAGATCGGCGAGCTCGGAAGCGAGATCGACGCAGAAGAGGCACCGGCGATTGACGTAGAACGGGATCGCTTGATTGAAATGGAGCTTCGGCACCGAGCGCGCGCGCCCGTCGCTCGTGCGCACGGTGAAAGAGCCGGGCCACTCGCCCTCGCGGTACGCGATCCGCTCGACGCCGTCGAGACGCTTCACGCCGAGCTTTCGCATGACGGCGGCGGTCCCCGCGAAATAGAGATTGTTCCCGCAGTAGACGCCGATCACCGGGCGAACGGGCGATCGCGGTTTCCATCCCGCCCGCTCGAGCCGCCGCAGCCCGTGGATCTGGCACGGGAGCCCCGCGTACGCGAGCGGCAGCCCGGACGAGGCGGCCTCGCCGAGAACGGTGTTGAGGGGGCTCAGATGATATCTGCTCTGCGCCGCGGCGCGGATCTCATCTTCGCTCCGCGCGATCCTCCCCCATCCCCGCCATGGTTCGCTCTCGTGCGGCGCGAAGACCGCGGCGCCGCCCGTTTCCCCCCTGCGCATCGAATCGAGGAGGAGGGCCGTCACGACGCCGCCGCTCGCCCCGCCGCGCCTCACGCCGGGATCCGAGGCGTGTGCTATCCACGCGCTCCGCACGACGCCGAGGAGCCCGTGGGAAGCCGCCTCGCCGAAAAGCTCTCGCTCGAAGGGCTCGAAGGCGAGCTGCGCGCCCGGGCACGCCGCGAGGCAGAGGCCGCAGGACGTGCATCCGTCCCCGGCCTCCGGAAGGCAGTCGCCCATGGGATCGCGGATCGAGAGGACCCCCGCCGGACACGCGCCGACGCAGGTGCCGCACCGGGTGCACAGCCCCGTCTCGACCACCGTTCGCAGCAGGATGTCAACCGGACGCTCTGCAGACATAGAACTGCCTCAGCCCGAACTGGGCGAGCGGCCCGCCGCCGAAAAACGTCGAAAGCCGCCGGTCGAGCTTTTCGCAGAAACCGTACCGCAGCGGGACGAAGAGCGTCCCCCTGTGCTCGAGGAGCGAGAGCCCCGCCTCGCGGATCATCTCCTTCACCTCGCGCGGGGCGAGAAAGCGATGCGGCCCCTCGCCGTGGTGGAATTTCAAGACGTCGTTGAGATCGCTCGTCCACTCGACGGCTGAGGCCGGGAGGCTCATGACGAGGGTTCCTCCGGGGCGAAGCACGCGCCTGATCTCGGCGAGAAACAGCACGCCGTCGGGCACGTGCTCGAGCGTCTCGAGTGAGAGCACGGCGTCGAAGGTCCCCTTCTCGAAGGGCAGCTCGTGAAGCGAGACCTGAACGAAGCTTTCGTCCGGATGCCTTTCGCGCGCGTGGCGCAGAAGCCCGAACGAGAGCTCCGCGTTCACGAGGCGCACGCCCGGCCCGGCCGCGCGCACGAACGGCACGGCGCCCCCCGCGCGGCACCATACGTTGAGCAGGCGCATCCCGCCCTCGAGCGGGAGCCTGCGGAGCCCCTCGCGAAAACGCTGCGTATGGACCCATCCCACGAGCTCGTTCTCGTGCTCGTACTCGTCCGCGACGCCGTCCCAGAAGAGGCGCACCTCGTCCATCGTGAAGCGGTTCGCGTGAGCGCTCATTCCTTATCCGTTTCCTTTCCGTCGAGCCGCCGGATGAGGCGTGCCGGGTTGCCCGCGACGATCGAGAGCGGCGGCACGTCCTTGGTGACGACCGATCCCGCGCCGACGATCGCCCCCTCGCCGATCGTGACGCCGGGCAGGATGATCGAGTGAACGCCGATGTACGCGCCGCGCTTGATATGCACCTCGCCGAACTGCACCGAGGGCAGGTATGTCCGCTGATACAGGGTCGGCGTCATGTGCGCGATGATCGTCGAGCCGCTCGCGATGAAGACGTCATCCTCGATCTCAACGAGCTCGGGGTACAGCGCATCGATGAGAACGTTCCCAGCGATGAGCACCCTTCGGGGATGCTCGATCTTCACGCCGCGAATTCTATGCAACGTCGAAGCGAGCACCCGAGGCCAGTCGGCGTGATACGCCATGAAGCCGAGGCCGCCCTTCCAGAAACCGGCGAACGAGTTGCGGTGCCGCTCGCGCATCTTGTTCACGATTCAATCACCGCCCCGGCCGCCGGCGGCACGCGCTCTCCGTCGAAGGGGGCGGTGATCCAGCAGAGGAGCCCCGTTACCCCCAGAACGAGATACGAAAGGATGAAACTGAACGAAAAGGCCACCGCCGCCTCGCGGCCGAGCCCCGCGCGGGCGAATATGAGGATGATCACGAGGTCGCGCGTTCCGAGGCCCGATATCGACACCGGAACGAGAGAGGCGACGATGGCCGCCGAGACGCACACGACGATGACGGACACCGGCGCCCCGACGCCGAGCGCGGCCGCGAAGATGACGAAATAGGCGTAGTGCGCCGTCCACGCGGCGAGCGTGAGCGCGACGATGCGGCCGAGCCGCCCGCCGATCATCGACGGGAACCCGTCGAGCCCCTCCGTGACCGCGCGGTCGAGGCTTCCCCGAAACCGCTCCCCCGGCATCGCCGAGACGAAGCGCTTCACGAGCCGCGCGAGGATGTCTCTCCGAAAGAAAAAGGCCGCGACCGCCGCCGCGGCGGCCGCGAGAAAGATCGCGCCGAGAAGGATCTGGTTCCGCACGAGCCCCGGAAAAAAGACGAGGCTCGCGAACGCGATGACGAAGAGCAGGATGAGATCGAAGAGCCGGTCCGCGACCGAGCTCATGAGCGCCCGGCCGGCCGAGAGGCCTCGGTTCGAAAGGTAGAGGCTCTTCGCGAAATCCCCGAGGTGCCCCGGCGTCACGACGCCGAGAAAGAGGGAGGCGGCGTATATCCTGAAAGCGCGCCAGACGCCGACCTCCACCCCCTGCCCCGACACGATCGTCCGCCAGCGGAGCGCCTTGAGGAAGGTGAGAACGAAGAGGAGCGCGATCCCGGCCGCGGCGGGCGCGGGCGAGATCGTCCGGTAGGACCGGCCGATCTCCCGGAGGTCGACCCGGGAGAGGATGAGGATGAAGAGCGCGACTCCCAGCGCCTGAAAGAGGATCCGTATCCACCGCGAACGGAAGGACATGACGCTCCGGGGCTCCTAGTCGTACCGCCGCTCGCGCCGGAGGGCCGAGATCTGGTCGGCGAGCACCCCCATGAAGAAGAGAATGATGCTCGAGAGGATCGTGAGAACGCCGACGTTCGGCGCCCGCCCGTAGACGGCGATGCCGTAGATCGTGAAGATCGTTCCGAGCGCGAAGAGCGCGAGCGAGACCGGCATGAAGACCTTGAGCGGGTTGAAGAGCACGATGACGCGGACGATGAGGAGGAACGTCTTGTACCCGTCCCGGAAGAACTTCACGGTGCTCGCGCGGCCGACGCGCCGCTCGACCTCGATCGGCACGTACTTGATGCTGTACCCCTCGCGGAGGTACGCGAGCGTGATCGTTGTCGTGAAGGAGAAACTGTTCGGACAGAAATGGAGGAAGCTCTTGATCGTGTCGCGGCGGAAGGCGCGAAGCCCGGAGTTGAGATCGGGGATCTTGACCCCCGCGAGGAAGTTCGCGACGATCGAGAGGATCTTCTTCCCCGGCGCCCGTATGCCCGTCATGCGCCACCTCGCGCCGACGGCCATGTCGTAGCGGTCCATGTGCGAGAGCAGCTCCTCGATCCGCGAGGAATCGTGCTGGCCGTCCGAGTCCATCATAACGACGAGGTCGTTCGAGGCGTTCCTGATCCCCGTCTTGAGCGCGGCGCCGTACCCCTTGTTGTCGGGATGCCTGATGACGCGCGCCCCGTGCGACTCGGCGACCGACGCGGTCCCGTCGGTCGAGCCGTCGTCGATGACGATGATCTCCCAACCCCTCTCCCGCGCGGCGGCCGTGAGCGCGGGAAGCGCGACCCCGAGCCCCTTCTCCTCGTTGTACGCGGGTATGATGACCGTCACGCCGCCGGACGCCTGCGACATTCCGTCTCCTTCCGTTGAACCTTTGCCGGGGACCGGAATCGAACCGGTATGGAGCTTGCGCTCCAGCGGATTTTAAGTCCGCTGCGTCTGCCAGTTCCGCCACCCCGGCTTCGCAGCAATTCTAAGACCAATCGAAAACGGCGGCAAGCCAAATAGCCCCTCGCCGGCCGGCGCTTCCGCCGCCCGATACCGATGCCGCCGCTTGTCCGGAGTTCACGCTCGTTCGGGAGGGAGCGCTCTTCCCGCCCGGGAAAGGATGGAGGCGGCAACCGGATTCGAACCGGTGAGTAACGGTTTTGCAGACCGTCGCCTTACCACTTGGCTATGCCGCCTCAAAAAAAATGGAGCGGGAAACGGGACTTGAACCCGCGACATCAACCTTGGCAAGGTTGCGCTCTACCAACTGAGCTATTCCCGCCCCTTCGCGTTTTTCAGACCTATAAGTATAAAAAGCGCCTTTCTACTTTGTCAACCCCATTCCGGCGAGGCTGCGCGCGCGCTCGTACATCGCGAGATACTCCTCGGCCGAACGGCGCCACGAATGGTCCTCGAGCATGATGCGCCGCCGCACCGTCCGCAGCGCCGCCTTGTCGGCGTAGAACGCCGCGGCGCGCCGGACCGCACCGAGGAGCGCGTCCGCCGAGTACTCCGTGAAGGTGAATCCGTTCCCCTCGGCCCCGCCGTCCGAAATCTCCGTGATCGTGTCGAGAAGCCCGCCCGTCGCGCGCACGATCGGGATCGTGCCGTAGCGGAGGCTGTACATCTGGTTCAGCCCGCACGGCTCGTAGCGCGACGGCATGAGGAAGTAGTCGCTTCCCGCCTCGATGAGGTGCGCGATCCGGTTGTTGAACTCGAGCTTGAGGCCGAACTGCTTCGGATATTTCTTCGCGAGCCCCCAGTAGAGCTCGTGGTACTTCTCCTGTCCGGTGCCGAGAACGACGAGCCGCGCGCCGAGCGCCATGATCCCCTCGAAGGCCTCGGCGAGGATGTCGAATCCCTTCTGATCGACAAGGCGCGAAACCATGCCGATGACGGGGCCCGTCGAGCGCGGAGGCAATGCGAACGCGCGGAGGAGCTCGGTGCGGCACTCCCCCTTCCCCGCGAGGCGGTCCGGCGTGAAACGCTTCGGGATGAGCTCGTCCGTCGAGGGATCCCACGCGTCCATATCGATGCCGTTCAGGATCCCGACGAGGTCGCCGGCGCGCGCCCGGAGCACTCCCTCGAGCCCGCAGCCGAACTCCTCGCAACTCGTGATCTCCTCCGCGTACGTCTTGCTCACCGTGCTCACGACGCCCGAGTAGTGGATCGCGGCCTTCATCACGTTCACCCGGCCCCAGAACTCGAACGGCCCCATCGGCGCGAAGAGCGCGCGGTCGAGCCCGGCCTTGTCGAGGAAATCCCGCCCGAAGAGCCCCTGATAGGCGAGGTTGTGGATGCTGAAAACGGTCGCCGTGCGCGAGAAGCGCTCCCCCCCGGCCTCCTCGAGGGCGAGGTAGGCGGGGATGAGCCCCGAATGGAAATCGTTGCAGTGGACGACGTCCGGCCGCATGTCGAGCGCCTTCATCGCGGCGATCACGGCGCGGTTGAAGAAGATCGTCCGCTCCGCCTCGTCGGGAAAGGTCTTTCCCGTCTCGGGCACCGTGTAGATCCCTTCGCGCGCGTAGAAGCGGTCGTTCTCGACGAAGTACGTCTTGACCCCCGTGCCGGGCTTGAGGCACGAGTAGAGCCGGAAGCGCTCGGGCGTTCCGGCGACGTCGGCCGCGAGCGGGCCGCAGCGCTCGACCGGCGCGATCCCGAACGCCGCGCGATCGATGGATGAGTAGAGCGGCGTGAAGATCGACACGCGCGCCCCGAGCTTCTCGAGCTCGTCGGGGAGAGCTCCCATGACGTCGGCGAGCCCGCCGACCTTGGAGAAGGGCACGATCTCGGTCGTCACGAGAACAAGCGTCAGATCGTTCTTCGTTTTCATGCGCAGTCCGTTTCTTACGTCGTGGGTTTCTCTTCCGCGTGCGTCCCGTGGTTCCGCAGCGCCTCCGCCGCCTCCTCGGGAGGGGTCGGGTTGATGTAGAACCCGCTCCCCCACTCGAAGCCGGCCACGCGGGTGAGCTTCGGCATGATCTCGAGGTGCCAGTGGTAGTGCTCGAGATCGGGGGTCTTGCACGGCGCCGTGTGGATGATGAAATTGAACGGCGGCACGTCGAGCACCTCGTCGATCCGCCGCAGAACGAGCTTCATGATGTCCGAGAGCTGCGGGAACCACTCGGAGTTGGTTTTCTCGAAGGCGGAGACGTGCCGCAGCGGCAACACCCACGTCTCGAACGGAAAGCGCGCCGCGTACGGCGCGATCGCGATGAAATAGTCGTTCATGTATATGACGCGCTTCTTGACCTCGATCTCCTGCTTGATGATGTCGCAGAAGATGCAGCGCTCCTTGAGCTTGTAATGGAATTGCGAGCCGTCGAGCTCCTCTATCGCGCGCTTCGGGATGATCGGGGTCGCGATGAGCTGGATGTGCGAATGCTCGAGCGACGCGCCCGCCTCCTCGCCGCGATTCTTGAAAACGAGGATGTATTTGAAACGGGAATCCCGGTTGAGATCGATGCAGCGGTCGCGGATCGCCCAGAAGATGCTCTCGACGTGGTCGCGCGGAAGGTCGGCGAGCTGCGTTTCGTGCTGCGGCGATTCGATGAGAACCTCGTGCGCGCCGACGCCGCGCATCGTGTCGTAGATGCCGTCCCCGTGCTTGTCGAGCTCCCCCTCGATCTGGAGCGCCGGGAACTTGTTCGGCACGACGCGCACCTTCCAGCCCCGCGAGTTCGGCGCCGAATGGGGATCGCGGTACGCGAGCACCTCGGGAGGCGTCTTGTCCTCGTTGCCGTCGCAGAACGGGCAGAATCCGCCCCGCGCCGGGCGCTTCTCCATCTTGAAGTCGATCGGGCGCTTCCCCCGCTCGGTCGATATGATGACCCAACGTCCGGTGATCACGTCTTTGCGCAGCTCAGGCATGTTGCTTCGAGGCTCCTTTCGTGATCGCTCAATCGGTCCGGATTGTCGTCCGCACGACCCAGCAGCCCGGGAACGTCTTCTCGAGAGAGAGCTTCGCCTGGAGAGCGTCCTTACGGTCGCCGAAATCTCCCGCCCGCACCTTGTACAGCCCGTCCTCGTACTCAATGTACGCGTTCAGGCGCGACTGCGCAACGACCCGTTCCTTCATCGAGTTCGCCGCGGCCCGGTCGCTCGACGCGAAGACCTGTATGCGGTATCCGACGGCGTAGAGCTGTTTCGGCGCCTCCTCGACGGCCATGTCCTGCACCTCGAACGTGTCGACGGCCATGGGAGCCACGCGCTCGACGAGCTGGGCGGCCCGCGTCGGGGTTTTCTCCGGCAGCTCGTCCTCGAGGCGGTACCCCCGCGTATCGATCGCGGTCGTGTCGCGCCCGGCGGCCGGACGCTGCACGGCCGCCGGCTGCTTCGCCGGCTGCGAGACGCGGCTCCCCGGCTGCAGCGGCACGCACCCGAAAACGAGAGGAGCGAAAGCAAGAAGCGCACCACATGCGCGCGCGAACGCGAAACGGTTTCGAGGCATGGATCTCCCTCCGTCTCGGAATCGGCGGGATGTCCGATTCCGCCCGTACCTATCAGATACGGCGCCCGCTGTCAACAGAATTAGCCCCGGCCGCTCTCCTTCCCGGCCGGCGCGCGGCGCGGATCGAGAAGACCCGCATAGAGGCGCTCGAGCTCGTCCGCCACGTGATCCCACGTGTACTCCGCGGCGACCCGCTCCCGTCCGAGCCGGCCCCTCCGTTCCCGCTCCGTCTCGTCCATTCGGAGCATCCGCTCGAGGGCGGCGGCGAGACCGCACGCGTCCCCCCGCGGGAAGCTCACGACCGCCTCCCCTCCCGCCTCGAGGTTTTCGGGGATATCGCTCACGAGCGCCGGGCGCCTGAACGCCATCGCCTCGATGAGGGATATCGGGAGCCCCTCCACGAGAGACGGCAGCACGTAGAACGCGCAGTGCGCGTAGAGCTCGTCGAGAAGGCGTCCCGACACGTACCCCGGCATGATGACGCGCCCGTCGGCCCTCGCCGCGAGACGCTTCGCGTATCGCTCCGCGAAGCGCGCGTCCCCCGCGACGACGAGACGGAAGGGCGTCTCGACTGACCGCCACGCGTCGAGGAGCGTGTGGAAACCCCGCTCGACGATGAAGCGCCCGACGGCGAGGACGTAGCGCCCCGGCTCGAGGCCGAGGCTCCTCGCCTCGTCGAAGGTCGGCGCCTCTCGGAGCTCGGCGCCGTTCGGTATGTAATGCACCTCCCGCCCGTACCGCTCCCCGAGATCGGCCGCCATGAGGCGCGAGACGGCGACGACGGCGTCCGCGCGCTCCATCGCCGTCCGCTCGCCGCGCCGCAGGAGCGCGCGCGCCGCGCGGCCCCATTTGCTCTGCCGGTAATCGAGCGCGTGGATCGTGCAGACGGTCGCCGTGCCGCGCGAGGCCGTCATCCACGAGAAGAGCGCGGGGCCGACGCCGTGGAAATGAACGACGTCGTAGGAGCCGAAGAGCGCCGCGACGGTGGCGGCGAGCGTGTTGGAGGCCGATTCGAGGTTCTTCGTCGGCACGGCGGGCAGGACGCGCACCCGCATGCCGAGGTGCTCCCCCGCGGCGCAGAAGGGCCGCCGCCCGTACACCGTCACCGAATGGCCGCGGGCGGCGAGCCGCGATCCCGTCTCCGAGACGTGCCGCTCGATGCCGCCGTACACGCACGGAACTCCCCGCGATCCGATCATCGCGATCCGCAACCGTGCCGGCCGGTCCATGCGCCCTTCCACCTCCACCCCGCGGCGGTCAATCGATCCGTTTCCCCGCGGCGAGCTTGAGCCAGCTTTCGAGGATCCACCGGGCGGGCTTCTGCGGCCGCCGGAGCATCGCCGTGCGCGCCGTGCAGATCATCCAGCACGGGGCGGCGCATCCACGAACCGCCGCTCGCGCGCGCTCCGCCTCGGCGCTCTCCCAGATCTCATCAAAGCTCCGTTCGCGCACGTTTCCCATGGCGCGGTTGAGCGTGAGGCACGGATAAACGGTCCCCGCCGGATCCATGAAGAACGAGTCCCACCCCGCGCGGCAGGAGAGGATGCGCGTGCGCGAGGCGTTGAACCGGAGCACGCCCGCGTAGAAATACGCCCGGAACCAGCGCTTGGGACTCGCGCTCAGCAGCTCGCGCCGCATCACGAAGCGAAGCTCCTCGTCGAGCGCCGCGGGATCGACGGCCTGATTCTCGTCCGTCGAGAAATAGAACTCCGAGTTCTGCGCCACCGACGCCGTGAACTCGAATCCGAACTGCCGCGAGAGGTCGTACACCGCGCCGAGGTGCGAGACGTTTGCCCGCTGCGCCGTGAAGGCGACGCGGACGTTGCGGTACCCCATCGTGCGAAGCTGCTTCAGCGTCTCGACGACCCGGTCGAATCCGCCGGGCACGCCGCGTATCTCGTCGTGCATCTCGCCGATGCCGTCGAGAGAAACGGCGAGACCGACCGAGCGGCCGATCTTCATGAGCGCCGGGGCGGCGTGCACGATCCGCCGGCGCTCGAACCCGTTCGTGGAGATGACGATCCGCGGGCCGCCGCAGCGCTCGTGAACGACGCGGACGATCTCGACGATGTCGTCTCTGAGAAAGGGCTCTCCGCCGGTGATGTTCACGTCGCGGAGCGTCGGGGGAAGCGCGCGGTACTCGGCGGGATCGAGCTCCTCGCCGGGCGGGAGCTGCCAGATGTTGCACATCGTGCAGCGCGAATCGCACCGGTAGGTCACGGCGACGACGGCGTCAACGGGAAGAGCCACGGTGAATCGCTCCCTCGACCTAGCGCACGAGCTCCCGGACGAGAGCCTCGTACCCCGAGATCATTGCGTCCACGGTGAAATCGCGCACGACGCGCGCGCGGCCCCGCTCTCCCATCCTCTTCCCTTCGTCCGGGCGCGAGGCGAGGAAGAGGAGCCTCTCGGCGAGCGCCGCGTCGTCGTCGGAAGATACGATAAACCCCTCGTCCCCGTCGACAATCATCTCGCGCACCGATCCGACGTCCGTCGCGACGACGGGGAGCCCGGCGGCCATACCCTCGAGCACGACGAGCGGAAACGTCTCGACGACCGGGTGCGACGAGAGCACGAGGGCGTCGGAGGCGGTAAGCAGCTCGGGGACGTCCCCGCGGCGCCCGAGAAACCGGACGGCGTCCCCGAGGCCGAGGCCCCGGGCGAGCGCCCGCAGCCCCTCCTCCTCCCTTCCCTCTCCCGCGACGAGAAAGACGGCGTCCCCTCGCCGCTCCCGCACGCGGGAGGCGGCGCGGAGAAACATCGCGTGGTTCTTCTCGGGCCGCAGCGCCGCGACGATCGAGACGACGAACGCGTCCGCGGGGACGCCGATCGACTCGCGGAACGCTCCCCGGGATCGCGCGCCGCCTCCGGGGCGGAAACGTTCGACGTCGACGCCGTTCGGAACGATCGCGACGCGCCGCGCATCCACCCGCTCGCGACCGACGAGATAGCCGGCGTGCGAACGGGCAAGCGCCACGATCCGGTCGTAGAACGGGAGGACGAGCCGGTCCGCCGGGGAGAACGTTCCTCGTTTTCCCCAGAGACCGGTCGAATGGATCATGAGGACGAGGCGCCGGACCCCGGCCAGGGCGGCCGCCGCGGGAGCGGTCCACATCGCGTCGCGATGATCGAGGGAGACGACGACGTGCGGGCGCATCCTCCGCAGCGCCGCGGCGAGGGGCACGGCGGCGAACGGGTCGCGGCGGAAACGTGCGACGCACGCCTCGACGGGAACGCCCGCCTCCGCGAGCGCGGTGCCGACCTCTCCCCGGGCGCGCAGGCAGAAGATCCGCGTCTCGAGCCCCCGGCGCGGCAGGCCGCGGGCGAGGGCCTCGACGACCCGCTCCGCTCCGCCGGTGACGAGCGTCGAGGCGAGAAAGGCGACGCGGGGCTCCCGGATCGTTTCCATGCGGCGAACCGTCAGCGGTAGGGCGCCTCCCGGCGGCCCGTTTTGCAGCGCATCTCCTCGAGCGTGCAGCGGACCCGCGCCGGGTTGCCGAACGCGACGACGCCGGCTGGCAGGTCGGCCGCGACGACGGAGCCGCTGCCGACGAGCGTTCCCTCGCCGATCGTCACGTACGGCAGGATGGTCGCGTTCACGCCGATGCGACAGCCCTTCTTGAGCGTCGGGCCGCGCATGCATTCGCGCGAATCGGGGCAGCCCGGATGGTAGTCGTTCGCGATCGTCACGCCCGGCGCGCAGAATACGTCGTCCTCGATGACGGTGAACTGGGCGACGTAGATGTTGCAGTGGAGCTTGACCCGCGCGCCGATCCGGCACCCGTAGTCGATGACCGAGTTGTTCCAGATCGAGAAATGCTCCCCGATCTCGTTCTCCTCGCGGATGATCGTGTTGTGCCCGGTTTCGAGGTGAGCGCCGATGCGGGAGCCCGCGTATATCACGCAGCCGCTCCGGACGCGGGCGTTCGGGCCTATCTCGAGAACGTCGCTCACGCCTTTTCGGGGCGAGCGGTAGCCGACGATCGCGCCCACGTCGACGACGGCGCCCTCGCCGAGCCGGACGACGCCGAGAGGCGGCGCTGCGAATCCGTCCTTCATCGCGCCGGCCCCGCCTGCGGGGGGTACTCGATCCCGATCTCCCGGCCCATCTCCCGCATGGAGTGCCCCGCCGTCTCGAGCGCGAGGAGAACCTCGAGACCGTGGTCGCCGCCGCTGCGCGCCGGCACGCCCTTCTCGATCACGTCGACGAAGTGCTGGCATTCCGTCTTGAGCGGCTCCGCGTCGTCGAGGCGCGGGATCATGATGTCGCCGTAGCGGTACGACAGGTGAAACTCGCCGAAGGTGTCGTAGTGCGGCGTCATGGTGACGCCCTTGTCGTAGATCCGTATCTTCTCGAGGCTCGAGATGTCGTCGTACACGAGCATCTTCTTGCTTCCGACGACCGTGGTGCTGCGGATCTTGTTCGGATTGAGCCACGAGACGTGGATGTTCGCGAGCGCGGCCTGCGGATACTTGAACGTCAGGAACGCGACGTCCTCGATGCCCGGCCGGATGTAGGACCGCCCCACCGCGGATACCGACACGGGGCGCGAGTTCAGCACGTAGTTCATGATCGAGATGTCGTGCGGCGCGAGATCCCAGACGACGTTGATGTCCTCCTGAAAGATCCCGAGGTTGACGCGCGAGGAAGCGATGTAATAGATCTCGCCGAGCTCCCCCGACCACACGAGGTCCTTGATCTTGTTGACGGCCGCGGTAAACACGAAGGTGTGCCCCACCATGAGCGTCCGCCGCAGCCGTGCCGCGAGTTCGACGAGCGCCCGTCCCTCCTCGACCGACTGCGCGAGCGGCTTCTCGATGAAGACGTGTTTTCCCGCCTCGAGCGCCTCTTTCGCGACCGGATAGTGCTGGGCGACCGGAGTCGCGACGACGACGGCGTCGATCTCGGGATCCTTCAGGATCTCCCTGAAATCGGCCGTCGCGCGGATCGAGGGATAGAGCTGCTTCATGTGGTTCAGCCTATCCTCCTTGACGTCCGAGCACCAGACGACCTTCGACGACTTGAGGTTCGAGAAATTCCGGATGAGGTTGGGGCCCCAGTAGCCGCAACCGACGACGCCTACCTTAACCACGCTGCCTCCATTCTCAGAAACCACCG
Source organism: bacterium UBP1_UBA4783 (assembly GCA_002403075.1). Lineage (GTDB taxonomy): Bacteria > Krumholzibacteriota > Krumholzibacteriia > Krumholzibacteriales > Krumholzibacteriaceae > SSS58A. The sequence goes on along the minus strand of DHHB01000032.1, from coordinate 1,797 downwards.
GAACCGAAGAGCATGACGGGGATCGTTCTCAGCATGATCTTGAAGTCGAGGAGTAGCGACCAGTGCTCGATGTAGTACAGATCCAGCATCACCATCTCGTTGAAGGGGACTGCGCTCCGTCCGCTCACCTGCCAGAGCCCCGTGAGACCCGGCTTCACGGCGAGACGAAGCTTGTGCCAATCCTGATAGTGCTCCATCTCGTACGAGAGCGGCGGCCGCGGACCCACCATCGTCATCTCGCCCCGAAGCACGTTCAGGAATTGCGGAAACTCGTCGAGGCTCGTTTTCCGCAGGAAACGGCCGACCGGCGTCACCCGCGGATCCGCCTTCAACTTATATACGGAGGCCGATTGTTCGTCAACCGCCGAGTTGGCGAGCCGCCCCTCGATGAAGCGGCGCGTGAATTCGCGATGGATGGAGTCGTCGGTGTCGAGACGCATCGTGCGGAACTTGAAAAGGGTAAAGACCTCCCCATTCTCCCCGATGCGTTCTTGAGCGAATAGAACCGGGCCCTTCGACGTGAGCTTAATCAGCAGCGCGATGGCGAGAAAAAACGGAAAACCGACGACGACCACGAACAGAGAGGCCGCCACGTCGACGAGCCGCTTGACGAACCTCTCCGCCCACAGACGTTCTCGGAACCGGAGACCGTCCCGGTACACGAGGCTTCCCGTGAGCTGCTGCACCTTCTCCACGCTTTCAAGGGCCATCGTTTGCCTTCTCATTCTGCGTTCCGCCCTGTGGACCCTGTGCGTATGTCTTTATCTCTCAGTCGATAATCCCCTCCCGGTGTATGGCCTATGCGCTCCTGTCGACCTCCCTCAGAACCTCCGATACCCGGTCGACGTCGGCGTGCGAAAGCTCGGGGAACATGGGCAGCGATACAAGGCCCCGCATGAGCTTTTCAGCGACGGGGTAGCTCCCCTCGCCCTTGCCGAGGTACGCGAACGCGGGATGGAGGTGAACCGGTTTCGGATAGTGCTCGGCCCAGCCGATGCCGGCCGCGGTGAGCGCCTTCGTCACCCGTTCCTTGCGGGGGGTGACGATCGGGAAAAGGTGATAGACGTGGCGGCAGCCCGGGGCTTCTTTCGGCAGCCAGTAGCTCGTGTCGCGCAGATTGTCGATGTACCGCTTGGCGGCCGCCCGGCGCATGTCGTTCCACCCGTCGAGGTGGCGCAGCTTGACGCGGAGGATCGCCGCCTGAAGCGATTCGAGGCGGTAGTTGTAGCCGATCTCGCTGTGCACGTTCCGCTCGAACTGCGCGTGGTGGCGAAGCCCCTTCGCGCGCTCGACGATCTTCGGATCGGACGAGGTGATCGCCCCACCCTCGCCGCACGCGCCGAGGTTCTTGCTCGGATAGAAGGAGAACCCGGCGGCGTGGCCGAGAGAACCCGCCCTTCTTCCCTTGTAGGAGGCGCCGTGCGCCTGGCAGGAATCCTCTATGACCGCGAGGCCGTGCTGTTCGGCGAGGGCCATGATCGGATCCATGTCGCACGTCTGGCCGAACAGATGGACGGGCATGATCGCCTTGGTCTTCGGCCCGATCGCCTGCGCGAGCTTCGCGGGATCGATGAGCGCCGTGTCCTCGAGGACGTCCACGAGCACCGGCTTCGCTCCCGTCATCGCGATCGCCTCGGCGGTCGCGATGAAGGTGTTCGGAACCGTTATGACTTCGTCCCCCGGACCTATCCCGTAGCCCAGCAGCGCGAGATGGAGCGCGGCCGTGCCGGAGTTGGCCCCCGCGCAATGCGCCGCGCCGCAATACGACGCGAAATCGGACTCGAAGGCCTCGAGCTC
>DHHB01000018.1 GCA_002403075.1 bacterium UBP1_UBA4783 | reverse complement strand
AAGAAAGTTCCCGGCTCAAGCTTCTTTCCGACTACGTGGACGTCGCTATCCTGCGCGACGTGGTGGAGCGCCACGACGTGAGCAATGTCGCGAGCCTGCGCTGGCTTGTCCGGCATCTCCTCGGAAATCCCGGCGGCCTCTTCAGCGTGGAGAAGTTTTACCGCGCGCTCAAGGCGCAGGGCCTCGCCGTCTCGCGGGATACGTTGCACCAGCTCCTTGGATACCTCGAGGATTGCTTCCTCGTGCGGCTCACGTGGATGGAATCGAACTCGGAGCGCCAGCGCATGGTGAATCCCCGCAAGGCGCATCCGGTCGATCCGGGGCTCATCGGCATATTCGACCGCTCGGGGAAGGCGAATCTCGGGCACGCCCTCGAGACGGCCGCGCGCGTGGAACTCGAAAGGCGCCGGGCCGACGTTCGGTATTTCCGGACGCGCGATGGATACGAAGTGGATTTTCTCGCGCGCTGGCCGGAGGGAAGGGAGTCGCTCGTTCAGATAGCGGCCGATCTCTCGGAGCCCGCAACGCGCGAGCGGGAAGTGCGGGCGCTCGTCGCTGCTTCGTCGGAGCGGCCCCAAGCCAAGGCGGTGCTCCTGACGCTCGCGCCCGAATCGATTGGAGATATTCCGCCGGGAATAGTGGTCAGCGATGCCGCGCTCTGGCTGGCCGCGCCCGGTGAAGAGGGCGCCCGGTAGACCTGCGAAAACAGGCTGCTGCTAAAGGAGTTGCGGCTTTGAGATCGCCTTTTGCGACCTCAAAGTTGAACAGTCCGCGCCTTGACTTCGAGCCGCGATTGGCTTACAGTCATTCACCTTGTGCCGGCTTCTTCCACCATTCACCCGAGGAGCGTTCCCATGACGCGGTTCTCTTCGCTACGCCTCGCGGCGCTCGCTCTCGCGGGCGCCGTCCTGTTCAGCGCGCCGGCTGCGTTCGCGCCGGCTTCCTCGGCGGCGCCGCTGCCGGCTCCGTCCGAGACGCGCCTTCTCCGCTTCCCCGCCATCCACGGCGACCGGATCGTCTTTACCTATGCCGGGGACCTCTACACCGTCCCGGCGTCGGGCGGCGTGGCGCGCCGTCTCACGAGCGACGAGGGCTACGAGATGTTCGCCCGTTTCTCGCCTGACGGCACGCGGATCGCGTTCACGGGACAGTACGACGGCAACACAGAGGTCTACGTCATGCCGGCCGATGGAGGCGTTCCGCGCCGCGTCACCTTCACCGCGACCCTCGGCCGCGACGACGTCTCGGACCGCATGGGCCCGAACAACATCGTCATGACGTGGCGCGACGACGGGCGCATCGTCTATCGCTCGCGCCAGCACGAGTGGAACGACTTCAAAGGGCATCTCTTCGAGGTGCCGGCCGATGGCGGCCTCTCGACGCAGCTCCCGCTCCCGCGCGGCGGATGGTGCTCCTTCTCGTCCGACGGCAAGCACATGGCCTACAACCGCGTCTTCCGCGAGTTCCGCACGTGGAAGCGCTACCGCGGCGGTCAGGCCGACGACGTCTGGATCTACGACTTCGCCTCGAAAACGACGACCAACGTCACGAACGATCCCGCGCAGGACGTTTTCCCGATGTGGAGCGGGAACAAGATCTACTTCCTCTCCGATCGCGACGACCTCAAGAAAATGAACCTCTACGTCCACGACCTCGGGACGCGCGAGACGGGCCGCCTCACCGACTTCACCGAATTCGACGTCAAGTTTCCCTCGCTCGGCGACAAGGCGATCGTTTTCGAGAACGGCGGGTATATCTACCGCCACGACATCGCTTCGGGGGAGACGAAGAAGATCCCCGTCTCGATCGTCGAGGATTTCGCCTCGGGCCGCGGCGGCCTGCGGGACGTCGGCAAGGAGGTCACGAACTTCGAGATCGCCCCTGACGGCGCGCGGGCCCTCTTCGGCGCGCGGGGCGACGTCTTCACCGTCCCGGCGAAACACGGCAACACGCGCAACCTCACGAACACCGCCGGCGTCCACGAGCGGGCCTCCAANNAGTGGATCGCCTTCATCTCGGACGCCTCGGGCGAGGACGAGCTCTGGGTGACGCCGCAGGACGGGAGCGCGCCGGCGCGGCAGATAACGAAGGGCGGCGACACCTACAAGTACGCGCCCGCCTGGTCTCCCGACTCGAAGAAACTCCTCTGGGCCGACAAGAAGCTCCGGCTCCAGTACGTCGACGTCGAGACGGGGAAGGTCGTCCTCGTGGACCAGGCGACCTCGTGGGAGTTCAACGCCTACTGCTGGTCCCCCGACGGCAAGTGGATCGCCTACGCCCGCCCCGAGGAGAAGCGGATGACGACGATCCGGCTCTACGGCCTCGATGGAGCGAAGACGATCGAGGTCACGGACGGCTGGTTCGAGTCGGGCGGCCCGGCATGGAGCTCGGACGGCAAGTACCTCTTCTTCGTCTCCGATCGCAGCTTCACTCCGACCTACGGGCAGCTCGAGTGGAACCACATCTACCGCGATCTCGCGGGCATCTACCTCGTCACGCTCGCCGCCGACACGAAGTCCCCCTTCGAGCCCAAAAGCGACGAGGTGAAAACGGCCGGGACCGAGAAGCCGGCAGCCGCGGACAAAAAGGAAAAGGCCGGCAAGAAGGACGACGCCAAGAAGGAATCCGAGGAGAAGGTCGCCGTCAAGGTCGACGCCGAGGGCATCCAGTCGCGCATCGCCTCGCTCCCCATTTCGCCGTCGAACTACTGGGGCCTCCAGTCGGCCGGCGACAAGCTCTACTACGGCCGCCGCGGGAGCCGCGACGAGAAGGCCAAGCTCTTCGTCTACGATCTCGAGGAGCGAAAGGAAACGGAGCTCGGCGAGGTGAACGGCTTCGAGATCTCGGCCGACCTCAAGAAGATGCTCGTCTCGCAGACCGGCTCCTACGCGATCGTCGATCTCCCCTCGGCCAAGCTCGACGTCAAGGATCGTCTCGACCTCTCGAACATACAGGTGAACCTCGACCGCCGCGCCGAGTGGAATCAGATCTACGGAGAATGCTGGCGGCAGATGAGGGATTTCGTGTACGACCCGAACCTCCACGGCGTCGACTGGAAGGGAATGCGCGCGAAATACGAGCCTCTCCTCCCGTTCGTGAACAATCGCGCCGATCTCACCTACATCATCGGCGAGATGATCTCCGAGCTCTCGGTCGGCCACGCTTACGTGGGCGGCGGCGACTATCCGAAGGCCGAACGCATTCCGATGGGCCTCCTCGGCGCCCGCATCGAGCGCGACGCGGCCTCGGGCTACTACCGAATCGCGGAGATTCTCGAGGGCCAGAACTGGGACCAGAGCCTGCGCTCGCCGCTCACCGAGATCGGCGTGACGGCGCGCGAGGGCGATTACATCCTCGCGATCGACGGGAAGCCGGCCGACAAGATGACCGACCTCTACGAAGCGCTCCTCGGCAAGGCCGGGAAGCAGGTGACGCTCCGGCTCAACTCCTCTCCGAAGATCGACGGCAGCCGCGAGACGGTCGTCGTGCCGACCTCGGACGAAAGCGAGCTCTACTATTTCCGCTGGGTTCAGGGAAACATCGATAAGGTGTCGAAGGCCACCGACGGCAGGGTCGGCTACGTCCATGTTCCCGACATGGGGGTTCCGGGCCTCAACGCCTTCGTGAAGTACTACTACCCGCAGCTCCGGAAGGACGCCCTCATCGTCGACTGCCGCGGGAACGGCGGCGGAAACGTCTCTCCGCAGATCATAGAAAGGCTCCGCCGCGAGCTCGTCATGATCGGCATTTCGAGAAACGCAGCCCCGACGCCCGATCCGGGCGGCATGGTCCTCGGGCCCAAGGTGCTCCTCGTGGACGAGTTCTCCGCCTCGGACGGCGACATCGTCGCCTACCGGTTCAAGCAGTACAAGCTCGGCCCCGTGATCGGCAAGCGCACGTGGGGCGGCGTCGTCGGGATCCGAGGCTCGCTCCCGCTCCTCGACGGCGGCTTTCTCAACCGTCCCGAGTTCTCCCGCTATGACGTCGAAGGGAAGGAATGGGTCATGGAGGGGGTCGGCGTCGAGCCCGACATTACGGTCGACAACGACCCGGCGAGGGAGTTCGCGGGCGTCGACGACCAGCTCGACCGGGCGATCGCCGAGATCCGTGAGCTCATGAAGAAGCAGCCGGCGATTATCCCGCCGCCTCCGCCGTATCCCGACAAGAGTAAGTAGAACACACGCTCGAACGACGGAGCGTTCGCCGCTACATGCATCGGGGGCCCTTCGGGGCCCCCGATCGATTTTGAGTAAATTATGCCGTCAGCCTAGAATTCTCAAAGCCGCAGTACGCCTACTTGATCGCCCGCCCCTCGAGGAACGCCTTCTTGTTGATCTCGCCGGTCCCCTTCGGGGCCATCCGCTCGATCACCTGAAGCCACTTTTCCTCTTCGAGGTCGATGGCGTTGCTGAGGACGCCGAGCAGTATCGTGTTCACGAGGCGCGTGTTGCCGAGCTTCTGGGCGATCGCGTAGGCGTCGATGATCGTTGTCTTCGGCACGCGCTTCTGGATCGTCTCCTCGACCTTCTCGGGATAGCTGAACTTGCCCGTCGTCGTGATGGGCGGGATCATCTTCTGCTCGTTTACGATGATCGTGCCGCCGGGCCGCAGGTAATGCACCCACCGCAGCGCCTCGGCGATCTCGAAGCCGAGGATGACGTCCGCCTCGCCCTCGGCGATGAGCGGCGAGTAGACCTTTTTCCCGAAGCGCACGTGGCTCGTCACGACCCCGCCGCGCTGCGACATCCCGTGGACCTCGCTCTTCTTCGTGTCGAGGCCCAGCACCTTCGCCACTTCGCAGAGCATCTCGCTCGCGAGCAGCACGCCCTGCCCGCCCACGCCGACGATCAAAACGTTTGTCGTGCCGTTCTTCATTTCCGCATTCTCCTTGTGGTGGCGCGCCGCGCGGCGCCGTCCCTAATTCTCGACCTCTTCGATCGCCTCGCTCGAGCACACCTGGAAGCAGAGCGAGCAGCCCGTGCAGAGCTCGGGATCGATCAGCGCCTTCGGCCGCCCCTTCTCGTTCTTCTCCTCGGCCGCCGATATCGCCGGGCAGCCGATCCGGAAGCAGGCGCCGCAGGCGGTGCACTTTTCGAGCACGACGTGGAATATCCGCTCCGTCTTGATCTTGCTCGGGAAGAGCATGCACGGCCGGGTCGTGATGACGACGGAGGCCGCCGGACGATCGACCTCTTCCTTGAGGATCTTGATCGTCTCCTCCTGATCGTAGGGATCGATCTTCCGCACGTGCTCGACGCCGACCGCGCGGCAGATCGCCTCGAGATCGACGGCGTTCGTCTTCTCGCCCATGAGCGTCTTCGACGTCCCCGGGTGATCCTGCCCGCCCGTCATCGCGGTGATGCGGTTGTCGACGATGATCGTGAGCTGCGTCCCCCGGTTATACACGACGTTCGCGAGCGCGGTGATCCCGCTGTGAAGGAACGTCGAGTCGCCGATCATGGCGACGGCCTTTTTTTTCGTCTTCTTCGCCTTCTCGATGCCGAAGGCGTGGCTGATCGAGGCCCCCATGCAGAGGCACGTGTCCACCGTCTCGAGGGGCGGGAGGGCCGAGAGGGTGTAGCAGCCGATGTCCCCCGTGACGATGACGCCGATTTTCTTGAGCGCCATCGAGACGCCTCTATGCGGGCACCCGGGGCACAGCACCGGCGGCCGCGGGAGGACCTTCTCTTCGGCCTGCTTCGCGGGGGCGGCGCTCTTCGGGAGCACGCCGGCCGCGATGAACCCCTCGCGCACGCGCTCGACGTTGAGCTCCATGAAGTTCGAGAACCACTTCTTGCCCTCGCACGGGATCCCCGCCGCGAGTATCTGCTCCTCGTAGAAGGGCTCGAGCTCCTCGACGACGAAGAGCCGCTCGACCTGCCGCGCGAAATCCGTGATCTTCTTCATCGGAAGGGGGTATCCGAGACCGAGCTTGAGGAAGCTCGCGCCGGGCATGACCTCTTTCGCGTACTGGTAGGCAACGCTCCCCGTGATGATGCCGATCGTGCGGTCCCCCATCTCGACCTTGTTGAGCGGCGTCGTCTCGGCGAAGGCCTTGAGCGCCTCGAGCCGTTCGATGACGATCTTGTGCCGCACGCTCGCGTTCGACGGGACCATGACGTATTTGGCGATGTTCTTCTCGAAGCCCGCATGATCGTTGACGCGTCGCTCGCCGATCTTGACGAGCCCCTTCGAGTGCGAGATGCGGGTCGTCATCCGGAAGAGGACCGGCGTGTCGAACTTCTCGCTCATCTCGAAGGCGTCCTTCATCATATCGAGCGATTCCTGGCTGTTGGCGGGCTCGAGCACGGGGATCGAGGCGAACTTGCCGTAGCAGCGGTTGTCCTGCTCGTTCTGCGAGCTGTGGAGGCTCGGGTCGTCCGCGCTCACGAGGATGAGCCCGGCGCCCACGCCCGTGTACGAGAGCGTCATGAGCGGGTCGGCCGCGACGTTCACGCCGACATGCTTCATCGCGGCGAGCGAGCGGGCGCCGCCGTAGCTCGCCCCGACCGCCGCCTCGAGCGCGACCTTCTCGTTGATCGACCATTCCGCGTAGACGTCGGCCTTGAAGAAGCGCGCGATCGTTTGGAGGATTTCGGTGCTCGGTGTGCCGGGGTAGGCGGAGGCGAACTCGCCGCCGTGCTCGTACATCCCCCGCGCGACGGCTTCGTTTCCGGAGAGGAGCATTTCCATAGATGGGTCCTCCTGGTGGGATGGCGAATGCAGTTATAAACGGTCGTTTTTCGCTCGAGATTATACCCGGGGAACGTACAAGAGATGGCGGAAAATTTCAACTATTTTTGCGGCGAAACGGCGTCGCCGCAAAGCTCGGGTCGCGACGGCGTCGATGCGGTTCAAGAATTGCATAAAAGGCATATCTAGACTTTGAGGAATCGTCCGCATCCACCTTTGGAGGTACGGCAATGGCGAGGAGTTTCGCCCTATCGGCAATAATCGCAGCGGCATGCATCTTCGCCGCGGCCCCCGCGTGGGCCAAATGGGCGGCGACCGGCGTCGCCGTGAGCGCCGCCGAATACGATCAGAGTCAGGCCGTCGTGATATCGGACGGCGCCGACGGGGCGATCGTCGCCTGGGTGGACTACCGCGCCGGCACGAACACCGACATCTATGCCCAGCGCCTCGACCCGTTCGGCAACGCGCTCTGGGCGGCGGACGGCGTGCCCGTATGCACCCTCTCCGCCGATGTATACGATTGCCGCGTCGTCCCCGACGGCGCCGGAGGCGCGATCGTCGTGTGGCGCGACTGGCGGGCCTGGGGAGGGGATATCTACGCTCAGCGCCTCGACGCCGGCGGCAACGCCCTCTGGACGGCGAACGGCGTTGCGGTCAGCGTCGAAACCTTCGAACGGTTGACCGTCGAAGCCGTATCGGATGGAGCCGGAGGCGCCATCATCTCGTGGAACGGTTTCAGCGTCGACAACGGCGACATCTACCTCCAGCGCATCGACTCCAACGGCGACGCCCTGTGGACGGCGGGCGGAGTCGTTGTCGTATCCCACCCGGCGGAGCAGCAGGGTCCCCGTATCGTCTCCGACGGTTCGAACGGCGCGGTCGTCGCGTGGGTCGATTCCCGCGACGCCGTAACGGCTATCTACGCCCAGCGGATATCGGCGGCCGGCGCCAGGCTGTGGACGCCGGACGGCGTCCCGGTGTGCCCGGGCGGTGCGAGCCAGTACGAGTACGCCCTCGCCCTCAGCGGATCGGGAGTGATATTCGCGCTGCGCGAGCAGCGGTACGCGTACGGCGATCTGTATCTTCAGCGGCTCGACCTCGGCGGCTCGCCGCTCTGGACCGCCGGCGGGATCGTCGCCTCGACGTACGCGTCCGAAAAGTACGATGCGTCGATCGTCGAGGATCTCGAAGGCGGCGCGATCGTCGCATGGAGAGATCGCCGGGGCTCATTAAACTACCTATACGCGCAACGCGTGAGCGCTGAGGGTTCGGTCGCGTGGGGCGCGGAAGGCATGATGGTATTCGATCCGTATCAAATGAATCGCGTCAACATGCGGCCCGACGGTTTCGGCGGCGCTCTCCTGCCTCTCGAGTATTACGACTCAGGAACCGGCCACTACGGAATCTCGATCCAGCGCGTCGACGGGAACGGAACCCTCCTCTGGCCGTCGCCCCGCGGCGCGATCACATGCTCCGCCGCCGGGCAGCGCAGATCGGCGGTCCCGGTCGCGGACGGCCGCGGCGGCGCGATCGTCGCGTGGGAGGACGGGCGGAGCGGCGCCTATTGGGACGTCTACGCCCAGCGCATCGGCCCCTTGGGGCTCTGGGGAAACCCCGAGCCCGTGATCCTCTCCTGCGGCGACGTGCCCGCCGACGAGGGGGGGTACGCGCGCATCAGGGCGAGGGCTTCGGCCCTCGACGTCGAGGATGAGCTCGAGAATCCGATCGTCGGCTACACCGTCTGGCGGGAGATAGAGAACGGCGGCGGAGAGCCCGAGGCGGCTCTTCTCGGTCTCCCCGAGGGAGAATGGGAATCGGTCGCGTACTGGTTCGCGACGCGCGACACGGCCTACTACGTCGCCGTGCCGACGAAAAGCGATTCGACCGAAACCGGGATCCCGTGGGAGACGTACCTCGTCACCGCGCATACGGCGGTGGCGGGCGTCTTCATCGCGTCCGAGCCCGCGGCCGGCTATTCGGTCGACAACCTCTCGCCGGCGATGACGGAGGGGTTCGCGGGAGAGGAGACCGCCTCGCCGCCGGGGCTCCGGCTCGCGTGGACGCCGAACCCGGCGCCGGATCTCTGGAAATACGATATCCACCGAGGCGGCGACGCCGGCTTCACGCCGGACGCCTCGAACCTCGTCGGCTCGACCGGCGGGACGGAGTATCACGACGGCGAATGGCTCGAATCGAACCGGTATTTCTACAAGCTCGTCGCCGTAGACCGTCACGGGAATATCTCCCCCGCTGCGACGCTCGCCCCCGGGGACGTGAAGGTTGCGACGCTCCTTCAGAGCTACGCCGCCGCGCTCGCCGGATCGTGCGTCGAGATCTCGTGGACGCTCTCCGAGATCGACGATGGCGCGATCTTCGAGATGATGCGCGCCGAGGGAGCTGACGCCCCCTTCGCGAGGCTCGAAGCAGCCGCGATCGCGCGCGAGGGATTCTCGTACCTCTGCAGGGACGGAAGCGTCGAGCCCGGAACCGCCTATCGCTACCGCCTCGACGTCGTCGACGGCGCCGCGCGCCGCACGCTCTTCGAGACGGACGCGATCGCCGTTCCCTCGATGCCGCTCGCGCTGCGGCAGAACCATCCGAACCCCTTCAACCCCTCGACGTCGATCG
>DHHB01000017.1 GCA_002403075.1 bacterium UBP1_UBA4783 | reverse complement strand
GCGGAGCGCCCTTCTCGACGAGGAATCCCGCGATGTCGCCGTACCCCTTGGCCGCGGCTATATGAAGGGCCGTCGAGCCGAACGCGCCCTCGGCCGCGTCCGTCCTCGCGCCGGCCGAAACGAGATACTCGACGAGGTCGCGATGCCCCCTCTCCGCGGCCCGGAGCATCGGCGTCATCCCTTCGTCGTTCGCGAGATCCGGATCGCATCCGGCTTCGACGAGGAGACGCGCCGCCTCGACCCCTCCTCGATGAGCCAGACGATGCAGGGCGTTCGAGCCCGCTTCGTCCACATCCTTCGCGTCCGCGCCGTGCCGGATGAGGAGCCGGGTGATCTCCAGATCGTCGCTCCAGCTGGCGAAGGCGAGCGCGTTGCCGCCGTGCCACTCGATGTTCGGATCGGCGCCCCTCGAGAGCAAGAGCTCGACGATTCCGCGATGGCCGCCGCTCACGGCCGCGACGAGGGCCGTCTGACCGTCCGAGCCGGTTTCGTTCACGTCGGCGCCGTTATCGAGGAGGAACGCCGCGGTTTCGGTCCTGCCGCGCATTGCGGCGGCGGCGAGAGGCGTGTTGCCCCATTGATCCGGCCCGGGGCTCAATGGAACGCCCTTCGAGGCGAGCTCCTTCAGCACGTCGACATTGCCCCGATTGGCGGCGTAATGGACGAGGGTCGATCCCCCGTTCGAACGGTGATCGAGCTTCCCGCCCTTCGACGCGAGATGGCTCGCGACGTCGAACCGGCCCCTCGACCCGGCGAAGAGCACGGCGGTCAAACCGTTGGCGTCCGCGGAATTGACGTCGATTCCTCTGGCGATCAGCATGTCGATCATCGCGAGGCTGCCGCCGCACGCCGCCAGATGAAGCGCGTTGCTGTTTTCGTTGTCTCCGAGAAAGAGATCGGCGCCCTTCTCGAGCAGCAAGCTCGCGAGCTCGACGTTGCCGGCGAAAGCGGCCGTGAGAAGCGGAGGGCTTCCGTCCGTATCCTTGAGGCGGAGAACCGAAGGATCGGCCGCGACGAGACGCTCGACGGCCGCCTTGTCGCCCCTTCGAATCGCATCGTGAATCTCGCCCGCGGCGAGCCCGGCCGCCTGAGCGAGCAACGCCAAAACGAGCAGACCTATACGCATGGCACGCATGGAAACCCCCTTCTGCCTTGGGCTGAAACCTCTGATCGAAGGTCGGTATCGGCTGGCGAATCCGGCCCGCCCGCTCATCGGCCCGATCGGGCGGCTGATCACATTCATCACCGCTTGAAAGGATGTACAGCGGCGGCCGGGAAAAGTGCCCTTCGGCGCCAAAAAAATAGCGGAACAATATTGACGGTTCGACGTACTACTGTTAAGTTGGCATTAGTGTGAGATTATCAATATTGCGGGGAGGTGCGCAATTGATTGAAAATACGCCGGATAAGAAATTCCGAAAGGAGCTGAACGCCGGAACGGCCGCCCTCGTGCTCCTCGGCGTGCTCGAGAAAAGCGACGAGCCTATGTACGGATACCAGATCGCGAAGCTCATCTCCTCGAGGGACGACTCGGCGCCGATGATGAAGCAGGGCGCGCTGTACCCGGTCCTTCGCTCGCTCGAGCGCGGCGGCCTTCTCGAAAGCACGATCGAAACGTCCGTTTCGGGACCGCCGCGCCGGTATTACCGCATAACCGTGGCCGGACGGGACGCGCTCGCGCGATGGATCGAGATGTGGAAGGGAAGCCGGGATTTCATCGACTCGATAATCAGGGGGGTGCAGGATGCATAAGGATATAGGCGAATACCTCGAGGCTCTCAAGGCGGCGCTCCAGGGGGCCGATCCGGCCACCATCCAGGACGCCCTCTCGGACGCCGAGGAGCATCTCGCGCTCGCGCTCGAGCGCGAGGAGGCGTCGGGCACGCAGGCGCCCTTTTCCGCCGTCGTCGCCGAATACGGATCCCCCGATGAAGTGGCCGCGGCCTATCGCGAGCTCGAGAGCAGGACGCCCGTATCATTTTACCCGCCGGCCGCCCCGCGGGACGGGCGCCCTTCCCTTTGGAAACGGTTTCTCGGCGTCGCCGTCGATCTGCGGGCCTACGCAGCCCTCTTCTATCTGTTCGCCTCGCTCGCCCTCGGCGTCCTCTACTTCACGATCGCCGCGACGGGGCTCAGCCTCTCCCTGGGGCTCATCGTCCTCATCGTCGGTCTGCCCTTTGTCGTCGGATTCCTGATCGCCGTCCGCGGGATCGCCGTGGTCGAGGGACGGATCGTCGAAGCGCTGCTCGGCGTCCGCATGCCGCGCCGCCCCGTGTTCGTGCGGAAAGGGCTCGCGTGGCATCGCAGGATCGGCGTTCTCTTCTCCGACCGGAGCACCTGGACCGCGATCCTCTACCTCGTGCTCATGATGCCGCTCGGGATCGTTTATTTCACCGCGGCGCTCGTCCTTCTCGTCTTCTCGTTCACCTTTCTCGCCTCTCCGCTCTTGCTCGGCGTGATCGGATTGCCCCTGGGCGAGATCGGCGGGCGGTGCTATTTCGTGCCGGACTGGGCGCTGCCGCTCTGCGCGATCGGGGGAGCGCTCCTCTTTCTCCTGACGCTCCACTTCGCGAAATGGATCGGCGCCGTGCACGGGAGATACGCCAAGGCCATGCTCGTGCGATCGAGCTGAGCCGAGGCCGGAAATCGCCCGGCAAGTAATCCTTCGCGACTGAACGGCAAATTGCCACCCGCGCGCCCCGCGGGCCGGGCCCGTTCCCGAACGGACCGGTCCGCCGCGCGGGCGCGAGATCTTTTTTTCGATCCTCGAGCGGCCGTCCCGTCGCCGTCCCTTGACGCTCCCGCGGCCCGCCGCCCGCGCGGGGCCTCGGCAATCGCGCGACGGCCGTTCCGAGCGCATGCCGCTCGAAACCCTGGGCGCGGCGCTCGGGCGTTCAAGGGGAACGCGCTCGCCCGGCGCGGCGGACGGCCGCTTCGTCCGCCGACGCATCCGGCGGGAGACCGGACCGGCGCATGAGGCGATCCACCCATGCCGCAATTTCATCCGCGCGTCAACGCCTCCGGCTCGATTAGTTTACAATATTTAGCTGCTAATCTCTTATTATGGAACGTTCGGTAAACGAATGGCGACGCTCTCCGGCTTCCCGTCAAAATTTCTTGTGCCGATTTCTTTATAAGCACCCCCGATGCGGCATGACGTGCGTCATACAGCCTTGACGCGGTGCGACTGAGATCATCCCTTCCGATCGGGCGGCTGCCGCCCCTCCACGACGGGGGTTGGCACCGGGGTTGCGTTCATCGGCCGTCGAACGCAGCGGGGGGCGGCACCGGATGAACGATCGCATGAGCGAATATTTCGACGAACCGATATGATCGAGGGGATGCGCGAGTCATGAAAACGCCTCGGAACATCGACGGGACACTCGAAACGGGCGCGCACCGCGTCGCGGCCGCCTCGCGCGGCAAAGGGCTCTACCGGAGCATCTGGCGCAATTGGTGCTTGCTCGCCGCGGTGCTCCTCGTATCGACGATCGGCCTCGCGGCAGCGATCCCGCCGCTCCTCGGCGAGCGCGGCGCGTCGCCGTGGCCGTGGATAAAAACCGATTTCGTGCTGCTTATCGGACTCTCTCTCATCGTCATCGCCTTCGTCGGATATCTCACGCAGCAGCAACGGCGCGTCATCGCGATCCACCGGGAGCTCACGATCCTCCGCGAGGAATCGGACAAGCGCATCCGGCAGCATACGGCCCGGCTCTTCGCGCTATCGAACATCAGCCACATGATCAGCGTCGAAACGAATCTCCAGAATATTTTCGACCGCATCACGCGCATGTGCATGGAAACGTTCAACTGCTTCCGCGCCTCTCTCATGTGCTACGACGCGGACAGGAACGACTTGACCGTGCGGTCGGTGGGCGGCCACTCGGATACGAGCATCCTCAACCTTCGGCAGCGGGTCGGAGAGGGAATAGCCGGATACGCTGCTCAACGCCGTGAACCAATACTCCTCTCCGGCCCAGCCGATTACGCCCGCTACCCCGGGCTCCAGCTCAAGGACCCTTCGCTCACCTCGGCCATGGTCGTGCCGATCATCGTCCGGGACGAGCTCGTCGGGGTTCTCAACGTGAGCAGCCGGTCGCGGGACGTCATCTACGACGAGAACGACCTTCTCGCCCTTCAAGGCTTCGCGTCGAGCGCGGGCGCGTGCATCCGCCACACGGAGCACGTGAACTGGATGCGCCGCATGGTGCCGCAGCTGAGCGGCGAAGAAGCGGGCCGCGCGCGCGAGCGCTGAACGACGGACGAATTCGCGGGAGCACGAGACCACACTCCGCCCCGCCGCCGACCTTACGACCGGGAAGGCGGCGGGGAACTCCCGCATTTCCCCTCACGCAGCCGGTCCCGGTGTTCCGCGGATTTTCCGTTGACAGGATGCCGAATTTACATTTCAATAATCGCGCGCGACGAAGTGCCCGCGTTCTTCCGCGACCGGATGTCAGCGAGGCGGGATTGGACGTCTTCGATTTCGAAAAGATCGCGCGAAGCGACCGCGCCGCGGAGCGTTATATCCTCGATTCGTGCGCGAAGGCGTTCCCTGCCGAGTGCCCTTCCTGCGGCGACGGCAGGCTCTACGTCATCGAAGGCGGCGCGCGGCGGCGGTGTGCGCGCTGCGGCCGCTCGTTCCATCCGTGGAGCGGCCGCTGGATCGGCGAGATAAGGATCTCCGCGAGAAAGTGGCTCTGGATCGTGAAGCTCTTCGAGCTCGACATGCACGCGTCCGCGATCAGCTTGGAGACCGCGGTGAGCTATCCGACCGTGCTCAAGGCCCTCGACGTCGTCAGGCGATCGATCGCCGGCGAGCCCTCGGAGGACATCGCATGCCGTTTCATCCGCGAGGGAGACGAAACTCTCATCGGCTGCCGCGGAACGGGCGTCTACGGCATACGGATATGCGAGACGGTGGCGGCCGCGGCGATTTCTTGCATCCTGCGGCTCGCGAGCGGATATCTCGTCTGGGCCGACCGGTCGCTGACCTACGCGAGCCTCGGGTACCGCGGAGAGGACCTCTCCTTGGTCGACCGCGGCGAGAGGTTCCCGTTCCGGCGCGTGTACTGCTCCGCGCAGACGGGTTTCTGGCAGTTCGCCAAGGAACGTCTCGCCAAGCACCACGGCGTCTCCGACGCGAAACTCCCGCTGTACCTCAGGGAGATGGAGTTTCGCTACCTGAACCGCCGGCGTCGACTCTTCGATCTCTTCATCGAGCGGCTGTGCGCCCGCGCCGAGCCCGCGGACCGGAGTTTGCCTTTGATTTCGGCCTGAGGCTCTGCTAGGTTCGCGGTGGCATGCGATTCAAACGTCCCTTCATTCTATGCAACACGGCGGCGGGCCGGGGTTCGGCGGGCGGGCTCGGATCCGCGCTCGCCGCGCTGCAATCCGCGGGCGAGGGCGGTTTCCCCGTCCACGAAACCGCCCCGGACGAGCGGATCGACGAAACGGTGCGCGCCGCCGTCGAGGGCGGATGCGATCTCGTCGTCGCCGCCGGAGGCGACGGCACCGTCTCGGCGGCCATGGCGGGCGCCGCCGGAACCGGCGTGCCGCTCGCGATCGTCCCGGCGGGCACCACCAATCTCATCGCCCGCGAGCTCGGCATTCCCCTCGATCCCGGCGCGGCCGCGAGGCTCGCCGCGAGCGCGTCCACGTCGCGGAGCGTCGACGCCATGGCCGTCGCGGGGCGCTGCTACTTCCTGCAGGTCGGCGTGGGCATCACCGCGCTCGCCGTCGACGGAACGACGCGAGAGCTCAAGAGCCGCTTCGGCGTCCTCGCGTATCCCGGGGCGGCGGCCAGACGCCTCGCCGGTCTCCGCCCCAGCCATCTCGATATCACCGTCGACGGGGAGCGGTATCGAGTCCGCTCGATCGAAGCGACCGTCGCGAACAACGGCGTCCTCGCGGGCATGTTCTTCCGCAAAGGCCCCGATGTGCGCATGGACGACGGGCACATCGACGTGTGCGTCCTCGCCGCGCGAACGCCCTTCGATTATCCGCGGCTCGTTTGCGATATGCTCACGGGCCGCCGCGGCTCCCCGCGCGTACTTTTCCTTCCCGCGGGCCGGTGCGTCAGGATCGAGAGCCGGACGCCGCTCGCCGTCCAGGCGGACGGCGACATCATCGGCACGACGCCGGTCGAGATCGAGGTCCGTCCCCGCGCCGTCTCCGTGATCGCCCCCGAGGCCGCGGAGCGGACCGCCGACCGAAGCATCGCCCGATCGCTGCTCCTCGATCCCTACATCGAAGGCCTCCGGCGCCAGTGGAGCACCTGAGGATCGGATCCGGGCCGCGCGCGTGAATCCTCCCGCGGCCGATGCGCCGGCGCCCCCACCTCCGCAATCCCGTTCGCGGCGGCCCCTGGCGTTCGAGACGCCGCCGTGGTATCCTGCTCTCCGAGCTATCCGCGCGGCGCGCCGGGCGCGCCGCGTATTCGAGTGCGACCGTCGAACGAGAAAGAGAGATTCGCCATGGCCGATCTGTCGACGACATACCTGGGGCTTCGGCTCGCGAACCCCTTCCTCGTCGCGAGCTGCAGCCACACGAAGACCGTCGAGGGCGTCAAGAAGTGCGCGGACGGCGGCGCCGGCGCCGTCGTTCTCAAATCGCTCTTCGAGGAGCAGATCCTCGCCGACATGCACGAGAGCGAGATCCAAACCGAGTTTCTCTGGCATCCCGAAGCGCTCGATTACGTGCAGCGGATGGGGATCGAGCTCGGACCGGCCGAGTACCTCCGTCTCGTGCGCGAATCGAAGAAGGCGGTCTCGATCCCGGTGATCGCGAGCCTTCACTGCCTGACGCCGAAGCTCTGGATCGACTACGTGAGGAAGATCGCCGACGCCGGCGCCGACGCGATCGAGCTCAACATCTCCATCATGCCGAGCGATCCGAAGCGCACCTCCGACGATATCGAGAAGCGCCATCTCGACATCGTCGAAAGCGTCACCCGCGCCGTGAAGCTTCCCGTCGCGGTGAAGATCGGACCGCACTTCACGTCGATCGCGCATATGGCGAGCGAGCTCGAGAAACGCGGCGCGGCGGCGCTCGTCCTCTTCAACCGCTTCTGCCAGTTCGACATCGATCTCGAGAAGCTCGAGCTCAAGGGCGCCTACCGCCTGAGCACGCCTCTCGAGATCGCGCTGCCGCTGCGCTGGATATCCCTGCTCGCGGGCAAGGTGAAATGCGACCTCTCCGCTTCGACCGGCGTCCACGACGCGGCGGGCGCGGTCAAGATGCTGCTCGCCGGGGCGACGACGGTGCAGCTCTGCTCGACGCTCTACCTCGCGGGGCTCGGACGGATCGGGGCCGTCCGCGACGGCGTCGACGCCTGGATGAACGAGCGCGGCATGAAAACGCTCGCCGACGTCCGGGGCAAAATGAGCCAGATGCGGAGCGGCTCGCCGGAGCTTTACGAGAGGCTTCAGTACATCAAGGCCCTCGTCGGAATCGAATAATAGACGTTCGTCACACGAACCAAGGAGGATCGCGGATCATGAAGTGCCTGCTGCTGCTCGCCGTGTCGTTCCTCGTCGCGGGCTCCGCCGCGCGCGCGGAGACGAACCCGCTGCTCGAGGAATGGAAAACCCCCTTCGGGGCGCCCCCGTTCGACCGGATCGAGGCCGCTCATTACGCGCCGGCGATCCGCGAGGGGATGCGCCGCCAGCGCGAGGCCATCGCGGCGGTCGCCGCGGATCCCGCCGCGCCGACCTTCGAGAACACGATCGAGGCCCTCGAGCAGAGCGGCGAGCTTCTCGCGCGCGTCGGCAACGTGTTCCGCGCGATGACCTCGGCCAATACGAGCGACGAGATACAGGCGATCGCGAGGGAACTCGCGCCGGAGCAGTCCGCGCACGCCGACGCGATCCTTTTCGACGGAAAGCTCTTCGCGAGGGTGAAAGCGCTTCATGACGCGCGGGAAAACCTCTCGCTCACACCGGAGCAGCGGCGCCTCCTCGACCGCTGGTACCGCGACTTCGTGCGCGGCGGCGCCCTCCTCGACGAGGCGGGGAAGGGGCGGCTCTCGGAGATCAACGGCGAGCTCTCCGTGCTCGGCCTACGCTTCGCGGAAAACGTCCTCAAGGAAACGAACGCCTTCGAGCTCGTGATCGACTCGAAGAGCGATCTCGCCGGTCTCCCTCCCGCGGTCGTCGAAGCGGCGGCCGAGGCGGCGGCGCGCCGGGGCCGCGAGGGCGCATGGCTCTTCACGCTTCACAAGCCGAGCATCGTGCCGTTCCTCCAGTACTCCCCACGGCGCGAGCTGCGGGAGAAGCTGTTCCGGGGATACGTCTCCCGCGGGGACAACGGCGGCGAGCTCGACAACAACGCGATCCTCTCGCGGATCGCGGCGCTCCGCGTCGAGCGCGCGAAGCTCCTCGGGTACGAAACGCACGCGCACTTCGCGCTCGAGGAGAGCATGGCGAAGGAGCCGAAGCGCGTATACGCGTTCCTCGACGAGCTGTGGACCCCCGCCCTCGCGCGCGCCCGGAACGAGGCGCGCTCGCTCCAAGCCATCATCGACGCCGAGGGGGGCGGATTCAAGCTCGAGCCGTGGGACTGGTGGTACTACGCGGAGAAGCTCCGCAAGGCCCGGTACGAGCTCGACGACGAGATGATCCGGCCCTATTTCCGGCTCGAGAACGTCGTCGCCGGGGCGTTCGACGTCGCGACGAGGCTCTGGGGGATCACCTTCGTCGAGCGAACCGATCTGCCCGTGTACAACGCCGAGGTGCGCGTCTTCGAGGTCAAGGAGGCCGACGGAAGCCACATCGGCATCCTCTATACCGACTACTTTCCCCGGGACAACAAGCGGGGCGGAGCGTGGTGCGGCGAGCTGCGCGGAGCGTCGAAGATCGGAGGTCGCGAGGTGGCGCCGATCATCACGAACTGCGGCAACTTCGCGAGGCCCGCGGGAGGCGCCCCCTCCCTTCTCAACTTCGACGAGGTCACGACCCTCTTCCACGAGTTCGGCCACGCCCTGCACGGGCTCCTCACCGAATGCACGTATCCGTCCCTCTCGGGAACCGCGGTCGCGACCGACTTCGTCGAGCTTCCCTCGCAGATCATGGAGAACTGGGCGCTCGATCCCGAGGTGCTGGGCTTATACGCGAGGCACTACGAGACGGGCGGGCGGATCCCGCCGCTGCTCGTCGAGAAGATCAAGAATTCGGGCTTCTTCAATCAGGGGTTCGCGACGGTCGAATACCTCGCCGCGTCCTACCTCGATATGGACTGGCACACGCTCGGCGAGCCGAAGGAGCTCGACGCGAAGACGTTCGAGGCCGCCTCGCTCGAGCGGATCCGCCTCATGCCCGAGATCGTGACCAGGTACCGCAGTCCGTATTTCTCGCACGTCTTCGGGGGCGGCGGCGGATACGCGGCCGGGTACTACAGCTACATCTGGGCGGAGGTGCTCGACGCGGACGCCTTCCAGGCGTTCAAGGAAACGAGCCTCTTCGATCGCGCCACGGCGGAATCGTTCCGCCGGAACATCCTTGCGATGGGCGGCGCCGAGGACCCGATGGAGCTTTACAAGCGCTTCCGAGGACGCGAGCCGAGTATCGAGCCGCTCCTCGAACGCCGCGGGCTCAAATAGCGCCGCGCGCGAGACTTCGTTGCGGTCGCGGGGCGCCCGGCTTCAGGGCGCCCCGCTCTTTCGATCATGCCGCCGCCGGCCCCGAGCGACGCGAGGAGCGAATGAAATGACGTCTTGGATCCCCTTCGGATGTCTGCCGCTCGTCATCCTCGCCGTCCTTCTCGTTCTCTTTCCCTTTTTCCTCGCCAACGTCATGGCGGCGGCGCTCGGCAAACTCGGGCTGAGTCCCGCTCTCTCGCTCGTCCTCGTGCTCGCGATCTTCGCGGGCGGGCTCGTCAACATTCCCGTGAAAAAGATCCCGCGAGTGCTCTCGTCCGACCCGGCGGCGCCGGGACTCTACGGCTTCGCCCGATTCTTCCCCGGATTCTTCCGCGAGAGCCCGTACACGGTCGTCGCTGTGAACGTCGGCGGGTGCGTCATTCCCTGTCTCATCGCCGCGCACGAGCTCATCCGCATCGCCGCGCGCGGGCCGGCGGCGCTCGGGGCCGCGCTCCTCGCCGTCGGCGTCACGGCGGCGGTGTGCTGGCGCCTCGCCCGTCCCATTCCGAACGTCGGCATCGCTCTGCCCGCGCTCGTGCCGGCGATCGTTTCCGCGGCCGGCGCCCTCGTCCTCGCGCGCGACTTCGCCCCGCCCGTCGCCTTCACGGCAGGGGTTCTCGGAACGCTCATCGGCGCCGATCTCCTGCACCTCCGGCACGTCGGGCGAATCGGTGCGGGAATGGCGAGCATCGGGGGGGCGGGCACGTTCGACGGGATCGTGCTCTCGGGGCTCGTCGCGACGCTGCTCGCCTAGCGCCGCCGTTTCGCGTCGTCCGGGGGCCTCGCGGCGCGCCCGCGGAGGCGGAAAGCGAGGCCGAGCCGGCGCTAGCGTTTCTCGAAGAGCCGGAGATACGCGCCGTAGCCCTCCCGCTCGAGATCTTCCTTTGGGACGAATCGCAGCGCGGCCGAGTTGATGCAGTACCGCAGGCCCGTCGGCCTCGGCCCGTCCGGAAACACGTGTCCGAGGTGGGAGTCGCCCGCGGCGCTGCGAACCTCGGTGCGCGTCATGCCGTGTTCCCGATCGACGCGCTCGACGACGTTCGCCCGCTCGATCGGTCTCGTGAAACTCGGCCACCCGGTGCCGCTGTCGAACTTGTCGAGCGAGCTGAAGAGCGGCTCCCCCGAGACGACATCCACGTAGATCCCCTCGCGATGCTCGTTCCAGAACTCGTTCATGAAGGGCGGCTCGGTGCCGCATTGCTGCGTCACCCGGTACTGCTCGGCGCTGAGGGTCGCCCGCAGCGTCTCCCCGTCGGGCTTCGCGTAGTTCTTGGCGCCGGCGTCGCCGGCCGCGGCGTCTGAACGGGGCGCGCCGCTCTCCCGCGGCGCCCTCGGCGGCTTCCTGCCGTCCTTCCACACATCCTCGATGAATCGCTGACGTCCCGAACCCGAGCGGTAGAGACGGTATTCGACCGGGCACGTCCGATGGTAATCTTGATGGTGCTCCTCGGCCTCGTAGAACTCGGCGGCCGGACGGATCTCGGTCACGATCGGCTCGTCGAAAACGCCCGAGGCGTCGAGGGCGGCCTTCGAACGCTCGGCGAGCCGTCTTTGATCGTCGTCGTGGTAGAAGATAACGCTCCGGTACTGCGGCCCGCGGTCCGCGAACTGCCCTCCCGGGTCGGTCGGATCGACGTGCATCCAGTAGACCTCGAGCAGGTCCTCATAGCTCGCGATCGCGGGATCGTAATAGACCCTCACCGCCTCGACGTGCCCCGTCGTCCCCGAGCAGACCTGCTTATAGCTCGGACGCGGGACGCGGCCGCCGGTATACCCCGAAACCGCCCGAATGACCCCCGGGACCTTTTCGAAATCGGCTTCGGTGCACCAGAAGCATCCGCCCGCGAACGTCGCGATGGCCTCCCGTGTATCCGTTCCCGCCATGTCCGGCTGTCCTTTCCCGGGTCCCGCCGCCCCGCGCAGAGAGAAGACGGCGAGCCCCACCATCAACGCCGCAAAGGTTATATATCTCGACATAACGCACCTTCTTTGGTATCGCGTATGCATCCACTATCATATACACTCGAGGAGGCGTGTTTTCGGGCGCAGGCGCGCAGCGGGGAAGCGATGGTGACCTCTCTCGTCAAAAGGCTGCTCGGGCTCTGCGGACGGACCCGTTTGCGGGGATACACCGTTTTCGGGCAGAAGCACATACCGATGCTCCGGCTTCTCGATGAGCTCCGGAGACGGGGCGTGCGGGTGGAGGATCTCGACGCGCTCGAGATATTCGGCCGCGACGGCCTCGATCATACGACGACGTACGGAGGCGACGTACGCAGCCTCGAGGTCTGGGAGATCGACGAGGACCGGCGGGCGGAGCTCGAGAAGAACCTTCCCGGCGCCTCCATCAAGATCGTCGACAGCTACGAGGAGATCGCTCGCTCATCGAAGCGGTTCGATCTCGTCGTCGTCGACAACGCGATGGGGTTGTACGGCGGGCACTGCGACCATTTCGATCTCTTCCCCGAGGCAATATTCCGGGTCGCCCGGGACGAATGCGTGCTCGCCCTCATCGTCATTCCCCGCATCGACGCGGCGACGCTCCGACATTTCCCGGAGCTGAGCGATCCCGAATACCTCGCGCGGAGAGCGGCGTTCTACGGGGTGGAGGACGCGGCGGACATCCCGCGCGGGCGGATCGTCGAAACGTACCGGGGATTCGTCGAACGGAGCGGGAGGCGCCTCGACTGGTCGTTCCTCATGAAGCGCAGCGGCGCGGGCGTCGATTACCTCGTCCTCAAGATCTCGAAGTAACCGCAGCCGGACGGCCCGAAGCGTCCGGGTCTCACTGCTCGGCGGCGGGGCCGACGACGACCTTCGCCGCGGCGTCGGCGACGACGTAGATCCGCTCGTTATTCGAGAGCGGATCGATCGGAACGATGAAAAAGCCCTTTTTGGTCTTGCTGTATCCGAGCGAAAGCCCTCGAACGATCTCGCCGTCCTTGAACTCGACCCGGATCTTGATGCCGTGGAGACTCGCGGCGTCCGCATCCTCGAAACTCTTCTTCTCTTGGTATTCCTTTCTGCCCTCGTAGGATTTCACGAAGAACACCGCCTTGAGATCCGCGACCTTCACGTCCTTGACGGCTCCGGTTTCGGGGCCATGCTCGACGTGCAGGTGGAACAGCGGCCTCTCGGCGACGAAATCGTGCGTGAAGCCCTTGAGAAGGCTTCCGTCCTTGAAGTGAACGACGACGTTGTTTCTTTCACCGATCATGCGTCACACCTCGAGCGGCGCAAGGTGCGCCGCGATTGCCCGGCCGCCCCGCCTCGGGAAACGGCCGGGATAGGAGGTTCACACCAGTCTTCTCAACCGGATTGATACGTCGAACGTCGCTCCGTCCCGCTCGATCGTAAAGCGCACCGTCGCTCCCTCGCGCATGAGATACTCGCGGAGATCCTGCCACGTGAACCCGGCGGCGGCGCGGCCGTCGATCTCCGTCACGACGTCGCCCTCCTCGATCCCCGCCTCGGCCGCCGGCGACCCGTCGTATATCCGGAACACCCTGAACGTGTCGAAGCGCTCCCCCTCCATGAGGAACCGGATGCCGCACATGTCGAACTCGAACGGGGCGCCGAACCCGGCGTTCTTTTCGAGGAAGATCTGCGACCGGCGGTAATCGAGAACGACCGTGAAGCGGCTCAATATATCTGCGCCGACGATCCCCGAGAAGTCGGGAGACGAGAGCGCGCCCGCCTCGTCGGCGGAGAAGTTCACGACGGGGTTCTCGAGGAGAAGGGAACCGATGCGGATCCCCCTCACGCGGCCGACGACGCCGCGGCTTATCCCGCCGAGACCGAAGCCCGTCATGCCGGACACGGTCGAGGGGCTCCGGGCCGGCAGCGCGTTCTCCGTCGAGAAGGGCGAGTTGAAGAGACTTATGCGCACCCCCGTGTCGAGCATGAGGAGCGCGTCGACCGGCTCGTCGACGCCGTGCAGCAGCACGCCGGCCTCGATGAAGATGTATCCCCCGGCGATGTGAACGGGGATCCGCTCTCCCGGCCCCCGATACTCGTAGGAAGACGCGTCGTGGAACTCGAGCCGCCCGCGCTCGTAATCGATGACGGTCACGAGCGTCGAGAGGAGATCCCCGCCGATAAGCCCGTCCTTGCGCTTGCCCCAGTGCGGATCCATTCGGTGGAGCGGGATCCCCGCGACGGCGCGCGGTTCGAAGGAGATCCCCGGAAGGGAAACCGCCGCGGAATCGACGAGGTAGATCCCGACCGTATCCTCCCCCGCGCCCCCCCCGCGCGCGACGAGGGTCTGTCGGAGACCGAGCGAGGATGCGACCGAGTAATCGAGGGCGGAAAACTGGCCCGCGCCCGTGTCGAGCACGAACGTGAAGGGACCCGCCCCGTTTATCATTGCCGGCACGTACACGATGCGGTCGAAGAACTCCGTGCCGGCGGCGACGGTTCCCGAGCCCCTTTCGAATCGCGGCACGGGAGGCGGCTGCTCCATCTGGGCGACGGCGGCGGGGGCGAAGAGGGCGCAGACGCACAACGCAGGGAGCCAAGCGGCGGCCGCGGTTTTCATGAAAAATCCTCCTTGTGCCCGGTCCGCGCGGAGACGGTAGGGGCGCCTCGTCGATCACGCCGGAGGATACATGTTTTTCTTTGACTTTCGCAAGAAATGATAGAACATTCCATATCTAACGCCCCCCGCGCGGCCCCTCCCGCGGAGGACGGCAATACCCGAACCGCGAAGTCCGCGCGAAGCAATAACGAACTATGAGCAATCCTTTGAAAAAACCGGCGATTTTCATCCCCCTCGCCGTCATCGCCGCCGCCGTCGCGGTAAGGATCGTTCTCTTCGTCATGAAGGGTTCCGGGAGCGGCGGGAGAGGCGGGATGCCCCCCGTCGCCGTCGAGGTGGACAGCGTCCGGTTCGGACCGATCGAAGAGATCCGCGAGTTCACCGGTTCCGTCTTTCCGTACAACCAGTACGTCGTCGCCCCGAAGGTCTCGGGGAGGCTCGTCGAGATCCGCAAGCGTATCGGCGACCGCGTGCAGGCCGGGGAGCTCATCGCCCGCATCGACGACGCCGAGTACCGTCAGGCGACGCTCGAGGCCGAGGCGAACCTTCGGATCGCGGAGGCCGCCGTCGAGGAAGCGGCGAGCCAGCTCGCTCTCTCGCGCGACCAGAAGGAGCGCATGGAATCCCTCCGGGCGAAGGACCTCGCCTCGAACGCGGAGCTCGACGCGGCGCTCGCCGATTTCGCTGCGAAGCAGTCGCGTCACGAGCTTTCGCGGGCGCAGGTGGAGCAGCGCGAGGCGGCCCTCGAATCGGCCCGCATCCGTCTCGGGTACACGCGCCTCGCCGCCTCCCGCGCGGGATACATCGGGGAGCGGTTCGTGGACGAGGGCGCGCTGCTCGCGCCGAACGCCGCCGTCGTCTCGGTCATCGAGATCGGAACGGTGATCGTGCGAAGCTCCGTAGCCGAGCGCGACTACCGGCTCGTCAAACCGGGGCAGCCCGCCGACGTATCGGTGGACGCCCTGCCCGAACAGACGTTTTCGGGGCGCGTCTCGCGCGTCGCGCCGATGCTTCAGGAGGCCTCCCGCATGGCGCAGATCGAGGT
>DHHB01000066.1:10531-14376 GCA_002403075.1 bacterium UBP1_UBA4783 | reverse complement strand
CGCTCCTGCGTTGACAGCCCGCCGCGCAATGCCCTAGAATCAAAGCACAAGCTCGCCCTTGGTTCGAAACTTCAGCCGCCGATTGCGCATATGAAACCGCTTCGATCATACCCATACGCCGCCGCGCTCATATGCGCCGTTTCGGCGGGAGCCCTCGCCGTGCTCGGGGCGGCGTGGCGAGCGGGCGAAAAGCCGCGCATCTACGGCAGCAGCTTCGCCTTTCAGCTCGAAGAGGGAATCGCGAAGGGTGCCGCGCGGAAACTGCCCTTTTTCGTCGTCGACCTCGACCTCGACGGCGACGACGATCTTCTCGTCAATGAACCGAATCGCTTCCTCTGGTACCGGCTCCACGGCGCGGAGATGACCCTCGCCGGGGAATGCTCCTTGGGGGAGCGAAGAAGCGCGAGCATGATTGCGGACGCGAACGGCGACGGCCGCCCTGAGTTCTTCGTTTTTTCCGACTCTCCCGAAGGCTGGATGCTGTGCTGCCACGACTGGTTCTCGCCGAATGGCCCGTCGGCGCCTTTATATACCATAGGGCCTCTGACCCCGCCGAATCGGCTCGAGAGACCATGGATGATGACGAGATTCGCGAGCTCCGCCCCGGATGAGAGCACCGCGGTCAGGCTCTTCATCGGGATCAACACGAGAAAAGCCGACGCCCGCCCGTGCTTTCTCGGCGCGTTCGACGGGCCGACCGGACGAGAGCTCTGGCGCTTCGAATTCGGCCCTCATACCGAGCACGTGATGTGGGCGGACTTCGGCGCGAGCGGGCCGCGCGTCATCGTCACGACGTATGCGGCGCGAAAGGGAATTCCCGCACATGGGCTGCTCGCCGACGTTTCCTATGTATTCTGTCTCGATCCACGCGACGGCCGCGAGCTTTGGAGGAAGGAATTGGCGGGGATGGCGGGGCGCGGGTATCTTTCGCTCGCGGATATCGACGCCGACGGACGGAAAGAGATCCTCGTCGCTCGGTTTCTGCCGACAGGCGATCCGCTCCGCGTCGAGATTCCCCCTGCGTGGACCGTCATGGCTTTGAGCGCCGCCGGCGAGGTGCTTTCCACCGTGTCGCTCGATTTTTACGCTGAATCGTCTCTTACGGTCGAGCTTGACGGCGATCCCTTTCCGGAATTCCTCATCCAAGGATCCGACGGGGAGCTCGCCAAGCTCGAGCATGACTTCAAGAGTGCAAAGATCGCCGACGCCTTCAATCACAAGGAGCCAGTATATGCCCGGCTCTTCGGTGTCGGGGACTTGACCGACGACGGGAAACCCGAGATCGTTTGCCGTCTCGACAGCCTGCTTGTCGTGATGGATCCGAGCGGGGCGCCGCTCGCTAAGCGGACCTTCCCGCGGCCATTCGAAGCTCAGATCGCCCAATACGACGGAACATGTCGAATCGTCTTCGCGATGGAAGATTCGATCCGCGTCATGACCCTCGCGCCCTCGCCCCTCGCGACCCGCCTCTGGGCCTCCGCGCGGCGCTCGAGCGTCGCAGCCTTTTCGGCGGCGGTCTTTCTCGTAGGCTCGATGGGATTGGCCGTTCACACGCACATCTCCCGGCGCGGGGCCCAACGGATCGCCGTCGCCGAGGCGCGCAACGACCTGCTCACCGCGATGTCGGCCTTCGGCCACGGGGGATCTTCCCTCAAGGTCCTCGACCGCATCAGGCTTCATCTGAAGAACTGGGACCGCGTGCAGTCCGACCCCGCGGCGCGCGGAGAGCTTTTCGAGCGGCTGCGCGGGACGTTTGTCGAAACGGTCGTGCCCGAGCTGGAACACATCGTGATGCTCGCGCGCAAGGCCGGCTTTCCCGAAGATACGTGGCGCACGGTCGTCGAAAAGGCCGCCCTCGCGGGGCAAGAGATGGAATCGATTCTCGCTTTGGGAGCCGAGCCGCCGGGCGCGGAGGTGCAGGCGCACGTCTCGAGCGCGCTCTCGGCCCTCGAGGCCGTCGACGGAGCGGCCGCGGGGATCCGCGCGTCTCTTCGCGCCATTTTCCGGACCCCGGTGGCGGAGGCGCTGGAACGCGGCGCCGCGCGATGCCGGGACGAGCACCCCGGCAAGACAATCTCTCTCTCTCTTCCGCCCGGCGTCACGGCCGACGAGAGCGTGTTCGTCTCTCCGCTGATATTCGACAAGGTCGTCGAGACGCTCCTATCGAACTCCGCGCGGGCGACCGACGGTACAACCGGCGCGGAGATCGCGATCGACGCCCGATGGGAAGGGAACTACTGCACGATCGACATTCGCGACAACGGATGCGGGATCCCGAGGGAAGTTTGGGAGGAAGCCTTCGAGCGGTACTATACGACGAAGGAAGAGGGCGGCTTCGGGCTGCACTACGCGCGCACGGAGCTCGCGAGGTTCGGCGGGAAGATCTTCGTTCTCGACAGCGTCGTCGGCTCCGGCACGACGATGAGGATCGTCCTGAGAAAATCCTGACGCGCGAGCGGCCGCGCGATACGTCTTGCCGCGCTTTCGGTTGCGCCGGCGAAATTCAACCGTTATTTTATCATAAGACCCCCCTTATGGCCGCCGGACTCCACCGTGGATGCGATCCGTGCTCGGAACGTCGCCCCTTCTCATTAAGGAGGACTTCGGGATGAATCCACGCGTTCGCGCCGCTTTCTTCGTGCTGGCCGCCTCTTCGTGCGCCGCGATCTCCGGCGCCGGCTTCTGCTGGATCCCGGGCGGCACGCCCGTTTGTACGGCCCCCTGGTACCAGCTCCAATCGGTGATAGCTTCGGACGGCGCGGGAGGCGCGTTCATCGCGTGGGCCGATCTGCGCCCGAGCTGGAGCGGTCTGGACATTTACGCCCAGCGCATCGACTCGCGGGGCAACCCGGTCTGGGCGCCGGACGGCATCCCCGTGTGCACGGCCGCCGAGCGTCAGTTCAACGCGATCATAGGCTCGGACGGCCTCGGCGGAGCCATCGTCGCGTGGATGGATCAGCGGATCGGCGGCGCCGACATCTTCGCACAGAGAATAAGCGGCACCGGCGAAATGCTCTGGGGCACGGACGGCTCGATCGTGAACGTGCTGCCCGACCTGCAGATCGATCCCCAGCCGGTGATGGTCCCCGACGAGGTGGGCGGCGCGATCTTCGCGTGGGTCGACGAGGTGTGGGACTCGGACGGAGAGCTGTTTCCGAAGCGCAAGACGGACCTCTTTACCCAGCGCCTCGCGGGGGGCGGCGGATACATGATGTGGCACCCCTACGGGCTCCCCTTGTGCGTCGCGCGGGGATACCAGACGGATCCCGTTATCATGACGGACGGCGCGGGCGGCGCCATCGTCGGATGGATCGACGGCCGGAGCCTCGCGCAAACCGATATCTTCGCGCAAAGGGTCACGCCCGAAGGCGCCCGGCGCTGGCTCGACAACGGCGCGCCGATCTGCCAGATATACACCGATCAGCTGGGGCTCGCCGGCGTTTCGGACGGCCGCGGCGGCGGGATATTCGTGTGGCACGACTCCAGAGAGGGCACGTACGACGTCTTCGCCTCGCGCGTAAACGGCGACGCGACGCCTCTCTGGGGCGTGAACGGTACGCCGGTCGCCGTGCTGCCGGAGCAGCAGAGGTTCCCGGTCGTCTGCTCCGACGGCGCCGGGGGCTGCATCGTCGCGTGGTCCGACGACCGGGGCGGGAGTCTCGACATCTACGCTCAGCGCATCGACGAGCACGGCGCGCGGCTCTGGCCCGAGAGCGGCGTCCCCATCTGCACGTTCGGTTTCGATCAGACGGATCTCGGCATCGTGCCCGACGGCATGAACGGCGCGATCATCGCGTGGATCGACCGGACGGACGATTACCCGTCGATCTGCGCGCAGCGCGTGA
>DHHB01000066.1:0-10518 GCA_002403075.1 bacterium UBP1_UBA4783 | reverse complement strand
GAAATACAACCTCGGCGTCGCTCCCGACGGCGGCTCGAACGGAGCCGTCGTCGCCTTCGTCGACGACCGGGCCGTCGAGACCGACATCTACGCGCAGCGGGTCCTCGGGAACGGCGCGATCGTGGCCGTCGAGCTGCAGAGCTTCGCGGCGGTCCGCGACGGATCCGGCATCCGCGTCGTCTGGACGCTCGGCGAGGCGGGGGAAGACGCCGAGTTCCGCGTTCTGCGGGCCGCGGACGCGCCCGAGACGGCCTATGAGCCGGTCGAGGGAGAGATATCGCGGTCGGCGCTCGCCTTCTCGTTCGTCGACCGCGCGGTGGAGCCCGGGCGCAGCTACCGCTACCGCGTGGACGTGATCGAGAGCGGCGTCCGGCGCACCCTCTTCGAGACGGAGCCGGTCGCGTCGCCTCCTGCGGCGCTCGCGCTCCACCAGAACCGTCCGAACCCGTTCAACCCCTCGACGACGATCTCCTTCTCCCTCGACGCCGCGGGGCCGATTTCGGTAGAGGTCTATGACGCCTCCGGGGCCCGCGTCCGCTCGCTCGCGTCCGGCGCGTATCCCGCGGGAGGCCATGCGATCGCGTGGGACGGCCGGAACGACCGCGGCGAGAGCGTTCCGTCGGGGGTCTACTTCTGCCGCCTCCGGGCGGGAAAGAGGACGCTGTCCCGCACCATGGTTCTCATGCGGTGACGCTTCTCAAAAACGTCCCCTCCGTGGTATAGTGCCCTGACGCTTACCTTCTCGCGGGAGGGGACCGTGGGCTCCGTATTGAAAAACGTGCTCTGGCTCAGCGTGT
Source organism: bacterium UBP1_UBA4783 (assembly GCA_002403075.1). Lineage (GTDB taxonomy): Bacteria > Krumholzibacteriota > Krumholzibacteriia > Krumholzibacteriales > Krumholzibacteriaceae > SSS58A. The sequence goes on along the minus strand of DHHB01000066.1, from coordinate 9,721 downwards.
TTCTGTGCTTGAGCTTCGGCTTTTTCCATCTCGCGACCGACAACAGCTTTTGGCACCGGGACGATTTCGGATACCTCGACCACAACCTGCGCATGACGACGGGCAAGCTCGCCCTCTTCGACAGCGAGCCGCCGCTCAAGTTCCAGCCTCTCGTGTACGGAATCTCGTACGTGCTGTTTCACCGGTTCGGGTTCGACCCGCGAGGCTACTTTCTCTTCAACATCCTGCTCCACGGCCTCAACTCGTTTCTCGTCTATCTGCTCGTCCGGACGCTCCTGCGGGACGCCGCGGTCGCCGTCGTCTCGGCGGTCCTCTTCGTGTTCACCGTCGGGAGCTACGGCAAGGCGATCATGATCATGTCGGGGCTCGAGGACCTCGTCATAACGTCGCTCACCCTGCTCACGATGCTTTTCTACTTCAGGAACGAGCTCGGCGGGCGCGGGAAAACGCTCTCGGCCTGGTATGTCCTCGCGCTCGTCTTCTTCGTCGGCTCGATGTTCACGAGAAGCACGAGCTTCTCCATCCTCGGCGCCTTTCTCGCGTTCAACTATTTCTTCCGGCAGGACACCGGCCGGCGCGTTCTCAACAGGAACTTCATCATCCTGCTCGTCATCGCGGCGGCCGCGCTCGTCGTGAAAACGCAGGTGTTCCACTACCGGCCGCCTTTCTACACGACGGAGAGCCCCGGCCCGCTCACCGCCGCGTACTACGCCGTTAAAAACATCATCAACTACCTCGTCCGGATGATCTTCCCCGTGCATACGTCGCACCTCGTCACCGAGGCGGGGCCGGCCGTTCGCTTCATCTACGGATTCGCCACCGCGATCAGGGTGCTCATCGCGCTCATGGTCGTGTCGTACTCGTTCTTCGGCTTCATCTTCGGAAACCACACGATACGGTTCTTCATCGCGTGGACCTATATCATGGCCTTCCCCTTCGCCTTCTTCCAGTTCCCCGGCGACTGGCTCAACATACGGCACCTCTACCTCGTCTCGATCGGCCTCGCCATGGTGCTCGCGGCCGGGGCGGTCTACTGCTCGCGGCTCATCGCCCACCAGCGCTGGCGCAGGCTCGTGCCGTTCGCCGTGCCGCTCTTCTTCATCCTCATGGCGCGTTTCATCGTGCAGGAGCTCGACCGGAGCTACGAGCTCAAGGCGGCGAGCTCCGCCGCGGCGGAGCAGAAGCAGGCGATCGCCCGGAAGTATCCGTGGGTCGTGGTGGAAGACGGGAATCTGCGCTACTCGCCGGACGTTCCGCCCGACGCGGCGGGGGCGCGGAGCCCCTAGCGGGGCGCCGGACGGTTTCCGGAAAACCGCAGCCGCACGGAGGCCTCGCGCTCGAGCGCGGGGATGTCCCGCCGGCGCACGCGGACGCGGAAGACGAGCTTGCCGCCGACGATTCCGCGCGAGACGACCTTCGCCGTCCGCTCGACGGCGGCCGCGGCCCGCCCGTTCTCGGGCGATACCGTGACGTCGGCGTCGAGAAAATCGCCCGCGCGACGCTCCTCGATATGATCGAGGATGTCGGCGACGCCCTCCCCCGTCGCCGCGCTCGCGAGAACGGCGCCCGGGTGCTTCGCCGCGAGGGCGGCCCGCCTGTCCGGATCACCGACGAGATCGGCCTTGTTGAGAACGAGCAGCGTGGGTATCCCCACGCGCGGGTCGTCGCCGGGGAGCGCCGGCGCAGCCCGCCGGCCCCCGCCCCACGCGGCGCCGCCCGACGGCTTCGAGAGAACGCTCTCGAGGACGCCGTTCACGACCTCGATGTGGTCTTCGCAGTAGGCGCTCGTCGCGTCGACGACGTGGAGCAGGAGATCGGCCTCGCTCACGTCGAGAAGCGTCGCCCGGAAGCTCGCGACGAGATGGGCGGGGAGCTTTCGGATGAAACCGATCGTGTCGGTGAGAAGGAACGGCTCCCCCGAGGAGCCGCGCACGCGCCGGGTCGTCGAGTCGAGCGTCGAGAAGAGCCGCGACGACTCGAGCACGCCGCTGCCGGCCATGCGGTTCAGGAGGGTCGATTTCCCCGCGTTCGTGTACCCGACGATCGTCGCGTTGAACAGCCCGACGCGCCGGCGCCTTCGCTCCTCGACCCCGCGGTGGATCCGTTCGAGCTCGCGCGAGAGGCTCGCCATGCGGTCGTAGGCGCGGCGGCGGTCGACCTCTATCTGCGTCTCGCCCGGGCCGCGCGTCCCGATGCCGCCCTCCTGGCGCTCGAGGTGCTCCCAGAGTCGCCGCAGCCGGGGGAGGGTGTAGCGGAGCTGGGCGATCTCCACCTGTATCTTCGCCTGTTTCGTGCGGGCGCGCCGCGCGAATATGTCGAGAATGAGCTCCGTGCGGTCGATGACGTTCACGCCGAGCCGCTTCTCGACGTTGCGGGCCTGAGCGGGGGAGAGATCGTCGTCGAAGATGACGAGGTTGACGCCGCGATCGTGAACGACGCCGGCGAGCTCTTCGAGCTTGCCGGCGCCGATGAAGGTCGAGCCGTCGATGCGGGTTCTGTTCTGGATCGCGCTGCCGGCGATAACGGCGCCGGCGCCGCGCGCGAGCGCCTCGAGCTCGCGGAGGTTCTCCTCCTCCGCCTCGCGGCGCACCGCGGGGAGGGTCACACCCACGAGGAAGGCGCGTTCGTCCGGAGCTTTCGACGGCGAGATTCGATGGGACCGCATCTACTTCCCGGGCTCCTCGCCCCCGCCTTCGGATTCTTCCGTCTCTTCGGTCTCTTCCGGCACGAGATCCTCGCCTTCGGCCTCCCCCGCCGCGTCCTCGTCCTTCTCCCGCTCGCCCGCGATGGCGAGACCGACGACGGCGTCTCCTTCCGCGAGATGGATGAGCCGCACGCCCTTGGCGGGCCTGCCGAGAATGGAGAAGTCCTTGGCCGGGCTCCGGATGATGATGCCGCCTCGCGTGATGACCATGATCTCGTCGGTGTCGAGTACCTCTTTGACGGCGACGAGCGGGCCGTTGCGCTCGTCGGTGTCGATCGCGATGACGCCGAGACCGCCCCGCTTAATATTCCGGAAGTCGTTGATGCGCGTGCGCTTGCCGTAACCGTTCTCGGTGACGACGAGGATCTCCGTGCCGCGCTTCACGACGACCATCTCGACGACCTCGTCGCCCTTCTTGTCGAGCCGGACGCCCGTGACCCCCTGCGTGGCGCGTCCCATGACGCGGACGTCTTTTTCGCTGAAGCGGATCGCCTTGCCCTTGCGCTTGGCGAGGATGACGTCGTCGTTGCCCGAGGTGAGCCGGGCCGCGATGAGCCTGTCGCCGTCGCGGAGCAGGACCGCGATGATACCGTCGCGCCGGGGGTTGGCGTAGGCCGAGATGTGCGTCTTCTTGATGAAGCCGTCCTTCGTCGCCATAATGAGATAGGCGTCCTGCGAGAAATCGCTCACCGGCACGAAGGCCGTGATCGTCTCCTCGCGGGACATCTCGAGGAGGTTCACGATCGCCTTGCCGCGTGCCAACCGCCCCCCCTGCGGAATCTCGTGCACCTTGAGCCAGTAGCATTTGCCCTTGTCGGTGAAGAAGAGGATGTAGCTGTGCGTCGAAGCGATGAAGAGGTGCTCGACGAAGTCCTCCTCCTTCATCCCGAGCCCGGCGATCCCCTTGCCGCCTCGGCGCTGCCGCCGGTAGGTGCCGGTGGGGATCCGCTTGATGTAGCCCGTGTGCGTGATCGTGATGATCATGTCCTCTTCGGCGATGAGATCCTCGATCTGGAACTCTCCCTCCTGATCGACGATCTCCGTGCGCCGTTCGTCGCCGAAGCGGTTTTTCATGTCCTCGAGCTCCTCGCGGATGATGCCGAGCAGCCGCGTGCGGCTCTCGAGGATGGAGCGGTAGAACTCGATCTTCTTGAGGAGCTCGACGTACTCGTCCTCGATCTTCTTCCGCTCGAGGCCGGTGAGCCGCTGGAGCCGCAGGTCGAGGATCGCCTGCGCTTGGATCTCGGAGAGCTTGAACTTTTTCACGAGCCCGGTGCGGGCCTCTTCCGGCGACGCGCTCTTCTTGATGAGCTGGACGATCTCGTCGATGTGGTCGAGCGCGACGCGGTATCCCTCGAGGATGTGGGCCCGCTCCTCGGCGCGCGCGAGATCGTAGCGCGTGCGCCTCGTGATGACCTCCTCGCGATGGGCGAGGTAGCGCTCCATGAGCTCCTTGAGGTTCATCACGACGGGCTTCATGTCGGCGAGCGCGAGCATGATGATCCCGTAGGTTTCCTGGAGCTGCGTGTGCGCGAAGAGCTGGTTCAGGACGACCTTCGGATAGGAGTCCTTCTTGAGCTCGATGACGATCCGCATCCCTTCCTTGTCGGACTCGTCGCGGACGTCGGAGATGCCGGTGAGCTTTTCGCCGCGGACGAGCTCGGCGATCTTCGCGATGATGGAAGCCTTGTTCGTCTGGTACGGGATCTCGCTCACGACGATGCTCGTCTTGCCGTTCTGCTGGGTCTCGATCGTGGCGCGGGCGCGGATCGTGATCTTGCCGCGGCCCGTTCGGTACGCCTCGTGGATGCCGCCGCGCCCGTAGATGATCGCGCCCGTCGGGAAGTCCGGGCCCTTCACGATCCGGCAGAGCGCGTCGATCGACACCTCCGGATCGTCGAGGATCGCCTCGAGCCCGCTCACGATCTCGCCGAAGTTGTGCGGCGGGATGTTGGTCGCCATGCCGACCGCGATGCCCGCCGAGCCGTTGACGAGGAGGTTCGGCACCTTGGCGGGGAGCACGATCGCCTGCATGCGGGTCTCGTCGTAGTTCGGGACGAACTCGACCGTTTCCTTTTCGATGTCGGCGAGGAGCTCCTCGGCGAGCTCGGTCATCCTGACCTCGGTGTACCGCTCGGCCGCCGGCGGGTCGCCGTCCACGGAGCCGAAGTTCCCTTGCCCGTCGACGAGCGGGTAACGCATCGAGAAATCCTGCGCGAGGCGGGCGACCGCGTCGTACACGGCCGCGGTGCCGTGGGGATGGTAGTTTCCCGTGACGTCTCCGGTGAGCTTCGCCGATTTGCGGTAGGGCTTGTTGTGGGCGAGGCTGAGATCGTTCATCGCGAACAGGATGCGCCGGTGCACGGGCTTGAGCCCGTCGCGCACGTCGGGGAGGGCGCGGGAGACGATGACGCTCATCGAGTAGTCGAGGTAGCTGTCCTTCATCTCGTCTTCTATGTAAACGGGCAGGATCCGCTGGCGGGTGATGTCCATTCATCGCTCCTTGCGAATCAGATATCCAGGTTCTTGACGAACAGGGCGTTCTCGACGATGAAATTCTTGCGGGGCTCGACCGCGTCCCCCATGAGGATCGTGAAGATCTGGTCGGCCTCGATCGCGTCCTCGAGCGTTATTTTGCGCAGCGTGCGCCGCTCGGGGTCCATCGTCGTCATCCAGAGCTGATCCGGGTTCATCTCGCCGAGGCCCTTGTAGCGCTGGAGGTACACGCCCTGAGAGCCGCCGAGCTCCTTGAGGACCTTGTCCTTTTCCTTGTCGTCGTATACGTACCGCTCGTCCTTGCCTTTCTTGATGCGGTAGAGCGGCGGCTGCGCGATGTACACGTAGCCCTGCTTCACGAGCTCCGGCATGTACCGGAAGAAGAGCGTGAGGATGAGCGTGCGGATGTGGGCGCCGTCGACGTCCGCGTCCGTCATGATGATGACCTTGTGGTAGCGCGCTTTCTGGATGTCGAAGTCCTCTTCGCCGACGCCCGTTCCGAGCGCGGTGATGATCGTTTTCACTTCCTCGTTCGAGAGGATCTTATCGAGCCGCGCTTTTTCGACGTTCAGGATCTTGCCCCGCAGCGGCAGGATCGCCTGAAACCGCCGGTCCCTCCCCTGCTTCGCCGAGCCGCCCGCCGAGTCCCCCTCGACGAGGTAGATCTCCGTCTGGGCCGGATCCTCGAGGGAGCAGTCGGCGAGCTTTCCGGGCAGGGTGCTCGACTCGAGCGCGGACTTGCGCCGGACGAGATCGCGCGCCTTGCGCGCCGCCTCCCGGGCGCGGGCGGTCTGGAGCGCCTTGTCGATCATCTTGTGCGCGACGGGCGGGTGCTCCTCGAGGTACTCGACGAGCTTCTGCCCGAGGACGCTCTCGACGAACCCCTTGATCTCGCTGTTGCCGAGCTTCCCCTTCGTCTGCCCCTCGAACTGCGGGTCCGGGAGCTTCACGCTGATCACGGCGGCGATCCCCTCGCGGACGTCGTCGCCGGAGAGGGCGATCTTCTCCTTCTTGAACAGGTTCGACTTCTCGGCGTAGTTGTTGAGCGTGCGCGTGAGGGCGGCCTTGAATCCGATGAGGTGCGTGCCCCCGTCGATCGTGTTGATGTTGTTCGCGAAGGCGTAGATGCTCTCCGCGTAGCCGTCGTTGTGCTGGATCGCGACCTCGAGCTCGCAGTTGTCGCGCGCCTCGAAGAAGTAGATCGGCGGCGAGTAGAGGACGTTCTTGTTCTGGTTGAGGAACTTCACGAACGACACGATGCCGCCCGAGTACTTGAACTCGTGCTTCTTGTTCGTCCGCTTTTCCTCGAAGTTGATCGTGATCCCCTTGTTGAGGAACGCGAGCTCGCGAAAGCGCTGCGACAGCGTGTCGAAGCTGTACTCCATCGTCGTGAAGATCTCGCTGTCGGGATAGAACGTGACGCGCGTGCCGCGGCGGTCCTTCCGGCCGTTCTGCGGCGCCACCTTGAGGTCGGCGGTCGGCACGCCGCGCGCGTACCGCTGGGTGTAGGCGGAGCCGTCGCGCCAGATCTCGACCTCGAGCCACTCGGAGAGGGCGTTCACGACCGAGACGCCGACGCCGTGGAGCCCGCCGGACACCTTGTAGCTCTTGTGGTCGAACTTGCCCCCCGCGTGAAGCGTCGTGAGCACGACCTCGACGGCGGGGCGCTTCTGCGTCGGGTGGATGTCCACGGGGATGCCGCGCCCGTTGTCCGTCACGGTCACGGAGCCGTTCTCCTCGATCGCGATGTCGATCACGTCGCAGTGTCCGGCCATCGCCTCGTCGATCGAGTTGTCCACGACCTCGTAGATCATGTGGTGCAGGCCGTGGAGATCGGTCGAGCCGATGTACATCGCCGGCCTCTTGCGGACGGCCTCGAGCCCCTTGAGGACCTGAATTCCCTTTGCGGTATATTCCTGGCTGCTGCTCATGTCGCTACGGATTCTCCCTTTCGATCTCGAGCCGGATCCCCTTCACGCCGATTCCCGGGTACTCCTTCGTGATCCGGTCGAGGATCTCGTCCCGGTGAAACCACAGCTCCTGCATCCAGACGCTGCTTTCGACGCCGATGTAGAGGATGCCGTCCCTGATGTCGCGCGGGCGGCTTCGAGCGGCGACGACCGCGCCCACGACCGCCTCCCAGTCCCGCATGAACTTCGCTTCCGCGAGCTTCGCGTCGAGCCCCATGAGGCTCAGCACGCGGGGCAGGATGTCTCCCACCCTCGCTGACGGCCGGTCATCCACGGCGAAGCTCTCCCTCCTGTGAGCGCATCTCATACTAGTAGCATACGCGCCGAAAAGATACAAGTTTTTAAGGGGCGTTCGTGGCTTCAGGCCGCCCCTTTTTGCGTTTTCGCCGGCCGCTCAGCGGGGCCCCGCCGGCGGCTCTCCGGCCGGCTCGACGACGCCCCCCTCGACCCGAAAAACCGACGTCCCCGGATCCGCCGTCCCGAGCTCCTCCGGGCGCGGCGACGCGACGAAGCTCTGGTATCCGCCCGAGAGACGCTCCCTCACGCGGGACGACGTTTCGGCGTCGAGCTCGGAGAATATATCGTCGAGAATAACCACCGGCCGCTCGCCCCGTTTCTCGAGAATGGTCGCCGCCTGCGCGAGCTTCAGCACGAGCGAGACGAGGCGCTTGCGGCCCTGCGAGCCGTACCGGCGGATCTCCGCGTCGTCGAGCAGGATCCGGACGTCGTCGTGCTGCGGCCCGCACGTCGTGTACCCGCGCCGCCGTTCGGTTTCCCGGGCGCGCTCGAGCGCTCCGCGGAACGAAGCCGCCGCATCCTCCCCCGGCGGCGCGAAGGAGCAGACGTACTCCATGGCGAACCCCGCGTCCGGCCCCACGATCTCCCCCACGAGGGCGCCCGCGCGCTCCGCGAGCTCTCGCAGTGTCTCGCGCCGGATCCGGACCAGCTCGGCGCCTTTCGCCGCGAGCGCCTCGTCCCACGCGTCGAGCCCGGCCGCGGGGGCGCATTCCCTCGCCGCGCGCTCGAGGAGGGCGTTGCGCCGCCGCAGAACGCCCGCGTATTCGCGGATGGCCGCGAGATGGAGCGGAGAGAGCTGGGCGGCCGTATAGTCGAGATAGGAGCGCCTGCCGGCGGGCGGCCCGGCGGCCAACGCGATGTCCTCGGCGACGAAAATGACCCCGGGGATCATCCCGACGATATCGGCGAAACCCGCGCTCCGCTTCCCTCCGGCCGTCACGCGGGCCCGCCCGCCCCGCTCGTACCCCGCCTCGATATCGAAGGCGACCCCGGCGTCGCTCTCCCCGGAGAGCCGGATGAAGAAATATTCCTCTCCGAACCGAACCGTCTCGTCGAGCGTTCGGGTCCTGAAGGAGCGGCCGAGGGAGAAGAGATACAACGCCTCGAGAAGGTTCGTCTTGCCCTGCGCGTTCTTCCCCGTGACGACATTGGCGCCGGGGGAAAACCGCAGCGCGGCCCGGGCGATGTTCCTGAAATTGACGATTTCGACGCCCCGGATGATCACCCGCCGTCACCCCCGCCCCGCCCCACCGGCCCTAGGTGATCCGAAGAGGCATGACGATGCACAGCTGCTTGACGTTCCCGGCGTCCGAGGCGGGCTTCACGAGCCCGGCCGTGTCGGGCCGGTCGAGGAGGAACACGATCTCCTCCGCGTCGATCGTGCGCAGGATGTCGAGTATGTACGCGGCGTTGTAGCCGATGTCCATCGCTTCTCCGGAGAAGGACGCGTCCATCTCCTCGCGTGCTTCGCCGAGCTCCTGCGTGCTGACGTTGAGCACGAGCTTATCCTTCGCGATAGAGAAGACGACCTGCCGCGTCAGCGTGTCCGCGAGGATCGAGACGCGCTTCACGGCCTCGGCGAGGGCCGAGCGAGAGACGATGAGCTCCTTCTCGTTCTTCGCCGGGATGACCCGTTGATAGCTCGGGAAGGGGCCCTCGAGCAGCCTCGAGTAGATCGTCGTTCCGGCCATGTCGAAGCTGACGCTGTTCTCGCCGATCGAGATCCGGATCTCCTTCTCCCCCTCCGCGTACGTCCGAAGAGTTCCGAGCGCTTTCGGCGGAACGATAACGTCGATCTTCTGCACGCCCCCGAGATCGATCGCGATGTCGACCTTGGCGAGCCGGTGGCCGTCGGTGGCGACCATGCATATGCCCTTCCGGTCGACTTCCCACAGCACGCCGCAGAGGGCCGGGCGCGTGAGGTCGGTGGAAACAGCGTACGCCGTCTTGTGCACGAGCTCCGATACGATCTCGGGATCGATCGTGAACTCCGTTTTGCTGTCCTGCTTCGGGAGCTTCGGGAAATCCTCCGCGCTTCGCCCGTTCACGACGAACCGGCTCTTGCCGCACGTAATCGTGATCTTTTCTCCGGCGCAGTCGATGCTGACGTTGCCGCCGGCGAGCGATTTCACGATTTCGGCTATCTTTTTCGCCGGCGCGGCCACGCGCCCTTCGGCCGCCACCGAGGCCTCCACCTTCGAGGTGACCGATATGTCGAGATCCGTGGCCGATATGCTGAATACCCCTTTCTCCG
>DHHB01000010.1:9784-33644 GCA_002403075.1 bacterium UBP1_UBA4783 | reverse complement strand
TGCCCGCGTCGATGTGGAACTTCACGAGCTCGCGCAGCTTCGTCTCGTTGAGCGCGCCGGTCTTCTCGTCGAACGGCGTGACGAGCGCGACATAGAGCCCCTTCATCTTCATGATCTCCCATCCTCCTTCTCCCGCGGCACGCCGCGGGAACGATCGTTGAACGCGTGTCGGTTCGGCGGCGGCGTCGGCGCGGAGCCCGCCGCNNTGGCCGCATGGCCGCATGGCCGCATTGCCGCATTGCCGCATGGCCGCATGGCCGCATGGCCGCATGGCCGCATGGTACAGTATGCCCCGGCATCGGGGGTGTCAAGGGCGTTCGGGCGCGGGCGGCCGCGCGCGCCGCAAGGGCCCTATGCGCTTCGAGTTGTCCCCGGGGGGGCGAGCTCTTTCCGCCGCGGGAAGAGCGAAAAGATGCCGCCCGTGTGGATGAAGAGCACGCTGTTCGAGGCCTTCCAGCGGCCCTTCGCCGCTTCGCCGGCGAGGCCGAGCATCGCCTTACCCGTGTAGGCCGGATCGAGAAAGAGGCCGGTCGAGCGGGCGAAGGTCCGGATGAGCTCGATACCCTCCCCGGACGGCACGGCGTACGCGGGGCCGTCGTACCCTCCCGCGATCTCGACGTCGCCCGCCGGTATCGGCTCGAACCACGGCTCGCCGCGGTAGCGGCGCTCGTACGTCCGCACGAAGTCCTCCGAGATCCCCGCGACGCGATCAGCGAAATACTCCGGCGTGTCGAGCACGTTGACGCCGAGGATGCGGGCGCGCAGCCCGAAGATTCGCGCGCCGTAGACGAGCCCCGCGTACGTTCCGCCGCTTCCGACCGCGAAGACGATCGCGTCGAACGAGAGGCCGAGCGCGCGCTCCGCGTCCGCGATCTCCCCGGCGGCCCGGATGTACCCGAACACGCCCGGCGGGTAGGAGGCGCCCTCGGGGATCGTGTACCCCGCGCGGCCCGCGGCCTCGAGCTCGGCCTCGATCCCGGCCATGATCCGCCCGACGCGCGGCCACTCCGCCTCGTCGATAAACCTGATTTCGGCCCCGGCGAGCCGGTCGATGAGCACGTTGCCGTCGCTCTCGGCGGGCTCGGGGCCGCGCAGGACGAGGATCGATCGGAGCCCGAGCCTCGCCGCGGCGACGGCGGTCGCGCGGGCGTGATTCGATTGGACGCCGCCGCAGGTGATCACGGTGTCGGCCCCGGCGGCCGCGGCCTCCGCCATGCAGAACTCGAGCTTTCGCACCTTGTTTCCCGAGAGGGCCGCGCCGGTGAGGTCGTCGCGCTTGACGTACACGTTCGGAAGGCGCTCGTATCCGGGGGGCGGCCGCAGCCGCTCCACGGGCGTCGGGAGGTTCGCGAGGCTCACCGAAGGCGGAAAGGCGATGCTCATGGGGAAAGCATAGCAGGAACCGGCCGCGCCGTCCCCGGGAAAAGGGGGCGCGGTTTTTTCTTGACGTATTGGAATATTATGATATATTAATATCAAAATGAAAGGGTGGTCCATGGAACGAACGGCGATACGGCGCGCGAACGAGCCCCTCGGGGGAGCGGATATCGAACGGTTCGCCGACGTGCTGAAGGCGCTCGCGAATCCGGCGAGGCTGCGTCTCGTGAACATCCTCGCGGGCGGCGAGCGAACCGTGTCCGATCTCTGCGGCCTCTCGGGGCTCAAACAGTCGCTCGTGTCGCAGCAGCTCAAGATCCTGCGGCTCAGCAACATCGTTCGGAGCCGCCGGGAGGATTCACACATCTATTACCGCCTCGCGGAGCGCAACGTGATTCGCATGCTCGATTGCCTGAGCCGGTGCGAGGGCGCGCAGCCGCCGCGGAGCGGAAACGAACAATGATCGAACGGCCGGCGGAGCCGGCGAAGGAGGAGCGATGGCAGCGAACGTGGTTCAGGTGACGGAAGCGAGCTGGCAGGCCGAAGTGCTCGATTCGCAGATCCCGGTGATCGTGGACTTCTGGGCGCCGTGGTGCGGTCCGTGCAAGTTCCTCGGGCCGATCTTCGAGGAGCTCGCGGGAGAGTACGCCGGAAAGGTGAAGTTCGCGAAGCTCAACACCGACGAGAGCCAGAAAGTGGCGATCAACTACGGCATCATGGGCATTCCGACGCTCAAGGTGTTCAAGGGCGGCGTCGAGATCGACTCGATGTCGGGCGCGGCGCCGAAGGATATGCTCGACGAGTTTCTCAAGAAGGCGCTCGCGAAGTAGCGGGGCGCGGCGCGGGGACCGCGGAAGAGCGGCGCCCCGCTGCGGACGAACGCGAGAAGGAGCATCGCATGAAGAAGACAGCGCCGAGCGCCGATATGACCGTCGAGGAGCTCGTCGAACGGTATCCCGACGCGATCGGGTTCCTCATGAGCCGCGGCATCGTCTGTATGAGATGAGGGACGCCGGCCTGGGGGTCCCTGGGCAATCTCATCGCCATGTACGGAGCGGACGTCGCGAAGACGATGCGCGAGCTGCAACAATATCTGGAAGGGAAGTCCTGATTGCCGTATACTCCGCGCCGTACTTGAGCGCAGGGAGGCGCGGCGTGACAGAGCTTCCGTTTTTCGCCGGAGAGGAGGGCCGTGGACACGTTCTGGTCCTCCTTTTTTTCGTTTCCGTCTTCGTCATAACGGTCTGGGGCACGTGGGACGGAGCGCTCCCGGCGGGCTCCGAGGCGTCCCTCGCCGAGACCGCTCGGGAGATCGCAGCGGGCGGCGGGCCGCTCCCGATGCGGTTCGACGGGGCGCCCGCGCACGATACGCCGCCGTTCGCCCCGTGGATCATGTCGCTCTTTTTTCTCCTCTTCGGCGCGAACGATTTCACCGCGCGTTTCGGTTTCGTCCTTCTCTCGGTGGCCACCTCGTGGGTGCTGCTCGTCGCCGGGCGGGAAGCGTCGCGCGATCTCGCAGCGCATGAAGCGGCCGCCGCCGAGGCGCGGGAGCGGGAGCACGAAACGCGGTGGGCTACGCTCCCGGCCGCGACCGGGGTGCTCGCCGCGATCGTTCTCGCCTCGACGCCGCTGTTCGGCCGCTTCGCGCCGCACGTGACGACGGGTCTTCCCCTCGCGTTCTTCGCCTCGCTCGCCCTCCTCGGATGGCTCTACCTGCCGGAGCGCCGCTTCGGCGCCGTGCTCTGGGGCGCCGCGATCGCCGGGGGCGTCCTGAGCGTCGGCGCGGGGGGGTTCCTGCCCATCGCCGGTGCCGCCGTCGCGGGCGCGGTCGAGCGGGGCAGGCGGCGGATCTGGAGCATGCCGGCGTTTCTCGCCGCGACGGCCGCGGGTGCCGCGATCGGCGGATTGTGGCTCGTCCCGGCGGCCGCGCGCGGCGGCGGATTTTTCGAAAGCCCGCTCTGGGCGCCGCTCTCGACGCTCGTCCGGCCGGGTCCGCGCGCCGGCGCCGCACTCGTCGATTCGTTCGTGAACGTGTGGCTGCGCTCGTTTCCGTGGTCGATACCCGCGACCGTCGCCGCCGCGCGCCTCCTCTTCTCGATCGGCGCTCGCCGGCGGGCCTGCGCCGTGGGAGAGATCGATTCAGCGCTCTTCCTCTTCGCGGCCGCGGTATTCCTGCCCTTCGCCGTCGCGGGCGCGGAGCCGGTGAGCTCGTTTCTCGCGGTCGCGCCCTTCACGGCGATCCTCGCCTCGCGCGAAATCGCCCGGTGGGCGCTCCTGCGGGGGAGGCACCCGATGAGGCGGGTATGGGTCGTGAACCACGTTCTCACGGCGCTCTTCTGCCTTCTCATGCTGCTCGTGGTGTCGACGTTCGTGAGTCTGCGGCGCTCGAGCGCCGATCCGATCCGCGAGGTCGCGCGCGTGGCGGGGCGGATAAGCCCCGCGGGCGCGAGGATCGGCGGCTACGGCCCTTCGGCCCGCGGGGAGAACGCGCGGATGCTCTTCTACGGCGGCCGTTCCCTCGACGAGCCGATCGAGACGCCCGCCGAGCTCGGCGCCGCGCTGCGCGCCGATCCGGCGAAGCTCTTCCTCTCGTCGGTGAACGACGTCGAAGCGCTCGCCGGGTGCGGCGATTTTCAGATGGAGCTGCGGGTGTATTTCGGCGCGGGCGATCTCGTGCTCTTCGGAGCGAGGCAGCCGCGACCCGACGAAGCCCCGTGACGGAGCCCGCTTCGCGACGAGGGGGCGAGCGGCGCGCCGGCGCCGGGGCCGTATTTCATTCACGCGAAAGGAAGTCCGGATGAAGCGTTCGATCGTCGTTCTCGCGCTCGCGGCCGTCGTCGCCGCCGCGGGCTGCGAGCGGAAGGATCTCGGGAGAACGGGTCTCGTCAACGTGGGGAAGCACACGTGGGCGTTGATCGCGAGCGGGCCGACCTCCGTCGAGGGGCTCGGCGCGAACAGCGGTTTCGTCGTCGGGAGCGAGGGCGTTCTCGTCGTCGACGCGCGCTACACGCCGGCCCTCGCCCGCGAGCTTCTCGAGAAGATCCGCACGGTGACGAACGCCCCCATCCTCTACGTCGTCAACACGCACTACCACCAGGATCATACGTGGGGCAACTCGGTCTTCAAGGACGAGGGCGCCGTCATCGTGGCCCGCCCCGAAACGCGCGACGCGTTCGTCAAGTACTCGCCGATCTACCTCGACTTCTACCGGGAGCGGGGAGCCGAGGCCTTCGCCCTCATCGCGGACGTGCGGTTCGTCGCTCCCGATACGGCGTTCGCCGACGGGGCCAAGCTCGATCTCGGCGGCGTCTCGGTCGAGCTGCGGCACTTCGGGCCCGGCCACACCGCGGGGGACGCCGTCGTCGTCGTGCCGAAGGACCGGGTCGCCTTCACCGGCGGCCTCCTCACGAACGGCTACCACCCGAACCTCGGGGACCCCGGGGCCGACTTCGACAACTGGCTAAAAACGCTCGACCGCCTGCGCGGGCTGCGCGTCCGCCGGTTCGTTCCGGCGCAGGGGCTCGTGTGCGGCCGGGAGGCGATCGAGGGGGTCAAGCGCTATATAAAGGCGATCCGCGAGATCTGCGTCGACGCGCTCGGGAAGCGGTATCCGCTCGAGGACGTCGTGCGGACGATCGCGATGCCCGGCACGGAAGGCTGGCTTCAGCCGAACATCCTCCCGTTCAACGTGCAGGCCGTGTACCGGCACGAGATCCCCCGGGTCGTAAACCCAGACTTCGCGCTCGATCTTCCGATCGAGTTCCTCATCCTGGACGGCGGCGGCGACCGGAAGATGGGCTACATCCGCTGGGGATCGCAGTCGAAGGAGGGGTACCTCGAGATCGAGACGCAGTGGAAGACGTCGTCGAGCGCCGAGCTCATCGTGCAGGATCTCACCGACGCGATTTCCCGCTACGGGCAGCTGGGCCGCCGCCTCATGACCATCGAGCGGACGCGGCGCTTCGACCTGCCGGACGGCCCCGCGGTCGGCGCGACGGGCACGTGGAAGTCCATGGAGATGGCGGTCGATCCCGGCAAGGGCCTCTGGTCGTGGATCATGGTTCTGCGCGGCGGAAAGGTCTACGTAATCCAGTGCGCGACCGACGCCGCGGGGGACGCCGCCAAAGAGCGGCGGAACATCGCCCGGCTCGAGCGGATCGCCGAAACCTTCCGCCAAGCGCGGTAGCGCCACCGGAACGTTTGGGCGGCGCGCCGTGCTTCGTGCCGACGCTCTTTGTCTACGCCCCGTGCTTTTTCAGCTTGCCCGCGTTCGCGAGCGCGAGCTCGACGATGTTCCGCGCGGGGAAGATCCCGAGCCCGCCGCGATCGCACTCGCTTTCCGAGAAGGCCTGCGCGCCGTCCGCTCCGCACGATTTCGAGTGAACGAGCAGCGGCACCGGATGCCACGAGTGCCCCTTGAGTGCGCACGGCGTCGAGTGGTCTCCCGTGACGACGAGCACGTCGGGCGCGAGATCGAGGAGGATCGGGAGGTTCGAATCGACCTCCTCGATGACCTTCGCCTTTCCCTCGAGGTTGCCGTCCTCGCCGTACGAGTCGGTCTTCTTGACGTGGACGAAGAAGAAGTCGTAGCCGCGTCCCCACGCGCCGCGGAGCGTCTCGAGCTCCTCCTTCACGGAGAATCCGGTGTCGACGATGTCCATGCCGCAGAGCTTCGCGACCCCGCGGTAGAGGGGATAGGACGCGATCGCGCACGGGCGGAGGCCGGTGCGCGCCTGGAGCGGTTCGACGCGCGGCATGCGCGAGATACCGCGCATGAGAACGCTGTTCGCCTTCGGCTCGCCGGCGAGCGCGGCGTTGCAGCGCGCGACGAGCGTCGCGATGATCCCGGCGGTGCGTTTCGCTTCGGGGACGCGGGCGACGGGGGCGAGCGGCGCGCGTCCGACGAGCTGCGGGTCGGTCTCCTCGACCTCGGGGGAGAGGCCCTCGCCGCGGAGCACGACGCCGAACCGGTACTCCCGCACCGGCATGACGATCACGGAGACGCCGTCGATCTCGCGGATCCCGTCCTGGAGCTTCCGGCAGAGACGCACGCACTCCTCGTGCGGAATCCGGCCGGCGCGCCGGTCGGCGAGAAGGCCGTCCGCGCCGGTCGTCGCGAAGTTGCCGCGGATCGCGACGTCGTCGTGGCTGAGTTCGAACCCCGTGCCGAGCACTTCGAGAACGCCGCGGCCGACGTCGTTCTCGGGAGCGAGCGGATCGTATCCGAAGAGCGCGAAATGCGCGGGCCCGCTTCCCGGCGTGACGCCCGGCGATATCGGAAGGCTTCGTCCGCACAGTCCCTCGCGGGCGAGGCGGTCGAGGTTGGGCGTTCGCGCCGTCTCGAGCGCCGTTTTCGGAAAGCCCGGGGCCCGGATATCCCCGAGCCCGTCCATGATGAGGAACACGATCTTCGCGTCGTTGCGCCGTACGAGGTGACGGAACATTGCGTTCTCCTTGAAAAAACGGGGATCCGCGGCGGCGATCCGCGCCGGAGCCGGCGCCCGCGCCGTCCGACGGCAAGGGTACGGGCGACCGCGGGCCCGTGTCAAGGCCGCTCGCCGCGCGCTACCGCAGAAGAATCATCACGCGAGCGCGCGAAAACTTTCCGGCCGCGAGGACGCAGTAGTAGACTCCGGAGGCCGCCGGCCGGCCGGAAGCGTCCGCGCCGTCCCATTCGGCGGCGTGCGTCCCGGGCGCTCGGACGCCGGAGAACAGCGACCGGACGCGCTTTCCGGAAACGTCGTGGACGGCGAGGGTAACGCGGCATTCCGCCGAGATCGAGTAGCGTATCGTCGTCGACGGATTGAATGGATTGGGATGATTCCCGAGGAGCGCGAAGCGCGGCGTCGGGACGGCGATCTCTCCGGTTTCGAACAACGTCGTGGGCTCGTCGCCGACGATCACGGCGACTCGATAGCGGTAGCTCGCGCCGGGATCGACCTCGCGGTCGATGAAAGAGAACGAAAGCCCGGACGCCGTGATCGCGGCCGAGAGTTCGCCGAAATCATCCGACAAACCGCGGGATCTCGACACGCGGAACGACGCGCCTTCGTCGAGCCTCGAGAGGCTCCAGACGACTTCGATCGTTCCTTCGTTCACCGAGACGCTGAAACCGTGGAGCGACGTCGCCGTAGGATTGCCGTCGGCGTCGAGCCTCTGCGCGTAGATGTCGGCGTCGGCGCCGCGGTAATCCGTCCATGCCGCGATCGCGCCGCCGGCCGCGGCCGGAACAATTTGCAGGTGGTCTTGGCTCTCGGGCATCGTGCATATGCGTCCCGCATAGTGCGCCCAGGGGCGCTCGCCGCCGGGGAGTACGCGTGCCGCGAAGATGTCGTACGGTTGACCGGCGATTTCGTAGTACCGGTCGTCGACCCAAGCGGCGATCGCGCCGCCGCCGCCGTCACCCGCGATCCGCGGTCGATACTGTCCTCCCTTCTCGGTGCAGAGAGGCACCCCGTTTTCTTCCCATACGGGGAGGCCGGAGCCGGTGAACCTCTGCGCGTAGATATCGGGCAGGTAGTAATCATGCCGGCAGTCTTCCCAGACGATGATCGCCCCGCCCTCCTGATCGGGGACTACGCGGGCGTTGGTTTGGCCGTATCCGGCGCTGCAGACACAAGCGCCGTCCGCGGGCCACAGGGTGTCGCCGGCCGCGGAGATTCTCTGCGCATAGATATCCGCGGCACCGGATCGTTGGTCGCTCCAAGCAGCGATCGCACCGTTCGCCCCGTCCGGAGCGAGCTCGAAGGCGCGCTTGTGACCCGCCGCGAGACAAACGGCGATGCCATCGATGGTCCATGCCGGCGTACCGGCCCCGAGAACCCGCTGCGCGTAGATGTCCCATTGGAGACCGGAGCGTAGGTCACGCCACGCCGCGATCGCGCCACCGTCGCTCATCGGGACGATCCGGCTGTCGGTCTGGTCCGACGCCGCCGCGCACAGGGCGACCCCGTTCGCAGCCCAACGCGGCATGCCGTCCGCGTCGATCCGCTGCGCGTAGATGTCCGATCGGCTGCCGCCGCGAAAGTCCGTCCACGCGATGAACGCTCCGCCCTCGAGGTCGCTCTCGGCGCTCGGAGAGCTCTGTTCCCCGGAAGCGACGCATACGGGAACGCCGCCGGACGCCCAACCGAGAAGGCCGCTCGAGTCTATACGCTGCGCGAATATATCCGCCGACCCGAGTCTCGCTTCCTCCCAGACGACGATTGCGCCGCCGCGCATGTCGGAGACGAGGCGGAACGAGAGCGTCGATGCGGTGCAGATCCGCTCGCCGGCGTTCGTCCAGCGTGCGTCTCCGCGTGCGTCGATCCGCTGGGCGTATATGTCGAACGATCCGTTTCTGCCGTCTATCCACGCGATGATCGCCCCGCCGCGGTCATCCTGGACGATCGCGGGTTGCGTCTGCGCTCCCGCGGCCGTGCACACGGGCGCGCCGCCGTATACCCAGCCCGCGACGGCCTCGGATGCCGGCAGCGCCGAGATGAGGATCAGCGCGAAAGTGAGCGGTGAGCGAATTCCGGCGAACGAATGTCGATGAATGGACATGGCGTGTCTCCCGAAAGGCGGATGACAGCGTATCAGAATCCATGCCCCAACTCAATTTCAATTAGGAGGCCAAAGAAGACCCCCGGAAACACCCGCGCGGCGGATGGGCGTTATTGACAGGGCACACCGCTTTTTTTAATATGGGACATTGAGTTGCGAACAAGCCGGTTAGAGCGAGGTGAGTGTATGCGAATATCGAGCGCACGATGCCGGGTGCGAAGCCACAGAGGACGTCTCTCGACGACGGCGGGTTGCCTTCTCGCGATTGCCGCGGCCGCCGGCTGCGGTGGCGGCGCCCCGACGATCGGCAAGCAGCCGGTCAAGAGGGTGTACGCGGTGGAGAACAACGTCGACGCGCTGCGCGTGTGGACCGACGCGAAGGCGAGGGCCGACGTCCTCGTGCACGTCGATTCCGGGGATGACCTCGGCGTTTTCCCCCAGAGCCACGTCGACAGCGTCGCGGCCGTCGCGAGTCGTCTGCGGAGAGGCGACGTGAACGCGCTCGGATCGATATCGCCGATGATCGAGCGGAGCGCGGTCGCCACCGTCGGCTACATGGCCGGGATGTACAAGCGCGTCGTGTGGGTGATTCCTTCCGCGAAGCCGACGGCCGAGGAGCCTCCCGAGACGTACCGAGCGTTCTTCATCGAGCGGCGGCGGTTCCCCGCCGCCGCGGTGGGGGAATTCAAGGCGGAAGGGAAGATCGTCACCGGCACGATCGCGGGGATTCCGCTCGCGATCGCGCGCATCGAGGATCTATCCCTCGGCGCGAAGGAAACGGCCCTCGTCGACATCGATCTCAGCTATTTCCAGCTCCTCGCCTCGCTGGATCCGTCCTACCGGACCGGCACGAGGTCGCTCCTCGCGTTTCTCCGGAGCCTCGCCGGGGCGGGCGTGCGCGCCCGCCTCGTCACCGTGAACTGCGCGACGCAGGGCAACGACGTTCCGATGGACCTCAGATACTACGCCGCCGTGATCGCCGAGACGCTCGCGGATCCGAAGAGCCTCGCGCCGCCTCCCGCCGGGAAATACGAGACGATGATCCAGGCGGAGGATTCGATCAGGGCCGGACGGTACGCCGCGGCCGAGGCGCTCTATCGCTCGATTATCGCGGCGGGCGTCGCGGGCGCGGGCGATCATTTCGCGCTCGCGCTCACGCTCGGATTCCAGGGGAAGGGGACCGAGAGCGGCGCCGCGCTTCTCGAGGCGTACCGCCTCGATCGCGAGTACCTGCGCGGATTCTTCCAGCTCGCCCGCGTGCTCGGCGCGGAGGGACAGATCGCGGCCGGCCTCGAGATCCTCGAGACGCCCGAGCTCGAAAGGCTTCTCGGCGAAGGCGAGCTCGATTACCAGAAGGGCGTCTTCTTCTACGCGGCCAAGCGGCCATTCGACGCCGCCACCTATCTCAGGAAAATCTCGTCCACGCGGCCGAAGGATTTCGGTCTCTACACGATCCTGTTCCGCGCATACCGCGACATGGGAGACGGCAACGGCGAAATAATGGCCCTGCAGAAGCTCGTCAACATCGACGAGGGCCGCGTGCGGCGAGAGATGCCGTGGGTGTTCGCCGATCTCGGGCAGCTCTACGAGAGCCGCGGGTTCCGCGGAAACGCCCGCGAGCTGTACGAGAGCTACATCGAGATCGCGCCCGGAGATTCGCTCGCGGCCGTATTCAAAAAGAAGCTCGATGCCTGGAACGCGGCCGAAGGCTCGGGCGCGAAGCGCTGAAACGGCCGCCCGCGATCGCGTCGTCCGGGGCCGGCGCCCCGCAACGAGGGAGGGAGCGCGCGCATGCGTTCCACGATGGAGCGGCATCCCGTCGCCGCGTTCTTCATCCTCTCCTGCGCATTCTCGTGGATCCTCTGGGGGCTCATGATCGCCTCGCAGCGGGGCGTCCTGCCGTTCGCGTTCCCCGTGCATTGGTCGGGAAGCTTCGGGCCCTTTTTCGGCGCGGTCGTGACGGCGGCCGCGCTCGGAGGAGGACGGGGCGTCCGCGGGCTGCTCGGGCCGGTCTTCCGGGCGCGATTCGGCCTCCGCTGGTATCTCTTCGCCGTCGCCGGATGTCTCGTCCTCTTCGCCGCCGCTCTCGCGATATATATCGCGCTCGGCAGGAGCGTCGCATCCGAAACAATGGCGATTCGAAACGGGCTCGCCCGGCTTCCGTTCTACTACGCGGTCATCTTTTTCGTCGGCGGACCGCTCGGAGAGGAGATCGGTTGGAGGGGCTTCGCGCTCCCGCGGCTTCTCGAGCGGCGCGGCAGGCTCGGCGCGAGCCTCCTTGTGGCCGCCATGTGGTTCGCCTGGCACGTGCCGCTCTTCTGGCTCGAGGGCGCGGCGCAGAAGGGCTCCTCCATCCCCGTGTTCGCCGTTCTCGTGGCGGCGAACGCCGTCGTCTTTACGTGGGTGTACCTCGGCTCCGGCGGAAGCCTGCTCTCGGTGCTTCTCCTCCACACGAGCATCAACACGTGGAGCTATCTCTTCGCCGAGTCCGCGCCCGCGCTCGACGCGGATCCCCTGCTCGGCCGGCTCACGGCGGCGGTTTTCGCCGTCTTCGCGGCCGTCCTCGCCGTGCGCTGGAGGCGCGGACCGGTATGAGCGCCCGTACGACGCTGACGCATCGCGACGGATCCGTCGACGTCGAGGAGACGGGAGGCGGCAGGCGGCGGGTGACCGTCCGCGTCGCCGATCCGTCGATCTTCGTTCCCGTCTCGAGCTGCGAGACCGCCTATCCCGTCCCCCTCGTCGAGGCGATACTCGCCGTCAAGAGCCCGGCCTTTCTCTGCGACGAGATCCTCCGCGAGGAGGACCCGCGATACGTCGAGCGGAACATCCGCTTCGAGGTGCTGAGCTACGCCGCCGCCGGGGAGTTCGCGGGAAAGCGCCTGCTCGATTTCGGCTGCGGCGCGGGCGCCTCCTCCGCCGTGCTCGCGCGGCTCCTGCCGGACGCGGAGATCGTGGGCGTCGACATCGACGCGGGGCTCGTCCGCGCGGCGCGCCTGCGGGCGGAGCACTACCGCCTCGAGCGCGCGGCGTTTTTCGTATCCGGCGACCCGACGGCCGTGCCCCGGGAGGCGGGCGAGTTCGATCACATCCTGCTGAGCGCGGTCTATGAGCACCTTCTCCCGGCCGAGCGCGCCGCCCTGCTGCCGGCGCTGTGGGGGCGGCTGCGGGCGGGGGGCGTTCTCTTCGTGAATCAGACGCCGTACCGGTTCTCGCCCGTCGAATCCCATTCCACCCATCTTCCGCTGCTCAACTACCTGCCCGCGCCGGCGGCCCTCCGGTGCGCGCGGCTCTTCTCGCGGCGGATTAAGAGAACGGACCGATGGGAAGATCTCCTGCGCAAGGGGATACGCGGCGGGAGCCCGGGCGAGATACTCGGCGTCATCCGGCGCTCGGGCGGCGCGCCGGCGCTCCTCGAGCCGTCACTCCTCGGAATGCGCGACAGGATCGATATCTGGCGCGCCGTCTCGACCTCGAAGCGGTCTCCGGCGTTCCTCGGCGCCGCGGCGGCCGCGATGAAGCTGTGTCGCCGCCTCACGGGAGCGACCGTTACGCCGTCCCTTTCGCTCGCGATCCGGAAAGATACCGCCTGAAACGATCCGTGAAAGCCGCGGGCCGCTATCGCCGGCGCGTTTTCGCGCGGGCGGCCGGCGGACGGGGGGCCGCGGGGGGCTCGACGAGGGCGGAGGGGCAGAGCGCGGCGACCGCGCAGGCGCCGCACTTCGGAGACGGGGCCTTGCAGACGGCGCGGCCGTGGCTCTTGAGGTAGAACGGCAGATCGCGCCACTCCCTTTTTTCGAAAAGCTCCATGAGATCGAGCTCGATCTTCGCCGGATCGGCGTTCCGCGTCCAGCCGAGACGCCCCGCCACGCGGATCACGTGCGTGTCGACGACGACGCCGACGACCGTGCCGAAACCGTGCTGAAGGATCGCGTTCGCCGATTTGCGGGCGACGCCGGGAAGGGTGAGGAGCTCTTCCATGGTGCCGGGAACGCGGCCGCCGAAGCGCTCGACGATCGCCCGAGAGGCGCCCTGGAGCGCCCTCGCCTTGTTGCGGAAAAAACCGGTCGGGCGCACCGCGGCCTCGATCGCCTCGATGCGCTCAGCGGCGAGATCGCTCGGCCCGGGATAGTCCCGGAAAAGCGCGCGGGTCACCTCGTTCACCTTCTCGTCGGTGCACTGCGCCGAGAGGATGGTCGCGACGAGGAGCTGGTAGGGTCCGTCGAACATGAGGTAATGGCGGGGGTTCGGGTAGAGCTTTTTCAGCGTCCCGAGGACGGCGCGCGCCGCTTTCGCGTCGGCTTTTTTCGTTCCCATGACGTATAAAGTGTATGCCCCGGGCCGAAACGGGTCAACCGTATTGCATTCGAGGGGATTCGACGGTATATTGTGCCTGATATGAAGTTGCCGAGAAACGCCGTGCAGGAGGCGATCGTTCTTTTGATCGCCGCATCCATCATCGCTTTCACGCACAACGCGTACAATCGCAACGGGATAAATCCGTTCAGGCGGCCGCTTCGGGTGCCGGTGGTTCACGGCAGCGTCGTCGATTCCCTCCACGCCGAGGCGATCCGCGTCGTCGATCTCGAGGAGGCGCGTCTTTTCGTCGAGAGCGGCGGCCGAGTCGTCGACGCCCGCACCAAAGAGTTCTACGTGGAAGGGCATATCCCGGGGGCGATCCTGTTCGATTATTACCAGCTCGGAACGTACTGCGACCTGGTGCTTCCGCTCCTGGCGCAGGACGAGCTCATCATGGTGTACTGCTCAGACTATTCCTGCGAAGACTCGGAGCTGCTCGCGAAGGAGCTCTACTCGTTCGGATACAGAAGGCTCTTGCTGTACAAGGGCGGTTTCGCCGAATGGCGGTCGGCGGATCTTCCCGTGGAGCGCGGCGAATGAACGCGGCGAATCGAAACGGCGTTTCCTCCGCGGAGCGGCCCCAGCGGGCGGCTCGGCTGATCCATCATCCGGCGGCCCTTGTCGCGCTGCGTCTCTTCCTCGCCGCGGTCTTCATCTACGCCGCGGTCCAGAAGATCGGGAAGCCGCTTCTCTTCGCCGACGAGATCCGCGCGTACGGCGTTTTCGATCTCGGGCCGCTCGTCTACGTCACGGCGATCGTGCTCCCGTGGCTCGAGCTCCTCTGCGGCCTCTCGCTCGTTACGGGCGTTCTGCTGCGCGGCTCGGCGCTCGCGCTCGCCGTCCTGAACGCCGTTTTCATCGCGGTTATCTCGTACCGCACGATCGGCATCGTCCGGGCGGGGACGCCGTTCCTCGAGGTGTATTTCGACTGCGGGTGCGGCTTCGGCGCGACCTACGCCTGGAAGAAGCTCCTTGAGGACGCGATCTATCTCGCCGCCTCTCTCGTCGTTCTCACCGCACCCGTTCACCGTTTCGTCGTTTCCTTCAGAAGGAGGTCGTCATGAAGCGGCACTCTCTCTCGCTGGGGCTCGTTCTCGTCATCTGTACCATCTCGGCCGCGCCGGCGGCGGCGGTCGAGCCCGCCGGCGGCGTCTGGGAGCTCGGCGTCATCCTCGGCGAGCCGACGGGGCTCAGCGCCAAGTACTGGACGTCGCGGGTCAACGCCTTCGATTTCGGGGCCGCGTGGTCGTTCCAGCGGGACGGGCAGTTCCATTTCCACTGCGATTACCTGTTTCACAACTACGAGTTCTTCGAGGTCGATCCGGGCAGCCTGCCGATCTACTTCGGCATCGGCGGCCGGGTCAGGTTCGACGACGACGACAGCCGGATCGGTCTCCGGCTCGTGCTCGGCGCCGAGTATCTCACCGACGCGTATCCGATGAGCGTCTTCTTCGAGATCGCTCCGATCGTCGATTTCGCTCCGGAGACCGAGGCGGATCTCAACGGAGGACTCGGCATCCGGTACGTATTCTAAGAAAGGCGCGACAGCGTATGCACGGAAAGAAAGCCGCCGCGGCGGCATCGGCGGGCGAAGCGCGCGAATCCGCGCTCGTCATCGGGCGCGGGCTGAGCTACGCCCACATGGGTTCCGACCGGCCGCTCATCGGCGAAACGATCGGACACATGTTCGAGCGAGTCGCGAAGACGCATCCCGACAACGAGGCGATCGTCTATCTCCCGACCGGCGTCCGCTGGACGTACCGCGAGTTCTACGAGATCTGCCGCCGGGCGGCCAAGAGCTTCATGGCGCTCGGCGTTCGGAAGGGCGACCGCGTCGCCGTCTGGGCGACGAACCATCCCGAGTGGGTCGTGGCGCAGTTCTCGACCTCGCTCGTCGGTGCGATCCTCGTCACGGTGAACCCCGCGTACAAAACGCACGAGCTCGAGTACGGGCTCAAGAACTCCGAGGCGCAGACCCTGGTCCTCGTGCCTCGTTTCAAGAGCTCGCAGTACGCCGAGATGATCAATCACGTCGCGCCGGAGATCAAGGAGTCGAAGCCCGGCGCGGTGGCCTCGCGGACGCTGCCGCTGCTCCGGAACGTGATTCTCATCGGCGGCGAGAGGCTCCCCGGCATGTTCGCCTGGGAGGATTTCATGAGTCTCGGAGCGGAGATTTCGGACGAGGAGCTCGACGCGCGGACCGACGAATGCGATTTCGACGACGTGATCAACGTGCAATACACCTCCGGCACGACCGGTCTCCCGAAGGGCGCGAGCCTCACGCACCACAACATCCTCAACAACGCGCATTTCGTGGCGGAAACGATGCATTTCACCGACGCGGACCGGCTCTGCATCCCCGTGCCGCTCTATCATTGCTTCGGCATGGTGCTCTCGACGCTGCTCTGCGCGACGCACGGCGCGGCGATGGTGTTCCCCTGCGAGTACTTCGATCCGCTCCTCGTGCTCGAGGGGGTCGAGAAGGAGCGCTGTACGGCGCTTCACGGGGTGCCGACGATGTTCATCGCCGAGCTCGAGCATCCGGAGTTCAAGCGGTTCGATCTCCAGTCGCTGCGCACCGGCGTCATGGCCGGCGCGCCCTGCCCGATCGAGCTCATGAAGCGCGTGAACGGCGAGATGAACCTCACCGAGATCACGATCGGATACGGCGAAACCGAAGCCTCTCCTATCGTCACCCAAACGCTCGCCCGCGACACCCTCGAGCGGCGCACGGAGACGGTCGGGCCCCCCATCCCGCATACCGAGCTCAAGGTCGTCGATCCCGCCACGGGAAAGACCGCGCCGATCGGCGTTCAGGGGGAGATCTGCGCCCGCGGCTACCAGATCATGCGCGGCTACTACAACAACGACAAGGCGACGAACGAGGCGATCGACGAGGCGGGCTGGCTCCACACGGGGGACATCGGCCTCATGCGCCCCGACGGCGCCTTCAAGATCACGGGCCGCATCAAGGACATGATCATAAGGGGCGGGGAGAACATCTATCCGCGCGAAATCGAGGAGTTCCTCTACTCGAATCCGAAGATCCGCGACGCGCAGGTGATCGGCGTCCCCGACCGGAAGATGGGCGAGGAGATCTGCGTGTGGATCCAGCTCAAAGAGGGGGAGCGGGCGACCGAGGACGAGATCAAGGAATGGTGCAAGGGCCGGATCGCCCACTACAAGATCCCCCGCTACGTGAAGTTCGTCAGCGAGTTTCCGATGACGGTGACGGGCAAGATCCAGAAGTTCAAGATGCGCGAGATCTCGATCAAGGAGCTCGGCCTCGAGGACGTGGCGAAGATCAAGACGGCCTGATGTGGCGCGGACACTCACGCGACGAGCCCATTCGAGGCTCTGCGAGTGGGCTAGGAGCGTGAGTGTCCGCGCCCTCGGGACGCCGGCGCGCCGCTAGTGGACGCGCCCGAGCTCGATCCCGAGCGCCTCGGCCGCGCGCACGAGCTGCCCGCGCGGGCTCACGCGCTTTATCTGCTTGATGGCGCGCGCGATCGGCACCGATTCGATGCTCCGCCCCCGCAGACACACCATGTAGCCGAACTTCTTCCACGCGATGAGGTTCACCGCCTCGACGCCGAATCTCGTCGCGAGGATGCGGTCGAACGTCGTCGGCATGCCGCCGCGCTGCAGATGTCCGAGAACGACGACGCGGGTCTCGAGGCGGGTGCACAGCGAGATCTTGTCCGCGGTCCACTTCCCGACGCCGCCGAGGCGTCCCGGAACGCCCGCGGCGCCAGGCGGCTTCTCGTATATCTTTTCGCCGCCCGCTGGATACGCCCCCTCGGCGACGACGACGATGCTGAACCGGCTGCCGCGCCGCTTGCGCTCCTCGATGTGCGCGCAGATCCGGTCGAGCGCGAAGGGGATCTCCGGGATGAGGATCACGTCGGCGCCCCCCGCGATACCGGCCTCGAGCGCGATCCAGCCGCTGTCGCGCCCCATCACCTCGACGACGAGGATGCGATGGTGGCTCTCCGCGGTCGTGTGGAGCTTGTCGACGGCATCCGTCGCGGTGGAGACGGCGCTGTTGAACCCGAATGTGACGTCGGTGGCGTCGAGATCGTTGTCGATCGTTTTCGGCACGCCGACCACGCGCACGCCCTTCTTGAAGAGCGCCTGGGTGATCTTCATCGTTCCGTCGCCCCCGACCGCGACGAGTACGTCGACGCCCATCGCCCGGAGGTTGCGCACGATGTCGCCGGTGACGTCCGCGTAGCGTATCTTCCCCTTCTTCTCGAGCGGATAGTGGAGCGGGTTGCCGCGGTTCGACGTGCCGAGGATCGTGCCCCCGCGCATCTGGAGCCCGCGGACGTCGTGCGAGTAGAGACGGCGGAACCGGTCGGTCGAGAGGAGACCGTCGTACCCGTCGAGGATGCCGTACACCTCCCACCCGTGCTCGAGGATCGCCGCGCGCACGACGCCGCGGATGACGGCGTTGAGACCCGGACAGTCGCCGCCGCCGGTGAGGATGGCGATACGTTTGACCGGCGCCGACGCGGCCCGGGACCGCGGGCGCCGCGCGCTCCGCGCTGACGGTTTTTTCTTCATGAAGGCTCCTCTCCGTTCTCCGCGAGCCCCGGTCGGGCGTCGCCTATCCGTTCAAAAGCAACTTGCCGCCCGGCCGCCGGGCGCGGCGCCGCGTCGGCAAGGTTTCCTTGACATTCTCGGGGAATTTGGTATTTTTGTCCATTCCGAAAGCCGGCTACACACGGCGCGTTCCGACTTGGGACCGGAACGGCGCCGGTCGAATCGAATCGAAATCGGAAGGAGGTGCACACGAAAATGAAGAGAACGGCATTCGTGCTTTTCCTCGCGCTCGTCGTCGCGCTCTCGTTCGGATGCTCGAAGAAGAAAGAGGCGGCCCAGACCGAGGAAACGAGCCAGGTAACGAAGCTCGCGGGCAAGACGTCGCCGCTCATGGATCCGGTGAGCAAAGAGGATCTCGATCCGATGTCCACCCCGTATTCCTACGAACTCGACAACGTGGTCTACTACTTCACGTCCGCCGAGAACATGGAAGCTTTCAAGGCGAATCCGCAGAAGTATATCGCCGAGCTCCAGGGAGCAGGGCAGTAGGGACCCGCTCCGAATCCGTGCCGCCCCTGGCAATCTTTCTTGCAGTTTGCGAGACGGATTGCCCGTCCGAAGACAAAGCCCCCGCCCTCGGGGGCTTTTTTTCGGGCGCATGATTCCCGCCGATTCCTTTTTATTTCCCGTCCTTCCCCGCGATTTCCGCAGCCTCGTAACGCGTTGTAATGCATAGAGATGCTTTGCCGGTCTTCCCGAGACGACCCACCCGCGGCGACCGGTCGAGGCGCGCGAGACGCCTTGTCCTATAAAGGGTTTGGAACATCGCTTGCCTTATGCGACAGCGGGAAAAAGTGCGACCGCCGCCCTCGCGCCCGTGCGGGCCGGCGGGCGGCCCGAAATTCATTTCACCGGTTCCTCCACGGAGGGATTGCGCGACATCGCGCGCCGGCATCGAAGCTCTTTGGAGGGAAACACGAAGGAGGGATGAGTCGATGAGAACGAGCCTCGTTGCGGTCTTTCTCATCGTCTGCGCCGTCGTCCCGGCGTCCGCGTACGGCAAGGGCCCGACCCTCGCCGGCACGATGGAGGCCAGGAAGATCGTCGTGGACGGAGAGAATCGCGAGATCGCTGTATCCGCGGACAAGGTCTATCCCAGCGACCGGCTCGAGTACACCCTGCGGTACACGAACGTCGGCGACGCGCCGGCCGCCGGGGTGAATCTCGTGGGGCCGATACCGGCCGGCACGGAATACCTGGAGAAGACCGCGACCGAAAACCGCGCCGCCAAGGCCCGCTACAGCATCGACGGCGGCACGTCGTTCCATGAAGCGCCCGTTCATTACACGGTCGTTAATGAGCAGGGCGTCGAGGAGCGTCGCGTCGCGACACCCGATATGTACACGCACATCATGTGGGACATCGCACACGTGCTCGAGGTCGGAAAGGAAGTGTCCGTTTCTTATCGCGTGCGGGTGAAGTAGGCGATCCGGTCGGTCCGTGGGTCGCCAATTGATCCTCACGAAGGAGTGTGGTCTCGAATGTTCAGCGCACGTACCCTGCTGGGCGTCGCCCTGCTCGCGGCGGTGCTCTGCGTCTCGGCCGCGGCCGTGGCGCAGACGCCCGCCGGCACGACGATCCGGAACCAGGCCTCGGCCCGGTTCCAGGATCTCTCGGGCAACGCCTACACGGCGACCTCGAACGAGGTCACCACGATCGTTCTTCCCGTCTACGGTCTGTCGATCCTCCCGGACGACTCGGGCGAGAATCCGCCCGCGGCGCCGGCGATGGCGCAGAACGCGATCCCGGGGCAGACGATCTACTACAGCTACAATCTCACGAACACCGGTAACGACGCCGACGTATTCGCGCTCGCGCCGCTTCTCGACGCCGCGAACTCGACGATGACGCTCGGCCTCGGAGACATCAGGATCTACCACGACGTGAACGGCAACGGCGTGCTCGACGGCGGCGAACCGACGATCTCGGCGGGCGGCGCTCCAGGCAACATCGGGCCGATCGCCGCGGGAACGACGGTCGGCATCATCGTTTCGTACCAGGTGCCTCCCGGCGCCGCCGCCGGCGAGGTCGCCTACGTTGGCGTCGAGGGCGTCTCGGCCGGCGATCCGACCCGCATCGACACCCGGAACTACCACCTGACGAGCGTCGTCAGCGACGCGGTGCTCACCGCGATGATGTCCGGCCTTCCGGCGAACGTCGATCCGGGCGACGTCGTCACCTACGCGATCACGGGCGCGAACGTCGGCACGCAGGCCGCGAACGGCGTCGCCGTTGCGTCCGTGGGCCTCACGGGCGTTCTCGTATACGACGTTCTTCCGACCGATCCGACGACCGGTCTCCCGCTCGCCCTGGCCGGCGCCCCCGCCGGCGCGCCCGCGGGAGGCTCGGTCCTGTACCTGCCCGCCGGGAGCCCCATGGTCGGCTCGCCCGAAACGTGGGCGTGGTCCGCCTTCGCCGGCGCCGGAGATATCGCCGTGGCGTACCTCACGAGCGGCGTTCTCCCGGTCGGCCAGAACTACAGCTTCTCCTACGATCTCGTCGTTCCGTCCACGATGCGCGCCGGCATCATCAACAACAGCGGCGCGGCCGTGTTCACGGACAACAACCCCGGATCCCCCGATCCGACGATCGTCGCGACGAACAACACGCAGATCAACGTGAACGTTCTCGCCGACGTGCTCGTCGGTCCCGCGGGACAGCCGGCCGCCGGCACGCCGCCGGCCTACGACGACGACGTCCAGTCGGTTCCTCTCGCGTACGCGAACACGACCGTCTCCTTCACGAACACCGTGCGGAACGACGGCAACGCAGCCGACGAGATCAACGTCGTCCTCGACGGCTCCTCGACGATCCCCGGCGGATGGAGCGTGCTCTTCTACCGCAGCGACGGCGTCACGCCGCTCAACGACACCGGCACGGACGGCATTCCCGACGTCGGGATGCTGAACCCGGGCCAGACGCGCGATTTCATCGTCCGGATCATCATCCCGGGAACGGCTGTCGCCGGGGGTCCGTACGACGCGGTCATCCGGGCCGTCTCGAGAAACAATCCGGCCGAGTCGAACCTGACGACCGACCGGATCACCCAGGTATCGCCCGCGGCTGTCGATATCGGCAACTACGACGGTCTCCCCGGCACGAACAACGCGCCGGTCAACCAAAACGCGAACCCCGGCGTGAACGTCGATTTCGCGCTCGACATCATCAACACCGGCGGCTCGAGCGACAACTACAACCTTTCGAGCGCCGCGCCCGCGGGCTGGATCGTGACCTACTACCGCGACGCGAACGGCAACGGCGTCCTCGATCTGCCCGAGCTCACGCCGATCTCGGGCGTGGGCCCGGTCGCGGCGGGCGCCGAGGTGAACCTGATCGCCCGCGTCGCCGTAGCGGCGACCGCGGTGCCGGGCGTCAATCCCGTGACGTTCCGGGCGACGTCCGCGAACAACGGAGCGATCTTCGACGAAATCGTCGACACGGTGACGATCCTCCAGGCGGCCTCCGTCACGATCGATCCCGATCGGACGGGCACCGGCACGCCGGGAGGAACGGTGCGCTACCAGCACACCGTCACGAACACCGGCAACGTCGGCGACACGTTCCTGCTCGCCGCTCTGAGCTCGAGCGGATGGTCGTACGCCTTCTTCGATCTCGCGAACAACCCGGTCGCGGCGGTCACGCTCGACCCGGGCCAGTTCGCCGACGTCATCGTCCAGATCTCGATACCGGCGGGCGTACCGCTCGGCACGGTCGAGACGGGGACGATCCGCGCGACGGGCCAGGCGACCGGCGCGACGGATACGGCGACCGACGTCACGACGATCGTCGCCGGCAGTCTCGTTCTCGTGAAGTCGGTCAACCCGGCCGGCGCTCAGCTTCCGGGCACCGAGCTCACCTACCGGACCGACTACTCGAACGTCGGCACGGCTGATCTCACAGCGCTCGTGATCTACGACGCGATACCGGCGTGGACGCAGTACCGGGTCGGCTCGGCCGTCGCCGGAACGCCCGCTCCCGGGATCGGCGTCGTCACGATCGAATTCTCGGCCGACGGCGGCGCGACGTGGGCCTACGTGCCCGCGAGCGGCGGCGGCGGCGCTCCGGCGGACTTCGACGCCAACGTGACGAACGTCCGCTGGACGCTCGCCGGCAACCTCGCCGGCGGCGCCGGGACGGTCGACGGCGTCGCGTTCGTCGTTCGCATCGTCGCGGAATAATTGACCGCGTGCGGCGTGTTGCGGGGCGCCTTCGGGCGCCCCGCAACGCCCTTCTTCAAGTCTGGAAGGCGGATGGCGGAAAAAACGACGAGATGAATCGGCACTATCCGGCGTACCAGGCGTGAAAGCGCCGAACTGGAGGTCTGATCCCGCGAAGGGATCGACCTCTCGTTCGATTTCTGGAGGCGACAGGGTGAGCGGACCTTCGGCCATACGAACGGGAAAAGGGCAACTCCTTTTCGCGCTTCTGGTTGCGGGGCTCGCCCTGTTCTCGTCCCGCGCGTCGGGACAGACGCCCCCCGCCGGACAGATCATTTCGAGCCGATCGGAGGCGATCTACGAGCGGGGCGGCGCCCTGCTCACCGCCTTCTCGAACACGGTTTCGGTGAACGTGCTCGCCGCCTACGGCCCCCTCGTCGTTCCGGACGGCACGACCGCCGATCCCGGAGCGATCGTGTACGCGTTCGCCGGCGGAACGGCGACCTTCCCGTTCCGGCTGCGAAACGCGGGAAACTCCGAGGACGCGTTCAATCTCTCGATAGCGTACCCGGCTCCATGCGATTTCGTTCCAGCGCCGACGCACATCTACCTCGATGCGGACGCCGACGGCGTTCTCGACCCCGGCGAGGTTCCGGTAGCGAGTATCGGGCCTCTGGCGCCGGGAGAGGAGATCGCGCTTCTCGTGCGCGCGGCGATCCCCACGGGGCTGTCGGGAGGGGAGATCGCTCACCTCAATCTCGTCGCTCGCTCCGCCTCGGACACCGCCGCGTGCGACCGGGACAACGTCGTCCGCGTCGCGGCGCGCGCCGAGGCCTCGGTCGCGCTCGCCCTCGCGGCCGACGCCGCCTCCGCGCTTCCGGGCGACACGATCCGATTCGCCGTCGACTTCGCGAATCCGGGAGAACGGGCGGCGGCGGACGTTTCCATCTCCGTGCCCGTGGACGCCGGCGGCTTCTGCGAGGGAACCGATTTCGTCGCCGGATCGGCCGTCGCCGCGCCCGGCGCCCGACTCGAATTCTTCGACGCCGCCGTCGCGGGCTGGACCGCTTCGGAGCCGCCGGCCGCGCGCGTCAAGGGCGTGCGGGCGCTCCTCGACGGTCTTTCCGCCGGCGCTTCGAGCTCCCTCGCGTACCGGGTGCGCGTGCGCGACGCATGTCCCGAGGGCCCGCTCCGCAACGTCGCGTCGTGCGGGTACCTCGCGGGCGACGGCACGGCGCGGGAGGCGGCGTCGAACGAAGTAATCGTCTCGGTCGGCAGAGCGGGCCGCGTCGCGATCGGTCCGCGCGGCGATCCGGAGGCCACGACGGGGACCCCCGCGGACCGCGTGGTCCTCGCGCTCAACGGTCGCGACGCCGTCTACGTTCTCCGGTACGAGATTCTGAACGGCGGGAACTTCGACGACGATATCGCCGTGGCCGTCGCCGATTCGGCCGCGATACCGGGCGAATGGGGGATCGCGTTCGTCGATTCGACCGGCGCGCCGCTCGAAAGCGCGTCGCGCAATCTGGCGCGCGTCGGAATCGTCCCCCGCGGGGCGTCGGTCGCCGTCGGCCTGCGGCTCCAGGCGAGTCCCGAGGCGTTCCGCCGGTTCGACGGCCGCGAGCTCGCGTTCGCCGTGGAGGCCTTCTCGCTGGTCGCCGCCGGCGCGCGCGACCGCGTCGAGAACGTGCTTCTCAAATCCGACATCCCGATCGTGTCGATAACGCAGTCGATCCGCGAGCCGGTCGCCATGATCGGCGACGTCCTCAGCTTCATCGTCACCGTCGAAAACGTCACGGACGAAACGACGCTCGACA
>DHHB01000010.1:0-9715 GCA_002403075.1 bacterium UBP1_UBA4783 | reverse complement strand
TTTCGCGCCCGCGTCGGTTCGGGGCAGGAGAACGGACGGCTCACGGGGCACGCGTGGGCGCGCGCCGTGACCGCCGCCGGCGAGCGCGCGAGCGACGGCCCGGCGCAGGCCTCCGTGCTCATCGTCGAGGGGATATTCACCCGCCGCGGCATCGTCTCGGGCGGCGTCTTCGCGGACGTCGACGGCGACGGCGCATGGGGCGAGGGCGAGCCCGGCGTGGCGGGCGTCTCGGTGTTCATCGAGGACGGCACGTACGCCGTGACGGACGCGGCCGGGCGCTACTCGATCCCCGGGATCGTCGAGGGGCGGCACGCTGTCCGCGTCGATCCCTTCTCGCTCCCCGATTCACTCTCGCCGGGCGACGCGGGGCATTTCGGTTTCGGCGCGAAGGGAGAGGCGCTCGTCGATCTCGCGCCGTCCGGCCACCGGCGCGTCGATTTCCCGCTCGATCGCGCGGCGCGGGCCCCGGGCGGCGCGGCCGCGGCGGCCGCGGATACCGCCGCGAACCGCCGGGAGGGGTTCGGCTCGGGGACCGGCGCGGCCCCGCGGCCGGAGGACGGTTCCCCCGCGGAGCCGCGGGAGGCGTTCGACGCGATCACGATTCCGAGCACGCATTTCAGAGCCGGCGCGGCCGAGATCGAAGGCGTCCCGCTTCCGCAGGTCGCGGCGCTCTCGCTCTGGATCCGCGAGCATCCCGGATGGACGATCCTCGTCGAGGGGCATACGGACGACGTCCCGATCGCGAGCGCGCGGTTCCCGTCGAACCTCGAGCTCTCGATCGCCCGCGCCCGCTCCGTGTTCCAGATCCTCCGGATGAGCGGAATTCCCGAGGATCGCATGGACTACACGGGGAAGGGAGACCGCGAGCCCGTCGCGCCGAACGCGAACGAGGCGGGGCGCGCGCTCAACAGGCGCGTGGAGATCCGGGTCGCGCCGCCCGCGGGATATGCGTCCGGCGATCCGGGGCTTCCCGACGTTCTCGCCCTCGCGGGCGCCGGAGCGTACGCGCTCTCCGATTCCGCCGGGACGTGCGCCGACATCGTCCGGCCCGCCGAGGGAGCGGTTTTCTACTCCCGGGGGGAGATCGACGTCGACGTCGTGTCGCCGCTCGGCTCCGACGTCGAGCTCTACGTGAACAACGTCCCGGTCGGAAAAGACCGCGTGGGTCTCCGAAAGATCGACGTGGCCGCGGGGATTTTCGGCACCGTCTTCTACGGCGTCAAGATCGAGGAAGGCCGCAACGACATCCTCGTCGTCTGCCGCGAGTACGGCGGCAAGCGAAGCAGCTGCGTGCGGCACGTGTATCTCGCGGGGCAGCCGCACGCGATCGTGCCGGAGCGCGAGATCGTCTCGGCGCCCGCTGACGGGAAATCGCGCCCCGAAGCGGTGTTCCTCGTGAGCGACCGCAGCGGGTTGCCCGTGCGCGACGGCATATTCGTCACGGTGACGGGGCCCGCCGATCTCGTCGACTCGCTCGACGCGAATCCTCATCAGGCTGGCGTTCAGGCCGCGACCTTCGGGGGACGCGTGACGCTCGCGCTCCCGCCGGAGCGCGACTCTCGGCGGGAGCTCGTGCGGGTCGCGCTCGGCGACATATCCGCCTCGTGCCGCGTGGTGTACGAGAGCCCTCTGCGCCGCTGGTTCCTCACCGGGTACGGCGAGGGGGCGCTCGGTTACAGCATGCTCTCCGGAGCCGGTAGCACGCACCGGTCGCTCGAGCGCAATCCCGACGGCGCGTACGCTGAAGGGGTCGTCGCTCTCTACGGGCAGGGAGAGGTGCGCGCCGGGCACGTGCTGACCGCCGCGATCAACACGCGGCCCTTGCGCGACGACATGCTCTTCCGCCGCATCGAGCCTGAGAAGTACTATCCGGTCTACGGAGACGCGAGCGAGCTGCGCTTCAACACGGCGTCCCGCAGCGGCGCTTTCGCGCGGCTCGACCACCGCCGTTACACGGCGACGATCGGCGATTTCCGGACGGATTTCGCGAAGACGGAGTTCACGCGCTACCACCGCTCCTTCAACGGCGCGACGGGCGAGGCGCGCTTCCGGCGGGGCGCGATCCGCGCCTTCGTCACCAACACCGATCAGATCACCTATCAGGAGGAGATCCCGGGCGAGGGGACGAGCGGATTCTATTTTCTCGCGCACTATCCGCTCGTCGAGGGAAGCGAGAAGGTGCGCATCGAGGTGCGCGACCGCTACCTTCCCGAGCGCATCCTCCGCGTGGATTACAAGCAGGTGAACCGCGACTACGACATCAACCACATGGACGGGAGCATACTCTTCAAGGAACCCGTTCCACGCTTCGACGCCAACCTCGATCCCGTGACCGTCGTCGTGAGCTACGAATGCCGAAACGCGGGCGTGCGCAATCTCATCTACGGCGCGCGCAGCTCGCTCGCCGTCACGGACAGCCTCGTCTTCGGAACGACGGCGGTGCTCGAGGACGAGGGCGTGGAAACAGCGACGCTCTTCGGCGTCGATCTCGCCGGGCGCCTCGGCGGCGGCGTGCGCGTCGAGAGCGAGCTCGCCCACAGCGAGAAGTTCGTTCTCGGCGGCGGCGATGCGTTTCGCGCACGGCTCGCTGGCGAGCACGGCGCGGACGCGCGGTGGAGCGTCTATTACCGGAAGGTCGACGATTCGTTCTTCAATCCGTCGTTCACCGGAGGCAAGACCGAGCTCGGGAGCGAAAAATACGGCGCCGACGCGCTCTGGCGGATCGCGCCGCGCTTCGCGCTCGGCGCGAGCGGTTTCCGGCACGCGTTTCGGGAGCGCGACGAGGAAAAGGATTACGCGGACCTCGTCGCCCGCTACGCGCGGGGACGCGTCGAGGGATCGCTCGGCGCCGCCGCGGCGGCCCGGAGCGACGCGAACGACGGCTCACGGCAAAGCTTCCTCCTGCGCGCGGGGCTCGGTCTCTCGGGGGACCGGACGGCGGGGGAGATCCAATGGGATCACATTCTCGCCGGCGACGAGGTCGAGGAATATCCGAACCGCGTACAGGCGAAGCTCGCGAGGCGGCTCTCCCGCCGCGTGTCGGCCGCGCTCAAGCACGAGTACCGCACGGGGAGCCGAAGCGGCACGCGGCACCTCACGCAGCTCGGGCTCGAATCGAACCTCACGGACGATATCCAGGCGTATTCGCGATACCAGCTCGAAGGAGCGATGAGCGGCGAGCGCGCGCAGGCGGTTTTCGGCATCAAGGAGCGCGTTGCCTTCTCCGACGAGCTCTCGGCGACGGTCGCTCTCGAGAAGGTCGCGACGGTGAGCGGCGAGGCCTCCGACGATCACCTCTCGTGGTCGACGAACGCGGTCCTGACGCCGGCGGGTGGCGCGTACCGTCTCAAGGGGAGCTACGAGCTCCGGCTCGAGCCCGATCGCCGCAAGCATCTCTCCGAGCTCGCCGCTCTCCGCCGCGCCGGCGAGCGCTGGGCGATGCTGCTGCGCGGCGATCTCTGGTTCTCCGACGAGAAGCGGGAGTCGAACCACGTCAAGGGAGGTACGCTGCTCGGCCTTTCCCTGCGGCCGGGGGGCGGGGACGCGCTCACCGTTCTCTCGCTTCTGCG
Source organism: bacterium UBP1_UBA4783 (assembly GCA_002403075.1). GTDB lineage: Bacteria > Krumholzibacteriota > Krumholzibacteriia > Krumholzibacteriales > Krumholzibacteriaceae > SSS58A. The sequence continues at coordinate 6,146 of DHHB01000010.1, read as the reverse complement.
GGCGAGCTACGAGGAGAGAAGCCCGGCGCACCCGGACGGGATCGACCGCGAGGCGCTCGGCTCCGTCGAGGCGAACTGGCGGCCCGCCCGCGAGTGGGAGATCGAGGGCAAGATCGCGGGACGCCGCGTCGAGAACACCTTCCGGGAATACGCCGCCGCCTCGTCCGCGTACATGCTTCAGGCGCAGGTCGTCCGGACGTTCGCCGGGAGCTGGGACGTCGGCGTGGCGGCGCGCGTCGTGACGCAGCGCGAAACGCGCACGACGAGCTACGGCGGCGGCGTCGAAATCGGCCGCGTCGTCGCGGAGAACGTCTGGGCCGGCGCCGGATACGACTTCGGAGGCCGGGAGGACGCGGACACCGCGGGCAACGGTTTCTCGCGGCGCGGATTCCACGTCGGCATGCGGCTCAAGTTCAACGAGAAGATCATGAAGTACTTCCACGGCGCAGGGTCGGGAGACGGGCGATGACACGGATAGCGGCCGGCATATGGCTCCTCGTCTCGATCGCCGCCGCGGCGAACGCCGGGGAGCTCGTGGCGAACGGCGGCTTCGAGACCGGGAGCTTCGCGGGCGGATGGGTCGACGGCGCGGGGCAGATCGCGAGCGGCGCCACCGATCCTCGCTGGGCCGATCACAGGGTCGTGCTCGACCTCCCGCGGAGCGGCGCCTGGTCGGCGCTCATCGGTTTCAAGTACGCGCCGGTCCGCGGCAACCGATTCGGATATGTCTATCAGGACGTCGCGATACCGGCGAACGTTTCGAGCGCGACGCTCTTTTTCTCCTTCCGCCAGCAGGGGTACGACGGGCTGGGCTACGATCCGTTCCGGATGCAGATCCGAAGCACTTCGAACGCCGTCCTCGCGACGGTCGTGGACTATTCCTTCGGCGAGGCGAACCATCTTTTCAAGGACTCGGGCTGGCTCGACGACGACGGCGCGGCGCCGGCCGGGTACTCGATGGCCGCCTACGCGGGGCAGACCGTCCGCCTCTATTTCTATCAGGAAAACAGCTTCAACAACTTCTACGAGACGTGGACCTACATCGACGACGTGTCGCTCGTCTATCGTCGCTGGGTGGATCTCGCGGTCGACGGCGACGGGGACGATCGCTTCGGGGCGTTGGGCACGGGAGAGGGCGGGTATGCCGTGCGGAGCGCCTTCGCGGGCGACACGATCGTGTATCTCCTCGACGTCGAGAACGAGGGTCCCGTCGACGACGAGTACCTCCTGAGCGCCGGGATTCCGGCGGGCTGGGGCGCGTCCGTCCGCTACGGCGGAGCGGTCCACGCGCTGCCGTGGACGACGCCGCTCGTCGCCGCCGGAACGAAGATCACGGTCGAAGTCGCCGTGAGCGTTCCGACGGGCGCCGCGCTCGGCGGCTATTCGACGATCATAGACGCCGTGTCGACCGCCCACGCGAACCGCCACGACAGCGCGAACCTGTCTACGAACGTCGTCCCCGTCGAGTGTCTCGCCGATCTCGTCATCGACGCGAACGGCTACGGCGTGATCGATCCGTCCGGAGGCGGCGGCGTATCGTACCGCGAAACGGCGCCGGGCGCTCAGGTAACCTACGCCGTCGAGCTCCATAACGGCGGCGAGCGGGCGGACGCGTTCCGGATCCACTGGACGGCGCCGTCGCCGCTTTCGGCCGAGATGGTCGCGGGGGGCGTCGTCCGGACCGGCGCGTTCGATACGGCTCCCATAGCGTCGGGCGGCTCCGCCTCGTTCACGTTCCGCGCGAGCGTTCCCGCGTCGGCCCTCGGCGGGGACTACACAAGCGTCGTCTACGCGGCGTCTCTCACCGACACGCTCAAAGCGGACGGCGTGCGGGCCGTCGCGCGCGTCCTCGCGCCGAACGTCGACGTGATCATATGCGGAAGCGGCGACGGCATCGTCGATCCGACCGGCGCGGGTCTCGGCGGCGCCATCTCCGTCTCCGGCACCCGCGGGACGACGATCCATTTTCCGTTTACGATTCAAAACGAAGGGGGTGTCGCAGATGCATTCGCCGTTTCGTGGGTTCCGCCGGCCGGCGGCTGGACGGCCTCCGTCGTGGACGGCGCGACGAGCCGGCCTCTGCCCTGGACGACGCCGGTCATGGCGCCGCGCAGCGAGCGCGAGTATCTCTTCGCCGTGACCGTGCCGGCGAACGCCGGATACGACACCTACGTCTCGATCTTCAACTTCGTTTCGACCGCGGCCGGATGGGTGCGCGAGAGCGTGGGCGCTTCGATCTCGGTGTCGACCGGAAACGAGATCGATCTCGTCATAGACGGCGCCGGCGACAATATGTACGGCTATCTCGGCACGGCTCTCGGCGGGAGCTCTCTACGGACGGCCGCCCCGGGCGAGACGATCGAGTTCGCCGTGACGGTCCAGAACGAGATGGGCGAAAACCTCTTCGATATCTGGTGGACGCCGCCCCCGGCATGGGAGGTCCGCATCGGCGATTCGACGTCGGCGATGCGCGGCGTGCCCGCCGGCTCGTACACGATGACCGTCGTCGTTCCCGCCGATTGCGCGGGAGGCGCATTCGACGTCGTCGTCGACGGCTGCAAGACCAACAAGCGCTACTTCGTCGACAGCGTTCTCGGACGGATCCTCGTCGCGCCGCCGCGCGTCGTCGACGCGCTCGTGGACGGAAACGGCGTCGGCGTATTCGGCGAGCCGGGAACCGGCGCGGGCGGAAAATCCTCCCAGAGCACGATCGCGGGGAGAACGATCCGGTTCGCCGTCGAGCTTCGAAACCTCGGCGGCGAGACGGAAAGCTACCGGATTTCATGGAACGCCTTCCCGGGCCTGATCGCGGCGCTCGCGGGGTCGGCGTCTCCGCTCTCGACGGTGCCGGTCGCTCCCGGCGGCTCCGTTCTGCTGTCGTTCGAGGTCCGCGTCCCGCTTTCGGCTTGGCTCGGCGACTATGACTACGTCATCGACGTCGTCTCCACGCTCGATTCGCTCAACAACGAGAGCGTGCTCGCGCGCGTGCACGTCGATCCGCCGCCGCGCGCCGATCTCGTGATCGACGGCGACGGCGCGTTCGTGTCGGCGCTGCCGGGATCGGGCGGAGGCGGAAGCGCGCTCGTCTTCGGCCCGCCGGGCGGCACGGCGGGGGCTGCCCTCGAGCTCTGGAACCGCGGCGGGTTTCCCGATTCGTTCCGCGTCTCATGGGCGCCGCCCGCCGGCTGGCCCGCGGGGTCGATCGTTCTATCCGATGCCGGCGGAGATCATACGTCCCCCTACGACGTCGGCGTCATCGCTCCGGGAGAGTGCCGGACGTTCACCGTCGTCGTCTCCGTCCCGTCGGGCGCCGCCCTTCGCACGCCGATCATCATCGACGGCGTCGCGCTGTCACGCGATCTCGAGGACAGCGCCACGCTCGAGGTCGGCACCGGCTCCTTCGTGACCGGCATCGTGTTCAACGACAGGGATCATGACGGCGCGCACGATCCGGGAGAGGAGGGCTGGGTCGGCGTGCCGGTGATCCTCTCCGGGCCGGACGGAACGCTCTCGGCGATCACGGACGGAGCGAGCTCGTTCACCTTCGAGGCCGCCGCGGGGGTGCCGCGGACGCTCGTCGAGCTTCAGCCCGCGGGAATGATATCGCTCTCGCCCGACACCGTGGCGCTCGCCGCCGCGGCGCCGGGAGAGACGCTGCGCGTCGATTTCGCCGACGTCCGGGGTCCCGTGATCTCGCCGTCGAACGATCTCGGATGCGTCGCGGGGGGCTTCGTCGACGCGCCTCATGTCATCGTGGCCGGAACGGCGGGGCAGGCTTCCCTCTCGGCGGCGCTCCCGGCGGGATGGGTCGAGGCCTTCTACCGCGACAACGACGGCGACGGCCGGTGCGGCCCCGGCGACTCGCTCCTCGCCGCGGCCGATCTCGCGCTCGATCCGGATATACCGGGACGCGACGTCGTGCGGATCGTTCTGCGCGTCTTCGTGCCGCCGCAGGCCCCCGTTGGGACGGCGGCGACCGTCACCGTGACGCTCCGGCAGACGCTCGCCGCGACGACGATCACGGCGGAGGTTTCGACGGTCGACCGGATCCTCGTGCTCGCGAGCTCGAGCGGGCTCCTCGTGCTCGAGAAGGCGGTCGATCTCGCCGCGGCGCGCCCGGGAGACGTCATGACCTACACGATCGTTTTTCGGAATCCGGGCCTCGAAGCGGTGCAGGAGATCGAGATCATCGATCCCCTTCCGGCGGCGGTCGAGATCGTCCGGGACGTCTTCGGCCCCGGGAACGACATCGAATGGATCCGCGACGGCGTCGCGGTGTACCTGACCGCGGATCCGGGCGATCCCGACGAGGCGATGTACGAATCCGCCGACGAAAGGCTTCGCGTCGTTCTCTCGCGGCGCACGCCGTATCTTCTCGAGAGCGGCGCGAGCGGCGCCGTCACCTATCGCGTGCGCGTGAGATAATCGGTCGCGCCCCCCTAGGCGACCGCGCCGTTCGGCGCTATAATTTCAATGGGGATCTCCTGAAAGAGTGCAAGCGCCATGAGAGCCGTGCGGACCGTAGTGCGGATGATGCCGCTCGTCGCCCTCTGCATGACGTGTTCGAGCTGCGGTCGATCGGATCCTTTCGATCCGCCGCCGTTCGCGGCGTACGTGCAACCCTCCACGGGCGGTGAGGATGTCGAGCGCGTATGCATCCGGCAGGGGATCGAGGGATACGTGCTGTTTTGGGTCGGAGATTTCATGCCGCCGGCGAGCGGGACGATCAATCCCGCCATGCGCGAGATCCTCATCCACGAACCGACCCGCCTGGACGACGTTACCCAGGTCGGCTATTCGCCGTTTTATTCCGAAATTCGAACCCAACTCGTCGCGCGGGGGCGATCGAACGACCAAGGGCGCTTCCGTATCGAGCTTGCGCCCGGCACCTACAGCGTCTTCGTGAGGGAGGGGGATCTCTTCTACGCGAACAGCTTTTCGGACGGCGGCATATTCCTCGTGACCGTCGCGCGCAACCGCTTGACGCCCATCGAATTCAATATTACCTACCTCGCGACGTTCTAGGCGCGCGTGTTCCGGGACGCGCGGCCGACGACGTCGATCACCGTTTCGACGACGTAATCGATCTCCGGCTCGGCGAGCTTCGGATAGAGGGGAAGGCTGATCGTCCGCGCGCCGATCGACTCCGCCGCGGGAAACATTCCGGGACGGCAGCCGAACCGCTCGCGGTAGTAGGTCATGAGGTGGGCGGGGTAAAAATTCACCGAGACGCCGACCCCGCGCTTCTGGAGCTCCTCGAGAACGGCGTCGCGCCGCGCAGCGTCGACGAGAACGGTGAAGAGATGGCAGGCGTGGCGGGCCTCGGGGCGGACCGAGAGAAGCTCGATCCCCTCCGCGCCGCCGAGCCTCTCGGCGTAGCGCCGGTAGATCTCGAGGCGCCTCGCGAGAAACCCTTCCGCCTTCTTCATCTGCTCGACGAGGATCGCCGCGTGGATGTTGTCCATGTTGTACTTCCAGCCGAGCATGGCGACGTCGTAGCGCTCGAAATGGTTCGTGTAGCGCTCCGACGCGTTCTTGTCGAAACCGTGCAGGCGCAGCTTCTTCAGGAGCTCGGCCGCCGGCGTCTCCTTCGCCGAGATCGCTCCTCCCTCCCCTGACGAGATGTTCTTCGTCGCGTAGAAGCTGAAGCAGGCGAAATCGCCGAGGCGCCCGGGTTTCGCGCCGCTCCATTCGGCCTCGAGGGAGTGTGCCGCGTCCTCGACGACGGCGAGGTTTCGGCGCCGGGCGATCTCCGAGATCGCCGTCATATCGGCCATTTGCCCGTAGAGGTGAACGGGCAGGATCGCGCGCGTCCGCTCGGTGATCGCGGCCTCGATCGCGCGCGGATCGATGTTCCCCGTCGCCGGGTCGACGTCGGCGAAGACCGGCGTCGCGCCGGCCATCACGACGCTGTTCGGCGTGCCGACGAAGGTGAGCGGGCTTGTGACGACCTCGTCGCCTTCGCGGACGCCCGCGGCGAGGAGCGCCAGATGCATCGCCGCCGTGCAGCTCGTCACGGCGACCGTATGGGGAAGACCAAGGTAGGAGGCGAGGTTGCGCTCGAACTCGGCGACCTCGTCCCCCGTCGTGAGGAAGAGCGAATCGAAGACCCGCTCGATCCGGGCGAGCTCCTCCGCGCCGAGATT
>DHHB01000068.1:2521-9486 GCA_002403075.1 bacterium UBP1_UBA4783 | reverse complement strand
GACGGGGGAAGCGGCGGTGACCGCACGCAGGTTCTTTCCGAGGATGTCCCGCGCGACGCTCAGGAGAAACGTCGAATCGACTCCTCCCGAGAAGGCGACGAGCGCGCTCCCGCAGCGGGAGAGTATCCGCTCGAGGCGCGCGAGCTTTGCGGCGGCTGCGGGGCGCGGGGCCGCTCTGCCCGAGGTCGCGCCATTCGCGGTCGCGCGGCCCGGCGTCGCGACGCGGCCGACGGTGAGTTTACTCGACTTCGCCCGCGCCCGTTTCGGGCTCTTTCGGAGGTTCCGGTGTCGCATCGGGGATCGTGTCCCTCATCGCGCGCGCGAGACGTTTCGCCTTCACGTGGTCGTCGTGCGTGCGCGAGAAAAAGTGCGTGCCGTCCCCCGCCGCGACGAAGTAGAGGTCGTCGCAGCCCTCGAGCGGTCGGACGGCGGCCTCGAGGGCCGCGCGCCCCGGGCTGCAGATCGGTCCGGGCGGGAGCCCCTTCGTCCGGTAGGTGTTGTACGGCGACTCCACCTTGAGATCGCTGTACTTCAGGCCGCGGCGCACCCCGCCGAGGGCGTAGGCCACGGTCGGGTCCGCCTCGAGGCGGAGCCCCTTGCGCAGGCGGTTGTAGTACACGGCGGCGATGCGCGGCATCTCGGAAGCGCGCTGCGCCTCGGCCTGCACGATCGAGGCGAGCGTCACGATTTCGTTCGTCGAAAGGCCGGTGCTTTTGGCGTAGAGGGCGATGTGCTCGTCGTAGACCTCGCGGAATCGCCGCACCATGAGCCGCACGACGTCGCGCGAGGTGAGGGGCCAGCTCAGGTTGTAGGTGTCGGGGAAGAGGTACCCCTCGAGCGTCGGCGCGTTGATGCCGAGCTCGCGGGCGAAATCGGGGTTCAGGGCGAGACGGTGGAACTGCGCCGAATCGACCTCGACCTCGCGCCACGCCGATCTCGCGATCTCGCGCAGCGTGAACCCCTCGGGGACGACGAGCCTCGTGATCTCGAACTCGGCGCGCGCGAGCTTGTCGAGCATGCGCGCGACGCTCTGGCCGCGGAGAAACATGTAGCGCCCCGCCTGCACCTTCTTGTCCCTGCCGGTCGCGACGGCGACCCAGCGGAAGAGCCGCGGGTGATCGAGGAGATCCGCCTCGACGAGCTTGCGTTCGACGTCGCTGAGATACATGCCGGGGAGCACCCTGATCTCGACGCGCTCCGCGCCCGGGATCCGCTCCTCGCCGTAGTAGAGGAAGCCGACGTACACGCCGGCGATGGCGAGCGCGGCCGCCGCGAGCGCGAACATGGTCGAGATCCGTCTCATCCCTTCGATCTCCCGTCGAGAAAGCTCTGAAGAAGGAGCACCGCCGCGAGCTTGTCGACGTCCTTCTTCCCGTGGCGCCGCTCTCCTGCCGCGAGCACCCGCTCGGCCTCCCTGCTCGTCATCCGCTCGTCGGCGAGGACGACCTCCACCGCGAACCGCCCGCGTATCGCCTCGGCGAGAACGCGCGAGCGGCCCGTCCCCTCGATCTCGCCCCCCGAGAGCGACCGGGGCTCGCCGACGACGACGGTCCCCACGTCGAGCTTCGCAATGAGCGTGCCGAGCCGCTCGAGAAGATCCTCCGGCCCGCGCGTCTCGAAGGTTTCGAGCCCCTGCGCCGTGAGGCCGAGCTCGTCGCTCACGGCGAACCCGACGCGGCGGCCGCCCGGATCGATCGCGAGCACTCGTTTCCCGTCCCGTTCCCGCTCCATGCCCCCGCCCTACTTCGTGCGCCTCAGCACGAGGATCGTGAGATCGTCCCCGGCCCCTTTCGGCCCCGTGAACCTTTTAACGCCTTCGACGATGGCGTCGCGCACATCGGCGGCGCTCCGGCCGCGAAGCGCGGAGAGGAGATCCTCGAGCCCCTTCTCGCCGAAGAACTCCCCGGCGGCGTTCGCCGCCTCGGTGACCCCGTCGCTCGTGATGACGAGCGTGTCGCCGATCTCGAAGGCGAGCGAATGGAGCTCGTACTCGTACTCGGGGATGACGCCGAGGATGAGGCCGCTGTAGTCGAGGACGTCGAGCCTTCCCTTCGCCCGCATGAACATCGGGAAGACGTGCCCGGCGTTCGTGTAGGAGAGGACGTTGCGGTCCATGTCGAGGCAGCCGTAGAAGAGCGTCGCGAACTTGTCCTCGGCCATCGCCTCGCCCATCATCCGGTTGAGCTTGGAGACGAGATCGACCGGCCGCTCCATCCTGTCCATGTTGGAGCGCAGCGTCGCCTGCAGCGAGGCCATGAGGAGAGAGGCCGGCACGCCCTTGCCCGAAACGTCGGCGACGGCGATCGCGAGGTACTTCTCGCGGTGGAGAAAATCGTAGTAGTCCCCGCCGACCTGCTGGCTCGACACGCTCAGGGCCGCGACCTCGAAGCCGTCGAGCTTCGGCGGCGTCGAGGGCAGGAGGTTCTGCTGGATCGACCGCGCGATATTGAGCTCCTCCTCCATGACGCGCTTCTCGACGACCTCCTTGAGGAGGTCGATGTTGTGGAGCGAGGAGGCGACCTGCGAGGCGAGCATCGAGACGAGCGCGATCTCCTCCGAGTTGTACCGGTCGTGCTCGCGGCGGCTTCCGAGGAGGATCGCGGCGACGCATTCGACGTCGTGCATGACGGGAACGAGGAGATCGTAGCGGGCGAGCCGCTTCGCCCCCGGCGGCAGGGACGCGACCGCGGCGTCGGTCTCGCGTTTCACGCCGCGTTTCAGGAACCCCTTCCGCGGCGTCTCGACGCCGAGCGATTCGAGCAGGTCGGAACGGAGCATCGGCTCTCCGGCTGCGCAGAGGACGTCGACGACGCGGCGAAGGCCCGGATCGCCCTCGTATTCGTCGAGCAGGTCCCGGACGATGACGAGCTCCGCCTCGTCGGTCTCGAACACGTCCCGAAGCTCCGAACCGACGCGCTCCTGCATGACCTTTCCGTCGATCATCGTGAGGAGCTCGCCGCTCAGCACCCGCATTCGCGAGCGGGGATCCCGCCGCTCGCGCATGACCACGCGCTCCGACCATTCCTCGACGCGCGCGAGCACGGGCTGGAAAGCGACGATGAAGAGGACGATGAACGCCGTCTCGAGGATCTCGACCCGGCCGCCCGAGAACCGCGAAAAGAACGCGGTGATCTGCCGGATGATGACGAGGTACACCGTCGCGAAGAGCGCCGCCGCCGCGACGTACAGGATGCCCCGCCGCGCGATCATGCGAAGCCCGAGGAAATGGTGGCGCACGATCGCGTACGCGATCGAGCCGCCTCCGATGACGAGCGCGGCGTTGATGAAGGCGATCGAGGCGTCCTCGTGCCCGGGAAACCACTCGAGAACGGCCACGAGCCGCGCGAGCGAGAAAACGACGATGCACAGGCCCAGCCCCCCGATGAGTATCCACACCTGCCGCTTCACGCGCGGGGGGATATCGGAGCGGGCGGCGCCGATGAGGATGAGGAGCGAGAAACCGGCGTACGCGACGTTCACGACGGTGAACAGCTGGACGTGCGCCCGGAACAGCAGATCCATGAACACGTTGAGAAGCTGCGAGAGCCGCTGGAAAAACGCGCTCGCCGCGCCGATCGAGACGGGCATGTCGGCGACGCCGCGGAACATCCGCGCGGGGTTCACGCGCCCGATGAGGAATATGAGGAGCACGAGGTGGAAAAGGTGCGGCAGGAACAGCACCCACACGAACCGCCGTATGAAGCCCCAGACGCGATGGCGGCGCGGGAAGACGAGCGCGAACAGCACGAGCGACGGGAAGAAGAACTCCCACACGTACGCGAAGCTCGCCGTGAGGTTCTTGAGGAGCAGCGTCCCCTCCCGCGGGTTGATCTCGAGAAGGTAGCCGACGGCCCCCAGCAGCGGCCCGAAGCTCGCGAAGAAGAGAACGAGTGCGGTGAACCAGCTCGCGGCGCTCCGCCCGGTCTGGCGGACGATCGTCACGGCGAGAAAGAACATGACGATGCCGCTCACGAAGTAGAACGATGCGAGTACGGAGGAGGCGCCCATCGAGATCACTCCCGGCGTCGGTTCGGGCGGACGGAGCGGTCCGCCGCCGCTACGCCTCCGCGGAACCGCCCTCGGGCGGCTGTTCGCGCAGGTTCTTCTCGAGCGTGACCTTTATGCCGTTGCCGGGCTTCGTTTCGAAGCGGAGCGCGTCCATCATGTTCTTCATGATGTAGATCCCGCGTCCCCGCAGGTGCTGCAGATCGGACGGATCGGGGATATGCTCGAGGTAGCTCTTGAAATCGAAACCCTTCCCGTGGTCCTCGACTTCGACGACGAGACGGCCGGGCTCGCACCGGAACACGATTCGGACGTTCTCCTCGGGGCAGTCGCGATTCCCGTGCTCGATCGCGTTCGTGCACGCCTCGATGACCGAGATCGCGATCTCGTTCGCCTCTTCGCGGCAGCAGCAGAGCCCCTCCACCACCTCGCCGCACACGAGATCGACGACGTTGAGGAACTTGTAATCGCTCGGGAACTCGATGACGACTGTGCCGGCCATGGGGGCTCGCTCCCTTCACTCGTTTCGCGAATGCGGCGTCATGGAGTCTCGAAGCTCTCCACCGCTTCGTTCTCGTCTCCGTAGCACTTGAAGATCATGTTGAGCTTCGTGACGTAGAGGATGCTCTGTATCTTGTCCGAAACGTTGAGCAGCCGGAGGTCTCCCCCGCTGCGGCGCATCGTCGTGTATCCCGAAATGAGGATCCCCATGCCGGTGCTGTTGATCCAATCGATATCGTGCAGGTTGACGACGACCTTCTTCCGGCCCGCTTCGAGGAGCTTGTGGATCGTCGCCTTGAAGACCTCGGCGTCCGGCCCCCCCATGAGCTTGCCCTGGAGGTCGAGAATGACGACGCCGTCCTTCTCCCGCGTCACTATCCGCATCGTTCCATCCCCCGGCGGAGCCGGCCCTCCGCCTACGCCTTCCGGAGGAACTCGAGGACCGCGGCCATGTCGGCGGGCAGCGGAGCCGAGAAGGACACGACCACGCCCATCGCGGGGTGGGTGAACGAGAGCTCCTTCGCGTGCAGCGCCTGCCTGTCGATCATGGCGAGCGCCTTCTTGGCGATTCGGGCGGCGTCTCCCGAAAAGCCGCCCCAGCTCGTCCGCCTGCCGCCGTAAACGGGATCTCCGAGAACGGGGTGCCCCACCCGCGAGAGATGTACACGTATCTGATGGGTTCGCCCCGTTTCGAGCTTGAGCCTAATATACTGGAAGGGCCCGAGGGTGTCTATAACGGAGTAGGCGGTGCGCGCCTCCTTGCCGCCGTTCTCGACGACCGCCATCTTCTTTCGATCCGCGGGGCTGCGGCCGATCGGGAGATCGATGACGCCGCTCGCCTCGGGGAGCGACCCCCAGACGATCGCCTCGTACACCCGGCTCACCCGCCGCTCCATGAGATCGCGCGCGAGAGCGATGTGCGCCTCGTCCCCCTTCGCGACGACGAGGAGTCCGGAGGTGTCGGCGTCGAGCCGGTGCACGATGCCGGGCCGCAGGTACCCCCCGATTCCGGAGAGGTTGCCGCAATGGGCGAGCAGGGCGTTGACGAGCGTCCCCGTCTCGTGCCCGGGGGCGGGGTGGACGACCATGCCGGCCCGCTTGTCGACGACGAGCAGATGCTCGTCCTCGTACACGATATCGAGCGGGATCTTCTCGGGCGCGATCTCGACCGGTTCCGGGGGGCGAAACGCGATCGCGATCCGCTCCCCCTCGCCGACCTTGCGCGACGGCTTCGCCGCGGGCGCGCCGTCGACGAGCACCTCGCCGGCCTTGATCGACTTTTGCACGCGGGAGCGGGAAAGCTCGGGGAGCTGGGCGCTCAGGTAGGCGTCGAGGCGCGAGCCCGAGTCGTCCTCGTCGACGAGAAACGAGACGGAGGTTCGATTCGTCACGGCGTTTCCCGCGGGGGCGGCGCGATGTCGTCCCGGTGGGAATCGGGGTTCAGCATATACCCCGCGATGAGAAGGACGGCGCCGACCGTGACCGCGATGTCGGCGACGTTGTACGTGGGCCAGCGATACGCGCCGATCCCCATGTCTATGAAATCGAGCACCTCGCCGGCGGCGAGCCGGTCGATGAGGTTGCCGAAAGCGCCGCCGAGGATGAGCCCGAGATAGATGCGCTTGTGCGCGGGAGCGAACCGCATGCGGTAGGCGAAATAGATGAGCACGCCGATCGAAATGATCGTGACGACGAGCAGCAGGTTCTTGACGTTGGAGAGGATGCCGAAGACGGCGCCCTTGTTCTTGCTGAGCGTAATGCGGAGCACCCCGTCGATGACGTCGGTGCCGCCCTGATACTTGAACGTCTCCCAGACGACGCGCTTCGACGCCTGATCGAGGATGACGACGAGCGCGGCGACCGCGAAGAAGAGCATCGCTCAGCGTCCTCCCCGCTCGAGCTTCTCCTTCTTTTCCTTGCAGTTGATGCAGAGCTCGGCGGCGGGAACCGCCTCGAGGCGCTTCTCGGAGATGAGATCGGAGCACTCCGAGCAGATGCCGTATTCGCCGCGCTGTATCCGCTCGAGCGCCGCCTCGATGGCGCGCAGGTACGCCCCTTCTTGATCGGCGTAGTAGTAGTTCTTTTCCTTTTCCATGTAGTCGGTGCCGAGATCGGCGAGGTGGTTCGAGTACGACTGCTTCGCCGCCTCCGTCTCGTCCGAGGCCTCGTTGAGGGCCTCCTCGATCCGGCCGAGCTCCTTGAGAATCCGGTCGCGTTCGGCGAGGAGCTTCTGCTTGAAGTGGTCGAGCTCCTTCTTGGTGTATTTCTTTTTCGGCTTCTGCGTCTTCTTGTCCGGCATCGTGCAACGCTCCTTGCATCGAGCGAGGCGCTAGATGCGCCTCATCCACAACTCCACGGTTTGCTCGCCGACCTTGAACGAGGTCGTGTGCGGCCAGTCCTGCTTCCCTTCCACGAGCTTCCCTGCGAGCGTCTCGAGGCAAATATGCTCGCCGAACTCG
>DHHB01000068.1:0-2513 GCA_002403075.1 bacterium UBP1_UBA4783 | reverse complement strand
TCGAGCCCCGAGTCCTTCCGGAAATTCTGGATGCGATTGACGAGCTCCCGCGCGTGACCTTCCTTGCGAAGCTCCGGCGTGAGCCGCGTATCCAGAATGACCGTGAGGTCGCCGTCGGAACCGGCCGCGAATCCTTCGGCCGTCTCTTGCAGGATTTGTACCTCTTCCTTCGCAATAACCTCTTTTTTGCCATCGAGTTCTATCGAAATCTCGCCCGAGGCGAGGAGAGTCTTGACGGAGGAGGCGTCGAGCGCTTCGATGAGGCCCGCCGCCTGCTTCATCGCCTTTCCGAACCGCTTGCCGAGCTTTGAGAAATCCGGCTTAACTCTATATTTTACAAGGGTTGCCGGATCGTCGAGGAGCGTGATCCTCTTGATGTTGAGCTCGTCCCGCACGAGGAACGCGAACTCCTCGCTCCCGAGCCACGCCGTGTCCTTGGGATAGGGGCTGTGGACGAACATCTCGGCGAGCGGCATCCGGACCTTGATCTGCGCGTTGTTGCGAAGGGCGTGAGCGGCGGAGACGGTCCGCAGCACCCCCGCCATTTTCTCCTCGATCTCCGTTTCGATGACCGATTCGTCGTGCTCGGGATAGCGCGCGAGATGAACGCTCGCCGCGTCCGGATTCGCGGCCGCCCCTCCCTCGTCCGCCGAGAGCTGGTCCGCCTTGCCCCGAAGCCTCAGGTAGACGGCCTCGCTCAGGAACGGGACAAAGGGCGCCGAGAGGAGCGAGACCCCCTCGAGCACGCGGTAGAGCGTCTCGTAGGCCGCGGCCTTGTCGTCCGACATCTCGTTCTTCCAGAAACGCCTGCGGCTGCGGCGGAGGTACCAGTTGCTGAGCTCGTCGATGACGAAGGTCTGGATCGCCCGCGCCGCTCGGGTGAGCTCGTAGGCGTCGAGCATCGCCGAGACATCGCGGACGCTCGTGTTGTAGCGCGAGAGGATCCAGCGGTCGAGGAGGTTCGAGCTGCGGATCTCGCCATTCGGCTCGAAGCCGTCGATCCCGGCGTAGAGTGAGAAGAAGTTGTAGAGGTTTCTCACGGCGCCGAGGAACCGGTTCGCCGTGTCGCGGAGGGAGGCGGCGTCGAAGCGCTTCGGGAGCCACGGCGAGCCGCTCGCGAGGAGATACCAGCGCAAGGCGTCCGCGCCGTCCGTGCGCAGCACGTCGCTCGCGAAGACCGCGTTGCCGCGCGATTTGCTCATCTTCTGCCCCTCGCCGTCGAGCACCATCCCGTGCGGAAGGCAGCGGCGGTACGGGCTCTGCTTCGTGAGGAACGCGCCGATCACGAGGAGCGAATAGAACCAGCCGCGCGACTGGTCCACGCCTTCGCTGATGAACTCGGCCGGGTACTGGCTCTTGAAGAGGTCCATGTTTTCGTGCGGGTAATGATACTGCGCGAACGGCATCGAGCCCGAGTCGAACCAGCAGTCGATCACCTCGGGCACGCGCCGCATGCGGGCGCCGCACTCGGGGCAGCCGACGTCGAGATCGTCGATGAAGGGCCGGTGGAGGTCGTATTCCTCGGGAAACGCCTCGGAGATCGAGCGCAGCTCCTCGACCGAACCGATGCAGTACCGCCGCTCGCACCCCTCGCACGTCCAGATGTTGAGCGGCGTGCCCCAGTAGCGGTCGCGCGAGAGCGCCCAGTCGACGTTCCCCTCGAGCCACGCGGTGAACCGGTTCGCCCCCACCTCGGGGGGGATCCACTGGATCTTCGCGTTCGCCTCGAGGAGCAGATCCTTGAAGGCCGTCGTCTTGATGTACCACGAGCGGCGCGCGTAATAGACGAGAGGCGATTTGCAGCGCCAGCAGAACGGATACGAGTGCGTGATCTTGCCGCTGCGGTAGAGGAGCCCGCGCTTCTTGAGGTCGGTGATGATCTCGGGGTCGGCGTCCTTGATGAACCGCCCGGCCCACGGCGTCACCTCGCTCGTGAAGAGCCCCGCCTCGTCGACCGGCTGGAGCATCGGGAGCCCCTCGGCCTTGCCGGCGTTGTAGTCGTCCTCGCCGAAGGCGGGGGCCATGTGCACGATGCCGGTGCCGTCCTCGAGCGAGACGAAACCGGCGCCGATGACGCGGAAGGCGCCCGGCGCGTCCTTGAAGAACGGGAAGCACGGCTCGTAGCGTTTGCCGATGAGCTCGCTCCCCTTGACCGCGCCGAGGATCTCCTTGTCGCCGTCGAGAACGCCGACGAGCGCCTCGGCTAGTATGAGCGTCTCCCCCTTGTTGCGGACGCGCACGTAGTCGTGATCGGGACCCACGGCGAGCGCCACGTTCGAGATGAGGGTCCACGGCGTCGTCGTCCACACGAGGAAATACGCGTCCTCTCCCTCGACCTTGAGCTTGATGTAGATCGAGGGGTCCTGCGTGTCGGCGTACCCCTGAGAGACCTCGTGGCTCGAAAGCGACGTGCCGCAGCGGGGGCAATACGGGACGATCTTGTGGCCCTGATAGAGCATGTCCTGATCCCAGAACTGCCGGAGGATCCACCAGACCGACTCGATGTATTCGTT